>KK211390.1:0-66233 GCA_000622025.1 Lachnospiraceae bacterium AD3010 | reverse complement strand
AGGCTTCAACGAATGCTGAAGATGGTATAAGCGCAGTACAGACAGCTGAAGGTGCACTCACAGAAGTACACGATATGCTTCAGAGAATGAACGAGCTGGCAGTTAAGGCTGCAAACGGAACGATGTCATCTTCCGATAAGGCAGATGTTCAGAACGAGATCAAGCAGCTCTCAACCGAGATCGACCGTGTAGCCACTACCACAAAGTTCAATGAGACCTATCTCTTAAGCGGAAGCGCAGCCGGAAAGTCTGAGAAGGCCAAGTGGAACGGAAGCCTTTCCTTCGCACTTCAGGTAGGTGCCGACAACAAGGCTAACAACAGGATTACTGTTAATATCTATTCCATCAGCGCATCTGCACTCGGTGTTGGTGTCAATGATGAAATATCGAATAAGAGTCTTGTAGAAAACTACCACTATGGCGTTAATGACAACGGTTCCATCGTAAAGATCAACGGAACAGGATCAACCGGAGATGCCAAGGATGCTGCACAGGGTGGTAACTGGAGTAAAACAACTATCATCAAGGCAGGTTCCGTGCTTCCCATAGGTGCGGTAAGCGGAGATAACCGGAATAGTGGTGATGGTTGGAAAGATATCAAACTTTCTAATACAGCGGAGACAACAGGTACTCAGACCGGAATTACCGGAAAGAAGAATGGTGGAGCAGACGGACCTACAGGTGGTGGCTACATCAGCGTTAAGACCACTTCAACAGCCCGCGCAGCCATCGACAACATCTCTGCAGCAGTTAAGCTTGTATCTGCAAGGAGGTCTGCACTCGGTGCTGTTCAGAACAGACTTGAGCACACCATCAAGAACCTGGACAACGTAGTTGAGAACACCACAGCAGCAGAGAGCACCATCCGTGATACCGATATGGCATCCGAGATGGTTCAGTATTCGAAGAATAACATTCTTCAGCAGGCTGGCCAGTCAATGCTCGCACAGGCAAATCAGAGCAACCAGGGCGTTCTGTCACTGCTCGGCTAAAAAATGCATAACTACTAAACTATCATTGGTTTTAAGTTATCCTGGGAACTGCTCCCGCTTCGAAGGAAGCGGGAGCTTTTAGTTGTTTTTGACGCTACGTTATAATAAAATAAGATCAAATACTTCAGGAATACAGGGAAGGGGGAACGACATATATGGGATCAGTGGCAGCAAAAGAAAACACCGGATATACGGTAGAGGATATCATATCGCTTCCCGATGGGGAAAGAGCGGAGCTTATAGATGGTGTATGGTATGATATGGCAGCTCCCACGGGAATACATCAGGAGATACTTATTGCAGTTGCTGGTGAATTAAGAAATTATATCCGCGAAAACGGAGGTAATTGCAAAGTGATGCCGGCTCCTTATGCTGTTTTCTTAAATAACGATGACTACAATTATGTAGAACCTGATGTATCCGTGATCTGCGATCCGGAAAAACTGGATGATAAGGGCTGTCACGGGGCACCGGATCTGGTCATTGAGATCATATCCCCTTCTACCAAAGAAAAGGACTATGGCATAAAGCTTTTCAAATACCGTACTGCGGGAGTGAGGGAGTACTGGGTGATCAATCCGGATACAAGGACGGTTGACACTCATTTTTTTGCATCGGACAACAATGAAGAAGCGGGGGATCAGGTTTCATTTGAGGAACCTGTTCCCTGCAGCCTGTTTCCGGAATTTAAGATCATAATTTCAGAGCAGATTTAAGATTATCTCAGACAGAGATGACCTTCGCCGGGAGCCAATATATCAGTCTCAGGCGGAACGGGACTTGAATACGGGGGTAAAGCGTGAAAATAGTATTTTTAAACGGCGGTCTCGCCAATCAGATGTTCCAGTATACATTTTACAGATACGGACAGATAAAAAATCCTGATGATGAGTGGTATCTTGATGATTCCTTCTTTTTCGTGAATGACGTTCATAACGGCTACGAGCTTGAAAAGGTGTTCGGTGTTCGGCCGAATCTTTTAAGCAGGTATTTTGATGAGGACGTATGGGAATATATGATCGGGCTGAAGAGAGAGGGAAAGAGTATCCCCCAGACTCTTCTCGAAAACGGCGTGGAGATCCGCATGATATCCGAGTACAATAACTGGAAGCAGTGGAATCCCTTTGAAGGCAGGCTTGACCAGCTGGATCAGGAGTTCGAGGACTGGATGGTAAATATGGAGGGGGATATTTATTATAACGGGTATGCCATAAAGTCTTTATATTATAAGAATATCCGCTGGAAGCTCAAGAAGGAATTTGTTTTCCCGGAAATAGATGAGGAAAGAAATCTTGCTTATCTTGAAGAGATAGAAAAGACAAATTCCTGCTCTCTTCATGTAAGGCGGGGCGATTATGCCAAGTTCAATGCCGTCGCACCGGATGAGGTATATGATCAGATGGTCAGTGAAATGCTGAAAAGGGAACCTGAAATGACCCTTTTTGTTTTTTCCGATGAGATCTCCTATTGCAAGGAGCATATGGATACCATGGGACTCGGAAAAGCCGGGAAGTGCATATTTATAGAGGGAAATTCAGGGGAAAAGGCCTTCCGTGATATGCAGCTTATGAGTAAATGCAAAAATATGCTTGTCGGGAACAGCTCGTTTTCCTTTATGGCATCGCTCCTGAATGAGAATCCGAAGACTGTGCTCACCTTCAGACAGGACCGCTACGGTTTTTGAGCCGAAAAAACCCCTTGACGGACGTCAGGGGGCTGTGCTATAGTAATACGGCTTAGGGCGACAGCCCTTTTTTTAGTGTATTTCTATTTCGCCAATGCCGCTCT
The DNA here is from genome assembly GCA_000622025.1 of Lachnospiraceae bacterium AD3010. Lineage (GTDB taxonomy): Bacteria > Bacillota > Clostridia > Lachnospirales > Lachnospiraceae > NK4A144. The sequence continues at coordinate 63,453 of KK211390.1, read as the reverse complement.
TAAAAGCGGTATACTATAGATTGATGAAAGGAGCGACATCGACAGGCCATGAGAACAAGAGTTACACTTGCTTGCACAGAATGCAAAAACCGTAATTATAACACCACCAAGGATAAGAAGACTCATCCTGAAAGGATGGAGATCAAGAAGTACTGCAAATTCTGCCGTACACACACACTGCATAAGGAGACTAAGTAAGGCCGCAGTGCACTGAATACGAAAGGAACGGCATTAAGCGATATGAGTGATAGTCAGAATACATCTGCTTCCGCGAACGGAAGCGGAAATGAATCGGCTCTCCAGGGATTTTGGAAGGGGCTCAAATCAGAATTTCACAAGATAGTCTGGCCCGGCCGCGAGACTCTTATTAAGCAGTCGGCGGCGGTTGTTATAGTATCTGTGATCGTTGGTGCTATTATTGCCATCATTGATCGCGGAGTTCTGTACGGGATTGATTTCCTGCTTAAATAAAGGAAAGGGATTCTATGGCTGAGATAATAGCTGAAAACAAGGCTGAAGATATAGCTGAAGAGACAGTGGAAAACGAAGCGGCGGAAGCTGCTGTGGAAAATGATCCTGAAGGTGAGTCGGAGGAAGGTCCGGACGAGAAGAAGATCCCGGACAATGCCCACTGGTATGTGGTTCACACCTATTCCGGATATGAGAATAAGGTAAAGACGGATCTTGACAATACGATAAAGAACAGACATCTGGAGGATCTTATTCTGGAGGTCAGGATACCTACTCAGATGGTTTCCGAGCTGAATTCCAAAGGTCAGAGGAAGACCGCTGAGAGAAAGATGTTCCCGGGATATGTTCTGGTACATATGGTGAAGACAAACGACACCTGGTATGTAGTCAGGAATACACGCGGAGTCACCGGTTTCGTAGGACCGGGAAGCGAGCCAATCCCTCTCTCGGAAGAGGAAATGAAGCCCCTGGGTATCCATGTTGAGAATATGGTGGTTGATTTCGGTGTGGGCGATACCATTGCTGTTGTCGCAGGAGTATGGAAGGATACTATCGGCGAGATCACACGAATGGATATGAACAAGCGTACCGCAACCATTACCGTAGAGCTTTTCGGCAGAGGCACCTCGGTAGAGATAAGCTTTGACGAGATATCTAAGATGCGCTGAGCATCTTTTGATATGATATAGGAGTGTGGAAGGGTTTTCCTTACCCGCTTTTACCACAAACGGCGTTTAACGCCAGTATTATTTAAGGAGGGCAATAATGGCCAAAAAAGTAGAAGGTTACATCAAGTTACAGATCCAGGCCGGCAAAGCAACACCTGCACCGCCGGTAGGTCCCGCTCTGGGACAGCATGGTGTAAACATCGTTGACTTCACAAAGCAGTTCAACGCTAAGACCGCAGACAAGGGTGATTATCTCATCCCCTGCGTGATTACGGTTTACACTGACAGAAGCTTTTCTTTCATCATCAAGGAGCCCCCTGCAGCAGCACTTATAAAGAAGGCCTGCAAGATAGACAAGGCTTCGGGAGTTCCCAACAAGCAGAAGGTAGCAAAGCTTTCCAAGGCAGATCTCGAGGAGATCGCAAAGAGGAAGATGCCTGACCTTAACGCAGCTTCACTGGAAGCAGCAATGAGCATGATCGCCGGCACCGCTCGTTCAATGGGTGTCGAGGTAGAAGGTTAAGGAGGGCTGACAGATGAAACACGGAAAGAAATATCAGGAAGCTGCCAAGCTTATCGACAGGCAGAAGCAGTATGAGCCCATAGAGGCTATGGAGCTTGCAAAGAAGGCTGCTGTTGCAAAATTTGACGAGACTATAGAGGTACATATCCGTACAAGTCTGGATTCCAGACACGCTGACCAGCAGGTAAGAGGAGCAGTTGTTCTTCCCAACGGAACAGGACGTTCCGTAAAGGTTCTGGTATTTGCAAAGGGTGCAAAGCTTGACGAGGCAGAGGCTGCGGGAGCAGATCACGTAGGTGGAGAAGAGCTGATCCCCAAGATCCAGAATGACGGATGGCTTGATTTTGACGTCGTTGTAGCTACCCCCGATATGATGGGTGTGGTAGGACGTCTGGGTAAGGTTCTCGGACCTAAGGGATTAATGCCGAACCCCAAGGCCGGAACAGTAACCATGGATGTTGCTACCGCTATAAAGGATATCAAGGCCGGTAAGGTGGAGTACAGGCTGGACAAGGCCAATATCATCCACGTGCCCGTAGGAAAGGCTTCTTTCTCAGCTGAACAGCTCACTGAGAATTTCGATGCGCTCATCGCAGCACTCGTAAAGGCTAAGCCGGCAACCTGCAAGGGTCAGTACATGAAGTCCATCTCTGTTGCTCCCACAATGGGACCCGGAGTGAAGATTATCGCCAACAGATATTGAAACCCGGAGGGGCTTGTGCTAGTATAAGTCTGTTGCGGTAAGGCAACAGAAAAGTGTTAACGGCTGCCGGACAGGCAGCAAGGTAATTTGGAGGTATTAAAATGAAAGGTACTGTTAAGTGGTTCAATAATCAGAAGGGATATGGATTCATATCCGATGAGTCTGGAAAGGACGTTTTCGTTCACTATTCAGGACTCAATATGGAGGGATTCAAGTCTCTTGATGAGGGCCAGCAGGTTGAGTTCGACGTAGTAAACGGCGAAAAGGGACCGCAGGCAGTTAACGTAAACAAGCTTTGAACCTCTTATTTGAAGTGATTTTAGTTTAACTGTAAGAAAGAGAGCTTCCGTATGATACGGGGGCTCTTTTTTTCTGTCTTGAGCGGGCCCTGTCATTCTGAGCGAAGCGAAGAATCTTCTCAAGCTCCACAACCAACATCTTTTCGCTATCGCTCAAAGATGTCGCCACGACATCAGTCTTTCAGACTGATGTCAAAGAGCGAAGTGAAGAATCTTTGAACGTACAACTTACAACGGTTGTACTAAAAATGTACAGTTTTTGTAAAAGTGTTGTCTTTTTATACAAAACAATTCACAATTTAATCGTTTTCTTAAAATATTTCCCCAACGAACATGTACAAAATGACGAAACAAATTGCAAAAAACGCAAAAGTGTTCATATCAAATTTGGGATTTAAATACAACTTTTGGTGAAAAAATGTATTTTCTGCTTGTTAAAAGTTGTTATAAAAGATACCATATAATCAACGATCCGCAGACAGAGGGTTTTGCGGAAATCCTAAGACAAAATTTAAGGGAGGAAAAAGATGAAGAATGTAATGAAGAAGCTTCTCGCAGTGGGTATTACAGTAGCAATGACCGCATCACTTGCAGCCTGCGGCGGAAGCAGCGCATCAACAGACACAGCAGCACCTGCAGCACCTGCAGCAGACGCAGCACCCGCAGCAGAGGCAGCACCTGCAGCAGAGGAAGCAGCACCTGCGGCAGAAGCAGCAGCACCTGCAGCAGACGGAAAGGTAAAGATCGGTGTTTCCATCTGGTCATCAACAGACGTTCTCGGCTCACAGTGTAAGCTGATCCTTGACGAGGCAGCAAAGGCAGTCGGAGCAGAAGTACAGTACGTTGACCAGGGTCACGTATCAGAGCAGGTTACCGCTTCTGTTGAGCAGCTTGCAGCAGCAGGATGTCAGGGTATCATCATCTGTAACTCGGCTGACTCCGAAATGGCATCAGCTATCCAGACCTGTAATGACAACAAGGTTTATCTTGCTCAGTTCTTCAGGATCATCTCTGAAGAGAACAGCCCTGAGATCTATAAGATGGCTCAGGAGTCCCCTTACTTCATCGGCGCGGTTCACGAGGATGAGGTAGCAAACGGACAGGAACTTATGAGAATACTTACCGAGGAGAAGGGCTGCAGAGACATAGGCCTTATCGGATGGGAGCAGGGAGATGCTACATTCCTCGGAAGATGGGAAGGATACAAGAAGGGTCTTGAGGCTTGGAACTCGGCTCATCCCGATGATCAGGCAGTTCTTTCAGAGCCCCAGTATGCAGGAACATCTTCAGACGGCGGACGTCAGGCAGCAGAAGCTCTTATGTCAGCCGACCCTAATATCGATGCTCTTATCCCCGCAGGCGGCGGCGGAGACCCTCTGCAGGGCGCTATAGCAGCAGTTGAAGGCGCAGGAAAGACCGGCCAGATCGCTATCGTATCAACCGACTTCCTTCCTGATCTCGGCGAGAGACTTGAGAATGGTTCAATGGCAGGTGAGTCCGGCGGACACTACTGCGATCCTCTGTTCGCATTCATGCTTGTTTACAATGCAGTAAAGGGCAACTACCAGGTAGCAACCGATTCCTTCGAGAACGTTAAGTTCCCCTACCTCTTCGTAGCATCAAAGGAAGACTATGATAACTATGCAAAGTACTTTGTTGACGAACTTCCTTACACAGACGAAGAGCTGAAGGAAATGTCCGAGCTTTCACTTCCCGATCTTGAGAAAAAGGCAGGATCACTTTCACTTGAAGACGTTCAGGCCCGTCACGGCTGAGAATAGTATTATCTGATCTTTAGGAGCCGGTTGTCGCCGGGATCAAGGCGATGGCCGGCTCTATTAAACAGAAGGTGTTAAAAAGAAAAAGAGGGAAATTATGAATTCTTCCAATACAAAGAACGGATCGAAGGGGATATTCGGGCGCTATACCGGAGCGATCATCCTTGTTGGTCTTATTCTGGTTTCGTATATCATTTTCAAAATACTCCGTCCCGAAACCTTCGGACAGCCTCAGCAGGTACTGGGTTATTTCCAGCAGTGCCTTATAGATTCGGTAGGCGCCGTGGGTCTTTACTTCATAATAGTCATGGGACTTTTCGATTTCTCCATTGGTGCGAACTGCATACTCTGCGCCATTGTGGGAACCGTTTGTATGAAAAATCTTGGGATGGGCTATGCAGGCTTTCTGATCGCTCCTCTTATCTGCGGAGCCTTTGTGGGACTTATAAACGGTATCGCATATATCAAGCTGCATATACCGTCAATGATAGTCACGACAGGACTTGCCCTTATCTATGAATCGGTAAGCTACTATGTGAGCGGCGGCGTTCAGGCCTTTCTTACAAAGGATCAGACCTTCTTTGGTCACGCCCCCGGAAACCTGATCATAGCCTGCGCGGCATTCCTTTTATCATATACCCTTCTGGTATATACCAAGGTGGGAACCTATGCCTACGCCATCGGATCCAATGAGGCAGTGGCGAAGAACATGGGAATAAACGTAAATAAATACAAGGTACTGACCTTTATTATCACCGGTTTCTTTGACGGACTTATGGGAATACTGGCTATCTCCTACGGATCGTCAATGGTATCGGTTACGGGAATGGCATCCATGAGCCGGAACTTCGCGCCCACCATGGGCTGCTTCTTCGGGCTTGCATTCCGTCAGTTCGGGCTGCCGATCCCCGCAATAATCGTGGGTGAATTCCTGATACAGATAATCTACAACGGATTTGTAACCCTGGGAGCGCCCACAGCCATACAGAACGTGGTAACGGGAGTCGCACTGCTCCTTGTGGTTGCTCTTACAATGAAGCCTGTCAAGGGCGAGATAGTCAAGTAGAAAGGAGGTTTTGCGTATAATGTCGGAAATCAGATTACAGGCCGTAGATGTATGTAAGACCTTCGGTATCGTAAAGGCAGTACAGAACGTATCAATAGACTTTTATAAGGGCGAGGTTCACGGGCTGATCGGAGAGAACGGTTCGGGAAAATCCACCCTTATGCAGATGCTTACGGGTATCTATACCATAGGCAGCGGCAAATTCATCCTGGACGGGAAGGAGATACACGTCCGTAATCAGGTGGAGGCCAATAATGAAGGGATCTCCATCATAGTACAGGAGCTTGGAACCCTGTCGGGGCTAACGGTCGCAGAGAATATCTTCTTAGGACATGAGGACAGGTTCGTTAAGTTCGGAATCAAGAATACCAATGCCATGGTAAAGGAAGCGAACGGACTTCTTGAGAAGTACGGCTTCGGACGGATAAATGCGGCGGATATGATAGACCGCTACAACTTCGAGGACAGGAAGCTTATAGAGATAGTGAAGTCCACCTATTTCGCACCTAAGGTGGTGGTCATCGATGAGACCACAACGGCTCTTTCCCAGGAAGGAAGAGAAGAGCTGTATAAGCATATGAACCGTATAAGGGAAGAGGGAAATACGGTTATCTTTATCTCCCATGACCTGCCCGAGGTTCTTGATAAATGTGACAGGGTATCGGTACTCCGTGACGGTGTTTACATTGATACGGTGAATGCCAAGGAAGTGACAGAGGACGACCTTAAAAAGCTCATGGTAGGACGAGAGCTCGGGGAACACTACTACAGGGAAGACTACGGAGAGAAGATATCGGATGAGGTAGTGCTTTCAGTAAAGGATGTGACGGTACCCGGAGTCATCTATGATGTAAGCTTTGACCTTCATAAGGGAGAGATCCTGGGCTTCGGAGGGCTTTCCGAATGCGGAATGCATGAAGTTGGAAAGGCAGTATTCGGTGCCTCCTATGACAGGAAGGGGTCGGTTAAGCTGGCAGACGGTACGGAGATAGATTCCATAGTCAAGGCCATAAAGCACAGCATCGCCTACGCATCAAAGGACAGGGATAATGAATCCATAGTCATAAATGAGAGTATCGGTGACAACATCTGCCTGCCGTCCCTTGATGAGCTGGGAGGAAAGACACACCTCTTAAACGATAGGAAATTAAAGGCCTTTGCGGAAAAGCATGCAAAGGAAATGACGGTAAAGATGGTGGATACGGACCAGTTCGTATCCGAGCTCTCCGGCGGAAACAAGCAGAAGGTGGTTCTTGCCCGCTGGGTCGGAAAGGATTCGGACATCCTGGTTCTTGACAGCCCCACCCGTGGAATAGACGTAAAGGTGAAGGCCGATATCTATGCCCTTATGGACGATATGAGAAAGAACGGAAAGTCCATAATCATGATATCTGAAGAGATAATGGAGCTTATAGGTATGTGCGACCGTATCATTATCATGAAGGACGGCAGGAACAGCGGGGAAGAGCTACTCCGCAGCCCTGAGCTCACCGAGAATGATCTTATAGCGAAGATGGTTTAAGGAGGACGAAATGGTAAACACGGATGCAATAAAAAATGACGAAGTCCTTGCAGCCGAGGAAAAGGCCCTGAAAAGGGCGGTACTCGCTTCCAGGATAAGAGCCGTCCTTCCTATAATCGGTCTTGTGGCGGTGTCACTAATATTTAATATACTATCAAACGGTAAGCTTCTGGCACCAATGAATATAAAGCTTCTGATGTCACAGGTTTATGTGACAATGATAGCGGCCACCGGAGTATTCTTCATAATGACCATGGGAGGTCTCGATTTCTCCCAGGGTTCCATTCTGGGAATAGCCTCGATAGTATTCTGCTTTCTTTCAAAGTATAATATCCCGCTTGCGATACTGGGAGGTATATGCGCAGGAGCACTGATAGGAGCTATAAACGGCTTCTTCTATGTGAAGAGAAAGGTAAAGAGCTTCGTGGTTACGATCTGTACCATGTTCCTGTTCAGGGGAGTAATAGAATTTGCCACAACAAATGCCCCGGTACAGGGAGATATAGTGAAGACCGTATCCCTTAATAATGACCAGCTGAAGATAACAATAACCCTTATCGTTCTCGTCATCGCGTTCTTCTTCTTCAGGTTCACCAAGTTCGGTAAGTACCTGAAGGCCATAGGAGCCGGTGAAAAGGCAGCGGCTTTTTCCGGAATCGAGACTGATAAGATGAAGTTCTGGGTATATGTTCTGGCGGGAGCCATCACAGGACTTGCGGCCTTCATAAACGTGGTCAAGGTGGGTTCTGTAACGGCAAACTCAGGAAACCAGCTGGAGACACAGATAATGATAGCCCTGGTTCTCGGCGGAATGCCGATCTCCGGAGGAGCCAAGGTTAAGTTTGAGAATGTGGTCGTAGGATCCCTCCTTTACATCATACTGAATGCGGGACTTGTAACCCTGGGGCTGACCCCTGCTATGCAGCAGCTTATAGAAGGTATCGTATTCCTTATCGTTGTTGCAATAACCAGCGACCGCAATTCGGTACAGATAGTGAAGTAATAGCATAAAGCAATGATAGAGGGAAATGACTCCCTAAACGAGAGTCTGAAATACGTAAAACTCTATAACTGGGCAAGGACCCTGATACTTAGCGGAGTTCTGAAAACCGGCGAAAAAATGCTCTCCGAGCATATGCTACAGAAGAAATTCGGCGTTTCCAGGCAGACTGTGAGGACAGCATTAAACAGGCTGGAGGAAGATGGTCTCATTCAAAGGGTCAGAGGCAGCGGAACCTATATTTCCTATGTAGAAGCCGGCGTCGAAAGGAACAGTGCCCATATCGGGCTTATTATGAGCTACTTTGCGGACTATATGTTCCCGCAGATCTACGAGGGAATAGAGTCTGTGATGAAAGAAAAGGGCATCGCCATAGATGTTGCTGTGACAAAGAACAAGCTGAATGACGAGACCATGTATCTGGAGAGGTTTCTGAATTCCAATGTTTCGGGACTTATTGTGGAGGGAACCAGATCCACCTTTCCGAACCCGAACCTGAAGCTGTACAGGGAGCTGGAGAAGCGTAACATCCCCATTATCTTCATACACAATCACTACTGCAATCTGAAGTGCAGCAGTGTGGAAATGGCAGATGAGAAATGCAGCTACGAGCTCACCAGGATCCTTATCGACAATGGTCACAAGAAGATCGGAGGGATCTTTAAGTATGACGATATGCAGGGCGTGGAGCGTTACAGAGGCTTCACGGAATGTATGTCGGAAAACGGGCTTCATATTAATGATGAGTGCATAAAGTGGTATTCCACAAAGGATTTTGACTATCAGTTTTCAAAGAAGAGCCTTTCCGGTTTTCTGAAAAAGACCGGGGAGTGTACAGCCCTCGTTCTCTACAACGATGAGATAGCGGAGAAGTTTATCGACTTCGCGGAGGATAAGGGGAAAAGGATCCCGGAGGATCTGTCCATAGTATCATTTGACAATATTAGGTTGTCGGAAAATGTGAAGCTGAAGCTTACCAGTGCCATACATCCGAAGTTTGAGCTTGGGAAAAGAGCTGCGAGAAATCTTATACGGATGATGGAAAGCGGCGATCCGGAACAAAGCTATTCCTACAGGTTTCCGGTATCAATAAGCAACGGTAATTCCGTTCTGGATATAAGCTGAATTAACAATGAATTCTTAGTGAAAACAATGTCATTCTGAGCAAAAACAATGTCATTCTGAGCAAAAACAAGGAGGATTGAAAATGAGTAAACTGTATTTTATTCCCGGCAGTCAGGACTTATACGGCGAAGAGTGCCTGAAGCAGGTAGCCGCAGACTGTAAGAGAATGAACGATTTCTTTAACGAGAAGCTTGGCGATACCATAAAATTTGAGCTTCTGCCTACGGTGGAGACTTCAAAGATCTGTGTTGAAGACATGAAGAAGGTAATGGCAGATGACGACTGTGTAGGTGTTGTTACCTGGATGCATACCTTCTCTCCGGCAAAAATGTGGATAAAGGGACTTCAGCTGCTCCGTAAGCCCCTTCTCCATCTTCACACCCAGGCTAATGAGAAGCTTCCCTACAGTGAGATTGATATGGATTTCATGAATCTGAATCAGGCGGCTCACGGTGACAGAGAGTACGGCTTCATCGTTAAGAAGCTTGGTATTCCTCACGAGGTTGTGGCGGGGTACTATGAGAATCCCGATTTCCTTGAAGGTGTAAAGCGCTTTGCAGAGGTTGCAAAGGCTATCGCATATTCACACGATCTCAGGGTTGCAACCTTCGGGAATAATATGCGTGACGTTGCGGTAACCGACGGAAACCGTCTGGAAGCCGAGATCAAGTACGGATGGGAGATCAAGTACTGGGGGATCGGAGAGATTGCCGACATCGTGGAAACGATAAGCGATGAGGAAACCGACAAAAAGATGGACGAGTATCTCTCAAAGTATGAGATGGATACCGACAACACCGATGCTGTCCGCGAACAGGCAAAGTATGAGATAGCATTCGAGAAGTTTATAAAGGATAACGGATGCAGAGCATTTACCGATACCTTCCAGGATCTGCACAATATGAAGCAGCTTCCCGGTATTGCCATTCAGAACCTCATGGCGAAGGGCGTTGGCTTCGGTCCCGAGGGCGACTACAAGATATCCGCTTTTTCTGCAGTTCTTATGAAGATGGCCGAGGGACGTAAGGGAGCTACAGGATTTATTGAGGATTATACCTACGACCTCACAGCCGGAAGCGAACTGGAGCTTGCATCCCATATGCTCGAGGTTCCGGCGTCCTTTGCAATGACAAAGCCGAAGATACAGGTACACCCCTTAGGTATAGGAGGAAAGAGTGATCCCGCACGTCTCGTATTTGACAGCGTTACCGGAGACGGAATACAGGTTACCATTATTGATCTTGGTGACCACTTCAGGATAATCTGTGCCGACATCGAGCTCGTAAAGGTTCCCCAGCCTATGCCGAAGCTTCCTGTTGCGCAGATCATGTACCGCCATAAGCCGAACTTCAAGATCGGAACCGCAGGCTGGTGCCAGGCAGGGGGCGCACATCACTCCGTAGTATCCACAGCACTTACAAAGGAGGACATTATCTTATTTGCCCACCTTACGGATACCGAGCTGATCATCATCGATGAGAACACAACGGAGGCAGATATCAGAAAATTCTGACATTACTGTTATCAGGCAGATCAAAGGCCGGCAGCTTTTATAAGGCTGCCGGCTTGTGTGTTGCGTAAAAACCACGTTTATGCTAGTGTATTTATTGTTCTGTGCAAAACAAATATGTCATTAAGAGAGAAGAATCTTTAACCGAAAATACAACGGAGAAACAATAATGAGCGAAGAAAACAATAAAGATACAGATGAAGAGGTCACCGAGATCTGTTATATCTGCAGGCGTACCATTACATCAAAAAAGGATCTGTTTCGTATGCCTAACGGCATCAATATATGCCAGGAATGCTTAAGGAAGACTATGGAGCAGGTGAGCTCCATCGACCTTTCCAATCTTTTCCTTAACGGCTCTGCCTTTGTGCCCCGGGCCGGGACTACTGCCGGTCAAAAGCAGGATGATACTGCGAAGGATAAGGAAGCGGAAAAGATCACGGTTGCAGAAAAGCCTGAAGAAGAGGAAAAAGAGAATATCGACACAAAGGAGGACGGTGAGAGCGGAGAAGGAGCACCCGGAGAAGGTGCGCCCTACGGCTTCCCCGGTATTCCCAATATTTCCTTCCTTAATCTATCCGATCTTACAAACGGTTTCGGACCGATGATGGGACGGAGCAAGATCAAAAAGTCCTCAAAAGAGGATATGAAGAAGGAATTTGATTTTTCGAAGGTTGAAAAGCCGCATAAGGTGAAGGAAATGCTGGACCGGTATGTGGTTGGGCAGGAGCATGCAAAGAAAACCATATCGGTTGCGGTCTACAACCACTACAAAAGAGTGCAGGCGGACATCGAGGACGATAATGATGTGGAGCTTGAAAAGTCAAATATCCTGCTCCTCGGCCCAACTGGCTGCGGAAAGACCTATCTCGTAAAGACCCTGGCAAGGCTCTTGAATGTTCCCCTTGCCATAGCAGACGCCACCAGCCTCACAGAAGCAGGCTATATCGGTGACGATATAGAGTCTGTGGTATCAAAGCTTCTGGCAGCAGCCGATAATGACGTGAACCGGGCTGAACGCGGCATAATCTTTGTGGATGAAATAGACAAGATCGCAAAGAAAAAGGAGACACGCACAAGGGATGTGAGCGGCGAGTCCGTTCAGCAGGGCATGCTTAAGCTTCTGGAGGGCTCGGAGGTAGAGGTTCCGGTCGGCGCCAACAGCAAGAATGCCATGGTACCTATGGTAAAGATAAATACGAAGGATATCCTTTTCATCTGCGGCGGAGCTTTTCCGGATCTTGATGAGATAATCAGGCAGCGTCTTTCAAAGGAAACCTCCATCGGCTTCAATGCGGAGCTTAAGGACAGGTGGGATAAGGAAAAGAACATACTTAAGAAGGTCACGGCCGAAGACATAAGAGAATTCGGTATGATACCGGAATTTATCGGCCGTCTTCCGGTTATCTGTCCGATGGAGGGACTTTCGGAAGATATGATGGTGGAGATACTGAAGGAGCCGAAAAACGCCATCATTAAGCAGTATGAAAAGATGCTTTCCATGGATGGAGTGAGCTTGAGGTTTACGGATGAAGCCATGCATGCCATAGCGAAGAAGGCCATGGAAAAGGATACAGGCGCCAGGGCGCTCCGTTCCGTCATAGAGGAATTTATGCTGGATATCATGTTCCAGGTTCCGAAGGATGAAAATATCGGACGTGTGACTATTACGGAGGACTATGTAAACGGAACAGGCGGACCCATTATAGACCTTAAGGGGGTAATGGAGCTTGAGGAAGAACACGAAGTATATCCTGACGGGAGCATTTATAACGGCTATCGATCAGTTGGTGAAGCTCCATGCTGAGATGCATCCCGAAAAGTACGGGGAGGTAGTGCGTAACAGCGGCTTTGCCGGAGAGAGATTTAAGAACAGACCGGAGATCGTAAGGGCAGTATCAGCTGTCCTTACGGTTTTCGGTATTTCCATGATCTTTTTCCTGCCGGATGACACGGCAATGGAGAAGCTCAGGAAGGCAGGCTGGACACTGCTCACAGCCGGAGGCCTCAGCAATACGCTGGACAGACTTGTAAGACATTATGTGGTAGACTATATCCCGAGAGGCAGGTATGTATATAATCTGGGTGATTTTGCTATAGGAGCGGGAACTGCCGGATTTGTGGCGGGAACGGTTCTCGACAGAAATGAGGAGGTTTCATGAGGACAGCAGGAATATTAATGAGTATTTCTTCTCTTCCGTCTGACCACGGTATAGGCTGCTTTTCAAAGGAAGCCTATGACTTTGTGGATAAGATCAGCGAAGCTTCGCTGTCCCTGTGGCAGCTGCTTCCGCTTGGTCCTACGGGATACGGGGACAGCCCTTATTCATCCTTTTCCACCTTTGCGGGAAATCCCTATTTTATCGATCCCGAAACTCTCGTGGAAAAGGGCTGGCTTAAAAAAGCCGAGCTGAAAAAGTTTGATTTCGGGCGCAGCGAAAGATATGTCGATTATGAGAAGCTGAATGAAAACCGCTTTAAGATGCTGAAAAAGGCCTTCCTTAAAAGCGGTATAAAGGAAGAGAAGGCCTTCAGGAGCTTTGAGAGAAAAAATGCTTTCTGGCTGAATGACTATGCACTCTTTATGGCGTTAAAGACCGGCAGAAAGGGAGCTCCCTGGACAGATTGGGATGAAGGCATAAGAAAAAGAAAACAGAAAGACATAAAAGAAGCGCGGGAAAAATACGCGGATGAAATATTGTTTTACAAATTCCTGCAGTTCGAATTTGAGGAAGAGTGGAAGAAGCTAAAGAAATATGCGAATGGTAAAGGGATAAAGATAGTTGGTGATATTCCGATCTATGTGGCACTGGACAGCGCCGATGCCTGGGGAGATCCGAAGCTTTTTCAGTTTGACAGGAGTCTTCGTCCTGTTTCCGTGGCGGGATGTCCTCCCGATGCCTTTTCCGAAACGGGACAGCTCTGGGGAAATCCTCTGTATGACTGGCAGTATCATAAGGATACAGGCTTCAAGTGGTGGATGAGACGCTTAAAGAGAGTATTTGAGCTCTATGATGTTGTGAGGATAGATCATTTCAGAGGTTTTGACGAGTATTACGCCATTCCCTTCGGTGACAGGACCGCGGAGCACGGACACTGGGAAAAAGGACCGGGCTATGCTCTTTTTGACCGGATGAAGAAGGAGCTGGGGGAAAGAGAGGTTATAGCTGAGGATCTGGGTTTTCTCACACCCTCAGTCCGGCGTCTTCTCAAAAAAACCGGATATCCCGGAATGAAGATCCTGGAATTTGCCTTTGATGCGGAGGGGGATTCCGATTATCTTCCCCATAATATCGTTAAGAACTCAGTTATCTACACCGGAACACATGATAATGATACCTGCCGCGGGTGGTATGAGACACTGTCAAAAAAGGACAGGCGCTTTGCCGATAAATATCTGGATATGGCCGGTATACCGGAAAAAGAGATCTCCTGGAGCTTTATAAGAGCCGCAATGATGAGTGTTTCCGACTGCTGTATAATTCCCGTGCAGGATTTCCTGGGACTTGGAAGTGAAGCCAGGATCAATACGCCCTCAACCCTCGGAGATAACTGGAAATGGCGTATGAAGAAAAATGAGCTTACGAAGAAGACGGTTAAGCGGATCTCTGAGATGGTGAAGCTTTACAGGAGAAAAGATTCTTCGGGCTAAATCCCTCAGAATGACAGATGATACCGGGCAAAATGTCATCCTGAGCGAAGCGAAGGATCTTATAATCTTCTACAACCAACATCTTTTCGCTGTCGCTCAAAGATGTCGCCGCGACATCAGTCCTTCGGACTGATGTCAAATCCTTAGCGAAGCGAAGGATCTTTCAAGAGGTAACCATATATTGAAAAACGTAGAAATAGAACGAAAATGGCTCATAGACAGGCTTTCCTTTGACCCGGAGGAATACAGCTGTCTCGTGATCGAGCAGGCATATCTTTCCGTATCTCCAACCGTGAGGGTCAGACGGGAAAATGAGGAATACTACCTGACCTACAAGGGCGCCCGGGGAACGTATGGAAACAATGACCTATCCCATTCGGAATACAATCTCCCCCTTGACAGGGCTTCCTATGAACACCTGAAGGAAAAAAGGGACGGGCGGCTTATAAGAAAGAAACGCTACCTCATTCCGGAGAAGAACGGACTGACCATAGAGCTGGATATCTTTGACGTACCTTATGAAGGACTTATCCTTGCCGAGGTTGAGTTTGACAGCGAAGAGGAGGCCCTTGCCTACAAGGCTCCGGACTGGTTCGGAAAGGATGTGACGGGGGAACGGCAGTACAAAAATGCCTTTATGGCGCTCAGAAAGGAGCACAACATGAAAAAAGCAGCAGTATTTTTAGCAGACGGATTTGAGGAGATCGAAGGTCTTACACCGGTTGATATGATGAGGCGGGCCGGGGTCGAGGTGACCACCGTGTCAATAAGCGGAAGCTGTGATATCCACGGAAGCCACGACATTATCATAAAGGCGGATAAACTGTTTGAGGAAGTGGATTATGGCGAGATGGATCTGCTGCTTCTCCCCGGAGGCGGCAAGGGTACGGAAAACCTGGAAAGCTGTGAAAAGCTTCTAGAGGTCCTGAAGAAGGCAGACAGCGAAAAGAAGCTTCTGGCAGCGATCTGTGCGGCTCCGAGGGTGCTCGGAAAGCTTGGCCTGCTGAAGGGGGAAAGAGCCATCTGCTTCCCGGGAAATGAGAAGTTCCTCGAGGGAGCTGAGATCGCAGCCGGAGAAAAGGTTGTTATAAGCGGCAGATTCATAACTGCAAGGGGGATGGGCGTCTCCGTTGAATTCGGAGGGGCAGTGCTGGAAGCACTCCTTGGAAGGGAAAAGGCTGAAGAAATATTAAGTAAGGTACAATATTGATTATTTAAGCTTTATTATGGTATAATTCCAAGGTTGTGATTATCGTAATACTTGGATCCGTGGCGGAGAGATCCCGCACTTTACCCGGATCCATAGGAAGGAAAGAAAAATGAGTTTACAGGTTGAGAATTTAGAGCACAATATGGCACGCCTTACCATAGAGGCTTCCGCCGAGGATTTTGAGAAGGCATGTCAGAGTGCTTATCAGAAGCAGAAGGGAAGGATATCCGTTCCCGGTTTCAGAAAGGGAAAGGCCCCCAGAAAGCTTATAGAAAAGATGTACGGTGCAGGAGTGTTCTTTGAGGAAGCAGCAAATGAACTCATTCCCGAGGCTTACAGTAAGGAGACAAAGGAGCATAAGGAGCTGGAGATAGTATCCCGTCCCGAGGTGGATATTGTTCAGATAGAAGCAGGGAAGCCCTTTATCTTTACCGCAGAGGTTGCATTAAAGCCTCCTGTGGAGCTTGGTAAATATAAGGGAGTCAAGTGCACAAAGATCGATACCTCCGTTTCTGACGAGGAGATCGACAAGAGGATAGAGGAAGAAAAGGAAAGGGATTCCAGGATCGTTCCGGTTACCGATCGCGCCATTAAGGATAAGGATATTGCCACGATAGATTTTGAAGGCTTTGTGGATGGTGTTGCTTTCGACGGAGGCAAGGGAACAGACTACGATCTTACCATAGGTTCCCACTCCTTTATCGATACCTTTGAAGAGCAGCTTATCGGCAAGAGCATAGGAGACGATACGGAAGTAAACGTCACATTCCCGGAAGATTACCAGGAGAAGAGCCTCGCCGGAAAAGCGGCGGTATTCAAGGTTTCTGTAAAGGGGATCAAGGAAAAGCAGATCCCCGAGCTCGATGAGGACTATGTTTCCGACAAGGGCTTTGACAGCATTGAGGATTACAGGGAAGACATAAAGAAGGGCATTGCCGGGAAGAAAGAAAATGAGGCGAAGGCAGCAAAGGAGGATGAGCTTCTTGAGGCCATAATAGAGGATTCCAAGATGGATATCCCCGAGGCTATGATAGATACGGAGGCTGACGGTCTGGTGCGCAGCTTTACCCGTAATATTGTTTCCCAGGGAATGAGCCTTGATATGTATATGCAGTATACCGGCATGACCCGGGAAAGATTAAAGGATCAGATGAAGGAACAGGCGGAAAAGAACATAAAGAGCCGTCTGGTTCTTGAGGCCGTTGCAAAGGCTGAAGGCATCGAGTCCACGGATGAGGATTTTGATAAAGAAGTGGAGAAGATGGCTTCCCAATATAAAATGGAGGCCGACAAGCTGAAGGAAATGATGATGGACGAGGAAAAAGAAAACATCCACCATGATATCAGGATGCAGAAAGCGATTGACCTGATACTTTCCGAAGCGAAGGAAACCGCAGAGAAGAAATCAAAGAAGAAGGATGGTGAATGATATGCTGGTCCCTACAGTCATAGAGACAACTAACCGCGGAGAAAGAGCCTACGATATATATTCCAGGCTGCTGAAGGAACGGATCATCTTTCTCGGTGATGAGGTCAATGACCAGACAGCGGGACTTGTAGTCGCTCAGATGCTGTTTCTGGAAGCGGAGGATCCGGATAAGGATATCCACTTCTATATTGATTCTCCCGGAGGATCAGTAACGGCAGGTTTCGCGATCTATGATACCATGAATTACATCAAATGTGATGTTTCCACCATCTGTCTCGGAATGGCAGCGTCCATGGGAGCTTTTCTTCTTTCGGGAGGAACAAAGGGAAAGAGACTGGCGCTTCCAAATGCTGAGGTCATGATACACCAGCCCTCAGGAGGAGCAAGAGGACAGGCAACTGAGATAGAGATAACCGCAAGACAGATCCTGAGAACAAGGGAAAGACTGAATAAGATACTTTCCCAGAATACAGGAAAACCCCTTGAAACCATTGCCCTTGATACTGAAAGGGACAACTGGATGACGGCTGAGGAGGCGAAGGAATACGGCATCATAGATGAGATCGTGATCTCCAGAGCAGCCGCAGAGGAAGCAGCGAAGGCAAAGGAAAAGTAAATGGCAAAGAACGAACCAAAGATAAGATGCTCTTTCTGTAATAAAACCCAGGATCAGGTGACGAAGCTTATCTCGGGACCGAACGGAGCCTATATCTGTGATGAGTGCGTAGCGATCTGTGCCGATATCCTGGACGAGGAAATGGAGGAGATTCCCTTTGGGAACGAGAACGAGATAAACCTCCTTAAGCCCAGGGAGATACACGAATTCCTTGACGGCTATGTTGTGGATCAGGATGAAGCAAAAAAGGTTCTGTCTGTAGCCGTTTATAATCACTACAAAAGGATCCTCTCCAATAAAGAGTCCGATGTTGAGCTGCAGAAGAGTAACATACTGATGCTTGGACCTACCGGATCGGGGAAAACCCTTCTTGCCCAGACACTGGCAAAGGTTCTGAATGTTCCCTTTGCAATAGCGGATGCCACAAGTCTCACAGAAGCGGGATATGTGGGAGAGGATGTTGAGAATATTCTCTTAAAGCTTATACAGGCTGCGGATTATGATGTGGAAAGAGCCCAGGTGGGCATCGTCTATATTGACGAGATAGACAAGATAACCAGAAAAGGGGAGAATGTTTCCATAACCAGGGACGTTTCCGGAGAAGGCGTACAGCAGGCCCTTTTGAAGATCCTGGAAGGAACCGTTGCCTCCGTTCCACCCCAGGGAGGCAGGAAGCATCCTCACCAGGAGCTTATACAGATAGATACCACAAATATCCTCTTTATCTGCGGAGGTGCCTTTGAAGGTCTTGATAAGATAATAGAGACGAGACTGGACAAAAAGTCCATAGGCTTCAATGCCGTGATAGGTTCCAGCAAGGATACGGGTATAGGAGAGGCATTCCACAAGGTGCTGCCCGAGGATCTGAATAAATTCGGACTTATACCGGAGCTTATAGGAAGACTTCCGGTCACGGTGGCACTTGATAATCTGCAGAGGGATGCACTGGTTAATATACTTACGGAACCGAAAAATGCTCTGGTCAGACAGTATGTCAAGCTGATGGAGCTGGATGATGTGAAGCTGACAGTGGAAAAAGCCGCGGTGGAAGCCATAGCGGACAAGGCCCTGGAAAGGAAGACAGGTGCCAGGGGACTTAGATCCATAGTCGAAAACGTTATGATGGATGTGATGTATAATATTCCGTCAGACGACAGCATCCAGGAGGTCATAGTGACGAAGGAAGCCGTCGAGGGAACGGCGGAGCCGCTTCTGGTCCATTATGACAAGGAACAGAAGGAAGCAAAATAAGAGAACTGTAATGTTAACGAGGGGTGGAGGCTTCGGCTTCCGCCCTTGATGCTATTAATGATTATGAGAAAAAAGACAGAAAAGACAGAAAAACTAAAGAGAGTGCCCTGTATAGTATTAAGGGATCTTACCATCATGCCCAATGTGATAATGCACTTTGATATTTCTGAGGAAATATCCATAAATGCTATGAACTTTGCTATGGCAGGAACCCAGGAGCTTCTTGTTGCGACGCCGATGGATCCCGATAAGGAGACCATAGAAAATGAGGATATAAACACCATAGGCACTCTTGTCAGCATAAAACAGGTTATCAAGATGCCGAACCGTATCTCCCGTATAATGGTGGAGGGCAGGGAAAGAGCGGAGATTATTTCCTTCAGCGGAACAAAGAAGCTCAGAAAAGCCGATGTCAGAACTTTTTCCAGAGAGGAACTTAATGACGTGACTCCCAAGCAGGCGGAGGCAATGCGCCGGGAGATCCTTCAGCGTTTCTGGGAATATATCTCATTTTTTCCCCGGACGGGAAAGACCTTCAGAGCTCAGTTTCTCGAGATAGAGGATCTGGGAGATATGATGGATGCCATCATCGCAAACCTTCCTCTGGAGAATAAAAAGAAACAGCATATCCTGGAATCTCTGAAGATCTCGGAAAGATATGAAGAGGAGAGCAGGATCCTGGAAGAGGAACTGGATGTGGCCCGTATCCGTTCAGAGCTTGCCGTAAAGGTAAACGGAAAGGTTGAAAAGGATCAGAAGGATTATGTGCTGAGAGAACAGCTCCGTTATATAAGGGAGGAGCTGGGGGATGATTCGCCTGAGACTGAAGCCGATAAATACAGGAAGGCTCTGGAGAAGCTTGATGCCCCCGAGGAAGTGAAGGAGCATATAGATAAGGAGATCGACAGATTCACCAACATTCCCTCCGGTTCATCGGAAAGCGGAGTGGAGCAGGTCTATATAGAAACGCTTTTGGATATGCCCTGGAATAAGGGATCGGAAGAGAATAAATCCCTGGAAAATGCGGAGAGGATCCTTGAGCGGGATCACTACGGACTGAAGAAGGTAAAGGAAAGAATGCTGGAATTCCTGGCTGTAAAGAACCTTACAGAAAAGGGACAGAGCCCCATAATCCTTCTGGTAGGACCTCCGGGAACGGGAAAGACATCCATAGCGAAATCCATTGCGGAAGCCCTGAACCGAAAGTATATCCGCATCTCTCTCGGAGGCGTGAGGGATGAGGCAGAGATAAGAGGACACAGGAAGACCTATGTGGGTGCTATGCCGGGAGTTATCGCCAAGGGGCTGCAGCATGCAAAGGTTAGAAATCCCCTTATACTTCTGGATGAGATAGATAAGATAAGCTCGGAATATCATGGTGCAACGGCTTCGGCGCTTCTGGAGGTACTGGATTCGGAGCAGAACAGGTTCTTCAGGGATCACTATATCGAGGTGCCTCTTGACCTCTCGGATATTCTCTTTATCGCAACTGCGAATACCACCGATACCATACCGGGGCCGCTTCTTGACAGGATGGAGGTAGTGGAGGTATCGGGCTATACGGAAAACGAAAAATTCCACATAGCAAAGGAACATTTGATCGGGAAGCAGCTTAAAAAGAACGGCTTAAAAAGAAGTAATCTGAGGATCAACGATTCTGCCATAAGAGCTATGATAAGCTCTTATACAAGGGAATCGGGTGTACGAAGCCTGGAACGTCGTATAGGAGAGATCTGCAGAAAGACCGCAAGGAAGGTTTACAGCGAAGAAAAGAGCCATATATCCGTAAATGCGAAGAATCTGGAGGAGTATCTCGGAATTGTAAAATACCTCCCGGAGGATGAAGCAAAGAAGCCGGAGATAGGCATAGTCCGCGGACTTGCCTGGACAAGCGTAGGCGGTGTGACCCTTGAGATAGAGGTAAATGAGATGCCGGGGAAAGGCGCTCTCACCCTTACGGGTCAGCTGGGAGACGTTATGAAGGAATCGGCAAATATCGCTTTCACACTGGTACGCAGCATGACTGAGAAGTACGGAAAGGATGTCAGGTATTTTAAGAGCCACGATTTCCATCTGCATATTCCGGAGGGAGCGGTTCCGAAGGACGGTCCTTCCGCGGGAATAACAATGACTACGGCTCTCTTCAGCGTAGCGACTGACTCTCCGGTAAAGGGTGATATAGCTATGACGGGTGAGATAGACCTTAGGGGAAATGTTCTTCCCATAGGAGGTCTGAAGGAAAAGCTGCTTGCCGCTAAAAATGCCAAGATGCGGACAGTTCTTGTTCCCGAAAAGAATAAGAGGGACTTTTCCGAGATATCCGAGGAGATCACCGAAGGGCTGGATATCATCTATGTAAAGAGGATAGAGGAAGTACTTGAAAGGGCTCTTGTGAAAATGCCTGTCGAAAAAACAGCGGCAAAGAGAACAGGGGCTGCCGGCAGGAAAAAATGATCATCAAAAATGTTGAACTGGAAACGGTCATTGGTGTCACCACGAAGACGATTCCCGTAACAGGACAGCCCGAGATCGCTTTTGCCGGGCGCAGCAATGCGGGAAAATCAACCCTGATTAACGCCCTTATGAACCGAAGGAACTATGCCAGGGTTTCGGAGACACCGGGAAAGACCCGGACCATGAATTTTTACCATATCAATAATGAGTTTTACTTTGTGGATCTGCCGGGTTATGGTTACGCAAAGGTAAAATCGGATTTCAAGGCAGAATGGGGTCCTATGATAGAGGGCTACTTTTCGGCCTCAGGGGATCTGAGGGCTATTTTTCTCCTTATGGATATCAGAAGAGATCCTAATGAGGATGATCTTATGATGCTTGACTGGATGAAGACCTCCGGCTTTGAACCCATAGTGATAGCCACAAAAGCCGACAAGGTAAAAAGACAGGAAAAGATAAAGAGGCTGAACAGCCTGAAGAACACCCTGGAAGCAAAGCTTAAAAGCGAAGCAAGGATAATACCCTTTTCTTCCCTGGATAAATCGGGAAGAGATGAGATATATGAGGTGATAGATGAAATACTGGAAAGGAGTGTTGAAGAATGACAAAGGTTGACATAATTTCAGGCTTTTTGGGAGCAGGAAAGACCACACTGATAAAGAAGCTTATCGCAGAGTCCTTTAAGGGACAGCAGGTGGTGCTAATAGAGAACGAATTCGGTGAGATAGGCATAGACGGAGGTTTCTTAAAGGACGCCGGGATAAACATCACCGAAATGAACTCCGGCTGTATCTGCTGCTCTCTTGTGGGTGATTTCAGTACTGCCCTGAAGGAGGTTGTGGAAAAATATCATCCTGAAAGGATAATAATCGAGCCCTCCGGGGTAGGCAAGCTTTCTGATGTGGCAAGAGCAGTTGAGAGAGCAGACGGGGATGAACTGAAGGTAAACAGTATGGTCACCGTTGTGGATGGCAATAAAGCAAAGATGTATATGAAGAACTTCGGAGAGTTCTTTAATAATCAGGTTGAGACTGCCGGAACGATCATAATAAGCCGCAGTCAGTCTGTGAAGCAGGAAAAGCTTGATGAACTTCACAGGCTTCTTCGTGAGCATAATAAGGAAGCAGTCATAATTACCACCCCCTGGGATGAATTAAAGGGAGATCAGATACTTTCCGCTATGGAAAAGGGTCATACTCTGGTAGATTCTCTTATTGAGGAGATCATGTCAAAGCCGCATGATGAGCATGAGCACCATCATCACGATCACGATCATCATCATGATCACGACCACGACCACGATCACCATCACGATCATGACCACGACCACGAACATGAGCACGAGCACGACCACGACCACGATCATGATCACGATCATGAGCACGACCATGAGCACGAACATCATCATGATCATGATCACGAGCATCATCATGATCACGATCATCACCATCATCACGATCATGATGCGGACGAGGTATTCCAGAGCTGGGGCGAGGAGACCGCACGAAAGTACGACGAGGATGAGATCAGGGCTATCCTTGAGAAGCTTAAGGAAGGAGATGCCTACGGAATGGTGCTTAGAGCCAAGGGCTATGTTCCGGATAAAAACGCCGCAGAATGGATACACTTTGATCTTACCCCGGGAGAGTATGAGATCCGCAGGGGTTCTGCAGACTATACCGGACGTATCTGTGTTATCGGTTCAGGAATAAAGGAAGACCTTTTAAGGGAGCTTTTCAATGTTTAAGAGTAAAGAAGTACCTGTATATCTGTTTTTCGGTTTTCTGGAGGGGGGTAAGACCAGCTTCATTATGGAGACAATGAAGGAGGGTCAGTTCCGGGACGGAAAAAAGACCGTATATATCCTTTGTGAGGAAGGGATTGAGGAGATAGATGAGGAGCAGCTTCAGGTCAATAAGTTCAAGACGGTAAATATAGAGGAACAGTCTGAGATAAGCGAGGAACGCTTTCTCGAAATAGATAAGAAGCTGAAGCCGGACAGGGTCATCATAGAATATAACGGTATGTGGGACCAGGATGTTCTGGTGGAGGCTCTGCCGGAAAACTGGCTTGTGGCGGAGGGTATAGCTGCCGTTGATGCCTCCACATATGCGGATCATCTGAATAATATGAAGATGCTTATGCTGAACCAGTTCACCTATTCGGATCTCATATTGTTCAACAGATGTACGGAGGAAATGGCGGAAAACGGAGATCTTGCAGGTTTCAAGAGAACGGCGAGGGCAAAAAACCGCCGTGCCCAGGTTATTTTCGAGATGACCGACGGCAGTATAAACAACAATATCAGGGAAGAACTTCCGTATGATCTGAATGGAGACCTTATAGATATCGAGGATGATGACTTCGGTATCTGGTATATAGATTCCTTTGACCACATGGACAATTACATAGGGAAAAGAGTCCGTTTTAAGGGACAGGTATATTTCCCGAAAAAAAGGGACAGGGACATCTTTGTCCCCGGCAGGTTTGCCATGACCTGCTGCGCTGCAGACATACAGTTTGTCGGTTTCCAGTGCAGATATGAGAAGGCGGAGGAACTGAAGGAAAAGGATTTTGTTACAGTGACCGCTACTGTCAGGTCGGCAAAGATGCCGGGAGTCGAGGGACCGGTTCCCTTTCTTATAGCTGACTCGGTGGAGGCTTCACAACCGCCGCAGGAAGAAGTGGTAATGTTCAACTGATGGGGCAGAGCGGCATTATGGATCTATCCAGAAGGGAATATCTGGTCTTTATCATTCTCCTTGGCTTAGGAAGCGTACTTGTTTCCTACGCCGCGGGAAAGGTATTTAAGAAAAAGGATCTGTTCCTGCCGCTCCTGATCTTCTTAAACTCTTTTTTTCTACACATTTTTTACATATCCTACACCGATACCTGGGTCAGGCAGCATGATGTCATAGGCTTCGGAAACAGGAAAGGCATAGGACAGGCGGCTCTGATAGAGTATCTTCTGAATGAGGGGAAGCTCCCTGATTTTGACCCTACTACAAGGTGGGGTTTTTTCCAGCCCCTGCTTCATCACATCATTGCAGCAGCCGCGCTGAAGATAAGTCTCTTAAGAGGAATGAACTTTGGCAGAGCCTGTGAGAATCTTCAGATCCTTACACTGATCTACAGCATGGTGTTTATTTTTTACGGCTTCAGGATCCTTGCTCTTATGGGGCTTAAGGGGAAGGCTCTTTATCTTTCGGAAGCGCTGCTGGCATTTCATCCGGTGCTCATCCTTCTTTCCGGCAGTATAAATAATGACATGCTAAGTCATATGTTTCTTGTGATGGCTGTTTATTATGTACTGAAATGGCAAAGGGAGGACCGGCTCACAGATCTTTTGCTTACTGCGCTTTTCACAGGTCTTTCAATGATGTCAAAGCTGTCCGGAGTACTGATCGCACCTGCGGTGGCATTTCTGATGATAAACAGGCTTATTTCGGACAGGAAGGAAAGAGACAGACTGCTAAAACGTATCGGAGAATACACGCTGTTTGCCCTGATAGTTTTTCCCTGCGGACTGTTCTTCCCATTAAGGAATCTGATCCTTTTTTCTGTACCCCTTACCTTTATGCCGGAGGTTGGGGAAGATCTGTCCGGATACAGTCTCTTCCAGCGTTTTGCAGACATAAGGACTGCGACTCCGTATGCCTGTATGATAAAAAACGGAAACCCCTATGACGAGTTTAATATATTTCTTATGCTTATAAAAACAGGACTTACGGGAGAATACGATTACAGTGTTTATAATCCTTATATCACACCCTTCGCCTGGCTTCTTTTTATTTCGGGATCTATTCTTTTTATCACGGTTTCAATATTATTCATTCTGCATTTACGGGGAAAGCTCATAAAAGAAGTGCCAATACGCCGGTTCTGGAGTATACTGATACTTACAGGGATATTCTTTCAGCTGAGGCTTATGATAGCGGTTCCGAATTTCAGTTCGGGAGATATAAGATACATCGCCTGGATCATACTGCCCGCCGCTCTTCTTATTGGATTAAAGATACAGTCCGGAAGAAAATTAGCTGCAGGATTCATCTATCCGGCAAGCGGGGTATTTATCATATCCTCAGCAGCGGTTTACTATCTGCTGGGACTTCCGTGAGGAACATTTCCGGGCGGGGCACACTGCTTAGTGCAGCGAAGGATTTTAAGCAGGATCAGATTAACAGAAAGGTAAAAGTAAATGAAACTCATACACTGCTCCGATATCCATCTTGATGCCGTGATGTCCGGGTTAAAGGACAGTAATAAGGCGGAGGAAAGACGAAATGAGATACTCCTGACCTTTGTTCGTATGGTCAGATATGCGGCAAAAAACAATGTAAAGGCCATTCTCATAGTGGGGGATCTTTTTGACAGTATCAGGATAAATCCCACCACTCTGGACATAGTGGAAAAATGTATTATCGGAAATCCCTCCATTGACTTTTACTACACTGCCGGCAATCACGAAAAGGAGGCATTTTTAGCGGCAATGGAGGATCTTCCGCGGAATCTGAAAACCTTTGAGGATACCAAAACCTACAGATACGATGAAGGCATCACCATATCTTCCGTATCGGATCCGTCGGAGCTTGATCTTCTGCCATCTGATTTCAATATAGTTCTCTATCACGGAACCATACGTCCGAATGCCTGGGCCCACAGGAATATAGACTATCTGGCTCTGGGGCACTTTCATGAATTAAGGGAGGGCTCTCTCGGTAGCAGAGGAAGGTTCTGTTATTCCGGCTGTCTCGAAGGACGCGGCTTTGACGAATGCGGTGAAAAGGGCTTTGTGAGACTAAATATCGAAAACGGGATATTGGAGCCAGTGTTTATGCAGGCATCGAAACGCACGATCCATGAGATACGGATCGACGTGTCTGAGGCTGAGGGAACAGGGGATGCAGATCTCCTTATTTCGGAAGAGATACGGACGAATGGGATACCTTCCGATGACCTTATAAAGATCGTTCTTACAGGAGTGGCAAAGAATGAGATCAATACGGGCTTTCTTTCAAAGAAGTATGAAGAGGATTTCTATGCCGTTCATATAGTTGACGATACTTCTGTAGCGGATATGACGGACAGTGATGCGGAGTTTGATATTTCCCTGAAGGGAGAATTCATAAGACTTGTTATGGATAAGGACTGGACCGAGGATGAAAAGAAGGCTGTTATTGAAATGGGAACGGCAGCCCTGGGAGGAAAGAGCATCTTATGAGAATCCTTGCTTGTTATATAGAAAATTTCGGCTCTCTTCACCATGTGAAGTGCAGTCTGAATAAGGGTCTGAATTCCCTTAATGAGAGGAATGGCTGGGGGAAAAGCACCTTTGCGGTTTTCTTACGTGCAATGTTTTACGGACTTGATAATCCCAAGAACGGCACCACCTATGACCCGAAGGATCACAGGAAGAACCTGACCCCCTGGCAGGGAGGGAATTTCGGAGGCTACATAGAATTTGAAACTGAGGGAAAGGCATACAGGGTAACCAGATTTTTCGGTGAAAGAAAGAAGGACGACTCCTTTGAACTTACGGACCTTGCCACTATGAAGCCCTCCACGGATTTCACCTCTTCTCTTGGGGAGGAGCTTTTCGGTATCGATGCATACGGATACGAGAGAAGCGTGTATATCCCACATAACGATCTTTTCATTGGGACAGATGACAGCGTTAATACAAAGCTTCTCGGTCTCCTGGAAAATGAAGGCGGGGACAATGCTTATGAAAGTGCGGTGAAGATCCTGACCGATGCCAGACGTGAGCTGAAAAAGACCGGAGGACGGGGAAAGATCGACCGTGATTCGGAGGAAAAGGCGGATCTGGAGGTACGGCTCCGCAAGTCCCTGGATGGCGAAAAGAAGACCACGGAAAAAAAGAATGAGCTTGCCGCTGCGGTAAAGGAAAAGGAAGTGTACAGAAGCGAGCGTGAGCAGGCTGAAAAGGAGCTTACCGAATTTACGGAAAGAAATGTTTCCGGAGGAGGGAAAACAGGAATGCTGGTTTTCGGAGTTCTCCTTATAATCCTTTCTCTCGCGGTCGAGGCTGTGGGAAGTTATGCGGTTTTCAGGCTCCCGGCTTTCTACTTTTACGGTCAGATCCTTTCCGTAGCCGGAGCGGTCATTTTCCTTATAGCTCTTATTATTCTGATAGTAAGGCATTACGGGATAAAAAAGAAGACACTTGAATTTGCGGTGCTGCAGGACAGGGTAACAGATAAGCGTAAGAGTTTTGAAGCCGCATCCGAGCAGGAAGCGGAGCTGAAGCGGGAGATAGACGCTCTTAACCGTGAGTATGAGGATCCCGAGAAGCTCAGACAGGAGATAGACAGACTGCAGACAGCAGGAGATAAGGACAGAGAGAAGCTTGATCATATTGAGCGCACGATAGAGCTTCTTTCAGAGGCCAGGAAGAGCCTTTCCGGTCACTATATGGACAGGCTGAAGAGCAGGTTCTCCTCCTATCTGGAAAAGGCAGGAATAGGCGAAAGAGGAGCTTCATTGGATACGGACTTTAATATCAGCATTGAAAGATCGGGAGCCCTGCATTCGGTTATGTCGGAAAGCAGCGGGATAAGGGATATAATAAACCTGAGCGCCCGCTTTGCGCTGATCGATGCGCTGTTTGAGAATGACAAGCCCTGTGTTATACTTGATGACGTGATGAACAATCTGGATGAAGAGCGTTTCCAAAGCGCCATGCGGATGACAGAGGAGTTTGCAAAGAGCTGTCAGGTCATCTATCTTACCTGCAACAGCAGCAGAACACCGGAACAAATAAAAAAAGGAGAGTAAACGGTTATGGAGACAATGGACGATTACAAAAAGGAGCTTGACGAATCCCTGAAAAAACTGGACGGAGAGGATGTCATGGAAGGAAAGGTCGAGGATGAGGAAAGTGCCGAAGAAAACCTGGCCTGGGCTCATGTACACGAGCTTTACAAGAACAGAGAAGAAATAAAGGTCAAGGTAGGAGGGATGGTAAACGGCGGCCTCATTGCCTATATTGAAAACATCAGGGGCTTTATACCGGCCTCGCAGATCTCCCTTGACTTTGTGGAAAATCTGGAGGAGTGGCTCGGGAAGGATCTCACGGTCAGGATCATTACCTGTGACAGCGCCAGAAAAAAGCTGGTGCTTTCTGCGAAGACCATCTTAAAAGAGAAGGAAGAAAAAGAAAAGGAAAAGAAGCGTTCCTCTATTGAAAAGGGAATGGTCCTTGAAGGAAAGGTCGAGACCATACAGCCCTACGGTGCATTCATTGATCTCGGTGACGGAGTAAGCGGACTTCTCCATGTTTCACAGATCTCGGAAAAAAGGATCAAGACCCCTGATGAGGTGCTCCATGTGGGTGATACCGTAAAGGTAAAGGTAATAAAGACAGAGGATAAGAAGATATCTCTTTCCATCAGGGCTCTAAAGGCCGACGAGGAACAGGCGGAGGCAGAGGAGATCTATCAGCTCCCCGAATCGGCTCCCGTGACCACTTCCCTCGGAGATCTCTTAAAGAACATCAAATTATAAGGAATGGCATTACTGTTTTTTATCATCTTAATATTGTCTCTTGGAAGACCGGGAAACGTTCTTGCCGCCGATCTATCCGGATCAAAGGGCATTGATTATCTGGCAGGTTTCGAAGCTATGCAGTACGGAAAGGATGACGGACTTCTTTCCACCGAGACCAATGCCATTGTCCAGACCGGTGACGGTTATATCTGGGCAGGAACCTATTCCGGTCTTTACAGATTTGACGGAGCCTCCTTTGAAAGGGTTGCGGCGAGCTACAACATAAACAGCGTAATGGCTCTTTTTGTGGACAGCAGGGGAAGGCTCTGGATAGGAACAAATGAATCGGGGCTTGGCTGCTATGATCCGTCCTTAAGGGATATGGCATTTTACACGGTAGAGACGGGGCTTACGGCTGACAGTATACGTGCCGTAACAGAGGATGATAAAGGCAATATTTATGTTGGGACCGTGGACGGCTTATCCAAGATTGATACCGACGGAGTCATATCTGAAATACAGGATACGTCCATAAATACGGGGATCCGTTCATTGTGCGGCTATGAAGATCTGATAGTCGGGGTCACAAACGGCGGGAGCCTTTTTTTTATAAGGGACGATAAGGTCATAGCAGAAAGCGATTGTGACGTGCCGGGTGTTGATTATACCTGTGTGGAGGTTCAGGACGAGGAAACCGTACTGGCCGGCACGTCAAATACATTTATTGACAAGCTTGAGTTCAGCGGAAGCAGTATAAAAAGGGCAGAGCGTTACGACACCGGGGAGATCAGCTATTTCAGCTCTGTCTACTACGACAGCCGTTATGATGAGTTCTTTTTCGGAGCCGAAAACGGGATGGGGGTAATAGATGAGGACAGCGGAGAAGTCATACCCCTTGTCCGGGATGGATTTGAGAGCTCCATCTGCCAGGTCACAAAGGATTATCAGGGCAATATCTGGTTCGTTTCAAATAAGCAGGGCATACTCAAGCTTTCACCGAACCCCTTTACGGATGTCTTTGTAAAAGCCGGAATAGACGGGAGTGTCGTAAACGCCATAGAGATCAGGGGCAATGATATCTTTTTCGGAAAGGATAACGGATTAAGTGTTGTCGATAAGGACAGCTATGAGCCCCGGAAATACGACTTCATTTCCCGCTTTGACGGGGTGCGGATCAGGCATATCAATACCGATTCAAAGGGAAATATCTGGCTAAGTACTTACGGGCAGGAGGGCATATACTGTATAGATGAAGAGGGTAAGATCAAGGTGTTCCATGAAGGCAGTGGAACTCTCGGCGGAAGATTCCGCTACAGTATGGAGCTCTCCGACGGACGCATACTTGTTGCCAGCAATACAGGTCTTAATTATATAGAGGGTGACAGGGTCGTAAAGACCCTGGGAGCGGAGGACGGGCTCTCTACGCCGCAGATCCTTTCAATGGTTCAGGATAAGGACGGACGTATACTGGCCGGCAGTGACGGAAGCGGGATCTATATCATAGAGGATGATAAGGTAGTAGATAATATAGGCAGGGAAGAGGGCCTCGGAACACTGGTGGTACTCAGGATAGTCCCCTATGAGAGCGGGTACTTTTACGTTACCAGTGATTCCATCTATTATGATGACGGAAACACGATCAGAAGACTGGATGCCTTTCCCTACAACAATAACTATGACATCTTTGTAACTCCCGATAATGAGGCCTGGGTATCATCCAGCGCCGGTATTTATGTTGTCAATGTTGATGATCTTATTTCAAACGGAGATTACAGATATAATCTACTGGACTATACAAGGGGCTTCAATACCACGTTAACCGCCAATTCCTGGAATCTTCCGCTTGACTCCGGCGACAGGCTTTTACTCTGCTGCAGCGACGGTGTCAGGGAAATAAGGACCAAGGGCTATGATTATGTGGATAAGGACTGCAATATCGATGTGGAATATATACTCTGTGATGATAAAGAGGTGATTCCGGACGAAAAAGGAGTCTTTATTCTGCCCCCTACCACCGGACGTATTCAGATAAAGGCGGCGATCCTGAATTTCACCCTTTCTAATCCCACTATCCATATTTTCCTTGAGGGGGCAGATGACGAGGGTCTCACCTCTTTCCAGAGGGGGCTGGGATACCTTGAATATACCAATCTTCCATACGGGCATTATAAGCTTCATATACAGATATTAAATAATAATGACGGATCTGTCCTAAGGGATGAGGTTTTTATGATCTACAAAAAACCAAGGATCATGGAGCTTCTGTTTGTACGGATCCTTATTGGTATCCTCGGGGCTCTTCTGGTAGGGTTCCTCGTGTGGAGGTTTATGCAGAGCACCATTATCAGGAGACAGTATGAGGAGATAAGGATCGCCAAGGATGAGGCCGATCGGGCAAACAGTGCAAAGTCCAGATTTTTTGCCAATATGTCCCATGAGATCAGGACTCCCATAAATACCATTATGGGAATGGATGAGATGATACTCCGTGAGGACACGGAAAATGTTCCCGAGGACTACAGTAAATCGGTACGAGGTTATGCAAAGGATATAAAACGGGCATCCGAGCTCCTGCTTGGACTTGTGAATGATGTTCTGGATCTTTCAAAGATCGAGTCCGGCAAGATGAATCTGGTGCTCCAGGACTATGACACACTTGAGTTTTTAAGATCCCTTACCACAATGATAAGGGTGAAGAGCAATGAAAAGGATCTTACCTTTGAAACGGATATTGATAAGGAGCTTCCGAAAAAGCTCCGGGGAGATGCGGGAAAGATCAAGCAGGTGGTTTTGAATCTCCTTACAAACGCCGTGAAGTATACGGAAAAGGGCGGATTTACCCTTTCGGTAAGGGTGGAGGAAAAGAATGAGAATAAGTGCCTTTTGTATTTCGCCGTTAAGGACACCGGTATAGGAGTAAAGCCGGAGGATATGGAAAAGCTCTTCTCTGCCTTTGAAAGAGTTGATGAGGAAAGGAACAGTGCGGTTCAGGGTACCGGCCTGGGACTTGATATCTCCAGACATTTTGTCCAGCTTATGGGTGGAGAGCTTAAGTGTGACAGTATATACGGAGAAGGCTCTACCTTTTACTTCAGCGCGGAGCAGGAGATCATTGACGGTGAAGGCATAGGAGAATACACGGAGAGCAGCCCGGACACTGAAAAGAGTAAATATCTTCCCGAGTTCGTTGCGCCGGAGGGCAGGGTACTTGTTGTGGATGACAACGATATGAACCTGCAGGTGATAAAGGGACTCTTAAAGAGAACGAAGCTTAAGCTCACTACCGCAATGAGCGGAAAGGAGTGTCTTGAGAAGCTGAAGGAGCAGTCCTTCCATCTGGTGCTTCTGGATCATATGATGCCTGAAATGGACGGTCTCCAGACCTGCGCCGGGATCAGAAAGGATTTTCCGGATCTTCCGGTCATAGCACTGACAGCGAATGCAGCCACCAGCGGAAAGGACTTCTACAGGGAGGCAGGCTTTCAGGATTATCTTGCAAAGCCTGTTGAAGCCGACAAGATAGAAAAGACCATAAAGAAATATCTGCCCTCCGATATATTGGAAGATCCGGAGGAGGGGGATGCTTCGGAAGCAGAGGAAGTCCTGCCGGATAATATGACCTGGCTTAATGAAACAGAGGGTATTTCCGTTAAGGACGGAATAAGGTTCTGCGGAGGAGCGGATTCATTTCTGAAGTCCCTGAGGACCTTTTACGAAACCCTTTCCGATAATGCAGAGACCATAGAAAATTCCCTTTCTGCCGGGGATATTGAAATGTATACCATAAAGGTGCACGCTCTTAAGAGCTCGGCCAGGATCATAGGAGCAGGTGAGCTTTCGGAAATGGCCCGCGCTCTAGAAGATGCCGGAAAGAGCGGGGACACAGCCTTTATTGATGAAAATACGGAGCCGCTGTTAAGAAAGTACAGGGAGTACGGGGAAAGGCTTCAGAGACTTTCCGAAAAAGATGAAGATGATGAGAGGGAGTTTATGCCCCGGGAAGAACTGGAGGATGCCTATGCGGCTTTAAGAGAATTCATTCCCGGTATGGACTATGATGCCGTGGAAATGGTATTATCCCAAATGGAGGAATTCCGTCTGCCGGAGGCGGACAGCCACATCTTTGAGGAGTTAAAAAGAAAATTGAAGGTTCTTGACTGGGACGGGATGGAGGAACTTTTAAGAACGGTTTCATAGCGCGGAGAGAATGACATGGAAGAAAAGACCGTTTTCATTATCGGTGGAAAAGAGAGCTTTATTATAAGAGTTCTGGTAAAAAAACTGCTGGAGGCAGGGATCGATGCGGCTTTCGTTAAAGCAGGGGTTAATACCATAAACGACGCATTGAGCTGTCATGAGGATGCACTTCTAACTTATTATATGGACAGTGATGAAAAGATCCCCCGCGAGATACTGAGCTTCCTTACAGACAAAATGACAGATGAGGGACGGCAGTTCATTCTTATCGGAGATGCGGCGGATACCCGCAGGGTCATTGACAATATGCCCGGCAATCTTATATACAAGGCCTTTAACAGACCTCTAAATAATGATGAGTTTGTGAAGACGGTCTCCGATCTCTTCGGAAAAATAGAGGCGGGAGAGTACAAAAAAAGCATCCTTATCGTGGATGACGACCCCACCTATATGGGTCTTGTACGGGACTGGTTAAAGGATGACTACAGGGTCTCCATGGCAAATTCCGGGCTTCAGGCGATAAAGTGGTTAGGAAAGAACGGCGTGGATCTCATTCTCTTAGATCATGAGATGCCCGTTACCAGCGGCCCGCAGGTTCTGGAGATGCTTAGGAGCGATGCTGATACGAAGTCCATACCGGTTATCTTCCTGACGGGCAAGGGTGATAAGGAAAGCGTTATGCAGGTGGTGGCATTGAAGCCGGAAGGCTATCTCCTTAAGACCATAGGAAGGGAAGAGCTGCTCGCAAACTTAAGGAATTTTTTCAAGACCGGAAAGGTACAGGTCTGAATGATTACGGCATCTTGACAAATTACATAAACACCTATAAAACTATAAGAACAGAGT
Organism: Lachnospiraceae bacterium AD3010; assembly: GCA_000622025.1. GTDB lineage: Bacteria > Bacillota > Clostridia > Lachnospirales > Lachnospiraceae > NK4A144. Next base: position 29,627 of record KK211390.1, on the reverse strand, counting down.
AAAAAAAGGAGGAATTTGGAATGGCTTGTTTTTTAGTACCGGCTGCAGAAGCGGTTGTAGTGAAAGCTGTTGAGAAGATGGTTAAGAAAAGTGAGGCGGAAGCAGTACTTTCTGCCGATGGAAATGAGGAAAAGGAGATAAAGATCCCTTTTAGCCGGAAGCTTAACTGGCTTTCCAATATGCTTATCGGGGGAGTTATCCTCCTATTATTCGAACATATCTGGCACGGAGAGGTTGTTCCCTGGTTCCCCTTCCTCACAGCCATGAGCAGTCCGTCCGAAACTGCTGCGATGCTTCTTGAAATGTCTACAGCGGGTGTATGTATGGCAGTTCTTGTGACTGTTGTCTGGGCTGTTATGTGCTTTGCTGCAGACTCCATAGTGAACAGGAAGAACAGAAAATCGCTTGTAAAGGGGGTAGAAGAATGACACTGCTAATAACTGTTTTTGCTGCGGTTATCGTAACTGCTATCTGGTATTTCAGAAAAAATGATGAAATGCAGCTTTTGACATTATGCTTCCTTTACTGGGGTGCTTCCATTATGTGGCTCGTGGATGCGGTCTTTGAATACATTGGAGACGGTGCAGCGTTCTTTTCCCCGGCACTTGAAGATATGCTGAATGATACTTACCTTGGTCTTTCGGTGGTTGCCCTGGGACTTGTGATCTGGATCGTAAAGCTCCTTATAACCGATCCTAAGGGTTCAGTCCGGATGGCACTCAGGAAGGGTTAATCTTTACCGCCGCTTCGGATATGCTTTCGTCCCGGCAGGGAGACAGGAAGCTCTGACAGTATAACGGCAATAAAAAGAATCGCACAGCCTGCTGTTTCCCTGGGACTTAAGCTCTGTCCAAGGACGATCCAGCCTGTAAGTGCGGCAAATACAGACTCCATACTCATTATAAGTGAGGCTACGGCGGGGTCTGTATTTTTTTGCGCAACTATCTGAAGGGTATAGCCTATGGCGCCGGAAAAGAGCCCCACATAGAGAACAGAAGGGGCTCCCTCGCAGATATCCGTAATAGAGGGTCTTTCAAAGATAAGGAGACCCGGCAGGACTATCAGGGCAGCGGCCATAAACTGGAGGTTAGAAAGCTTTATTACATTTCTTACCCTGACGGAATAATAGCCCACACAGATTATCTGGAATGAGAACAGCAGCGCACAGAGGATCACAAGAGCATCGCCCTTTCCTATGGTGAAGTTCTCTTTCACGCTTATAAGGTAAAGACCGGTTAAGCCCAGAAAGGTACAGAGCCAGGTCTTCCGTTCAGGCTTTCTCCCCAGGAAAAAAGAAATAAGAGGAACCATCACCACATACAGGGTCGTAATGAAGCCCGCTTTTCCGGCGGTGGTGTAACGGATCCCTGCCTGTTGGGCAATGCTGGCAAGTCCCAGAAAGAAACCGCAGAAAAGAGCTCCTTTCAGCAAAGTCTTCTTTTCTTCCGGTTTTTCTTCGGTTCCGGTTCTTTTCTCACTGAACAGCGTAACCGGAAGAAGCACCAGAGACGACAGAACATAGCGTGAGAATACAAAGGTCCAGGGATCTAAGGACCTCGAACCCACGCTCTGTGCGACAAAGGCGCTTCCCCATATCATCGCTGTAAAAAGTAGCAGGAGAGGACTTAAGATTTTTGATCTGTTGATCTTCATTTTTGCTTGTTCTTTCCTTTCATATAACGGCAGCACCCTGCTACTATACCCCACAGTATAAACGCATCAATCTCTCCAGAATACGTGTTGACTGCAGGTCCACAAGCATAACCCTTTATCGGAACCGCAGACAAGATATGCCGCTTACTGCGGATTGGCACGCGGAGTATAAACAAATCGTTCGTGAATGCTCCGCGTGCCTGGCCGCAGTTGGCGGAGAGCTTGGCGTAGCGCGTTCCGCAGGGTTTGCTTGTGGATATGCGGTCAATACGGATTGAGAGATTGATGCGTTTATCCTACTATACCCCAACTGATTGTTGCAGTAAAGAGCAGGGTAGGGGTATAATTACAAACAGGGGTTGTTACGGAGGAAGAGCATGGATACTTCTGACAACAGGCAGGGAAATGGCTTGGACAAATATCTGTCACCTCTTGCCGTTTGGGCAATATCGATAGGCACGGCTATCGGGTGGGGTTCCTTCGTTGTTACCGGGAATGCCTATCTTGCAAGTGCCGGACCTGTGGGAAGTGTTTCGGGTCTTCTTATCGGTGCTCTTGTAATGGTTGTGATCGCCAGGAATTACCACTATATGATGGAGGTTTTTCCGGATGCGGGAGGAGCCTATACCTTTACCAGAAAGACCTTTGGTTTCGACTATGGCTTTCTTACAGCCTGGTTTCTGGGACTTACCTATGTGTCCATTTTCTGGGCAAATGTAACGTCACTCCCCATATTTGCCGGATATTTTCTGGGCGATCTGTTTCGTTTCGGCTTTCACTATTCCATTTTCGGTTATCAGATCTATTTCGGAGAGATACTGCTGTCAATGGCGGCTGTAGTAGTATCCTGTATTTTCTGTGCATTGACAAAAAAACTGAAGGTGATCCTGGTTATAGTGCTTTCCATAGTTTTTGTCGTTGGGATCACGGTGTGTTTCTTTGTGGCCTTTATGAAGCTCGGCGGAAGATACGAGGTTATGAAGCCGGCATTCATCCCCGACGGGAACATTGCGTACCAGATAGCGCATATCGCCTGTATTTCTCCCTGGGCCTTTATCGGCTTTGAGAATATTTCAAATCTTACAGAGGAGATTGCTTTTCCGGTAAAAAAGATTTTCCGGATACTGCTTATATCCATTCTTACAGTCACGCTCCTCTATATTTTCCTGCTGCTCCTTTCAGTCTCCGCTTTCCCTCCCGAATATGACAGCTGGCTTTCATATATAAGGAATATCGGTTCCATTGGAGGGCTGAAGGGCCTGCCTGCTTTCTATGCAGCCTACAGATATATCGGACCCGCCGGGGAGATCATACTTCTTTTTGTGCTGTTCGCGGTGGTCATAACCAGCCTTATCGGGAATACCTTTGCTTTGAGCCGTCTTATGTATGCCCTGTCAAAGGATCAGGTTATGCCGGAGCACTATTCAAAACTGAACGGACAAAGGAATCCGGGGGATGCCTTCAGGCTTATAGTGATAGTATCGCTTATTATTCCCTTTTTCGGAAGGACGGCGGTAGGGTGGATCGTGGATGTGACAACTCTCGGAGCCACCATTATCTATGGCTTTGTTTCCGGGTCAGCACTTATTAAGGCCAGAAGAGAGGGTCGTATTGCCGAGATCATAACCGGTGTTTTGGGTGTGGCGGTTATGCTGGTCTTTGCTTTAATGCTCCTGATCCCGAATTTCCTCTACACCGGGGTAATGGCTACGGAATCCTATTTCCTCTTTGCAGCCTGGGCTGTGATCGGAATGATATTCTTCCGGCATATTCTCCTTCATGACCACAAGGACAGAAGGTTCGGAAGGACCGGAGTGGTGTGGGTGGTACTCCTTATGCTGATACTTATGACCTCCCTTGAATGGGTGAAGCAGACCTCGGAATATTATACCCGGAACTCCATGGATAATATAATTTCTCATTACGGGAAGGAAAGCGCGGAGGATGACTACGGTCAGACTACGGATGACTTCATCAGGAATGAAATGGAAAAGCTTGACCGTATTAATAATTACTCCACCGGTTTCACCCTGATTCTCTTTACCTTTGCCGTGTGGATCATCCTGAGTAACCAGTCCATAATGGTGAAGCGCGAAGCAGAACATGAAAAGGAACTAAATGAGGCCAGAGCGGTCGCATTTACGGATCCTCTCACGGGAGTGAAGAGTAAGGCAGCGTACGCTGTGAGAGAACGTCAGTATGAGGAACTGATAAAAGACAGGGACATGGGAGAATTCGCTGTGGTAGTCTGTGATATAAACGGATTAAAACAGGTAAACGATTCTATGGGGCATAAGGCAGGAGACGAGCTTATACAGAACGCCTGCCGGATCATATGTGAGCAGTTTAAACACAGCCCCGTATTCAGGATCGGAGGAGACGAATTTGTTGTGATCCTGACCGGGTCGGATTATGAGAGAAGGCAGGAGATTATAGAGGATCTGAACAAAAAAGTCGAGTACAATAAAAGGAACTGTAAAGTGGTCATCGCGGCAGGCCTATCCGAATACGTTCCCGAAACGGACAAGACCTACCGCGAGGTCTTTGAAAGAGCCGATGCTCTTATGTATGTGAGAAAGAACGAACTGAAAGCAGCTCCGCACTTACCAGCCGTACACAGACCGTGAAAAGTCTTGCAGCGGTGGAAAGATCTTCAAGGGTGGGGTAAGTCGGGGCTATCCTTATATTCTTATCTTCAGGGTCGTGATGATATGGCCAGGTGGAGCCTGCAGGTGTAAGCTTGACTCCGGCCTTCATTGCCCTGTCAACTATGAGTTTTGCACTTCCGTTCATTCCGTCGAAGCTTATGAAATAGCCGCCGTTCGGCTTAGTCCATTCCGCGATTCCAAGTCCGCCCAGATTCTCCTCAAAGATATTTTCCACAGATTCGAACTTCGGACGGAGAATATCGGCATGCTTTCTCATGTGCTCTGTCATACCGTGTATATCCTTAAAGAAACGGACATGGCGGAGCTGATTTACCTTGTCGTGTCCGATGGTCTGGTTCTTAAGCTGGGCTTTTATGTCCTCCAGATTGTTGGCACTGGTGGCAATGGCAGCAAGACCGCTTCCCGGGAACGTGATCTTGGAGGTGGATGAGAACTTATATACCAGATCCGGATTTCCGGCTCTCTTACACTCTGCCAGTATCTCTATCAGGTAATCCTGATGGTCATCGTAGAGGTGGTGTATGCCATAGGCATTGTCCCAATAGATGCGGAAATCTTTGGCAGCGCTCTTCAGTCTGGCGAAGCGCCTCACCGTTTCATCGCTGTATGAGTAGCCCTGGGGATTTGAGTATTTGGGAACGCACCATATGCCCTTTATGGCCTTATCCTCCGCCACCATCTTCTCAACTATATTCATATCGGGACCGGTGGGTGTCATGGGTACGGGCAGCATTTCTATACCGAAGTACTCGGTTATACTGAAATGTCTGTCATAGCCGGGAACGGGGCAGAGCCACTTTACCTTATCAAGCTTGCACCAGGGGGTATTTCCCATTACCCCGTGGGTAAAGGATCGGGAGATCTGGTCATACATTACGTTTAGGGAGGAATTTCCGAAGATAAGTATATTTTTCGGATTATTCTCCATCATATCCCCGAGAAGCTCCCTTGCTTCCCGGATACCCTCCAGAAGCCCGTAATTCCGGCAGTCTGTGCCATCGGCACAGGAGAGATCCGCGTGGGAATTCAAAGCGTCCATCATCCCCATGGAAAGATCCAGCTGGTCAAGGCAGGGCTTACCTCTGCTCATATCAAGCTTCAGCTCCATTCCCTGATATTTTCTGTATTCCGCCCGGAGGAGTTCTATCTCAGCGGACAGCTCGTCTTTTGTCATTTCAAGATATGATTTCATATTTCGGCACCTCTCTTATGTCATCCTGAGCATTACAGTTGTCAAATGTCATCCTGAGCGTCACAGTTGTCAAATGTCATCCTGAGCGTCACAGTTGTCAAATGTCATCCTGAGCGCAGCGAAGGATCTTTTGCGCGGCAGCGAAGGATCTTTTGCGTGGCAGCGAAGGATCTTTATCTTAAAGATTCTTAATTATATCAGAAATATCCCATTTTGAAAAACCGATTGACTTAAGCCATTTCAGGCTGTAAAATCAGTTATACATTTACATCTGTCTTGTCACCTTGAAGGAGCGTAGATTTAATGAAAAAAGATCTTCTGCTTGTCATAGATATGCAGAATGTTTACGGACAGGGAGGAGCCTGGTGCTGTCACAGCTTCGGAAAAGCGGCGGAGAATATTTTGAAGCTTATCCGTGATGGCAGGGACAGTTTTGACGTTATCTTTACGAGGTTCCTTGCAGATGACGGTGCAGAGGGCGCCTGGAAGGATTACAACCGGGAAAACGCGGACATTAACAGTGACGCCTTTGCCAATGAGATGGCGGAGATACTTAAGGGGGAATTGGAGAATTATCCTCTTTACAGCAAATCCGTATATTCATCACTGGCAATACCCGATGTAAAAAAGGCAGTATGTAAAGCGGACAGGGTTCTTCTGTCCGGAGTGGTGGCGGAATGCTGTGTGCTGTCAACGGCCTTCGCCGCTATCGATGAGGGGGCACAGGTTATTTACCTTAGGGATTGTGTTTCAGGACTGGATCAGGTGACCGAAAAGGCTGTGGAAACCGTTCTTTCGGGTCTTGTTCCTCTTCAGGTCAGGATAATGACAGGTGACGAATATCTTTTGGAAAAGCGAAACGCCGGCTAATCAAATAAACAGGCAAAGGAGAAAAGATCATGTCTAATATTTTCAAAACAAAACTCAATGCAGCCACTATAGTTCTGATACCTGCCTGCATAGGTATCAATTATCTGGGAAAGCTCTTTGCACAGTTTTTGAAGCTTCCCCTGTGGCTTGACTGTATCGGAACCTGTATCGGAGCCGCTCTTGGCGGTCCTGTGATCGGAGGCATCTGTGGTGCGGTCAATAATATCATATACGGTCTTACAACCGGAGATAATATCTCGCTCGTGTATGCTCTCACAAGTCTTGGCATAGGTATTGCGGTAGGTATTACTGCGAGGATGGGCTTTATGGAAACATTTCCGAAGTCCTTTGTATGTGCTCTTGCGGGAGGACTTGCAGCGGTCATCATTTCCACTCCCTTAAATGTTATGTTCTGGGGAGGCACCACGGGTAATGTATGGGGTGATGCACTCTTTGCCATAACACAGGCAAACGGGATGCCGGTAGTCATCGGATCCTTCCTTGATGAGCTTGTGGTGGATGTGCCGGACAAAATACTTACGGTCATTATCGCTTTCCTGATCCTTAAAGGTCTTCCGGCAAAGCTTACTGCTCTTTATGATGTGAATGCAGAGATAGAAAGACTGGACTAAATGAGCGCATTAAGTCTCTATGTTGACAAGGGAAGCTTCTTAAATAAGCTGCATCCCTACACAAAGCTTCTGTATGTTTTTGCGGCGATACTGATCCCGCTTATAGGGGGAAGGCTTTTGCTCTTCCCCTTTATCATACTGTGCAGCCTGATACTGCTTGTCATTGGACGGGTCTTCAGGCGTGCCCTGCCTCTCGTGGCTTTCTCTTTTACCCTTATCATTGTGATCTTTCTGATACAGGGGCTTTTTTATCATAAAAACGAGAATCCGCTGTTTAATATCTGGATACTGACCTTTTACAGGGAGGGTGTGCTGTATGCAGCGGGCATAGCCTTAAACATCTTAAATATGCTCTTAAGCTTTGCGGTATTTGTCCTTAGCACCTCACCCCAGGATCTAGTGGAAGAAATGGAAAAGAACGGCTTTTCCCCGAAATTCGGTTATGTGATCAATTCGGTCTTCCAGATAGTACCACAGATGATGAAGACAAGGGATACCATAGTTGATGCACAGAGAAGCAGAGGCATGGAGACGGAGGGATCCCTGTTTACCAGGATAAGGGCCTTCCTTCCGCTTATCTCTCCAGTTGTCATGAGCGCTCTCATCAATACCAGGGAAAGAGCCATTGCGCTGGAAGTAAGGGGATTCGGGAGGAAGAATAAGAGGAGCTATATTACGGACAGGAAAAAGAGCAGTGCCGACATAGTCATCAGCATTATTCTTGCAGCACTTATCATTGTCGTTTCTGTATGGAGGATACTGTCATGCCTATCATAAAAGCAGAGCACTTAAAATACAGATATCCCAATACGGAGAAGCTTGCATTAAACGATATTTCCCTGGAAATAGAAAAGGGAGAGTTTATCGGGATAGCCGGCAGGAACGGTGCGGGAAAGAGCAGCCTGGGACAGGCGATAAACGGCCTTGTTCCAAGGTTTTATAACGGAGCATATGGCGGAAGGGTTGAGGTGAACGGCAGGCTCGTGGAAGAGACTCCGGTGGAGGAAATGTGCGAGTTTGTGGGCCTCATTTTCCAGAATCCCTTTAATCAGCTGTCGGGAGCAGCAGAGACGGTTTTTAATGAAGTGGCATACGGACTCCAGAATCTTGGTACCGAGCCTGAGATCATCCTGTCACGGGTGGAACAGGTATTAAAACGGCTGGATATATGGCAGTACAGGGACAGAAATCCCTTTGAGCTTTCAGGGGGACAGATGCAGAGAGTTGCCATAGCCAGTATCCTCTGCATGGAGCCGGACATAATAATCCTTGACGAACCCACATCCCAGCTGGATCCCCAGGGGACCGAGGAGGTCTTCAGGGTGGTGGATGACCTTACGGAAACAGGTATCACCATCATTATGATAGAGCAGAAGCTGGAGAAGCTTGCCCATTATGCGGACAGGATCATCCTTATGAGTGAGGGCAGGGTCATCGACTTTGACACACCGGAAAAGATCTTTTCAAGGGACGATCTTTCGGAATACGGAATTAAGGCTCCGGCTTTCACAAGGATATGCCGGGAATACGGTCTCTCTCTGCCGGACGGTACTTATCCGGTAAAGCTTGAGGATACGAAGAGACTGTTTCTGGAAAAGAATATCAGACCCTTAAAAGAGGCAGGGACCGGCGCTCTCCGGCTAAACAGCAAAGCCGGTGATACGGAGGAGCTCTTCCGTATGGATAATGTGGATTTTTACTATACGGAGGGAACGCCGATTTTCCAAAAGCTTTCCCTGACCCTGAATAACCGTCCCACGGCCATAATCGGACAGAACGGCGCAGGGAAGACAACTCTGGTAAGGCTTTTAAAAGGGCTATTAAAGCCGGTTGGCGGCAGTATATATTTCAAAAACGACGACATTTCAAAAAAGACCGTTGCCATGCTGGCGGATAAGGTGGGATACGTTTTCCAGAATCCGGATGACCAGATATTTAAATATAACGTGCTGGAAGAAACAATGTTCGGGCCTTTGAATATAGGCATGTCCGAAGAAAAGGCGAAGGAGGAAGCACTGAAGGCTCTGGAGCTTATGGGGCTTAAGGGCAGGGAAAGCGTTAATCCCTATGATCTGGAGCTCTATGAGAGGAAGATGACCGCCATTGCATCTGTTGTTGCCATGGATACGGATGTGATAATACTGGACGAGCCTACAATTGCACAGGACTATGAAGGCAGGAAGCTCATAGGGGACATGATAAGGCATTTAAGCTCCGAGGGAAAGCTGGTGATAGCCATACTCCATGACATGGATTTTGTGGAGGAGAATTTTGAAAGAGTAATCGTAATGGCACATGGCAGGATTCTTTCGGAGGGCAGTGCGGAAAAGGTATTCTCGGAGGATGAGGTCCTTTCGGAAGCAAAGCTGCAGAAGCCATATATCACCGCGTTAAGGGAATTACTGGGGGCCTGACCGTATGAAGGGAAAGGACAGAAGAAAGAAGATAATAGAGTATCTCGAAAATGAAAGGGAGCCGGTTTCCGGTAAGAGGCTGGCGTCTCTTTTCAATGTGAGCCGTCAGGTCATAGTGCAGGACATCGCCCTTCTCCGTGCGGAACGCTATGAGATCTCATCAACTAATAACGGTTACCTTCTTTCGAAAAAGAAAAGCGCGGTTCGTGTTTTTAAGGTAAATCACAGTGATGAGGCCGTGGCTGATGAGCTGAAGCTTATAACGGATCTCGGAGGACTGGTGCAGGATGTCTTTATCTACCACAAGGTATACGGTACCGTGAGAGCGGATCTGAATATCGGGAGCAGGGTGGATATAGAGCATTTCCTGTCGGATATAAAGAGCGGCAAATCCAGTCTTTTGAAAAATGTTACTGCCGGCTATCATTATCACACGGTAAGTGCAAATTCCGAGGCACTTCTGGATATCATTCAGGAAAAGCTCAAGGAACGGGGATACCTTGCATCCCTGCAGGACTTTGAACCGGTGGAATTCAGAAAGAAAAAAAGGAGTTCCCGGAAAAAGAAGGTGAGGATCCTTGGTACCGGGGTAGCCACCATGGATATCTACCCCGAAAAAAGGAGGATGTATCCCGGTGGAAATGAATACAACGTGGTATGCAATGCTGCATTATTAAATGCAGAGGCGGGATTTCTCGGTGTATTCGGAAATGATATGGCAGGGAATCTTCTAAAGGAGACACTTAAGGAGCTCCGGGTGGATACTTCAAAGTGCCGGGATGAAAACGGCTCCAGCGGGTACAGCATTGTAATATTAAAGGAGGACGGTGACAGGATCTTTCTGGACTGGAATAAGGAGGGAGTAACGGATCTCTATCCCGTGCAGTTCACCCCGGAAGAGACGGAATATGTTAAGAACTTTGACGTCATCACTATGGGACGGGTTGCTGATGTGACTCCCGAAACAATTAAGCGTCTCCACGAGGAAGAGAAGATCGAGATATGCTATGATTTCCATTCGGCATTTACGGATGAGGATATCGAAAAGATAGCGCCTCATGTGAAATACGGCTTTTTCTCCTGCAGCCACCTTAAGGAACCGGAGATAAGACGGGTATTAAAGAAGGCCGCAGATCTGGGATGCAGTATAGCGGTGGGCACAAGGGGATGTGATCCCATAATCGCATATGACGGTGAGAGCTATTACGTTCATAAGGTGGAAAAGGTAGATGCAACAGATGCTCTGGGTGCCGGAGATTCCTTTATCGGAGCCTTCCTTGTTGACTTTATTTCAGGCAGAAATGAGGGGCGGCAGCGGGAAGAAGGGATAAAGCATGCGCTGAAAGCGGCTGCAGCCCATGCGGCAACGGTGGTTATAAAGGAGGGCAGTGTGGGTATAGGCTATGACTATGATCCGCCGTCTTTCGAGGAAGTAATAAATAAGGACAAAATATAGTAAACGTGCTATACTTAGCGGACAAGGTATTTTAAAAAAGGAGGACAGTATAATGGCAAACAATCCCTATGCAGGAACCAAGACAGAGAAGAATCTTCAGGAAGCATTTGCTGGAGAATCACAGGCAAGGAATAAGTACACTTACTTTGCATCCGTAGCAAAGAAGGCGGGCTATGAGCAGATCGCCGCAATGTTCTTAAAGACCGCAGATAATGAAAAGGAGCATGCAAAGCTCTGGTTTAAGGAGCTTGGAATGCTCGGAACGGTTGAGGAAAACCTCGCTGCAGCAGCAGACGGAGAGAACTTCGAGTGGACCGATATGTACGAGCGTATGGCTAAGGAAGCCGAGGAAGAGGGCTTCACAGCACTGGCAGCAAAGTTCCGCGGCGTGGCAGCTATCGAGAAGATGCATGAGGAAAGATACAGGAAGCTCCTTCAGAATGTGGAAGCAAAGCAGGTATTCGAAAAGAGCGAAGTAAAGGTATGGGAATGCCGTAACTGCGGACATATCGTTGTTGGAACAAAGGCTCCCGCGGCTTGTCCTGTCTGTGCACATCCCCAGTCATTCTTCGAGGTTCATGAGGAGAATTTCTGATTGACAGAAAAGCACTCTTAGAGTACATTAGTAGTCGAGAGTTCACAAATGAATATGGTAATATTCTCTTATTAAGAGTGATGGAGATGCAAAGGATCTATGAAGTCACGACAACCTCCCGCAGAAACGGGAAGGTGCCACCCTTGAGCGAGTAATATCGAACAATGAGAGGATTTGATGAGAAGTCGAGTCCACTCTGCAAAGGTGGACTCTTTTCTACTATTGTCAGGTTTTTAGAAAAGGAGTGAAAAATGGAAAAAAGACTATTTACCTCAGAATCAGTTACAGAAGGACATCCCGATAAGGTATGCGACGCCATATCGGATGCGATCCTTGACGAGTGCATGAGACAGGATCCCATGAGCCGTGTTGCCTGTGAGACCATGGCCTGCACCGGCTTTGTGGTAGTTACAGGCGAGATCACGACGAAGGCCTATGTGGACATTCAGAAGACTGTCCGTGATACGGTTCGTGAGATAGGCTACACAAAGTCCGAGTACGGTTTTGATGCCGATACCTGTGCAGTGTTTACAGCAATTGACGAGCAGTCTGCAGATATCGCTATGGGTGTGGACAATGCCCTGGAGACAAAGGCAGACCTGAAGGCTCTGGAGAAGAATATGTCCGATGATGAGATCGGTGCTATCGGAGCCGGGGATCAGGGAATGATGTTCGGTTATGCTTCCAATGAGACACCGGAGTATATGCCCTATCCCATTGACCTTGCCCATAAGCTTACTCTTCAGCTTACAAAGGTAAGGAAGGACGGAACATTGAAGTATCTCCGCCCGGACGGAAAATCACAGGTTTCAGTGGAATATGACGAGAACGGAAAGCCCTCAAGACTTGAGGCGGTAGTAATCTCCACTCAGCATGATGATGATGTGACCCAGGAGCAGATACATAAGGACATCAAGAAGTATGTATTTGATCCCGTTGTTCCCTCGGGAATGATAGATGAAAGGACGAAGATCTACATCAACCCCACCGGGCGCTTTGTTATAGGCGGACCTCACGGAGATGCGGGTCTTACCGGAAGAAAGATCATAGTGGATACCTACGGCGGATATGCGCGCCACGGCGGCGGTGCTTTTTCCGGAAAGGACTGCACCAAGGTTGACCGCTCCGCGGCATATGCTGCAAGGTATGTGGCAAAGAATATAGTGGCAGCGGGACTTGCGGATCAGGTTGAGATACAGCTATCGTATGCCATAGGTGTAGCGGAGCCCACATCGGTACAGGCCGACACCTTTGGTACGGGAAAGGTAAGCGATGAAGAGCTTACGAAGATAATACGTGAGAACTTTGACCTCCGCCCCGCCGGCATAATCAAGATGCTTGATCTCCGCCGTCCTATCTATAAGCAGACTGCGGCCTACGGACATTTCGGAAGGACCGATGTGGATCTTCCCTGGGAGAAGCTGGACAAGGTTGATGCGTTGAAGAAATACCTTTAAGAAAAATGCTGATGCCATCAAGAGCGCAAGCTGATGTCATCCTGAGCGTCAGCTGATGTCATCCTGAGCGCAAGCTGATGTCATCCTGAGCGTCAGCGAAGGATCTATTATATGAGTTTTGTTCATTTACACACACATACGGAATACTCCTTACTGGACGGTTCCAATAAGATAAAAGAATATGTGGCGAGGGTAAAGGAACTCGGAATGAACGCAGCCGCCATCACAGACCACGGGGTCATGTTTGGCGTGATAGATTTTTATAATGCTTGCAGGGATGCAAATATAAATCCGGTGCTGGGGTGTGAGATCTATGTCTCCCCCGGCTCCAGATTTGATAAGGAAGCCGGTATGAATGAGGACAGGTATCACCATCTGGTGCTGCTTGCCGAAAATAATACCGGCTACCATAATCTTATGAAGATCGTCTCCGTGGGGCACACGGAGGGTCATTATTACAAGCCCAGAGTGGATATGGAAACACTGGAAAGATACCATGAAGGGCTTATCTGTCTTTCAGCCTGTCTCGCAGGCGAGATCCCAAAGGCAATAATAAGGGGGCTTATCGGGGAAGCCGAAAAGGCTGCCCTTAAGTACTTAAATATCTTCGGCAGGGGTAATTTCTTCCTGGAGCTTCAGGACCACGGGATACGGGAGCAGCAGCTTGTGGATCAGACTCTTATTTCCATGTCAAAAAAGCTCGATATCCCTCTTGTCTGCACGAATGACTGTCATTATACCAATGCATCGGATGCGGAACCGCATGACATACTGCTCTGCCTGCAGACCGGAAAGAAGCTCAGTGACACCGACCGTATGAGATATGAGGGCGGACAGTATTATGTGAAGTCTGAGGAAGAGATGCGCTCTCTCTTTTCCTATGTTCCCGAGGCCCTGGAAAATACGCAGAAGATAGCTGACAGGTGTCAAGTAGATATTGAGTTTCACAGGACGAAGCTTCCGCATTTTACATATCCGGCAGAATTTCCGGATTCTTACTCATATCTAAAATTCCTCTGTGATAAAGGGTCTAAGGAGCGTTATCCCGATGATGACGGGAGCCTTTATAAAAGAATGGAGTACGAGCTGTCCGTAATAAAGACTATGGGCTTCGTCGATTACTTTCTGATAGTCTGGGATTATATTAATTTCGCGAAAGAACACGGTATCTCCGTTGGACCGGGACGCGGCTCGGCTGCAGGGAGCCTGGTCTCCTATGCACTGAAGATAACTGATATCGATCCCGTGAAGTATGATCTTCTCTTCGAGAGATTCTTAAATCCCGAGAGGGTGTCGATGCCTGATATAGATGTAGATTTTGCCTTTGAAAAGAGGCAGGAGGTCATCGACTATGTGGTTGAAAAGTACGGCAGGAAGAATTGCGTACAGATAGTCACGTTTATCACCCTGGCTGCCAAGGGCGTCATAAGGGATGTATCCCGCGTTATGGATCTTCCCTACGCTTTCGGGGACAATCTCTCAAAGATGATCCCGAATGAACTGAATATAACCCTGAAAAGGGCCTTGGAAGAAAATAACGATCTGAGGAAGCTCTATGAGGTGGATGAGGATGTTAAACGCGTCATAGACATGAGCATGAAGCTGGAGGGGCTTCCCCGGAATTCATCGATCCATGCCGCAGGAATATTGATAACACCGGAGGAAGCGGATAATTACGTCCCCTTATACAAGGGTCCAAACGGGGAGATAACAACACAGTTTGTTATGACTACCCTTGAAGAGCTGGGGCTTTTGAAGATGGACTTTCTCGGGCTCCGGACCCTTTCCGTTATACAGAATGCGGTAGGATTTATTAACGAGAGACAGGGGATCAGTCTGGATATTGAAAAAATAGATTATGATGATCCGGAAACCCTTAAGTTTATCTCCACAGGGGAAACGGACGGCGTATTCCAGCTGGAATCCGGTGGAATGCAGCGCTTTATGAAGGAGCTTGCTCCCGAAAAGCTGGAGGATATTATAGCGGGTATTGCTCTGTACAGGCCGGGACCTATGGACTTTATCCCCCGGTATATTGAGGGAAAGAAAAACCGGGATAAGGTCAGCTATCTCTGTCCCGAGCTGGAGCCCATCCTTAAACCTACCTACGGCTGCATAGTTTATCAGGAACAGGTAATGCAGATATTCAGGGATCTTGCAGGATATTCCCTGGGAGCTGCGGATATTATCCGCCGTGCAATGAGTAAGAAAAAGCAGAAGGACATTGATGCAAACCGGGATATCTTTGTCTACGGCGGAGAAACAAGGGTAAGGGATAAGATCCAGAAGATACCGGGCTGTGTGGCAAAGGGTATCAAAGAAGAGGCGGCTCTGGAAATATATGCGAGCATGAATGACTTTGCTAAATATGCTTTTAATAAATCCCACGCCGCCTGTTATGCATACGTGACCATGCAGACAGCCTACCTTAAGTGCCACTATCCCGTGGAATTTATGGCGAGCCTTATGACCAGCGTGCTCGATAATACCGTAAAGCTCGCAGGGTATATGCTTTCCGCCAGGAGTATGGGGATAAAGATACTTCCTCCGGATATAAATCTGGCGGTCTCCGGTTTCTCTCCCGCGGGGGACAGGGAGATCCGATACGGGCTTTCCGCAATAAAGTCAGTGGGGGTTCCGGTTATAAGGGCTGTTGAAAATGAAAGGGAGTGCAACGGGGATTTCACATCCTTCACGGATTTCATTAACCGTATGGCGGGGAATGAGATAAATAAGCGAACGGTAGAAGCCTTTATCAAGGCAGGTGTTTTTGATTCCTTTAAGGGAAACCGCCATCAGTACATGGAGGTTTATGAGTCTATGCTGGATAATGCCGTAAGGGCGAAGAAGGACAGCATAGCTGGACAGATGTCCATTTTTGATATCCTGGATAAGGAGGAGGGAGCACCCTCCCGGGGAGACGTGCTTCCCGATGTGGAGGAGTTTCCTGAAGAAACCAAGCTTCTCTTTGAAAAGGAGGTTCTGGGGATCTACCTTACCGGACATCCCCTGTCGGAATATACGAAGCTCATAAAGAAGCACACTGATACGGTAAGCACTGATTTTCTCCTGAATCCGGAAACCAATACCATAGGTATAAGGGAGGGGAAAAAGGTAACCATAGGAGGAATGATCTCTTCTGTAAGGCGCAGGCAGACAAAAAAGGGCGATACCATGGCAGTACTGACTCTGGAGGATATGCTTGGGATCGTTGAGTGCATAGCCTGGCCAAGAATATATGCAGAGTACGGAGCCCTTTTGACGGAGGATTCAAAGGTATTCCTAAAGGGCAGGGTTAAGGCCGATGACGAAAAGGACGGCCAGCTTATGATAGACGAGGTGATAGCCTTTGATGAGATCGGGGGCACCCTGTATATCCGTTTTAAGGATCTCGACTCATACAAAGAACGGTCGGGAGAGCTTGACAAAGCCCTTTCCGCCTCTTCCGGACGTGACAGGGTGGTGGTCTACCTTGAAAAGGAGAAAAAGCAAAAGGCTTATCCCTCTTCACAAAATGTGAAGGCTGACGATATTCTTATATCATCACTGCGAACAATGTTCGGTGAGGAAAACATAAAGCTTGTATAGTAAAGGAACCTGAGGAGCGAAGCGACGAAGGATCTTTAAAACCGTATTTCTCAAAAAACTTGAAAAAAAACGGCACATTTAATATAATTAGCTGGATTTTTGCAGGAGGAGAAAAATGTCTAAAGCAAAGAAAGAAATAAAGACCATCGCAGTACTGACAAGCGGCGGAGACGCTCCGGGAATGAATGCGGCTATCCGTGCCGTTGCCAGAAAAGCCATAAAGAACGGTCTTAAGGTAATGGGAATAGATAAGGGCTATCAGGGCCTTTTGAACGGAGAGATCAGAGAGCTGAACGCAAAGGATGTTTCCGATACCATACAGAGGGGCGGAACTATCTTAAAAACCGCAAGATCCGAGGAATTTGCAACGCCCGAGGGTAAGGCAAAGGGTGCAAAGATACTTAAGGAGCATGGGATCGACGCGCTGGTTGTTATCGGCGGTGACGGATCATATAAGGGTGCCCTGGGTCTTTCGCATGAGGGCATCGGAGTGATCGGCATACCCGGAACCATAGATCTTGACATAGCCTGCACGGACTACACGATCGGCTTCGACACCGCCATAAATACCGCAATGGATGCCATAGATAAGGTCAGGGATACATCCTCTTCACATGAGAGGTGTTCCATCATTGAGGTTATGGGAAGGCATGCGGGCTACATAGCACTCTGGTGCGGAGTTGCAAGCGGTGCCGAGGAAATTCTGCTTCCCGAAAAGTATGATTTTGACGAGCAGAAGATAATAAACCATATTGTTGAGACCAGAAAGCTCGGAAAGACACACTTCCTTATAGTAAACGCAGAAGGAGTGGGACACTCCGTTTCCATGGCAAGACGTATCGAAGCGGCTACGGGTATGGAGACCAGGGCTACGATCCTCGGATACATGCAGCGGGGCGGTTCTCCTACCTGTAAGGACAGGTTTTATGCATCCATAATGGGAGCAATGGCTGCAGATCTCCTGAAGCAGGGGATAATAAACAGAGTGATCGGTCATAAGGACGGAGAATTCAAGGACTTTGACATAGACGAGGCACTTGCTATGAAGAAAGAGATCCAGGAATACTATGTGGAGATAGCAGGGGCTCTGGCACGCTGAAATTGATAAGCTCATATTCAAATCCGAAACTGAAGAATGTCCGGGAGCTTCTGGAACGCTCAAGGGCAAGGAAAAAAGCGGGTGCTTTCGTTATCGAGGGCATCCGCATGTTTAATGAAACACCGGAAAGCCTTTTAAAAGAGATTTACATAAGTCAATCTTTTCATGAGAATAATCCCGGTATTTCAGGAGAACTTGTATCGGATGAAGTATTTAAGAGGCTTTCCGATACCAAAACCCCCCAGGGGATATTGGCCGTGGTAAGGAATCCCGGATATGATTTTGAAGAGATACTGTCGGGAGAACGCGGGCTCTTTCTTCTGCTGGAGGGCATACAGGATCCCGGGAACCTGGGAACCATGATAAGAACCGGAGAAGCAGCCGGAGTGAAGGCCGTGATAATGGATCACGACACGGCGGATATTTATTCACCAAAGGTGGTAAGAGCCACTATGGGGTCGATCTACCGGACACCATTCTTTTACAGCGATGACCTTTATGAAACGGTAAGGGAATTAAAGAAAAAAGGTGTGTGCGTTTATGCTGCCGATCCTGCAGGGAAATGCTTTTATCATGAGACGGAATATGCTGAAAAAACCGCGGTTCTTATCGGAAATGAGGGAAGAGGGCTGAGCCGGAAGGCACTTGAGCTTTCGGACAAAGGTCTTAAGATCCCTATGGAGGGACAGACGGAATCCCTTAATGCGGCTGTCGCAGCAGCACTTATTATGTATGACTACAGGAACAGATCGTGATCCGGAAAAGAGGTTAATATGTCGGAACTGAAGGGCAGAAATTTCTTGACGCTTATGGATTTTACACCGGATGAGATAAGGCATTTTCTGGATCTCGCCGCAAAATTCAAGAGCCTTAAAAAAGAAGGAAAGGTTCATGACGGATTAAAAGGGAAAAACGTTGCCCTTATTTTTGAAAAAACCAGCACAAGAACCAGATGTGCATTTGAGGTGGCAGCACACGATCTCGGAATGCATGCCACATATCTTGATAATTCAGGTTCACAGCTCGGAAAAAAGGAGAGTGTTGAAGATACGGCCTCTGTTCTTGGACGGATGTTTGACGGGATAGAATACAGGGGCTTCGGACAGGAACGGGTGGAAAAAATAGCGGAGTATTCCGGTGTTCCTACCTGGAACGGACTTACTGACGAGTACCATCCGACTCAGATCCTTGCAGATATGCTTACCATAAGAGAGCATCTAAAGGACGAGAAGGGAAAGAAGCTTGTCTATATGGGAGATGCCCGCTTTAATATGGGAAATTCTCTTATGGTAGGATGTTCAAAGCTGGGTCTTCACTTCGTGGCCTGTGCACCATCAAAGTACTTCCCCAATAAGGAGCTCACGGAAAAATGCAGGAAGTGGGCAGAGGAAAACGGCGGGAGCATCACGCATACGGAAGACATATCCGAAGCTTTGAAGGATGCCGATGTGATCTATACCGATGTCTGGGTATCCATGGGGGAACCGGTGGAGGTCTGGGAAGAGAGGATCAGGGACCTTTCTCCTTATAAAGTCACCATGGACAAGATGAAGGCTGCGAAGGATACAGCGATCTTTATGCACTGTCTTCCTGCCTATCATGATCATGAGACGGAGATCGGAAAGGAAATGGGGGAAAGATTCGGATTAAAGGATATGGAAGTCACGGACGAGGTCTTCTCCAAATACAGAACGGTGCTCTTTGACGAGGCGGAAAACCGTATGCATACAATAAAAGCAGTAATGGCTGCTACTCTCGGTTTCGAAGGATAGAAAGCATGTCTGTTGACGATAATTTCGGAGAGGATGAGATAAGCTCATTTCTGAGGACCCGATGGCTCGGAACGGGGGGAAGACTGCTGTTTTTTAGGGAGATCGGTTCCACCAATGATGAGGCTGTGAGGCAGGCAGGAAAGGGAGCAGAGGAGGGACTCGTTGTAATAGCGGATCTCCAGAATTCCGGAAAGGGAAGACGCGGAAGGGTATGGAAGGGAGAAGCAGGTTTAAATACCGCAATGAGCTATCTTTTGAGACCCGATTTTGATCCCGATCTGGCATCCGCAATAACGCTTATAATGGCTCTTTCCTGCAGAAAAGCCATCCGGAATGTGACCGGACTTGAAACCCTTATAAAGTGGCCGAATGATATCGTGTCAAAGGGGAAAAAGCTTGTGGGTATCCTTACGGAAATGTCACCGGAGAACGGAAGGATAGGCTATGTTGTGGTAGGAACGGGGATAAACATTAATCAGAGTGTGTTCCCGGAGGAAATATCCGAAACGGCAAGCTCACTGTTTCTTGAAACGGGGGAAAAGGTTTCCAGATCCGGGATCACCGCGGAGTGCGCCAACTGTTTTGAAGAGTATTATGAACTGTTCAAAAGCACGGGAAGCCTGAAGGATATGCAGGATGAATACAACGCTGTATGTGTAAATAACGGACGGCGTGTAAAGGTACTTGACCCCAAAAAAAGCTTCGAGGGTGAAGCATTGGGCATAAATGAAAGAGGAAGCCTTCTGGTAAGGACGGATGACGGAAGGGTAAGGGAAGTTTATGCAGGTGAGGTCAGCGTAAGAGGCGTTTACGGATACACGTAAGATGTCAATATGAGCATCGCGAAGAATCGTAAATCAGGTAAAAATATATGGAAGAAAATATCGTTCTCTGTGCCGCAAATTCATATGAAAAAAAATACTACCTGAATCCGGAATTCGGACTGCTGCCGGAGGCCGTGAAGGATGAGCTTCAGGCAATGTGTGTTCTTTTTACGGAAGAAGCAGGTGGTATATTTGAAATGCTTTTTGACATGGATGGGGAGCTCCTTTTACGGACTGAGGCCGATGAAATGGATGCATCCTATGATGAGATAGGAGCAGGGCTTCTGGTAAAGAGACTAAGGAGCGATAAAAAGGAGCTCTTTGAGCAGCTGACATTGTTTTTCAAGGCAGTTTTTCTGGGTGAGACCTTCGAGTGAAGATAGGTGATGTTACGCTTAAAAGTAAATATATTTTATCACCCATGGCAGGAGTTTCAGACCTGCCATTTCGATTGATATGCAGTGAAATGGGTGCCGGGATGGTATGCACGGAAATGATAAGCGCAAAGGCTCTGCACTATAAAAATAAGGCCACTAAGGAGCTTCTCCGTACCCATGAAAATGAACACCCGGTATCACTTCAGATATTCGGTTCGGAACCTGATATTATGGCAGAGCAGGCTGCAGCGCTCTCCGATATGGAATTTGAGATCCTTGATATCAATATGGGCTGTCCCATGCCGAAGATAGTGAATAACGGAGAGGGTTCTGCCCTTATGAAAAAGCCGGAGCTTATTTTTGACATAGTCTCGGCTGTGTCCGCTGTCTCGAAAAAACCTGTAACGGTTAAGATCAGAAAGGGCTTCGATAAGAACCATGTAAATGCGGTCGAAGCAGCTCTGGCAGCTGAAAAAGGCGGCGCAGCCGCAGTTCATATCCATGGAAGGACCAGAGAAGACTATTACGAGGGAGAAGCAGACTGGGATATAATAAGAAGGGTAAAGGAAGCTGTTTCCATCCCGGTCATAGGAAACGGAGACATACGCTCCTATGAAGACGCAGTCAGAATGATAAAGGAAACGGGCTGTGACGCTGTTTCCATAGGACGGGCTGCAAGGGGAAATCCTTGGATATTCAGGGAAATGACCGGGGGAAAAAAATATAACCCGTCTCCTGAAGAAAGAAAGAGCGTAATAAAGAGACATCTTGAGCTTGAAACTGAATATAAAGGCGAATATACAGCAGTTAGAGAGATGCGGAAGCATATTGCCTGGTACACTTCAGGAATACCTCATTCGGCTAAGCTTAGGTCGGAGTGCTGCAGCGCGGAAACCGCTGAACAGCTTGTCTCACTTATTGACATGATCGGGTCAGGCGGCTATAATACGTGAGTTGAATTGTGAAATACCATAACGGAGGAGGGTCAAATGTCAGAAGAACTGGAAAACGGGAAGAAGGTCATTCTTACAGCGGACGGTCTGAAAAAGCTGGAGGACGAGCTTTCCGATCTTAAAAATAATAAGCGTGCCGAGATAGCACAGGAATTAAAAGAAGCGCGTGCACAGGGAGACCTTTCGGAGAATGCCGAATATGATGCCGCAAAGGATGCACAGCGGATCATGGAGGAAAGAATAGTTGAGATAGAAACCTTACTTAAGAATGTCGAGGTTGTGGATGCCAGCGAGATAGATTCCGAAAAGGTCAGCATAGGCTGCAGGGTCAAGCTCAGGGATATGGAATATAAGGAAGATATGGAGTTCCAGATCGTGGGCTCTACCGAAGCCAGCAGCCTTCAGGGGAAAATGAGTAACGAATCACCCGTTGGCCGCGCAATACTCGGTCACAAAAAGGGAGATACGGTTAAGGTAGAAACAAAGGCAGGAAAGATAAAATACAAGATACTCGAGGTATCAGCAGGAAACGCATGATGAAGCCCTGAGCGAAAGCGAAGGATTATCGAGCCACTGTTATCCTGAGCGAAAGCGAAGGATCTTATGGAATATTTGGAGAGAACATGCCCCAGGAAGATATATTACAGATAAAAAGAGACAAACTAAATACCCTGCAGGAAGAAGGCAGGGATCCCTTTAAGGTCGTAAGGTATGATGTGAGCCATCATTCCTCTGAAATAAGAGACGGTTTTGAGGAGCTGGAAGGAAAGGAAGTTTCCGTTGCCGGACGAATGATGTTCAAGCGTGTTATGGGCAAGGCATCATTCTGTAACGTAATGGATCTTGAAGGTAAGATCCAGATCTATGCATCCCGGGACAATCTTGGGGAAGATCATTATGCGGATTTCAAGAAGCTCTATGATGTGGGTGATATCCTGGGCGTTAAGGGTATTGTTTTCAGAACAAAGGCCGGCGAGATATCAGTTGAAGCACATGAGATCACTCTGTTAAGCAAGGCTTTACAGCCATTACCTGAGAAGTTCCATGGCCTTACGGATACAGATACAAGATATCGTCAGAGATATCTGGATCTCATAATGAATGAAAAGGTAAAGGAAACCTTTGTAAAGAGATCAAAAATAATAAGCAGTATAAGGCAGTATCTCGATGAACGGGATTTTATGGAGGTTGAGACTCCCATGCTTGTTGAGAATGCCGGAGGTGCAGCTGCCAGACCCTTTGTAACACATTATAACGCTCTGGATGAAGACAGAAAGCTCCGCATTTCCCTGGAACTTTACCTGAAGCGTCTCATTATCGGAGGATTGGAGAGGGTATACGAAATAGGCAGAGTTTTCAGAAACGAAGGTCTGGACACAAAGCACAATCCGGAATTTACACTTATGGAGCTTTACCAGGCTTACACCGATTATAACGGTATGATGGATCTCACTGAAAATATGTTCCGCCATGTAGCTGAGACCGTGTGCGGCACAACAACCGTATTTTACGGAGATGAAGAAAGCGGAGAAGGGGTTACTATAGATCTGGGCAAGCCATTCCGCCGTCTGACCATGGTTGATGCCATCAAGGAAGAAACCGGCATAGATTTTGACAGTGTTTCATCAGACGAGGAGGCAAAAAAGCTTGCTGATGAGAAACATATTGAGTACGAGAAGCACCATAAAAAGGGCGATATCGTCAATCTGTTCTTTGACGAATTCTGTGAAGATAAGATGATACAGCCTACATTCATTATGGACCACCCTATCGAGATCAGTCCCCTGACCAAGAAAAAGCCCGATGATCCTTCGAAGGTCGAACGGTTCGAGCTCTACATAAACGGCTGGGAAATGTGTAATGCCTATTCCGAGCTTAATGATCCCATTGACCAGCGCGAGCGCTTCGCTGCACAGGATGCTCTTGCTGCAGCGGGTGACGAAGAAGCTCAGCACACCGACGAGGATTTCCTTCACGCCATGGAGCTCGGTATGCCCCCCACAGGCGGCATCGGCTATGGCATCGACCGACTCGTAATGCTCCTGACCAACAGCCAGGCAATAAGGGATGTGCTGCTGTTCCCGACACTGAAGTCCTTGGACTGAAAGAAGCCCGTGGTTGACGGGTTTCCGAGAGGGTAAAGAGACTTAGGTACCACAAAAGTACCACACTTTTTCAAATGCCAGGTACAGAATAGTGCATGATAATGCATTTTCGCTATAGGGCAGTCAATCAAATATTTTGCAAAATAGGGACACTTTCTAAAGAGAAATCTTAAGGAAGTGTCCTTTTTGTTATGGTCTCAAAATCAAAACGGAGGAAAAAGACATGAGTAAAGTAATAGCCATAGCTAATCAAAAAGGGGGAGTCGGTAAAACTGAGGTGGCAAGTAATCTTGGGGTAGGAATGGCAATGACCGGGAAAAAGGTTCTGGAAATTGACGCCGATCCCCAGGGAAATCTCACATCAAGTCTTGGCATTGACAACGTAGATGAACTGGAAAACACCCTGGCTTCCTTCATGGAAAGAGAGATCAATGAAAACCAGCTGGATCCGGATGAATACATTCTTCATAACGAAGAAGGGGTAGATCTGATGCCCTGCAATATCAAGCTCGCCGGAATGGATTACATGATAATGAATGCCTTAAGCCGGGAGCGCCTCTTGGAAGCCTTTGTATCGCAGGTAAGGAATTCATATGACTACATAATCATTGACTGTTCACCGAGCCTCAATCTGGTCACGATAAACGTTCTTACGGCTGCGGATTCGGTGATAATCCCGGTGGAAGCATCCTATCTTTCAATGACAGGACTGCAGCAGCTCCTTACATCCATAGGATCCACGAAACGTAAGCTCAATAAGAAGCTTGAAATCGAGGGGATCGTGATAAACAAGGTAAATACCCGCACGAATCACGAAAGGGACATTATAGACAAGCTCCGTGAGGCATACGGAAGCCAGATAAAGGTCTTTGACGTGATGATTCCTGAGTCGGTAAGGGCTAAAGAGTGTACGGCATTCGGGGTAAGCATATATAAGCATGATCCCAAAGGAAAGGTCGCAAAGGCTTTTGAAGAACTGACTAAGGAGGTACTTGAACATGGCTGCTAAAAAATCTTTACCGGACAGAGTACAGCTTAAAAATCTCGATTCCCTTTTCGGGATAGACCAGGAGCAGACCGGACAGGTTCTGGAGGTTCCGATAGTTGAGTTATTTCCCTTCAGGGATCACCCCTTCAAGGTGCTGGATGATGAAAAGATGAGTCAGACCGTAGAGAGCGTCCGTGAAAACGGGATCCTCGTTCCCATCATGGTACGGAACAGGCCGGAAGGCGGTTACGAAGTTATCTCAGGTCACAGAAGAAAGCACGCTGCGGAGATCGTAGGACTGGAAACGGTTCCGGTGATCATAAGGGATCTTACGGATGATGAAGCCGTGATAGCAATGGTGGACTCCAATCTGCAGAGGGAAGAGATACTGCCGAGTGAAAAGGCTTTCGCTTACAAAATGAAATATGAGGCAATAAAGAGACAAGGCCAAAGGACGGATTTAACTTCTGGACAAGTTGTCCAGAAGTCGAAACTTTCATTTGAGGAAATTGCAGAAGGTACCGGCGAAAGCTATAAACAGATCCAACGCTTCATCCGTCTCACCGAACTTCTCCCGGAGCTTCTGGAAATGGTTGACAGGAAGAAGATCAAATTCAATCCGGCCGTCGAACTCTCCTACTTAAATAAGGATGAGCAGTATCTCCTTATGGAAGTGATGCAGGAGGATGAAGTAGTTCCTTCCCTTTCACAGGCACAGCAAATAAAGAAGCTTAGCCAGGAAGGGAAATGTACAAAGGAAGCGATACATGCGCTGCTGAAGATCGTGGAGATAAAAGAAAGGAACGTGGTATTAAAGCATGAAGTCATAATGCAGTATTTTTCAGCGGACACGAGCGATGCTGAAATCGAAAGTCTCATAGTGAGGCTATTAGAAGAACACAGAAGGAGGCATGAAGGAATATAAAATGGCAAAGTATGAATACGATTATTACTCTGAAGCAGACAGCGACCAGTTCAGGTTTCTAAGGATACCGAAGGTATTCTTTGAAGATCCTGACTACGAAAAATTAGGTTCTGATGAAAAGATCCTGTACGGGTTTTTACATGAGCAGGTAGACCTTTCCCGGAAAAAGGGATGGATAGATGAAGACGGACACATCTATGTGATGCGCTCCCTTGAATCCATACAGAAGATACTTCATAACTGCAGTCCCGATAAGGCGAGGGCAACGGTTAAAAGTCTTATGGATTTCGGTCTTATTGAAAAAGTGAGGAGGGGTCAGGGAAAGCCTGACCTCATCTATGTGAAGAATTTCATTACAAAGAAAACGGAAATACCGTCTTCTGAAAAAAATGGTGATGGTGGACAACTTTTTTCTGAAAGCGGAAATTCCGGTTTCTTGAAACAGGAAAAACCGCATTCTGGAAGTGGGAAATTCCGTGTTCTAGAAAGCGGAAATTCCGACCCTATAGATACTAATATAAATAATACTAAAGCTATAGAGACTCCATCTTTCAATCATTCAGGTATTGGAAACACGGGATCACAGAGCCGGGCGGAATCCACTGATGATGGATTGATGGATAAGGCGTCCCCAAAGGAAAACGAGAGAGAGGCATATGAGAAGCTTATAAAGGAAAATCTTAACTACGATCTCTGGATGCACGATCTTAAAGATCCGTCTGACAGGAAGATGTTTGATGATTACTACAATCTGATCCTTGAAATAGTTGTAGGCGATACAGAGGAATACCGGATAAATAATACCGTGTTTCCCCAGGAGATCGTAAAGTCCAGAATGCTGAAGCTTGACGGCGAAGATGTGGTAATGGCCATTGAGCAGGTCAACAATTATCCCGAAAAAATCCACAATATTCGAAATTTCATGATATCAACCCTCTATAACGCATCTGTTACAACAAGAACCATGATCACAAACGACGTACAGTACCATATGATGAACGGCTGGAAGAATACGCCGGAGACGAGGGAAGCCTGAAGAAAAGGAGTATCAGGGATGAATGAAATACTCGCTAAAAGTCATCATCTGCTTGCAGCTGAATGGAGCAAAAAGAATCATCCGCTCACATCGTCTGATGTGACAACCGGTTCAAACAGACGGATATGGTGGAAGGGAGCCTGCGGACATGAATGGCAAGCCACTGTTAAGAACCGGGTAAACGGATCCGGATGCCCGTACTGCTCAGGGCATAAGCTCCTTAAGGGCTTTAATGACCTGGCTTCACAGAAGCCGGAACTCGCATCTGAATGGTCCGACAGGAATAAGCCCCTTATGCCGGACATGGTGATGACACGCTCAAATAAAAAGGTCTGGTGGAAATGCATCCACGGCCATGAATGGGCTTCAAAGATAGCAGACAGGTTCTATGGCAGTGAATGTCCGTACTGTGAAGGACATCTTCTGAAGAAAGGCTTTAATGATTTTGCAAGCCGCTATCCTGCTCTTGCTGCAGAGTGGTCAGAGAATAATTTTCCGGAGAAGCCGGATGAGGTTTTCCCGAAATCAAGACAGAACGTGTGGTGGAAATGCAGGGTATGCGGCTATGAATGGCAGGCCGTTATATACAAAAGAGTCTGCGGCCAGTCCTGTCCCGCTTGTGAGGACAGGGCGGTAAAGGAAGGCGTGAACGATCTTAAGACCACAGATCCGGAGATACTTGCCGAATGGGACTATGAAAGAAACTATCAGCTGACTCCCGCAGAGATAAGCCGGCAGTCGCTCCGTCCTGTCTGGTGGAAATGCGCCAAGGGTCACAGATGGAGAGCCAAGGTGGCAGACAGAGTTATTGACCATGAGCTGTGCCACATCTGCCTCCGGAATTTTGAAAAAGATTTCCCAGATATGCTGCTCCGACTGTACATAAAAAGAGCCGGATATGAAGTGATCATCGGAGAAGAGGATCTTATCGGTATTCCGGTTGCAAACTATATCCCGGCTAAAAACGCAGTGATAGAAATATCAAAGCCGGTATTCAATACAAAGTATGGCTACCAGATGGAATATGCAAAGAACGTGCTCTTAAAGAAATGCCGGATAAAGCTTATCCGGATACTCGGGAAAAGAGACAGGGAGTTTGAAGACTGTGTGATCATAAGAAGACTTGACCACAGCAGTGAAGCACTCTCAGATGCCATCATATCCGCACTTCACATTCTGCGGATCGAAACAGAGAGCAATGCACAAGAAGACAGGGAATACCTGCTAAAAAAATATCTTGGAGGAAAAGAATGATCGAAGAAAGAATAACAGGAAACAGAAAGAACGTACTCTGGAAGCGTCGGAGGCTCCTTGAAGACAAGATGATAAACATACAGAGAATCTCCGGAGTTTATCCTGACAGGGAGAAAGAAGGAAGCTATTTCATGTTTGTGAAATACTTCCGGGTAGTAAAGAAGCCGATGAAAAAGGGGAAAAAGGGAAAGAACACGAATAAGGAAAAGGGAGGATGCGATACATTGAGGTGTAAGGGAATTCCACCATGAAATCCACCACAACTGAATAATAGTTTCCGTACAGGGGATGGTTTTTGAAGATTCTATATTTCAACTGCCATCCCCTTTTTTTGTTTTGAAGGAGGAAAAGATGTCAAAAGTTAAGTACGAGGACAGATATGCAGAGGTACGGCAGATCGCGAAAGCAAACAGGGCGGTCTGCTACTGGCGAAACAACCTGTCCATTAAAGATTTTATAAGGGTCGGAGAGTGGTATGTGCTTGAAGACTCAGGAGAATACAAGGGTCTCAACGTATGGATGAGGATCATGGTGAGGGAGGATTCCCTCGACCGGATGTTTAAGAGAAACCGGAAGGGAATTATCGAGTTCTGGGGAAAACCCGGCCACATGGGAATTATGGTACGGCTGAGGACAAAGTTCTTTCCGGGGATCCACAGGGGATCAGAAGGGTGGCTCATTTACGAGTACGGCATGGACGGATCCACCGAAGGCCTTTCATTTGTCGGAAAGCGGAGAATTGTAAAGCGCAGGGAAGAAATCATGCATGACAGATTAATAAAGAATAAGGAGTGTGAACATAATGACAGAACATATGAAAAAAAGGCTTGCTGAGCTTCTGGTGCTGGCACTTATCGCATCAATACTCGCTGTACCTGTAATGGCAGCAACAGTAATAACCGTGGATCTCGGAACCTTTGAGGTTGTATCCGGAAGGGGAGATCCGGGAGGAAATGATAATCCGGGAAATGATGATCCTGCTAAAAATGATGATCCTGGCAGAAAAGATGAACCGGGAAACCGCAATGATCCTGGGAGCGGAAAAGACACAAAGACCGGCAGCGAAAACGATAACAAAGGCGTATCCGAAGAACGGATAGCCCAGGCACCGGAAGGATCGGATGTAATCACCGAGCCAAAAACCGTTGTTCCAACAAAGACCAAGTGGCGGATAACCCCGTCCTTTAACGTGGCAAGGATCAGTTCTTCTGATAAAAGAGCAATAAAAGCCTCAAAGAAGAAAGATAAAGCCCGTTCCTCAAAGGGAAACAAGTGGTACTGCGGATTTATAAAGGTGAAGAAACCCGGAACCGTAACAATAACCCTTGAAGGGTCTGCAGGAGAAAAGGAAGAGTATCTGATCTATGCAGAGGATCCGAAGATAAAGAAAAACGCCCTGGTGGTAAATGACGTAAAGACCATATCAATGGACAACTATCTTTCCGGAGTGAAATACCTGAAACCCACTTCCGTGGATTCAAAGACATCATCTGTCGCAACAGTTAGTGCGGACGGCAGCATCACGGTAAGGGCTGATGGCAAATCAAAGTTAATCCTCTGTTTCGGAAAACGGAAAGTAAAGGGAAACGTCAAAGCGAAGCTCCCGGTTTTCAAGAAAAAGAAAGTCACGGTAAAGGATAAGCCGGTAAAGCTCCAGATGAAAAACGTATCTAATAACTCGGCAGTCCGGTACAGTTCGTCGGATATCTCAGTTGTAAAGATGAATAAGGACGGATATGCAGCTCCCGTTGCAAACGGGACAGCGACT
>JHWU01000011.1 GCA_000622025.1 Lachnospiraceae bacterium AD3010 | reverse complement strand
TGATCTATTTGATCTTTACTGACATTTACGTCTGTTTCTGGCTGGCAATGGCCATGCTGTTTTCGGTCTTTACCAGGCAGGCAACGACCTCGGCTCTTTCTTCGATCGCCTTGTGGCTCTTTTTCGCGATTTTCATGAGCCTTTTAGCCGGAATTATGGCGAATGCGGCCTATCCTGTCAATACAGAGTATCAGCAGGCGGTCAACGGCCTTAAAAACTATGATCTTAATCTTAACTTAAACCGTCTTTCTCCGTATTATCTTTATTCCGAGGCCGGTTCCGTGCTTATGAACCCCGCGACCAGGGCGATCAACGCCGTGTCCTACGCCCAGCTGGTAGGGGCACTGCGCGGTTACCTGCCGCTGGGTCAGAGCCTACTGCTGATCTGGCCTCATCTGGTAGGACTGCTGGCGCTTACCTTTGCTGCGTTTACGATATCGTATGTGGGCTTTATGCGCCAGGAGATAAGAGGGAACTGAGTTCCCCTTGCTTCGGCTTATGCTGGTCGTGATATCAGGGCTGTCGTTTTATGGCGCTAACCCTTGCAATCCCATCTCCTTCGCTTATAATAAAAATCCAATTCTTGCGGATGTTTTTGGTCGAATGCGACTTATGGAGCGTAGGGGAAGTGGATTTAAAAAGATTCTTGATGCCTATGAGGCTTAGGAGCGATATAAGGAAGAATTAAAGCCTGTGTTTTATACGGATGGTTATAATTTCTTCCTTACGCTTTGGAACCTGAACTATGCTTATGATAAAGCGCAAAATAAAGCGCAAAATAAAGCGCAAAAGAGCCAGATGACAGACAGAGAGCATATATTGTTGCTTCTTAAGGAAAATCCATCATTAACGCAAGTTGAGTTGTCAGATATGATAGATAAATCCAGAAGAGCAGTGCAAATGCTGATGAAAGAATTATTAGAAGAGGGAGCGATTGAAAGAATCGGCTCTAAGAAAAAAGGATCATGGCTTGTGAAAAGAGAGCTTTTTCTCTAAGCGATCTCAGTGTTGCTACGATGATAATAATATGAAGTGTTTTTCAAGTAAAAACGATATAATGGAGAAAAGAGACTTCCGGGGAACAGAGCAATACGGAATCCATATAGTGAATCCCGGAGAGTTTATACGGCTATTAGAAGAAAGGCGGTGAGATTATGGCTACATTAAGTGTCAGACTACCGAATTCCATCCACGATGCAGTTAAATCTTTCGCACGTGAGGATGACGTATCGATCAATCAATTTATACCTCCTTCGTTGTTGTTATAAATGTTGTTAGTCACTGCGTTGTTGCCGTTAATTGAATTGTTGTTCATACCGAACTCCTTTCATAAAATGAGCCGCCTCAGGATCTGCGTTTTGCAGTCTGGGCGGCTCTGTCTTAGTGTTACGTTTACGGGTTCCATATTCAGTTGTAGGGTGTGTATTACCTATGCCGGAGCAGATAGATAATATATGCAAACATGAGGATGATGATCAGCATTTCCATAGCGTTTCTCCTTTCTCTAAAGCCTATTTCTCAACAAATGTTTCCCATGCAAAAGAAATGACCATTGCAAAAAATAGGCCCATACGATAGTCCTTATTGTGATCATGGTTGCCTCCTTTCCGCCCTTAAGGGCATAAAAATAGAGCAGTTTAACGACTTGCTCGGGTCGTGTGTTAATGGGGATCATAGATATCTGCGGATCGTACTGACATCGAACTTCAGACCATTCGGGGCTATGATAGTCATGCCCTTGGCTTTCCGGTATCCGAGATCAGCAAGCCTTTCATAGTAGGTGTTTTTGTTGCTTTCATAGTGGTTCTCCTTTCGTGGATACATTGTTTTTTGTTCGTTACCTATGGCACCTGCCGGTTTTAAGGCAACAAAAAGACCACTGCATCAGCTTGTCTTAAGCCGACACGATGGTCTTATATCGCCTCATATCAGAGGGGGTGGGGTTCCGAACTAGACTTCGTTTTGAATTGAAATTACCAGGATCCCTCCAAAAATATATATGAAATTTTCCCTATACTGGCGCACTATCAATATCCTAATTGAGCATGAAACCACTTCCAGCCAGCATCACGTTCTCCCCATCTTATTTCATCTGCTTTGTCTACCCATTTTTTTGCTTCTTCATCATTTTGTTCAACTCCTTCTCCATTTTTATACATTTGAGAGACATTGCGCATTGCCTTTTGATCTTCAAGCTGGGCAGCTTTCATATACCATGAAAAAGCCGTTTCGTAGTCCTGAGTAACGCCCAGTCCTTTATCATATAATGCACCGATGTTTGTCATTGACGGAGCATAACCCTGATCTGCCGCCTTAAGGTACCATGTCATGGCAGCTTTGTAATCCTGTGGCAATCCGTATCCATTCTGATAACTGTAACCTATGTCATGCATGGCCTCTGGTATATTGCTGTCCGCAGCCTCATACAGCAATGGTAGTGCATCGTCATACTGTTCATTTTCACAATACAAAGACCCTGCGTAGTAATATCCCATAGGAATACCCATATTTCCTGCCTGAATATACCAATAAAGAGCCTTATTATAGTCGCCTTCATAATCATAGCCATATTTATATAGTGCCCCGGTCAAAAGCATTGCGTTAGCGTTGCCAAGCTCTGCCGCAGTCTCGAGAGTTTGCTTTGCTCTCTTAAATTCGGAAGTATCTCCATATTCTTCTGCTGTGTTAAGCATTGATAATCCTCTGTCATACAGCGTTTGTGAATCATCTGCTATCTCCTGATCAGAGTTTTGTATCTGGTTATCCTTTTTCGTATCTGAAGTAACCGGAACTGTCTCTTGGAATTCATGGACTGGTGGTTTCTCAACAGGCTTTGCCGGTTCTGAAGCTTCCTGATCAACAGTGTCATTTGGAGTGGTCATATCTGCATTATATGAATCCTCCGGATTATTATAAAAGGAATTGTTCTCATACAATTCCTTATAAGTCGTATTCAGCGCTTTTGTGAGGGTAGTGATGGGTTTAACGCCATCTATAATAAATGTCATCCATGACAGACCAAGAAGCATAATAACGCCTATGACTGCCATTGCCGGTCTTAAGTTTAACCGCCATTTCTTTTCTGATGTAAAATTCCTGTAATAGATATAGGTTCCTCTTAAACCTATATAGAATTTGGCAATAGCAATAGGAATTATCCCTATCAGGAATAATCCAACTATTAGAAGGGGAGAGGGATTATCCAAGATTCCAAGATATCTGTTTCCGAGGAATAATGCAGCCAGAATGAATACCATTGCATACAGCAAGCAATTAATAATGAACAGAAATGATTCCTTGCAGCAGTTCTTAATCAATAGCCAGAAAATGGGGAAACGCATTGCCCTTTTATTATACTTCCCCTTATACTTTTCTCCCGACTCATATATTTTTGAAAATTCATCAAAATAGAAATCCGGCAATCGAGAGCAGTCCTTGTCTAGCTGAATAGACAGTCTGCTAATAAGATACCTACGGGCATTGTGACTGTATTTAAGAGCCTCATTTATCTCATTGATGGCTGATTCACGGTCTCCTCGCCTTAACGCAGCGTCAGACCGGCGCTTATATAAGTCGGGATCAGTAATGACCCATTCTTCATCAGACTCAATTTCGATATCTTCCATTGAAAAATCAGACACTAACAATTATCCTCACTAATTGTATAGCTTGTATTCAAATGCTTTTGCATCCGTCGGCTGCTCCAAAAAAGCATTTTGAACATCGGTATCCTGACTGTACAAGGGAGCACTACTCTTAAATGTTACTTTGTGAAAATGTGTGTCTAGCACGCTTTGTCTTCCCACGTATATTGTAGTTTTATGTTCTAGCTTGTCATATAGCTTAGTTACATATGATTCGGCTCTCTCTATTGTTTTCTTTGCATTATAACCGAGTTTTTGTTCAACCACATCCAATGCATGAGTATTTAACCACTCCTGAAAAGAAGGCCAGTATTTCTTTAATAATAATGCGGCAATCACTCCAGCCGCTGCTCCAACTAAGGCAACTCCTATAAGAATCACAAACATATTACAAACTCCTTTCTATATTTGATTTATGAAAAAGGCGAATCATCTTCTTTTCTGGTTAATATGTCTTTAACATCCTTTACCAACGCTCCCAAAGCCTTACCGCTAGTCTGATACATCATAGATCTAGTAGCGGCACTGCCCGACATCCCACCTAATACCGCCATTGTGCCGGCAAAAAGGATATCTGTAGCAATCCTAGTATTATCTTGCCTGTTAATTCTTTGTTTTGATAAGTCTTTATAATACTCTAAAAGCGCCATTTTAATTTCTTCTTCACTGTTAGTCTCAATCCTCTGTTTCCAAAGAGCTCTTGCATCATCTCCGATCACATCATATGGGGATGATTTTTCAATAAAATAAGAATATTTGGTAATAACTCTTCCTGCCAAAAAAAGATGATACTTTTTCTGAATAAAGAATAAAACTACTATGTATACTAACAAAGGAACCATTCCGGAAACTAAACCGCCAGCAAATAAGAATACCCCCACTCCAAGAACTATAGGATTTATCCGAATTCCCCCTTTGTATTCTCCATCAGTATCTATTATTTTTTCATATGCTAGTGTGTCACTTTTGCTTAGTTTTTCGCAATCACGCTCGGTCAAAAGACTAAGCATAAAACGCTTAATGTCAAGAATACTGTTTTCGTCATCACAAAAAGATAACGCAGTGTTGATTTCTTCTTTTGCTCCTTCAGGATTGTTATTTAGAATTTCAATGACTGCTCTCGCCTTATAATACTCTGTTTTTTTAATAATCCCTTCTTCATTATCACTAATTGTAATACTATCGGATAATTCTTCATCGTCTTCATTTACGAATTCAAAATTATCCATTTCAAATCCAGTATTGTCCGATTGGGAGTGATCATTTTTCGTGTGTGATAAATCACTATCGATTAAAGATAACTCTTCAATTTTTTTAACAGCAAGTGAATGACCTTGTAGTTGCGCTTTTTCATACCATGTAATTGCTATTTTTTCATCTCTATTAACACCCAGTCCCTGTTCATACATTAGGCCAAGAGTATACTGCGCTTGTGAAAAACCTTGGTTGGCAGCAGAGGAAATCATCTGAAGCGCATATTTATAGTCCTGTTTTGCATTTTCACCATATAGGAATCTTCTTCCTATTTCATACTGAGCTTGACTATCACCCTGTTTTGTTAGACTCACAAGCTCTTTCCACTCTTTTTCTTTATATTCTACCGTGACAGCTGGTATGTCTGCTTGACCCATTGATTAGTTGTCTCCCGTTATTTTTACAGACAGTTTTCTTAAAGCCGTCATTCCCCGTTCGGACATAGAGTATTCCATTAAATTCTTTATTCTGTGCGGTCCATAAGGGACTGCTTCATCAGCTTTTGTATAATTGTATATGGTATCGTCAAGAAGGTTTATTTTAGAGGCCTGACTTAAGTATTCCTCCATATTTACACGCTCAGCAAGCATTCTGCTGTTTAATACAATAGTAAGGATGGAGTGAGCAGCATATTTTAAGCTGCCACACATAAGATATCCAAAATTGTCTGCTCCAAAGTTTGCTGTCCTGTACCAGTGATAAAATTTTAGTCTTGATACCTGTTCTATCTCTTTCGGAGCTATTGTGGCAATGGCATTAAAGCGTTCTTCCATCATGGTCTTCTCTTTTACAATGCCATCTGCTATCATATATAATTCTCTTCCAAGGATAAATTCTATGTCTTCCTTTGGAAGATCCTGCAATGTACGGGCAGATATTTCAATCCAGCATTTGCTTATTCCTGTACTAGCTGCGCCGTAATAATAGCTGTCGTACACAAATACCGGCGGAGGATTGATCCCAAGTATACCCGATATTCTTTGTATAATAATGAATAGCTCCGGGAACTGTTTTTCCGTTGCTTCCACTGTTTTTCCAAGAAGATCGGCCTGACGTAACTTATAGTCTATTTCATCATATACGATCTCAATATCCTTCTGAAATAAAACCCCTTTTTCGTATTCACTAAAGAGATCGTCCTGTAATTCATTTATATAATCCGTTCTATCCATATTTAGTCCCATCTCCATTCAAGCATTTCTATAGCCTGATCAATAAACTTCACATGCTCAACATCCCTTGTGTTTTCAAGACATTTCTTAACCGCATTAAGACATTCCATGTCATCCGGATTGTATTGCAGAGCATAAGAAAGAAAGGGAATACTCTTATCAAATTTTCCTTTTTCCATCAATAACATTCCAAACACTTTATTTATGAGGAAATGGTTTTCTACAGCACCGTTCTCGATATAATAAGGCTCTATCAATTCAAAAGCGCGATCCTTGTATCCCTCATAATATGCCCGCATACCCTTTATGCATTGAGCAAAGTCAAAGCCTTGTTCTTCGGCGATCTTTTCACAATCCTGTAATACCCTTACGTCATTGGAACCTATAAACATAAGGCGATACGTCAGCCTTAAGGTATCATCTTGTAGCTCTTTTCTTTTTTCAATATAATATGAATCCTGCTTGTCCATTTCTATGTTCGTGGATAATTCTGATTTCTTTGATTTAAGGCTACGTTGAATGCGTTTTGTCGTTGATTCAATATAACCTGCATCAAGGAAGGCGGTTTCCTCCAATACAGACGATGTGGTATCAGAAAAGACAGAGACTGCTCCCATTTGTAAATTACGGTATTTAATGACAGCATCAGATATTGGCGACATCCTTTTTATCCTCCACTTCTTTTATTTTATCTACAGGAACCATTTCATCAGAAATGATCTCAATACTATCCTCTGCTTCGTGATCCCTGTACCGCTCCTTTATAGCTTTATTTGCATAATCAAAACTGTCATAATCAATGGTGTCTTTGTGCTGCTCTAATGCGTGAAGTGCAGCATAGAAGACCGTATCCCTGATATCAGCGCCTGAAACGTCAGTATACCGTTTTGCAAGCCCGTCCATGGTTACATCAGGAGCTATAGGTATTTCAGGATTAACGTGAAGGCTCCATATCTTTTTCCGCGCCCCTTCGTCCGGCATATCAAAATATACACTAAGCAGAATACGCCTCTTAAAGGCTTCATCATAATTCTTAATCAAATTTGTAGTGAACACCACAACGCCATTGAACTTTTCAAGTTCCATAAGCAGGACGCTTCTTGTGATATTTACACCATAGTCTGCCGACTGGGTTACTGAGGTAAGACGCTTCCCTAGAAAAGAGTCTGCTTCATCAAATATAAGTACAGCATTATCTCTTGTAGCGCATTCAAAAGCATTTCTGATATTCTTAGGGGTCTCCCCTACATATTTCGACTCCAGCTCGGAGTAATTGATCTTATATACCTTTTTTCTAAGAGCTGATGCGATCGCTTCCGCAGCCATGCTCTTACCGGTACCCGCTTTCCCATAGAAATTTAGGATAACGGCACGGCTCCCGAAATAACTCTGCGGCATTTTCCACTCTTCGATCATCTTTCGGCGATTCTTCACAGCGGCTATGGCTATCTTGATCTGTTCACGGACGTCATCATTAAGCACTACCTGATCCAGTGATACCTGCGGACTATATGCCTCAAAAGGCTGTTTATTAGGAGAAATGCTGTCTTTCCCATTATCCGGCAGTGAAATATCAGCAGATTGTTCACTATGCGAAATAGTTATTTCCACAGGAACAGGATTATATCGGGTGTGGGTCATCTTTACTGCCTGACACATCCGGTCAAGCATCTGAGAAACCATTTCTTCATCGAGCATGACCTCTTTGCCGTTTACCTGTCCGTATCTTGCTTCTTTTATTTGAAACCGGAGTTTCTGATCGCCTATTTCATAAGTTTTTGAGATATTTTTATATGTTACAATCTGAACAGCATCATTAATAACCTTTACGCCGGGCTTTTGCCTGTTGTTCTTTTCTAATAACCCCATTTATAGTTCTCCCCCTAATGCCAGCCGTTGATCTGATTTATGAGATTAGATTCATGCATAGAATGATGCATATAGGATCTGGCAGCCTGTTGAAGACCTATTTTCTTCATCTCGTATGATGGCCCGGTTTCTTCAAGCAAGCCTTTATACGAGAAAATAAAGTCATCCAGAGCTTTACTTTTCATAGTTTGCGCTGCCCCAAGGTCATACAGCGCCTTTTCTCTCTGTGAAGGTCTTGGAGCGCTAATAACCTTATGTGGGTTCATGATTTTTAGTATTTTATCGATTTCCCTAAGCAATAGCGGTCTATGCCCATATAGCATGATGAAACCTCCTGTGTCTTATACGCTTCATATCGTGACAAAAAGATATAAAATGCCACATCTAATATAACATATCGCGCGTCAATGCGCCACGATATGTTGTATCAAAGGTCTCTGATCCGGATATTCTAAATGGGAGGTAGAGCTATGAAGAACGACTTGTTGGGTCAAAAACTAAAGGAGCTTCGTAAAGCTAAAGGCTATACACAGGACTATGTGGCATCAGCTCTCGGAGTAGTCCGTCAGACATACGCCAATTACGAGGCGGGAATCCGTAAGCCCGGTTATGATACTTTATTCAAGCTCTCCGGTATCCTTGGGATATCTATGGATGATCTAAGTCAGCTTACGGTGGAGGTTGACAGGGATGTTTACTACGATGCTCCGGGTCCAAGTCAATCCACAGAGGATGTACGGGAATTCCTTGAATACTTCAATAACCCTGCAAATATGAAGAGATTCCGTAATTTCAGCAATCTTGAAAGAGAATTGTTTTACTATTTTGAGAAAATATCGGAAGAGGATCGAAAAGAAGTAGTAGCCATAACGAAGATGAAAGCTCATAAGAACAGATAAGCCGCCGCCAGATAGCAAAAACTCCTGACAGCGGCTATTAACTTTTCAATCTTTCCCCTCGGTTCTCTTGGCGCGTATTAAAGCGCTCTTACTGATTCCAGTCATCTCTACCACCTGCTTATATGAATGATCCTTAAGCAACCCCATAGCATGGCTAACCATAGCTGCACTATACTTTTTGGGTCTTCCCTCCCTGAAGTCCGGATCCAGCTTTGCTATAGCTTTCCCTTCGCTGGTACGCTCCACTATCATATCCCTCTCGAACTCCGTAAAGGCAAGCATAACGTTCCTTATGAGCCTTCCGGTAGGGGTGTTGTCCATAAGTCCCATATTGAGGATCCTTACGGATATACCTTTATTCAATAGCGACTGGATCAGATCGCTTCCCTGTGATACGCTCCTTGCTATCCGGTCAAGCTTCGTTGTTACCAATGTATCTCCAGCCACCATAACAGAGAGCAGCTTATCAAGCTCCGGTCTGTGGGTTTTGGTACCAGTGAATGCGTCCGTGTATATCTCCATGGCTCCCGCATCCCTCAGAGCCTTTTCCTGTGCTTCAAGGCTGTTACCGTCCTTAGCCTGTCCTTTTGTTGATACTCTTGCATAACCGTAGATCATATAATCTCCTTTCCTGCCTTAAGGCATAAAAATAAGAGGCATATAAGCCTCTGTTAACGTGTTACTTATGACCATAAGTAATGACACCGCTCAAACCCGCATAAATGCGCTATTGGTCAGGCGGTGTCATAACTTATAAGTTTTGATACCTTATGAAGGATTGAATCATCATGCCCCCTACGTTTTCGTTGACACAACCTTCAAATTTGTTTATATTATAAATAGATAAGCAGGCACCTGAGGTCTGCTGGAGCTGTGAAGTCATATAGAGGGCCGGCTTTCTTTATATGATGGAGCCATGAGTGGGTTTGATAAGTCACCACAGGCCGGCTAGGGGGAACCTGAAAAGAAAATTATCCAAGAGTCCTGTGTATGCAGGACTCTTGTTTTTAGAGGAAATAATGGATATTGTAAGTGCTGTAAAAGAATATAGTAAACTACTGAATGTTGAATACCACCTGATATTGGGAAGAAAGAACAAAGCTAAGAATATCAGGATAATATTTGATGATACTTCATGGTTTCATGTTGTGGGATTACATTACCTTAAGGATATAGGAATTAATCACGATAAGATAGCTTTGAAACCCTTTTTTGACGGAATAATTCTAGGAAACATTAATGAAGAATACTTTAGGAAATCCAAATATTATGATTCTATCTTAGACAGGGTTGATCTGTTATCAAGGCTGGATACAATTATTGAAGGTATAGACAACACAAATATATGTATATACGGATTTGACAAGAAAAATGCAGCATTTTTTACCAAGATAGACGGAGATTACCTTATAAGTGATTTAAGGAAAGCAGATAATCCGGTTAATTTGTTCCTTGTGTTTGAAAGGAAAGATGATGGGACTTTAGTCCCTGTTTCCGCGTTCCATCCTGAAATAAATGCTAAAACAGGAAAGCCTCTTGACTATACTGATAGGCAGATGAGGTATACTTTGCTGAAAAATACCCGGAGAGAGATCAGTGAAGATAAGTATACTGAAGTATTCCGTCATCTGAATTATAAAGAATAAAGACAGAATAGTAATGAACTACAGATCAAGTGAAGATGGAAATATCATGGTTACCGTTCTGGTTACCCAAGATGGGGAGAGACATACGGAAACCCGCTCCTTTCCTGGGTTTCTCCGCACCCTGATAAAAGGCTTCGAATCCCGTCTGTCGCTCTTAAAGATGAGCATTCGCTCATCTTTTTTGTGCTATGAAGAGGATTCAAACCCGCTCCGCGGGTTCGGTCTCCGTTCCACTCCGGTCGGCGCTAAACCGAGGTCCCCCGGACCTCGAGCGCCCCGTCTGTCGCTCTTTTTAATTGGTTGGCGGAAACCTTGATTTTACTAGGGTTTTCGCCCTTTTTAATTTTAAAAAACCGCCCGTTTTTATGGTTAAGTTGGGGCCTTTTTTGGTTAAATTAGATGGCTCTTACCCGGTAGTGAAATTTCTTTTATCCAAAATTTCAGCAGCGTTCTGAAGATCAATGCCGGTGTAATAATGCTTCCGTGCCACTTCAGGGGAGTGCCCAATGAGCCTGGCCTCGAGTTCTGCGTTTCCATGGGATAAGTTTATAATGTCCGTTGTAGCATTTCTCCTAAATGAGTGTGTCCCCTTCAGGCAATTTTTGCTGAGATGGATATCGAGTTTCTTGCATGTTCTCCTGTAATAGTTATAGAGGGCATATCCACTGATAACACCGGTATCGGTACTGTTGTCGGGAAAAAGCACATCACATCCGGGATAATACCTTTCAAGCGCTGCGTAAAGGCGGTCAAGATACTCATTCAATGCCTTAAAGCGGGGAAGTACTCTCTCAACATCAGTCTTTGTGTGGTTCACGATGACATTTCTCTGCTGGGTTTTCTCATCATAATCTCTAACTAAAAGCTGTGTTCTGGAAATACTGATAACAGAATCTGATATGTCACTTTTCCTTATCGGTGTGACTTCTCCGGGTCTGCATCCCAGCAGTATTTGAAGCTCTAAAGCATATGCAGGCATATAAGCGGGCTTCTTGATTTCGTGCTTACGGATCTCGGAAAGAATCCTATTGAGGTCATCATCAGTGTGAGCACGATCCTTGATGTCAGTGTCAGGTTCCAGCATCGGTAGATACCACTTGATGTCCAATCTTGTAAACACGTCATCTTTTATCCAGGCTTCGCAAAATGCGCGGTTAAAAATGCTTTTCAGGAGCCCGCGCATAGAATAAAAGGCCTTTTTCCTGATCTGATCGCTTATCAAAACATCGTATATCAACGACTCAAGGTCCGCTTTGGTTATTTCATCGATATACTTAGTTTCTATTGGCTTTCCGCTGAAAAAACGGTCGTAGTACTGCTTGTCCCTTGTAACGGTGTTGCGCCGACTAGCGACCCGGTCACTTTTAACATATTTTAGCTTATCCGATTCGACCAGATTAAAAACATCAGCAAAAGTCTTTCTTGATACAACATCATTACACTGGCTTGTTTTGTAAGCCATCACCTTGTTTTTTAGGGTTTCAAGCGATTTAGATGTCAGCTGCCTCCTTCCATTTTTTTTGCTATCGTCCCGTACCCAGATATGGTAAAGACCATCTGAGCAGGGCTTCATTCGAATGTGATCCATAAATATCGCCCTGATATATCACGCACATGATATCGTTTCCCTGATAGGAGCTTAGCTGCTGACTCCAATAATCTGCATTTCCATAGGTGTAGTTCGTAAGCGGCTGCTTTTGTATGCGGTAATCCCTGTTACCATTTGTTTTAGCAACTATAGTATACAGGTAAATCCACGTTGCTACAAAATGGAGGTCATTACATATTGTCTAAATATTCAATCCTATACTTCCAAGATCACCACGTTCTACGTATCTCTTCAAAATCAACATCTTTCATATGCTTCTTCCAGATCCATATGCAAACGACGGCATCAATAACAATGACAATCAGTTGCATTCCCAGATTGGCCACGGCCAG
Organism: Lachnospiraceae bacterium AD3010; assembly: GCA_000622025.1. GTDB lineage: Bacteria > Bacillota > Clostridia > Lachnospirales > Lachnospiraceae > NK4A144. The sequence continues at coordinate 115,643 of JHWU01000011.1, read as the reverse complement.
GTTCCCAGTCATACTCACATAATCCTGCGTATTGGATGCTGTATTCCCAACCTCCTGGAGCAGTGTCGACGGGAAATCAATGAGATAATCCAACAGACCGTGAGCTATTGCTATTGCCCAGAGATTTCTCGTCTTCCAATACATGAGCAGATATGCAAGACTGCCTATTCCACTGCTGACTATTTTTAACAGGCCGAATCCAACCGCACTCATAGTGGAAAAATCGGAGCCGATAACATGAACAGCTCCAAACACGATCGTATCAACGAGAGCTATAGTCACAAACAGACTCTTCGTGCTCATCTTCGAATCCCTGAACTGATACAGCAAAGCATCATTTATCAATCCACGCGCGGATATTTCCTCCAAAAGACCTACACATATGTACTCGAACGTAAGGATCAGTATTGCCGTGAACCAGCCATTAGCAAGCGGCGCACCGTTCATTATTAATTCGGCAAACTTCCCGAAGAATCCGATGATCGAAACGATCAATGTCGGAAGCAGTACAAGAAGAACATACCCCGTTCTGTTATTGCACTTCTCGAATGCCTTCTCCCTTGAGATCAGATAAAGGAATACTACTGCCGACAGAGCAAGCGCCAGTCGAAATGCTCCAGCCTCAAGGTTACCGACCATTCTCGGGCCGAGGTATCGCACTGATAAACTGATAAAGATCATTCCGATCAGTCCTGTTATCAGCGGTTGTTTTTTCAAGAATTCAATCGTTTTTTTCATGTTTCATATCCTTCCTTTATTTGTTTTATATTTTTCTGATCCCTAAAAGTATTCGTTCATCTTTTCGCTGAGAAGATCCAGATCATAGAAATTCTCATATGGATTTTCTCCATCAGTCGTCAGATCGGCATCGACCGGACATCCGTTGTCAACCGTATCACCCTCTTCATTGACAGTACAGGCTGACGCGCAAGAGTTGGTGTACTATTCTCATAAGCAGCAAATGCTTTCTCAACGCTGATGTTCACTCCAATGGAACTGTCCACAGGTCTTACTGTGATAGCATCATAGCTGTCATTCATCTTATCTACTCTACGAGCAGTAAGTTCAACATCAGCTCCTCTTACAGCAAGTTCAGCCTTTAAAGCTTGACGACTGCCTATTTTCCTTTAATTTTCATTCTTATAGATTCACTCCCTCGATGTCATCATATCTTACACCACAGAGCCGGAATGGTTCCTTCCTCACTATATCATATGGTATACCCGCATCATCCAATTCAGCGAGGAATGCCCTGAAGAAATCTTCAGAAGAAAAGGGCTGTCCGAACATTGCGAAAAAATGATGGTTGATACAGGACAGTTCTACCATCACATCCGTCACATTTGGTTCGCTAAGAATATAGACTTCCTGGATATACGGATCCAGCGGTCCAAAGCTTCTGCTGTTTGCATAGGAAACGCAAAAGCTTGCCCTGTGGGCTCCAAGTGCCTGTTTGAGAACGTCAGCACACATCTGCAAAGGCATCTGTTCCATCTTCTCGTATCCGGCCTTGCGTGTTTTCAGCGTATACCTGACGTTCTCCGGCTGAGCCTGTAATATCAGCTGTCCGCGTGCTTTTGTACAGGCTTTCGGAATATCGTAATCAGCTTGTTCCTTTCGCATATCCACAAAGGCTGTATCAATGAACATTCGATAATTTTCGAATTTCCCAAGCTGAGCTTTCATATCAACGGATATCAGACAGGATACGGTTCTCTCATCTTTCGGATCATATCGCCTTGCTGCCTTGGCAAGGAGTACGCTGAACAGGACATTCGGGCTGCCGTCGTTCTCCTTACAATACTGCATTATCTGTTCCTCGGGGAACCGAAGATAAAAGGCCGTACACTCGCGTTTTCCGTCTTTCACAGGATTCTCCAGCCTGAAATAATCCGTGACCGGAGGCTTCTGATATAGCGGTTCATCCGAAGCGTCCAAATCGATGTCCGCAAACGGATTTCCGGTCTCCGCTTCCGGGATCTCATCTCCAATAAGACGGATTCCTGTCGGATCAAACTCCTGCCCTGTAACAGTACTTAGATAATAGTATAGGACGCTCTTGAAGTACGGCAGGAAACCGGCTCCGTCCGTAATCGAATGAGAAACTTCTGCCGCGAGCCGATTGCCTTCGAATTTGAATGAAAGCAGGTGATAATTGGCTTCCGCAGAGCAAAGCAGAATCGGATCCCACGTACTCCGGATCACCACCGGAAGATCGTTGGACACCACGATCAGGTTGTTCCCCTCCAGTTTTACCCGGACATAGAAGTATGGAAAACGCACCCTGAGACGTTCTACCGCTTCCTTAAGAGCATTGCAATTTACAGGTTCTGTCAAAATCACGCAGATTCCCATGGTATTCGGATTGTCCGGAGTGCACATACATACTGATGGTTCGTAAAATGCTGGTTTCAAAGCTTATTCTCCTCGTTTTGAACAATTATTTACTAAAACTTTCCGTACCTACAGCTTTAGATGATTGAATAATATATAGTACATTATACTGGAATATATTCCGGTATAACATGCCATCAGCCCGACAAACTCGAAGTTATCTGACAGACTGCCATTCCTCTTTGGAAAGGCATGTTATGTGTTCCGTTCGGAGAACGCCCTCTATGGCACAGGGCACATTATAGGCCGTATGATGATAATGAAAACCGCACTTCTCCTGAACACGCTTTGACTTTTCATTCCCATCAAAGTAACCACACCATATTTTATTAAGTTTCAGGTTTTCAAAACCGTAGCGCATCAATTCCCTGACTGCTTCCGGTATCAGCCCTCGTCCCCAACACGGAACTCCGATCCAGTAGCCGATTTCACCTTCTGAATCAGGAAGGCCAATATTGCTGGCTTTCCCAAGCATAAGTCCAATGCTGCCAACAGGCTGGCCTAATTCTTTTAATACTACAGCATAGGTCTCCGGCGCTGAAAGAACCCTCCGGATTATTTCACGGCTATTCTCTACACTTGTATGAACCGCCCATCCTGCGATTGGTCCCACATCAGGATGACTTGCATATTTAAATAAATTCTCCGCATCGCTTTCTTCCCACGGTCGGAGGATCAATCTTTTCGTTTCAAGTATCATGGCATACCTCTCTTACAAACGGCATCTCTGCAAACTGGAATCTGTCTATCTCGTTGTCTGCTTGTTGATCTGCACCGTCGATACAATTGCATAAATGATAACACCAACTATCAGGGGTATCTCAAGCAGAAACAACTTGTCTTTATGAAGCAAAAGAGATAGGCCAATGACAAGAAAAACTGCACACAAAATACAGAAGACAATCGCTGACTGCCTATAATAAGGCTTCTTATCCATCTTTCCCCTTTCTTCCTTTGAGGCATAAATATATGCATTATTGAATAAGAATCCTTTATTTTGGAAGCTCCTAATACTGACAACTGCAAGAATAGCCGCAATTATAAATACCAATGAAGCTGTGATCCATTCTGCTGTGGTCATAATGGTTTACCTCCAAATACCGATTGTCGGTCCAGAAGTCCTTTTATTGTTTGCTCATAATCAGAATATATCAGTACGACCTGTTCCCCTGCATGTTGAAAGCCATTGATGATATCTCTGTTGTCTGCTTTCAGACTATCTTTCGTACAGTCTGCATCAATCATCCTGGCTTCGATTTCCGACTCATATCCAATAATCTCGCCAAAATGGTTCTCAATATAGTTCTCGCTCATAGCGAGGCAAATGAAGCGAATAGACGATAAATATCGCTCTTCAAAATCCCGTCTCCAATCAAATGGGATATAGCAGCCTTCGATAATGAGGTTCTGTTTATTTTCGATCGCCGTCTTCACGATCTCTCGTATGATTGGCCACAGATACCCGGTCAGAGCCTCATCATCCTCCGGCGTCAATTCTGTATTACCGCTGCGGATCAGATCCATTTTCAGGTGATCGATCGACAGATACGGATATTTGTATTTTTCGAGCATCTTTTGTGCCAGAAGCGTTTTTCCAGTATGAGATGCACCCGTAATCAGTATGATCATTTTTTCCTCGTCAAGATTAAATATGTCAGTATCGGTCTCCATATTCCTTTCGTGCTTCTGCCGTCCATTTGGAGATGAAATCCGTCTTCGCATCTGTATATGCATCCCGGTCATGCTCATATTGTTTCCAAAGCCGGAGCTTCAAGGTTTCATATTCTTTTGCCACGGCAGGATGCTCGTTCAAATAATCACGGAAATCACCGATCATCGTGCGGCACAAGAAAGATGGGAAACAATGCCCATAACTCTTCCAATGTCATTTTAGATAAATCTTTTCCCATGCCAAAGGCCTCCATAAATCCCGATTTGTCATCGTCTATAAAACTGGAATATAATATAAACTCATTCTAACATAATACTTGACGATACCCGGATCCCCATTTTTGATTTCACTCTCCCTGCAGTTGCTAGCGTCCTGTCTATCCTTGCAGACAGTTCCCAGAGAAAGGCAGGTGAATTATCCTTAATAGTTATATCTGACATAAGTTTTACTCTATATCATAGGAAAGCCCATAGTCTCTTAAATCTTCGCCCGTCACTTCTAATTCCAGCTTTAATACTCCAAGCATCTCATAATAGGCGAGGCTTTTTCCCTGGTAAAATACATCGTTATTATTGTTTTTTAGCGCTTTTTCTGTATCATTGGCGTAATCCACAAGCCGAGCAATGATATGTTCTATTGCCTCGGGTGTTAAGTTTTTTTATTTTTCATAATCAATGCTCCATTCTTTCTATATCTTTTCAGCCTCTATTTCTTGAGCACTATGACTTTATAGTATGTTTTCATAGCATACATTTCAACCACCTTTGTTCTCATGCTTCTATTGCTAACAGCGTCCGGAAACTAGGAAACTGTTAGCATTTTTCATGTTTTGGTTACCTTTTTTTCATTTTTTGAAAAAAGTCTTAAAATTCTTGTCCGATTTTTTTGACTTTTGGACATAGTAAATATAGAAAAAGCGAAAGGAGGTAAATAAATTTCAAAGAACATAACGAAGATATTATCGGATTATGCCGTGAACTTGGTTTTTCGGCACATTATTACGGGGAGCGCGAGGGGATAAGAGGATGCGATATCCTGCGGTATCTATCAGATGATCCTGTGGTGACGGATCAGAAAACGGTGGGAAACGGCGGTAACAGAATAGTGTCAATTATAGAGGCCATAAAAAACACAGGTATGTTTGACAAGGGTTATTACATACATAAGGGAGCATAAACAAAGGATAAAAATATAAAATCATAATAATGTTAGCGATGGGAGACAGGGTTATAAACCCCAACTAATAGACTTGCCTAATGAAGTAGTCACTTAATACGATGTTAATTTCCCGGGATTATAGTAGAATAAAGATATTATGGGAGAAGCAGAATGGCGAATGAGAACGGTGAATGGATAATGCACGGTCTGGACTGGAACAGTCCTTATCGGATCCGCACTTGGCAGGAACTGATAAACTGGATAAATGAAGTGGGTTTTCTTCCACTGTTCGCAAATGAGGTTGAAGGGTTTTCAGCAGAGGAACTTGTATCCCCGAATTACTGGTGGACGGGAAACCGGGAACAGGTCTCCGCTCCGCTCCGGTCGGCGCTGAACAGACGTCCCCCGGACGTCTAGCGCCCGTGGGAATGGCGAGAAATAATAGCGGGCAGCCATCAGGTTGCTTACGGGAAGTTCTTTGATAAGAAAGCAGGATTCATCAGTCTCGAATGGCTTCCGCTCTTTGTGAATTACAGACGGAGCGGGTATGACTTTGATGCCAGGTGGGAGGACGGACTTGCAAACCGCAGGGAGAAGATAATAATGGATCTTCTGACCGGACGGGATGAAGACGGGGATGTAACCTTCCCGGATGAGCAGATCCTTTCAACGGAGCTTAAGAAGAAAGCCGGATTCGGTAAAGGCGGGGAAAAGAACTATCCCGGGATCATTACCGGCCTTCAGATGCAGACCTATCTCGTGATAACTGATTTCCGCAGGAGAACCAATAAGCGCGGAGAAGAATACGGCATGGCCGTCTCTATCATGCTCCCGCCAGAGGCAGTATGGGGATATGAGAAAGTGACGGCTGCATATAATGAAAAACCATCAGAGTCCTGGCAGAAGATCATTGACAGGGTGAAAGAGTTATACCCGGATGCATATGAAGAGGACATTATCAGGTTGATAGGAAAGAAGCCGGAAGATAGTTAAGGAGGGAAACAATGGTAAAGCATGTAATTCTTTGGACATTAAAAGATGAGCTGTCCGAACTGGAAAAAGAAGAAGTGAAAAAGGAAATCAAGGAGGGACTTGAAGGTTTAAAAGGTGTAATTCCCGGACTCATAGATATCGTTGTCAATATTGACGGTCTTCCAAGTTCAAATGCAGATCTTATGCTGGATTCCACCTTTGATGATGAAGAAGCCCTGAAAGCCTATGCAGTTAATCCTGCTCATGTGGCAGTTGCAGATGGGAAGGTGAGACCGTATACAAAGACCCGCAGCTGCCTAGATTTCAAGATCTGATGCAGTATTTCTGGAAAGAACAGGATGATATTCCCTTAGGGATGGGATATCCGCTTTTTAGCAGTACCCATCTCTTAAGCACAGGGATTGCTTTATTGCTTGTAATACTTGGATTATGGCTGTTTTCCAGATTAGCTAAGGAGCAGAGATCACGGATCCTCAGGATGATTCCTGTTGTTATGCTGTGTATGGAATTCTTCAAGGATGGATTCCTGATATTTGTCCATCACTTCGGGCTTGGGTTTTTGCCTTTACACATATGCAGCATCGGGATATTCGTTTTCCTGGTACGTGAGTATTCCGGTAATGAAAAGATAAAGGCTTTCTGCGGGGAGGTATCCTACGTGCTGATAATGCCGGCCTCATTGGCAGCACTGATATTTCCTGACTGGACAGTATATTACCCGGTATGGAACTTTATGAACCTGTACAGCTTCATTTGGCATGGACTTCTCGTATTCTATCCGCTGGCATTGAGACTTAACGGGTACATTTCTCCATCAATAAAGAAGATATATCAGCCGATCCTTTTTCTGGTGGTCATCACACCGGAGGTATACATTTTTGACAGGTGCTTTAGGTGCAATTATTTCTTTGTGAACTGGCCGCCGGAGGGAACCCCATTAGAATGGATGGCATCAATAATGGGTATCCCCGGATATCTTGCAGGATATGCAGTACTCGTGATTCTGATATTCTGTGCAGTATATTTGGTAGATGAGCTCTTGAGGCAGCATCTGTAGGAAGTGCAATGGAGGGAATTATGAACGATCCCGTCGATTTCATTTTCAAACTAGGCTACGCATGTTTATGATACCGTGAATTAGTATATTCCAGCATAATTGACGAGGAGGATACGGTATATTATCTGTCCAAAACAAAGAAAAAAACGATGATTTAGACATAAAATAGTTCTCTGAAGTGACTAAATGTCGAAAAACAATTCAGCTTATAATGATAACCACTTACGGTGTGAAAAAAATATGTATAGCGGAGTGATCAATAATCAGGTGATTTTAGATGATTTGTTTATGAGAATATGAATTATTTGTCCAAAAGCTGGCATGAAAAGCAGTTTTGGACAATAAATATCAATGCTGGTTTGGCGGCGGTAGATTATATCGAGGATATGATGAGACAGATCTTTATTTTCTTCTTCATTCCAGTATTCACAATACAAGCTGGGAAGAAATACTTCTCGGCTATATATGTAAAGCGCAGGCATTGCAATGCGCCTGTCTGAGGTCAGGCAGTGGTCGATAACCCCGGTAACAATGGGACGGTTGAAGATTAATTTCAATACCGTCCCCTTTTTGATTAATTATTCGACGAGTAGATGGAGACTATCGCCATTTAAGCTACTGTTGTTTACCGACCCTGGTAATATAGCGTACAAGCGAATAGCAGTCTTTTGAATCTCCTGAAGAGTCTTTTTCTAATGGAGGGATAGATTCGTTGCGAACGACCAGGCTGTCAATAGAGCAGCGCAGTATGTCGCACAGATCGACAAAGTTGTCGAGTGTTGGCAAAGCCTTACCGGAGCACCACCTGTCGACACTCTGTGGGGACAAGCCAAGTAAATGCGCGATATGCGCTTGCTTCAGGCCACATCGGTTGATATGGTAAGATAATTAACAAGCTGGATAAGATGGCTGGTTGAAATGCCGGTTTCTTAGCCGGCTTTTTTTGAAAGTAATATGCATGGATATTTTGAAGAAGTACAATAATAGCATAATATGACGTAAAATAATACACAAATACAACTTGACAAAGAGGTCCCGCGGTGATAAGTTGAAAATGCGTACATAAATAACATATAAAGGGGTAAAAACCTACTCATACTTAACATTGCGGGGTGAAAACATGAATTTGTATTACGAACTGTTACAATACCCGGTTTTTTCCATGAAAGAAGTGAATGCGCTGTATTCAAGTGAACGGACAGCACGAGCGGCATTAGAAAAGCTTCTGAAGGAAAGTATGGTATTAAAAATACGAAATGGATTATACACGTGCGTGAGCGGAGAAAATGGCGGTCCGGTGGCAAACAGATTTCAGATTGCCAGTGCTATTACACCATCTTCTTATGTATCCCATCATACTGCATTTGAGTATTATGGAACTGTAGATCAGGTTTTCTATGAGGTTTATGTTGGCTCTGAGACGCGTTTCCACGACTTTGAATTTGATGGATACACATATCATTATGTTAAAAAGCGGATGAAAAAAGGTATCATTTCTCCGGAGTTTGGTGGTGGCGTCAGGGTTACAGATAAGGAGCGGACTATAGTAGATTCAATAAAGGATCTGAATCTCATTGCCGGCCTGGAAGAGGTACTTTCGTGTGTGATGTCTGTGAACAGTATTAATGAGGATAAAATGTTAAAATATCTGGCTGGATATGACAGTGCTTTTTTATATCAGAAGACCGGTTTTATTTTTAGTGAATATCAGACGGAACTTGAAATAAGTGATGATTTTATAAAGATATGCAAGGAAAGAAGCGGAAATTCAAAGCGCTATCTGACAAATGGTATAAGTGATCCTGGATATACCGGTGAGTGGAAACTGGTATACCCTAAGAGTATTAAGAGGATGAAAAACGGAGAGATAGAGGATGCCGCAGATTAAATACAATGTCTATCCGCATGTTTGAATATGCTCTGGAAATTGCATTGGATCGGGCGCGTAGAAAGAAAGATTATATTCATGTTGATTTGCCGGAGTCAGCGGTAATCTACCTGAGGCACACTAAGAACACGCCGGACACACTGACCGTAGAAGTCAAGTCTCCCCAAGGGGATACTCTTTCCTACGAATCAAAGGTTATCAAAGTTCAGGATTACACAAAGGATGTGATATTCCGTAAGAAACTACTGTTGTTTTTGCCATTCTACGTGATGAGGTATGAGAAAGAACTGAAAACTCTTGATAAAAATGTAGACCGGCTTAATGCGTTGTTGAAAGAATATGATGGAATATGTAGGAAATTATGGAAGATTCTTGAAAGCAACAATGATTCGGAACTTTATAGCGACCTTGTAGGTTATATTATGGAGATCATGGATTATATGTTGGGATCGCAGAAGAATGCGAGGAAGGAGATGAACAAGATGGGTGGACAGATATTAGAATCGTATACAGAAAAAACAAGAAAAAAAAGTGAGAGGAATCTTGCTTCTGCAATCAGAGATGTAAGAAAAGGTAAAAAGCCTGCAGAATTAAAAGAGAAATACTCTTCCGATACGATTAAATTGGCGAAATCTCTTGCTTAAACTGTAATTACTAAGAAAGGTGAGTAATCCTTTTTTGGTTAAGTAGGTGGTTAAGTTGGAGATGAGGATGCTCGGAAACCTCCTTTCTATAAGGGTTTTCGAGGTGTGCGACATGCAGGTTCGATCTCTGTTTCACTCCGGTCGGCGCAGAGCCGAGGTTCACCGAACCTCGTGCGCCCCGTCTGTCGCTTGAAGATTACACACTTAAACAGGTGTGTAATTTTTTTTACATAATTATTTCCACTCAGAATTGTGTAATAACATATGGTATTTTGTGTAATACTCCGTCCGAGGATTTAACAACGAAAGACTAACTATTAGAAGTCAAGTCTGAAACTTGAGATTTAGATCAGAACGCAGAAATGCGATTTGTATAGCGGCGGGGACTTATTCCCGGCAATCAGTTCCTTGAAAATTGCATGACAAACAGAGCATTGATTTTCCTTTTGATGCGGATACCTTTGATAAGGATAATGGAAAAAAGTGAAAAAATAGTGAAAGATTAACGGATTTTTCAAGGGTGTCCGGCTATAATATCATCGAGGTGATTTAAGATGATACTCCAGAATATATCACTTGGCAGATCATTGAAGATTGTAAAAGTATGGATCAATGTGATATGTGCGCATGATATGATAGCGGCAGAGCGTGCCGGGAGAAGCAGCTATGAAACGGAACCGGGTAAGTATAGTGATGCAATATCACATACGATGTCGATACAGACAAAGAAGCAACTGAGTTTATATCTAAACCATTACACCTGGTAGGCGAGGAAATATCAATTAAGTAAACAGCAGCTTCCGGGCTCTGCCCGGGATTATGGGTGTCTTTTATATATTAATTGCCACCAAAAGAAAAAGAGTTAGAATAGGAGCCGCAGATCTTGATTAATAATTATTCACAGATAGTTCTTTATGTCTGATATTTTCCGAGTGTAAATTTACGCCGCCTAAGGGGTAGTAGTTGTTTACTGCGCTGGATTTTGCCTGTATAATATTTTGGCAGCAAATTTTGAGAACTATTTAGGAAACATGAATAAGGAGGTAGTAATGCCAGATAAAGAATTGGTGAAGAATCTTCAACAGGAACAACAGCAGGGATTCTCCATTAAAAAAGAGGATGTTCTGGAGCAGCTGCAGAGCGTGTCTGCATGGGATCAGAAAGATGCTCTGCAATCCGAGAAGGAAAAGCAGGATTATGAGACGCAGCAGATGCAGGACCTGTATCGGAGGATCAAGAATACCTCAGAGGATCGGAATCGTGTTTTTGAGCTTCGGAATAAAACACAGCAGGACTGGGAGATTGACACTTCAGCAGGATTTCTTCCCAAGCGCGTGCTCGCAGTCGCAAGAAAAGATAAACAGGTAGCAAAACGTGAAAAGAGTCAGCTGAAGAACTTTCAGAAGAGCCGCAAGGATGCTGATTACTGCACGATCCGAGTATTCAATTCCATGCGGGACTATTTCGACAAGGGAGGATATCAGAATAGATCCCTTAGCGCAAATAACGAAGAAGGTGACCCCACTCTTATTGCATTTACCCAGAGGATACTCTATGCCTCATTCGATCCCAGGATGCTTACCGAGGAATATTTTTCTGAGCATGCTGCTGAGCTGTATGAGATGGTGCGGGATCTAAAAGACTATACCAGGTTAAGGGATGAATATCCCGTATTTTTTGATTCCCTTCCTCTGGAGCAGATAATGCAGCTTGAAGCTCGTGCCAACTGGGCAGCGGAATTTGAAGCGGCTTATAATGCCATTTTGAGGGTACATGGACTTGAACTCCAGTTATCAGAAAAAGGAACGCAGCAGATCGCTCTTACCAGCATAACAAATAAACGGCTCCTTAAGCAGGAGCAGAGGGATGCCAAGGCAAAATATGAAGAAGCCATGAATAATCTCGGACAAAAGGTATCAGGTGAAGAGATCACATTGGCAAGAAATTATGCAAATAGGTATAATTTAGATGCGGAAAGCATTTCCAAGTCTCTTATCGGGGAGATCTCAAACCATACCAGGGAGTATGAAAGCTGGGGCTATGGAATCCAGGAGGCCTGTAAGGAATACAGGAAAGCCCTTGAAGTCAGGGACAGGCTATTAAAGAGGGAAGAGAGATTCTTAAATGATTATGATACCAAGGATGAAGCAGAAAAGAAGAGAATCTCCGGCAGGATTTCCAAGGCCAACAAAATGATCGGCCTTATCAGTGCCCATGCGGATTGCTACAAGGATATAATCTATTATCTCAGCGGCCTTACGGTGAATATTTCTGAGGGAGCAGAAGACTTTTTACGGCGGGAGAAGAAGACGGGCCTTCTGGATATTGTCAGCGCAAAAATGATGATAGAGGGAACGACTGCTGAAAAAGAGTACAGGGATCTTGAGGGAAAGAAACTGCCGGAAAAGGAGATCATGCGTCGAAAGGCGGAAGGTGTTTCCGACAGGATCAATGCGAAAGAGAAAGGATTCCAGGATTTTGTCCATACAAGACAAGTATTAAGAGACCATATAAGGGATCAGCGGAAAGATTTTACCAAGGCGTATCTTAAGCTTACCAAAGCAGAAAGGAAGACACTCAGGGAGAAGAAAGTTTATGTCCATGAAAAGAAAACCCTTGAGAGCGTGAAAAAATATACGGCCTTAGGACTGTCCCATTCCAATGGAATGAAGAGCGTGGGCGAAGCAATGCGAAAATTTATGCCCGAGGCTTATAATAATATCGACAAGATCATGACAAGCGAGGATGAAGCTGAACGCTCGAAGGATCTGATACATGCAATGGGAACCAGACTGCTGAAGGAGGGGCATGATGTAATAGAATTTGACGTAGGAGGATCCTCTTTCAGGGAATTTTCCCATAATCAGAATGGGTTCTTCGGATATGGCGAGCAGGATGAAGCGATCATGCAGAAGCAGTACGGCCGGAAATACAATGAGACCCATCCCGGAGAGCCAAATTATATACGTGAGAAAGTAACAAGCGGAAAAGGAAAGTACGCAGACAGAAAAAAATACCGTTATACCATTGCAGGGCCGACGCCTGACCATGGGGGATTATTAAATGTAGGCCCTTATGCCATTGACAGGACCATGAACAGGATCTGTAACATTACCGCAGAGAGGCTCATACCGATCTTCAAGGCCTGGAAGATAGAGGATGGAGATTTCAAGCCCGCTCCCGGACAGGAACATCCTGACCACCATACCATTGACCTCATGATCCGGGGACACAGCAGAGGCGGCGTAGGAGCATCTCTGGGAGCTATGAGGGTGAAATACTGGCTTCATACCAACTATCCCGAATATGAGAAATTTGTCAAGTTTCATCTGATCCAGTATGACCCTGTACCGGGGAAGGGAAGCTGTTATGGCGGGTTTGAAAAGATAGAGCATAACAGCGAAATCAGGCATGTGACAGATGGATATGGTATGGATTTATTACCTCTTGGCGAAAGCGCAGATACCACTGTCATATATTCTATGAACACCCAGTACCCCAAATACTTTACGCCCCAGGAGGTGAGAGACGCAAAACGTGTGATCCTTACGCCCTTCAATCATTCGGTGGGATTGGCTCCGGAACAGATGGATACTTCTCAGATGCAGGAGGATAGTGAGAAGGTGCATGCCATGCCCTTTATTGACGCGAGGGATGGAAAGGTTTACCGCCAGTCCGGTCTGAACGAGCTGCAGGAGGGGCTTTATATTCTTGATGAGCAGAATATTATTGTCAAGATTGATCGCATTGAGGACTTTATCCGCATTATGCAGGCTACGGCACCCAGGGACCAGCAGCTGGAAAGACAGCTGGTGCTTTTGAAGGTTGTGGCATCCAAGCTTAATGTCCCTGAGGAACAGGCTAACTATTTATGGTCCAAAATGTTGGCTGAGAGTGAGGCTGTAAAACAGGACGAACCCCATAATGATATCGGGGCAGCTCTTGAGGAAAGGTACAGGGAGCCCGGCAGTGTCAAAACCGGGATAAAGATCGCAGATTGTGAGAAGAAGGATGGCCTTTATATAAAGGAAGGATCAAAGGTTACCTCCTTCTTTGGCACAAAGCCTGAAGTAATGCCTGCTGAGGCGAAGAGCGCAGTGGCAGCTTCCAGGATGATGAAATTCATGGGATTTGAACACCTTGCTCTCAAGGCAAGAGAGGCAGTTGCGACTGATAAAGCCGCGAAACGGTATTTTGGCGTTCAAAGCCCTGTCGCATATGATCCCATGCATGATCTGGCTCCGGCAACCCTTCAGGCTAATATTGAGGAGGATGCTGCTAATAATATCAACCACAGGGTTGAATATACGCCTGAAGCGATTTGTCAGATGTCAGCCCTTCGCCTTATCTTCACGCTCTTTGGAGACGTCAACGCAGCCGCGGTCAATGATCTTCGGCTTGTGGTAAGCACCAGGGAGGAGGGAAACGAAAAGGTCTCCTATGTGTCGGGGGCATATATGACAACGTTTAAGAGTGCTTTCGATGAGGAGCTGGATGGTAATGCCCTTACAAAGTCTAATTATCTGCTGGCCGCCTTTGATATTGAAAAGATGGCCGTCATCGATAAGGACGCGGCAGAAGCGATACTCAAAATGAATGCGGATGATATGAAGCTTATCACGTCAGACTTATTAAGTGAAAAGCAGCAGCAGGCTTTTGCTTCCCGCCTTGAATATATGCAGAAGATCCTTTGGAAGGCCATGGAAGACGATTTGAAAAAGCCGGAGAAGGAAAGGCGCTTCGTATCCAAAAATGAAATAGATAAGAAAGGTTTCAGAAAGACTCTTCAGGATAGGATGCGAAAGGATAAGGACGGCATTTTTGAAGAGATATTTGAGGAAAATGTCACAATAGAGAATGCAGAGCCAAGAAAGCTTAATGAAAGTGAAAAGAACTATGAAAAGATCTATCAGAACTTAAGGAGCAGGATAAAAAACGCACCCGATGCCGCAGCTGCAGTTCGGGAACTGACGGAATTTGCTTTTGCCATGGATAATAAAGGCTTTGCAGAGCCTGGGACAGTGGAGCAGGATCGTATAGTTGATATCCATGAGAGGATTATTTCAGAGCTTATTTCCGTTCCAATGCTTAAGGCATTTCTGGTACAGAAGCAGGATATAGCCAGACGTCAGGTAGAAGCAGTGGATCAGAAGCTTGCTGGCGGACTTACCGTACCGGCTGAATTCCGCAATGAAGCAGAGATCAAGTCTGAGATCAACTTGAGGTACAAGGCTGCTATGGAGAAGGCTGCAGAAGAGGGTAACATTGCTGACAAGGATACAGAATACCAGAAGGCGGTACAGAAGGTTGAGAAAAAGGTAAAGGAGCAATATGCCCTCTATCTGATCTCCAAGGAAAATCCTGATCTTATCATAGAAGGAGATATCATTAATAAGATAGCTTTTTATATGTCTCCTACCGCCTTTACCAATAAGACAATGGATCCTGCCTTTATGACGCCTGTGGATGAGACCCTGCAGGTTCTTGCGGCGGAGCTCATGAAGGACTATCCCGGCGGAGAACAGAAATATATTGAAGTGGCGGACAGGGCACATGACTTTGAGGGTGACCTGGCTTCATTCTCGCTCTTAAATAGAGAGAAGGCCAGGGAGGCAAAAGACTTATACGATCAGAAAGCGAAGGAGAGAGCGAAAAACACAGCAGTAACTTTCGGCGGAGGAGTGGGTTAATATGGAAAGATTTGAAATTTATTCAGTTACAAAGGAAAAACTGGATGCAGTAAGACCGCTGATAACTCAGGAAGCGGCCAAGGCGATAGAAGAGGGGATCCCTGCCGCTTTTCTATGTGCCATAAAGGATAAGGCTGCCATAGGAGCTCTATGTGGAGGGTTTGTTTCAAATGTTTTTGAGATAGACTCCATATATGTCGCGCAGCAGTATCGCAGACAGGGGGTAGGAAGGGCTCTTTTGAAGGAGCTTTTCATGATGATTGACGACATGGACAGATCCGGGGATACGGGGCTTGTGGTTCAGGCCGAGTTTTCACTTATTGATAGTGAGTCCCTGACGCTGCCGCCCTTCTTTTCTGACATGGGCTTCAGAAGAGGGGAGGTCTTTGGCCCTGCATTTTATAAGGCTACTCTTGATGATTTTGCTCCTCAGATAGAGCCTCATGAGAAGGGCAGCAAGAGGATCTGTTCATTTTCATCTCTTTCAGATAAGGAGAAGACAGCATTCTCAGCTTCCTGTGAAAAAGGGGACTATCCCGTCCCGGAAGATGGGCTGTTTTCAGATAAGGTGGACCTTGACGCAAGCCTTATCATGTTTGATGAAAATGGGACAGGATCATATGTCTGTCTGGAGGAACTTGGAGGGAGTGAGCCGGAAAAAGAGGATGACGCTTCATCTGCTGCGGTAAGGAGGCTTAGGATACACTATATGTCTCAGGCACATCCGGGAGATGTGGTTCTGATGTTCACTGAGATGATGGACAAGCTAAAAAAAGAAGGAAATCCTGATACGGAAGTTTTCTTTTTGGCTGCTGAGGAGTCCGACTTAAAGCAGATAAAGTGCCTTTTCCCGGATGTGAAGGGCTGTTCGGAGAGATATATTGCTTTATGAGATTCCGAATGAAGAAGGCTACATATAATAATAAGGGACTGGGGGCGTTCCCCCGGTCCCTTTGTCGTTTTATCTTATCTTTCATGATTATTTTGTTCCCCTGTATACTTTATGGCCTTTTTTCTCAGGGAACAGTTTTTTCATAAGATTAGTAACGTTGCCGTTATGCATGCGGATAAGGACTTTATCTGTCGGGTCACATAGATCCCTGGCTGCGCGAATGGAATAGCGGAGCATATTGAGAATATTTACCGCCGCGTCCAGCTTGTCGCTATAGAGGAGCTCAACGCGGTAACAGCCCTGGCACATGCGGTGGATCAAAAGGAAACCGCTTACCATTCCGTCTGTCAGGACACAGCTGGAAATGTCGGGGTCAAAGCGGGTTCGGGGCAGAAAGGGAAGGTCATCAAGGAGCCCATATTTGCTATGAAAAACGCAGTTCATTATTCCCTGCTTAAACTGAAGGGCAGAGATATCAGAAAGGCTGTATACGTATTTTTTCGGAGCCTTTTTGGCTATGTCGAGCTTGGAGAGCTCCTCCACCGTGACGAAAACATTGATCCCCTCGGTATTCTTGATGGCATAACCCTGATTGCGGAAGGAAGTGATCTCCGGATCTGTCAATTTCTCCAGCTCAAAAAATGATGTTTTCACCTTGTCATTATCGCATATGACATCAAAGGACTTTAATAATTCCTGTCCATTTCCCTCGTCGTCCGTTTTATACCAGAATATCTCTGCTGTGATATCCGAATCGCTTCTCTCCACATTTCTGATCTCCCAGAACATGGCGGCATCGGTTTCATCAGTATCAGGATTGATCCCTACAAGGGCCCGGCAGTACTGTCTTTCTATATCTTCATGGTACTCTTCAGGAAGGATGTCCCTGTATTTGTCAAGGTTTTTGGTTGTTATGTCTATAGTCTTCATGCTTTTCCTGAGTCTCCTTTATGAGACGGGGAAGAGAGATCCTGCCTCTTTTTTGATCTGATCCGCAAAATCCGCAGTTGTCTGCCCTTCAATTCTGTTGATGCATTTGACGCCTATAGCAAAGGGGGAAGGTGACTCACAGGCTTCCTCCTTAAGCAGCTGCATAGCCATCTGCGCAGCAGAATCCCTCAAATTCTCAGTGAATAATACAAATCTTTCATCTGTAAGTGCTATATTATAGCAGTCCTTGATCGAATAATTCTTAACGAGCTGTGCCGCGGCTTCACCATTTCCCGGTGCTGATATAATGATCGCACTGCTGTCTTTGTAGCCCTTTTTGTCCCAGTAGGCAGCAAGATGAGAAAGATAGGCTTCATTATACAGCCCGGTAACGGGATCAATGAAGCTGTCACGCCTTTTCATGGTCTGATAGGTGATTATCAAGCCAAAGGCCAAAAGAGGGGCATCATAAAAGCGGACAAGGACGCCTATCACGAAGGGAATGATGAATGCGCTAAGACGCATAAAATGTGGTTCGCGCGATTGCTTTTCATGTCTTTTCTCGATATATATGGCAGTGGCGATATAACAGAACTCAAGAATGTGCTTGCATGCCTGGAGAACATCATAATTAAGGAAATTGTCCCCCACCATATATACAACCAACAGGAGTTGAAGGAGTTCCAGGGCTGTTATTATTACAATAGGAATTGCCGCACGGTTATAGCGCCGCCTGATGTGATCCATGCTGTGATGCAAAGAGTAATCAATGCAGATAAGCCATTGCAGTATGATCAGAAAGTACAGGACCTCGTTCGTGATCAGAGCAAAATTAAATATGTTTATTACCCAGTCTGTATCAGTATATGCCAACGGTACCAGAAGAATATCCAGCACATTCTGAGACAGTACCAGTATGCATTCAATAAAGAGCAGCCTGTCCTCCGGACGCGTGCGCTTTTGCAGAGGCTTATTACGAAAAATAAGCAGGATTATGCCGGCAACAGCTGCAAATTCCATGAAAAATGAACTGTAGTAAATGAAAGCATCAAATATGACATCGTTTGTCTGTTGATATAGGATCGTTGGGATAATGTATTGTTTTAAGATTTCCATCAGAATGCTCCCATGATGTATGGGTTTGTTCAGAACCCCATTAGGATCCAGTAAATACAGGTATTTATACTGCTTTGGCCCACGTCCGTCTCTCTTAAATGAGGGGGGATATGTGGGGTTACAAAATATAATAGGAATCATACCATTAGAATTAAAGCTACGCAACCGCAATTATTGCATCGACAGCTCAGTCCTGTTGGGACGCTTGTTATGAATCCTTGGATATATTTGTTATCCATACGCCTTATGGCCGCTCAGGGCTTAAATGGCTTTTTATACTCGCCCTGACGAGTATTACTTATATGATATGGTTTTGTTTGTATCGGTTTACACGTCCTAAAAGATTTAGGCTTTAGCCTTCATCTTTTGTCCGTATAAACCAATACAGAACAAGTGTTATTCATCCCGGTGGTTTTTGCTCCTTATTCATCCGACCAGAAGTTTGATTCTTTATCTGTACGTATACTGACTCCGGCGGGATCTGGTTTTCATTTCTTTTCCGGGATGATGTTTTCTCTATGTAGGTTTCATATATTTCCTCCAGTTTGATCATATCCATGTCTTTGTCCTCCTTTTTAGAATGTCATCTTAATGGAAATCTGTTCCATTTTAGGCGTATCTTTTTTAATACCTTCCATATCAAAGGTATTTCCAAGAACGGGGGTAGGCTTTATGCCATCATATTTTAGGATAAAGTCGCCCAACCTCTCCTCAGGAGCTACGGTACTCTCATTGATTTCCAATCAAATGACTCAGGCTGAATAGCTTGCGACATATGTAGCATCAGGTTTTTGCATAGCTATCAGGCGGCAGTTATTGGACGAATATTTGTGGAATTTAGCCATAGTATCCAGGTACTGCTTATACTTTTCAGATTCATATAGATCCTTTAATCCGTCCTGAAGCTGTGACAGTATATTATCTATGTTATTCATATGATCCTCTTTCCTTAATTCGGTGAATTGTTTCTTCATTATCAATATGACAGATCGTGTTCAAGTTAAACTTTTGAGATTATTAAGTCCTATTGCTGAAACAGATATTGTGGTTGAAAGACATGGCAGATATGATAGAATAAAGGTGTCTGAGTGGGCAGTATTCAGCAGATTCACTCTAAGGAGTCATAAAAGGAAGTTTCGGATCTTAGGAAAGAATGTAATGAAGAATCGACCTAATATGTGCTGTTTTCTAATAAATAAGAACAGGAGGGATCTATTATGCTTAAAACATTAAATAGTAGCAAATGGGAAACACCTGATGAAATTGAAGCAGAATATCCTGACTGCAAATATATTATTACAGATTTCTCCGATGTAAATGATATTACTGGTCATTTGTATGCTGTTAGCGATGACAGGGATTCCTTTGACATGTTATGCAAAATATCTGATGAATTGTCTTCAGATGGAGTGACATGCTGTATTATGGGTGAATACCGTGAAGGGGGAATGATAGGTGTATTACGCGAATTTGCGTAACAATCGTGTTGTTGTAAAATGCACGGTGCTTAATGGGGAAAAAATTAAATTTATTTCGGCAGTCTATGATACGGGGGCAAGATATTCGTGCTTTAGTGCTAATATTATTGACCACTCTTTATCAGAAAAAGATGTAGAAGGCGCAGAATACAAGATGCTGGCAGGCTTTATAGGAGAGGAAGCATCCAAGTTTTATAAGTATGAAGTCCAGCAGTTTGCTTTTGGAAATATACCACTTGGAAATCAATCAATATGGATTACTTTCGATGAGAAAGTAACCACCAATCTTGTGGGATATGATATTATACGGCAGATTTCACGGATGAGTCCTGCGAATAGCGATAAGGAGTATTTTTTTCCATCACAGGAGGAAATGAAAGAATTTATTGTGACTGCGTGAATGGGTGCGTGAATGAGAAAAATGACGGCTCGGAAACCCTGTATTCTCCTTTCTTTTCGGGGTGACGGAACAATTCGAATCCCGTCTGTCGCTCTACCCCGAAAGCCTGTAAAATCAAGGCTTTCGGGATTTTTTATCCGTTGACCATCGTTGACCATTGTGATTCTGTCTCGAATAACTACTATATGTTGTGGTATAGCAATCATTAATGCTATTCTTCATTAGAAGGTTTGTCAAAGATCCTGTTCCATATTTCCTTGTCAATCGTGATTTTCCCATCAGTACGATTATAATGTTCTGTCATGGTAAGGTTTGTATGCCCCATGATTCTCCTGATCTGTTCAGGATCCTCTCCGGCATTAAAGAGTTCTGTAGCTCCATAGAATCTGATCTTATGAGAAGATAGATAACGTATACCACAGGCTTCACAGAATTTTTGAGATTTTTATTAAATCTGTTAGTTGAGATAGGCATAAGACCTTTACAAGTGGAATTCAGGTGTTATGACAGAAACTATGGACGTGAAAAGATAATAGAACTTGTCAGATATAGCCGGAAAAAAGAAAGGGGATTAAGAACCGGAACTGATGATAAAGTATTAAAAAGGATATCTGTACGGGAAGTCACAGCTGAACACTATGACCAGGCAAGAAGCTATAGAGATCGTATTCAGGCATCCATACCAGGTCTTAACGCCAAAAAGACAGTAAGTATAAGGACTCACTTGAATATGCAGTAAAAAGGAAACAACGCCATACGGCGTTGCTCTGAAACGGAAGCGCCAAAGGATCAGTGTGCTGCATGCAGCATATTTGATACGAGAGCTTGCGGGAGCGAAGCGGACGCAAGGTTTCCATTTTGACAGTTGGATAATGAAGATATAAAATAGGGCAAACATTTCAGCTGAAATCTTATATCTCAGAGTATCTCTAATCTTTTCCAACTGACAGTAAGTTTACTCTATCAACCTAAATAATGTAGAGGACAGCATTTGCTATTATGATATAGATAGTGGTGACACAGGTGTTTGTAATGGAAAAAGGCTATATTTTGTGTCCGGTGGTTATTATGAAGAAGGGGATTTTGATACTCAACTGATAAGACATGTAGAGTGATTATCAAACATTATCACTAATTTCAATGTTATTTTTCTAGCATTTTCACTTCTTGTAAAATAGATGAAATTGCGGCGTAATAATGAAGTAGGAAATATTAAACAGTTTTAGTAAATGTATAATATCGGAGGGATACCATGAAAAAGAAATCATTAGCTATACTGTTATCAGGGCTTATCATCTGCTCAGTTTGTGCCTGCGGAAAAAAGGAAGAACCAGTCGCAGAGGTGGAAACGCCTGTAGTTGAAGAGGCAACAGAGGAAGAAAAACCAACGGAGCCTGAAAAGGTTGAAGAACCTGAAGCTACAGAGGAAGCAACAGAAGAAGCAACGGAGGAGGTTGAGGAGGAACCTGAAAAGGATTATTCATATGCCCCATTATATTTAGATGAAGTAGAAAAGCTATATACATCAGGAAAGGCAGACTTGTTTTTACTGATTAATGTTGATGAGGATGACATTCCTGAATTAGCTGCGTTAAATTCAGAGGGTCCCTGCGAGGATAATTTGTTTTTATATACAGTCTACGATGGTGACATAGTATTGTTAGAAAGTGTTACCGCAGGCTTTGATGGGCATGGGATAGAATTTGCAGAAGGAAAAAACATAATTAAGCTAGGCTCTTCAATGGGAGGATATAATACAGACGAATTTAAGAAGATTGTGCATGGTGAATTGGAAGATGTAATTGCTTTTACTTCTGTTGGTATTTTTGATGGAGTTAATGATTTAGAGGAATATTATATAAATGATAAAGAAGTATCAGGAAAGGAATTCGATGAACAGGAGTGGAGCTATATTTCTGAATATAACCCTCTTATAATGATAAGTTACAATCCATTGACGGAATGTACTTACAGTTACGATGGGGATCATTTTAAAAGTGATTCTAAGGAAATAGGGACATATATGAGTGTTGGTGAGATCATGGAAGAATTGAAAAAAGTCATCCCGGATGGTGATGGTGATTCCGAAGAGAAATCGGAATCATGGAAAATGTCTTATAAAAAATGCCTGAATGATATTATGAATGGCAAAGAATATCTTGAGTATGCAGGAGACGCATTTACATACAATGATGCAAGTGGTGCCTTGTTTGCTTTGAATGACATAACTGGAGATGATATTCCCGAATTATTAGTGGCTCCTAAAATATCCGGGGATAGACTTGTTTGGAAAATATATTCTTCAACAGGTGAGGGCTACGAGAATAAAGGAACTATGTCCTTTTATGATAGTGAAAATAAAAAGGTTTATTTAGATGCCAGCATGTCATTTGAAGAATACAAGATATTCAATGTGGAAAATAATAGAATTGAATTGGAAGGTTCTTATGGAGAAGGTGATGTTGAGGGGTGGACCACACCGTGGTATAAGTGTGATACACAAGATAATTATGTCAATATCTCTGAAGATGAAATGAATGCCTTTAGAAGTGGTTTCAATGCAGGATTGGAAAAGTATGGTATCAAAGGGATAGACCTAACAAAAGAGAATATTAATAAGGAACTAGGATAATAATTCATCTTAGGTAATAATCAAAAAAACATCAGGGAGATTGTAGGAAGTATTCTACAATCTCCCTAATTTAATGCCTCAAACACCGTGCAATATCACGTCTTTTTAAATCACAGCATCAGCGTTAAAGTTTATACATAAAATAAAAAAAGCTTAAGTGCTGCGGCACGGAAAGAGAGGAAATAATGTGTAAACTTTTTGTTGTGAACAGCCTGTATCTCGGAAACAGAAGCCTTGGACTGGAACTCTTGGATGGTAAGGGCGTTGTGGAGATGACGGAGAAACAGGTGAGGGATGGTCTCAATAGTGGTAAAGAGATATATGGCCTCAGGGTTGCTGCCAATGGGATAGATCTTGATATAGATAGTGAGGATTTTTATATGACCAACCTTGTTATACACAGGCATATCGGTAATTACCAGCCTATGTTTGAGACTGAAAATCCTGTATGCATCTTGTTTATCGTAACTGGCATGAAGGAGGAGAAGGGATCAAAGGTTTATGAATTAATCAGCAGCAGGTTTGAAAAGAAAGAGGTTTCGGAGGATATGCTTAAGAGCCTGTTTCTTATGGGGGCAGTCTGTGGTGGTGCCAAGCTGGACGGTGATACGATCATAATGGCATCTGAAAGGAAAAAGTCAGAGCCTGAAAAGGTGGAAGCAAAGCAGACTGAAAAGAAGAAGGAGCCTGCGAAAGAGAATGATGCAGAGCCTAAGCAGGATAAGACGGGAAGTAAGAAAGATCCTGCTACATCAGAAAAGAAGCCTGTTGAAAAGGTTTCGGAGAAAAAGAAAACCGAAAAGAAATAAGGGATGTTTTTTGGGGAATATGAGGGAAAAGACTGTCAGGTGGGAAATACCTGGTGGGCTTTTTTTCGTTGACATTTGAGGGAAATACGGGGGTTATGGGGTATGATATAAGGATATCGGGATAAGTTGGGTACAAGGGACAAGGGACGTAAATACAAAGAATAAAGGGAAAATATCATTTCATATACCGTTAACTAAAAAATCACGAGTAATTCAAGTGGAATTTTTTCAAAACCGTAGTTGACATGGATTAAAGGAAAGGACGGTGTTTATCATGGCCAACAATAATTTCAAACTGATCCCCAAGATTGATAATAACATAGGGGCTATTTATCTTGTGCTTCCAAATGGTGATCATACAGATATTCTGTGGATACGTTTCCCCAACGATCATCAGATGGTGGATAATACGCAGTTCATGGAAAGTATCATTCCCATGCTTCGTAGACGCATCAGGAGAAGCCTGTGCTGAAAAGTAATGGTGTATATCATCCCACAAAGGACTGGAGCATTTGGAAAAGAAATGTTCCGGTTTTTTTTATGCATACAAGAGTCATTAAATCCGATAGCGTCCAGTAGATAGGTTTATGGGATAATAAAAATATTTTTATACGTCTTCCCTGACAAGTTGGCAAAATCGGGGATGCATTCAAAAGAGATCAGTATTTGTTTTCTAAAGGGGTATGTGAGGATAGCAAAATGAAAAGAAAATTCATACTCTCCTGCTATACTGGTTAGAAATAATAGGTGCTTTTCTCTTATATAGATACATAAGACAGGGATTTCAGAAACAATATTTTAGAAGATGGGATTTTTCTGTCAGACAATATAGATCATCCATTTATTAAGTCAGGGAAGATGTATTTTAAGAAAACTTTATTAAAGCTCGCCAATCAGAGGATGAGTGATTGTTTTCTGGATAGAAAATAAGGGGTTTAGAGGATGAAAATCTGGATTTTTCAGAAAAAAGAATATGAGGTGATTCAGGGGATGGACTTATAACGGATGCACCCCCTTGACTGGTTGGAAGATTAACAGCAGAGGTGATTTTTCAGAAAAAGCTGAAAAATGAATGCATACATCGGGATTTTTGGCAGTGTAGGTGCAAAAATTGGGAAAAGATTGGATATGACAATATCGGAGAAACCTGTGATTTTATGTGAAAGCAGCGTTTCAGTTCAACTTGTTATTGATGGTGGGAAGCTGTATAATTATGGGTAGTTAAAGAGTTGAGGATTATGAATGGGAAAATATGATGATATCTTTGCTGATGTTTTATCAGGAAAAAGAGACCACAATATAAAGTTTTCGGATCTGTGCAATTTACTGGATAATATGGGTTTCAAGTGTTCTATCCGTGGAGATCATTATGTTTATCGCAGGGATGATACGCCTATTATCAACATTCAACCTGACGGTCACAATGCAAAAGCATATCAGGTGAAACAGGTCAGGAATATAATCCTTTCCTGTCATTTGGAGGTTCAATAATTATGTATGAAATGATTATTTACTGGTCTGATGAAGATAATTGCTATCTGGTAGAAGTTCCAGAGCTTCCCGGGTGCATGGCTGATGGAAAAACAAGAGCTGAAGCTGTTGCAAATGCAGAGGTCATCATTTCAGAGTGGATAGAGGTGGCTAAGGAAGATGGCAGGACAATACCGGAACCCAAGGGAAAACTGATGTACGCATAACACATACATTGATTTTCGGGACACATAGCATTGTTTTCTGATGAAAAATTGATGAAGAAAAATGACATAAGGTAAAAACAATGCTGTATAAGCTCAAGATATGTTGTCTAATCGCTAATCCAATGCTATATCACGTTAAGTATATGGTATGTAGCCGGGAAGGCTGATTGCCAAGGTGGAGACCGCGGGTTCGGTCTCCGTTCCACTCCGGTCGGCGCTAAACCGAGGTCCCCCGGACCTCGAGCGCCCCGTCTGTCGCTCTAAAAAGATGAGCATCCGCTCATCTCAGACTGAAGACTGATAAACAGTCCCTAAATCTATGGACAGCCCCTTTTGGGACGTCCCACTTGATGTGCATACTTTTTGATACCACCTCCTCGTATTCTCAATAACATAAATAAAAGCTCAGGCAGTAGCTCTCACTATCTAGGATCTTAAGGATATTATTGAATTATACTATTATTTCCACTGGGTTCTTGTTGCAATATCAGTAAGTGGTTCTCCTTTGTGGGTAAAATATGAAGGCTCCGCTATGTTTTTCCGTCAAAGGTGTAAACTCATCACCATATAAAACCTTATGCTCTCCTTATACCGTTGACTCCGTTCCAGCTCCCTTAAGTAGATCCAGCTTTTATAATTTGACATGTTTAGGTCAACGTGTTTGGTATATTCGTTACGGTAATCTGCGAGAGTTGTACAGAAATCAAACGAAAACTTGCCTGTCGGATATTAAATTATAATAGAATAAATACTTATGACATCATATTGTATCTTATTACTGAAGAAGTGAGAGAACGCCCTGATTGGCTTGATTGGCCTGTGACAGCATTGCCTGACCCGCCTGCTGTAAGATTCCTTCTTTGGAATATTTTACCATCTCGTCCGCCATATCCGCATCACGAATCAGAGACTCCGAAGCCTGTGTATTTTCTATGACATTTAGCTGGTTCTTGATTGTATGCTCTAAGCGATTCTGCTGTGCACCGATCTTACTGCGTATATTATTTAGCTTAAGAAGAGCGGGCTCCATCCTGCCGATAGCATCCCTTTTGCCGGGCAGATCTACATGATGCTGTGGTTCATTAAAGATTCCGTTCCGGGCGAGAACCAGTACGGACCAAACCCCAAAGGGCTTTGAAAAATGCAATTATAGGAAAAGGAGAATAGTACGATCTATGGGGATAGTTTTCCCTTAGTATTACCGGATACGCACGGAAAACGACCGAATACCCCAAACAGCTGACAGTGCAGGATATAATTCCGTATAAAATGACAAAGCACAAAAAAATTCCTGAAAGCAGGACGAAAAGTATAGACAGGAGGTAAGAAAATGAGAGTTACTACAAGATCCAGTTCAGGTCCCATAGGCAGGTTTTTTGCCCCGATAATATTCTCGTTCGTGGGCATAGCCATGGTTTTCATCTCGTCCTTTATGACAAAACAGGATGCGAATGCCAGGGCGAGGTGTACCGAAGCGGTACAGGCGGAAGTCGTAAGCTTCGAGCGGTCGGAGAATACCGGCACGGACAGCAATAAGCCATCAAATGCCGTCACGCCCGTATTTGAATATGAGTATAACGGCCAGACATACCAGTCAATAACGGGATCATATAGCAGCACATATAAGGACAAGTTTGCTGTCGGACAGAATTATACCGTTTTTGTTGATCCGAATGACCCCCAGGAGATATATTCTGAAGATATCGGTGCCTCGGATGCCACTGTGTTCAAATTCCTTAAATGGGGAGGAGTAGTCGTTGCCGTATTGGGAGTGGTGCTGTTTGTGTTCTCGATAGTCAAGCTGCTCGTTATAGGAGGGGCTGCCGGATTTGCCGTCTCGAGCTACCTCAGCAAAAAGAAATAGCATATACCGGAAGAGAGATTGTTGCCGCGTATTATGCAATAGGCAAAATGCTGGATCCCGGAACAAGGGTTAAAGTAGAACTCGTAGGAATGGGCAAATGGAATATCGTGGGTTTCCAGGATGGGCCTTCTATTTAGACAGATTAGAAGAATGATAACAGTAATCCCCGGAACCATAGTAGCCTGTTGATGCGGAGGTAGACAATGAAAAAAATACTAAAAGGGATTTTTTTGGTATTACTGGTCATAGTATGTATCATAGTGATCCTTGCCGGGGTGATTTTTTGTTTAAGACTGTATAACGATCATAAATATGGCAGT
The DNA here is from genome assembly GCA_000622025.1 of Lachnospiraceae bacterium AD3010. Taxonomy (GTDB): domain Bacteria; phylum Bacillota; class Clostridia; order Lachnospirales; family Lachnospiraceae; genus NK4A144. Next base: position 88,009 of record JHWU01000011.1, on the reverse strand, counting down.
GCGGAATCTCTCACTGATGTTGATGTGACAGATACAAGTCAATATCCAACGGAGTTGGATGGGATTGAAGTAAGGATTGTTGATAATGGTGCTTTTCAGGGATTTCATCTGATTCCGGATAATAAACAGTCTAAGGGAGTAATTGTATGTTACGGCGGTTCTGATGGCAGTCCTTTTTTTGAAGTGGCACAAAGCTATGCAGAAAAAGGCTATGAAACATTGTCCGTATTCATGTTTGGAATGAAAAATCAACCCAAAGAGCTCACAAAAGTACCGTTGGAACAGTTTAGCGATGTTCTCGATTATATAAATAACAATATTGATGATAATTATCCAATTACCATTGTGGGTGCATCAAAAGGGGCAGAGTACGTTTTAAATCTTGCAGCCAGATATGATGAAATTTCAAATGTGATGTTATTTGCACCTGTAGCATATAGTTTTTCCGGTCTAAACTATAATGATGTAAGCGCTGCTTCTTCGTGGACATGGAAAGGTGAAGAGGTTCCTTATGTTGATATACAAAAGGCTCCTTTCTCTGCTCTGTTTAAGGATATGCTATTTCCGATGATTATAGGATCTCCTATGAACTTCAGAGGGATATATTCTGCTGCTCTTGAATCGGATCCCCAAAGGGATGAAAAGCTTATTCCGGTTCAGAATATAGAGGGAGATATCCTGATTTTGGTAGGTGAAGATGATGGGATGATGGACACTCTTTCCATGGCAGAGTTAATTAAGAGTAAGTCTGCAAACACGGTTATATACTCTTATGAAAATGCAGGTCACATGTTTTCGGGAGACGGTATAGCTTCAGAGTTTGGTATGAGGATCAGACTTGGTGGAACGATAGAAGGAAATGAAAAAGCCGGAGCTGAAAGCGAAAAGATAGTGGAGGAATTTCTAAAGGAACATCATGGGAAATAAGAAAATGCTAAACATGCTCATCGGGGATATATCTGTGAATATGAATAATCATGACCGGCCCTTAAGGATCTTGTAAACAAGAAGTAATTATCGGTCATACGCCTGGATACTTATCGTCTGTTCAAAATTCCCTATACAATATGATAAAATTACATTGGTATGGAAAGATAATTTTTTACTTCTATCATAGATAGAATCCCGTATACGAGGGAGGGGTGATATGCCAGCTATAGCGACTGAACAGAATAGACGTATGTCCTGGGATGAAATGGTAAAGGAATACCCCGACAGATGGGTTGTTATCAAGGACGCCGAAATGGATGGGCCGGACATTATTTCAGGCATCATAGTAACGGTAAAATCAGACGATGATATAATGCGCTTCCGTATAGATAATCAAAAGAAAGGATATAAGTTCTACAGAACCTCTGAAGGGGATTTTTATGGGATCATCGACGCAGACATTAATATTTCCGTTGACTAACCGCAGCGTCAGACAGGTCTTTGATTATGAGACCGATACTGTTGCTTTCAGGCTTATGTATGACTCCGGGGCACGTATTCCTGTTTGGTGTTCGGATGTAGAATTCTTTCTGAAAGCCTTTCCTGAGGCGAAAAAGGCAGAGATAACCGCAAAGGTAACCGGCTTTGGAAAAGAAGCAGAGACAGCCAGCGTGTATATTATTCCTAAGTACACCCTGAACGACTGAAATGCAGAAATAGTTATCAACAATCTGTCAGTGGTAGTATTGTTTAAGCCGAATATAGGTTGTGATTTCTAATTAAGCGAGACAATGGTCTCCCAAATGGATACCTTTACTTACCGCAGGGGTAAAAAAGAATTACATATAGTTTCTGATAAATCAGAATATAACTGTACCGCAAGAAAGAATAGCGGAGAACTTATAGATATCGCCATATGGGTTCAGTCATAGGAAAATGTGGTTACCGTTCTGGTTACCAGATATAAAGAGAGACATACGGAAACCCGCTCCGCGGGTTCGGTCTCCGTTCCACTCCGGTCGGCGCTAAACCGAGGTCCCCCGGACCTTGAGCGCCCCGTCTGTCGCTCTATCAGCAAGGCTCCGGGATCTTCTAGGCCTTAAGGGTAAATTTTTCCTTTCTGCTTTTGTTGTCATTTTTGAGTTTCTTTCGTATAAATATATATGGGGGATTGGTATGCCCTGTTTTGGAGGACACGCTGTATGGATGATAAACTGAAGAGAAATAGGTTAAGTGATGACTCTCTTAAGGGTGTTTCCGGAGGAACGGAAATAACCCAGGGAACGGAAAATGTACAGTATGGAGGAGAAGAGTGTTCTGAATGTGGCAGCTCCGATACTGAGGTGCATTACCAGAATGACCATATGACATATATAAAATGCTTTGAGTGCGGTTTCGAAAAGCGTTATATTTAATTTCGCCTTTTATACTGAATTACGCCGATTATTATAATTACCCTGTTTTTTATCCCCACTCTTGATATACTCGACTACATATTTCCGGCAGCCGGAAGAAACGTCTGCCTTTTTCGGAGTGTGTGTTGGTGGGAGAAAGCCCATGTTAATAAAATGTGACTTTTGGCGTTCGAATCATTTTATTATGAATAGACAAATATTCACTACATTAAAGGGGGGGAAGTAAAAGTGAATGACGAAAAGAATTTAAGCATCCGCAAGGGGTACGGAATATCTCTCGCTGTTTTCGGAGATAAGGAATCCTTCCGACTCCAGAAATTCCGTAAGCCCCTCGATATCATCCGAAAAACCGATCTCTATCACCTTTTTATCTATCCTGTCAAGAAGAGAGGAAAATGCTTTTAGAAGAGAAGAGGCAGCCCCCTTTTCGCGGTATTCCGGAGAGGTATAGATCCAGTCAATGAAACCCATTTCATCATATACACCGCCTCCCAGTACGGCGCAGGCCGCTTTATCCGCTGCAAATGCTTCCGCTGAGAGTACGGAAAAGGATGATCTATACGGATCACTGCAAAGAGAGGTCGGCGCGGTTCAGGATGCGGTATTTGACTTCGCAGGAGATAAGGCGATCAGCGTTGACCTGAGCATGATGGTCATTGGGAGACGGGGATCCTAACGGTAACTTCGGTTCCTTCTCCGGGAGTGCTTCTGTATGACAGACCGTATGAACTGCCGTACAGAAGCTTAAGGCGGTTATGCGTATTAAATACACCGATATTGCTGCCATGATCCGAACTTACCCTGGGAGAGTTTTCCATAAGTATGGAATTACAGGTCTCTTCATCCATTCCGACTCCGTCATCGGAAATAAGGAAAAGCATATCGTTCTCCTCGCTCCAGGCTGTGAGGACAATGGTTCCGCTCCGGTCCTCCTTTTCAAAGATCCCGTGGACTATGGCGTTTTCTACAATGGGCTGGAAGGTAAGCTTCGGGATCTCATAGGACATCAGATTGTCCGGGACATCCACGATAAAATCTATCTTGTTGTCAAAGCGCATATTCTGCAGCTTCACATAGAGGGAGACATGTTCAAGCTCATGCTCTACGGTATCCAAAGTTTTCTTTTTGGAAAGGGTGAGCTTATAAAACCTAGAGAGGGACTGGACAGCCTCCGTAACCCTGCTGTTTTCATTACTTAGGGCAAGCCAGTTTATCATATCAAGTGTGTTATAGAGAAAATGCGGATTTATCTGGGACTGAAGAGCATTGAATTCCGAGGTTTTGATCTGTTCCGCAGCTTCCGTCTGGCGTTCGATAAGTTCATTTATCTGATCGGCCATGTGATTATAGGTCAGAACAAAGTCTCCGATCTCATCCCTGCCGGATTCCTCCTTTATCTTGTGAACCTTTGTATGATGTGTCCTCTCCATTTTCCTTATGACATTTTCTATACGGGAGGAAATGGAGCTGCCCATATAGTATGAGACCGCAAGGGCGATGATAACGGAGAAGATGTAGATAAGCACATAGCGCATAAGTATGGATCTCACGCGGTCATTTAAGGGACCGGCGCTTATTACCGAAACCAGATACCAGCCGCTGTTCTCGATAAGATACCGGCTCATATACATTTCCCGTCCGATGACCTCCCTTTTTACAAAGGTATTGGTTTCCGGTATAAGCCTTTCCATATCATCATTATTAAGGAAATAGGTGGCGGCAAGAGCCATGTCCGAATAGGCGATCAGGTTGTCTCTCTCATTTATTATGTAATTCACGGCTTCGCTTTCCCCTGTTTCGAAGGTCAGGGCTTCGGAGAGGCTGTCGGATGAATAATAGACCACGAGATAGGCAGCTGTGGCCGCGTCCTTTTTCTCCGACATCTCATAACGTATCCGCTTCACATATGAAAGATCACCGAGGGTTTCACGTTCACGGTTTGAAAGGTAGAAGGGGGCACAGTAGAGGGCATCCGTTTCATTGGTGCTCATTATGCCGCTCCAGTAGCTGCCTCTTGTGAGATCCATGGACTGGAAAATATCATTGTAACCGGATTCCTCGTACAGATCCTGATAGGGGGTATCGAGATAGATACGTATTCCCTTTACCAGAGGATCGTTTAAGAAGGAATTAATCGAGGACATGAAAGAGTCCTTAAGGACCCTGGAGACCTCCAGATCATCTGTATGGGAAAAGGCGGGATGCATGGCTATCTCCCGGAGATAGGAATCGTTGGAAAGAATGTCCGATACGTTTTTTATACGGCTGGTCACCGTGTTTACCGTATATGCCGTCTGCTCGGACAGGTTTCTGGAATTTGCTATGGTATCAGTCACCACAAGATCCGTGATCTCCCCGTACATAAGTACCGATACTGCAAGAGAGGGTATCAGGAGAAGGATGAAGAATGAGATCAGAAGCTTTTTTGAAAAGCTTAAGTCATTCAAAAAGTAATGAACAGGATCAAAGCTCTTTTTCATAGCAGTATATGGGCACGGTATTCGCCGGGGGTCATTCCTACATTTTTCTTGAAGGATTTTCCGAAATAATTTCCGTCGGAATAGCCGACCTTTAAGGAAATGTCGGAAATGGTGTAACCGGGATCCGACAGGAATTCCTTTGCCTTATCCATACGGTAAAGGGTTATGTACTGGTTCAGGGTGATCCCGGTCTCATTCTTAAACAGGGTACATACGTAGGCCGAGGACATATGTACATAGCCGCTTATCTCTTTCACGGAAAGATCCTCCCGGGAGTAGTTTTTTGATACATATTCCTTGATGGAAAAGACGGTGGGATTATCCGGCTCCTTATCGACCATGGATTCCAGGAGTATCCGGGATCTTTCACTTAAATATCCGGACAGCTCATGTAGGGTATTACACTCCTGTACAAAGCCAAGAAGCGACTCGGAGGTTGAAAAGAAGGAATCCGGAGGGATGGAGAGCTTACGGTAAGCATCAGATACCGCGGTAAAAAGCTTATAATAAATATCCCTGACCTGATTCGGCAGGAGATTTCTGGAATCCGAAAGGGAGCTTTCTATCTGCTCCTCGGTCTTATTTACCTTTTCCCTGTCCCCTGAAAGCAGTGCCATAAGGTAGGCGTCCGAGGGATCGGGAAGCACCCGTGGCGCAGGGAGGAGCTCTTCATTGCTGTCATATATTATGCAGCCGTAGTCCTTGAAAAATGAAGACTGCATAAGGAGCACGGCCTGATTATAGGAGCTCCAGGCATTTTCAAGTCCCGATACGGTATTTCCTGCGGAAATAAAGAATTTCAGCTTATCTCCCAGAATATCCTTGAGGGTGCCGCCAATAAGCCGGATATTCTTTTCCGTGAGCTTCTCCGGGGAAAAGATGTGATATACCAGATACTGGTCATGCTTAACTATATTGATCTCACCGCAGCGGATGCTCTCCAGAAAGACATCAAAGGAATCATTGATCCGCTTCTTTTCATCAGAACCCAGTGTGTCTAAAGAGACGGTGGCCTTCACTATGAAGGTGGTGATGAATCTGTTGCTTCTGACCCTGTTACTTACCTCGTCTCCCGTAAGCTCTGTTGAAAGCTCCCCTGCTTCCTCGGGAGGAAGGGTCAGGGAAAGGGCGAGCCTGGCTGCAGCAGCCCTGCTTTCAAAGAGCTTTGACTGTCTGGACTGACGGATCTCATCCCTTAAACGTATCGCCTCCTTAAGGGCACCTTCCAGCTCCTTAAGATCCACCGGCTTTTCTATAAAGCTGACAGCCTTTAAGCGTATAGCTTCCTTCAGATATTCTCTGTCGGAATATCCGCTCATAAATATGAAGACGGTATCGGGAAGCTTTTCCTTAAGGGAATCGACCATATCGATACCGGACATCCTGGACATACGTATATCGCTGAGGATGATATCCGGGCGCTCTTTCAAAGCGGTATCCACGCCCCTGATACCGTCATCTGCTTCCAGTATTCTGTCTATCTGAAGATCCGTCTTTCTGATCGCGGCGGCAATGCCGCTTCGTGTAAGATCTTCATCATCAACGATAAGCAGTGTCATTTCTCAGTCCAGATGGAACATTTCACGAAGGTCAACAGCAACGGGGCTGTTGTCGGGATTGGTCTCCATTATGGGTGCCATGAAGTCCCACCACTTTCTGTTGATCGCGGTGTCTGCTCCCTCAGCCCACTTTTTTTCGTCCTCTATCTCTATGTAGCCGAAGAGTACATTTGTCTCTTCATCGAGAAAGATGGAATAATTCTTCCCGCCATGCTCATGTATCATATCGATCATCTCGGGCCAGAGCTCATTATGGCGCTTCCTGTATTCCTCTGCCTGTCCTTCATAAAGCTTCATTTTGAATCCTTTTACCATGGTATTTCCTCCTTAGGGATTTTATTTTTATCTTACCGGATAGTTTAAAATACTTTATCCCGAATGTCCATTGAACATTTATTGATTTTACCCAAATATAAAAATATTCCTGTTTATTTATTGATCTTTATGATCGACAATTGTAGATGTTCAGGCAGCTGAACGGATCCTTAAAGATTGAGGAAGGAGAAAAAATGCCGGAATCCGAATACATTCTGGAACTTAAGGGGATAACAAAGATTTTCCCCGGCGTGAAAGCCTTGAATCAGGTTCACTTCCAGCTGAAAAGGGGAGAGGTACATGCCCTGATGGGAGAGAACGGTGCGGGGAAGTCCACGTTCATCAAGGTAATAACCGGAGTCCATGCCGCTGAAGAGGGGCAGATGCTTCTGGAGGGAAAGGAAGTGCATTTCAGGGGACCGAAGGATGCCCTTGACGCGGGAATAGCTGCGGTTTACCAGCATCCCACGACCTATCCCACGCTTTCCGTCACGGAGAATATCTTCATGGGTCACGAGATCATTCGTAACGGAATGATACAGTGGAATGAGATGAATAAGAAGGCGCAGGAGCTGCTGGACAGGCTCCATGCAAATTTCAAGCCTTCCGATGAGATAGGTGCTCTTTCCGTTGCACAGCAGCAGATGACGGAGATCGCGAAGGCACTTTCCACGAACGCAAAGATAATAATCCTGGACGAGCCCACGGCCTCGCTTACGTCAAACGAATCCGAGGAGCTGTACAGGATAGTGGATGAACTTAGGGACGGAGGAGTTTCGGTTATCTTCATATCCCACAGATTTGAGGATATGTACAGGCTGGCCTCCAGGGTTACGGTATTCCGTGATTCCCAGTACATCGGAACCTATGAAGTAAACAGTATAACAAATGCCGATCTGGTGAAGGCTATGGTAGGTCGTGAGATATCGGATATGTATCCCAAGCCTGAAGTAAAGATCGGAGAAGAGATATTCAGGATAGAGGGAATGAGCCGCACCGGCTTCTATAAGGATGTATCTCTTTCGGTGAATGCCGGGGAGATCGTGGGTATGACCGGGCTTGTGGGCGCAGGGCGCACAGAGGTTATGGAGTCTGTCTGCGGTATCACAAAGGCTGACAGCGGCAGGGTTTTCCTGAACGGAAAGCAGCTGAAGATCTCCAAGCCCGAGGATGCTATGAAGGAGGGGATCATTCTCCTGCCCGAAAACCGTTCGACCCAGGGACTTATCCTTTCCTGGGGTCTGGGAAAGAATGTTACTCTTCCCATACAGAAAAAGCTTGCAAAGAGCGGCGTTTTCAATGATACGAAAAAAGAAAACGAGATATCGAAGAAATTCCTGGAGCAGGTTGATACGAAGGCTGTGACCATCTTTGATCCGGCGAGCTCACTTTCCGGAGGAAACCAGCAGAAGGTCGTGGTTGCAAAGGCTCTCGCCCAGGACAATATGAAGCTTGTCATAATGGATGAACCCACAAAGGGCGTGGATGTAGGCGCGAAGGCCGAGATCTATGCGATCATGGGGGATCTTGCAAAGCAGGGCTTCGGGATAATAATGATCTCCTCCGAAATGCCCGAGATCCTGGGAATGTGCGACAGAGTATATGTTATGTGCAACGGACGTATGACGGGATGCCTTAGCCGTGAAGAGGCTACACAGGAGCGTATCCTTAATCTCTCTATGGAAAACAGTGAAAGAGACGGAAAGGAGGAAGTACGGAAGTGAAAGATAAGTCATTTATAAAAATGATAACGGGATCCAGAGAAGCACTTCTTTTCTTCATCCTTATAGTAATGGGAATTCTTATCACTATCCTGAATCCCACCTTCTTTTCTCCCGTAAACATCGGGCAGATATTCAGAAATAACGCGCTGACACTCATAATGGCGCTGGGAATGCTCTGCGTTATGCTGACGGCGGGAATTGATATTTCAATAACCTCCACCCTGGCTTTCGCGGGGATGTCCATAGGAATGCTTACAAAGTATAACATTGTAAACAGCACGTTCCTCCTTTTCATCATCGCCATGGCGATAGGTCTCGTATGCGGACTGCTGAACGGCCTCATAATCGCCAAGGGAAAGGTTGCCCCCATAATCTGCACCATGGGCTTTATGTATATCTGGCGCGGTATGGCCTATGTGGTCGGAAACAGCCAGTTTGCCAGCGGTGAGGATGTGAGGGAATTCGCCGAATTCGGAAAGGACGGAACCATAGGTCCCTATATCATACTGATCGTCTGCTATGCGGTCTTCTTTGTAATGTTAAAGTGGACCAAGTTCGGAAGAAAGATATACGCTGTCGGTTCAAATCCCGAGGCGGCAATGATCTCCGGTATAAATGTGGATAATACGCTGGTTTCGGTATATACGATCATGGGACTTCTGGCAGGACTTGCCGGAGCGCTGTCGGTTTCGATCTATGCATCGGCCCAGCCCAATATGCAGTACGGCAGGGAAATGGATGTTATAGCGGCCTGTGTTATAGGCGGTGTATCCATGAGCGGAGGAAGGGGATCCGTTGCCGGTACCTTCCTCGGAGCACTGATAATCTCGATAATAGCAAAGGCACTTCCTCTCGTAAATGTGCCCTCCATAGCACAGAATACGGTTAAGGGTGTGATAATCCTTGTTGTGGTAATATTCAATGTCATCACAAGGAGGATGGTTGACAAACAGAATCTGGAGAGGAGGGAAATGTAATGGCCGGAAAGTCAGGACGTACCATAAAGGCCGAGCAGAAGCTTACGGCAAAGCAGCTTCTTTTTACCTGGGAAGGAGCTCTGGTGGTACTTTTCATAGCGGTAAATATCTTCAACATGAATATTTCCCAAAGCTATACCCTCTCGAACGTCTTAAGGGAAATGCCGAAGTATCTGGCTGAGATATTTATGCTGTTTCCCATGGCGTACATACTGGTGCTTGGAGATATAGATATCTCGGTGGGCTCCATTGTCTGCCTTACGGGAACCGTTACCTGCTACATAAGCAACGCAGGTGCTCCCTTCCCGGTAGTTATTCTTGGCTGTCTGTTAACGGGGCTTCTCTGCGGAATGCTCAACGGTTTCATAACAACCTCGTTCCCGGAGCTTCCAAGTATGATAACTACCCTCGGAACGCAGATAATCTTCAGGGGTATTGCGGAGATATCCCTGGGAGGCGGGGGATCCGTTTCCTACATCAATACAAAGCAGATAATGCCGCTTTCCACAAAGCTCGGAAAGCTTGTACCGATAATAATACTGGTGGTGATAGCAGTCGCGGTCATCTATACCGTTGTGCTTCAGTGTACGACCTTCGGACGCTCGCTCTACGCCATAGGCTCAAATAAAGTTTCAGCCTACTATGCGGGTGTGGATGTACAGAGATGCCGCTTCATCGCCTATTCCCTGATGGGTCTTATGGCGGGTATGTGCGGATTGTTCCTGACCGCTTACACCTACGGTGCAAATACCACCACAGGGCAGGGCTTTGAAATGGAGGTCATCGCAATGTGTGTATTCGGAGGCATCGCTTCCACAGGCGGTAAGGGAACCCTTATCGGAGGCATAACGGCGGGTCTCATAATCACCCTTCTTCGTATCGCCCTCGGACAGGCCAACGTAAACTCACAGATGATCCTCGTGGTAGTGGGAGCTCTGCTCATCATCGCGGTTCTGATACCGGGAATAAAGGGCAGGATAGATGCTATGAAAAAGCTCCGCTCGGCAGCATAGGATATCAGCATCGTAAAAGATGTGGATATAGATTACCAACCTAAGTTACATTAATTTAAGGAGGAAAATTACTATGAAAAGAAAAGTAGTCAGTGTTTTGCTCTCTGCAGCAATGACAGCGGTTCTTCTCGCAGGATGCGGCGGATCATCCGCTTCAACCGAGTCAGCAGCTCCCGCACCTGCGGCAGAAGCAGCTCCCGCAGAGGAAGCAGCTCCTGCTGAAGAAGCAGCACCCGCAGAAGAAGCAGCACCCGCAGAAGAGGCAGCTCCCGCAGAGGAAGCAGCTCCTGCAGCAGGCGGCTCCGACGTATCCGGCAAGACCTTTGCCATCGTTGTAAAGAGCGCCGGCAACCCTTATTTCAAGAAGGCTATCGAAGGCTTTACAGAGGTTATCGAAGGCAACGGCGGTACTGTTGTTGTAAAGGAGCCTTCAGCAGCTACAGTTGATGCTCAGATCACAGAGATCCAGTCACTTATCTCACAGGGAGTTGATTCCATCTCTGTTGCAGCAAATGACGAGAATGCCCTTCAGGCAACTCTTGAGGAAGCAATGGCAGCAGGCATCAAGGTTAACTGCTTTGACTCAAAGGTTAATGCAGACAGCCGTCTCACCTTCTGCAACCAGGCAGGTACCACAGAAGTAGGACAGGCTCTTATCGATGCGGTTCTTGATCTTTCAGGCGGAGAGGGACAGTACGCTATCCTTTCTGCTACATCACAGGCTACAAACCAGAATGCCTGGATCGAGGCTATGAAGTCCATTCAGGAGAGCGATGCAAAGTATTCAAAGCTCGAGCTGGTAGAGGTTGCTTACGGTGATGACGAGCCCCAGAAGTCAACTGACCAGGCTCAGGCTCTGCTTTCCAAGTATCCCGACCTCAAGGTTATCTGCGCTCCTACAACCGTTGGTATCGCAGCAGCAGCCAAGGTTCTTCAGGATCAGAAGTCTTCCGTAAAGCTTACGGGTCTCGGACTTCCTTCAGAAATGGCTGAGTACATCGGTGATGATGATGCACATTCCTGCCCTTATATGTTCCTCTGGAACCCCAGCGATCTTGCAAAGCTTGCCGCTTATTCATCAATAGCACTTGTTAACGGTGATATCACAGGTGCAGTAGGCGACACCTTTACAGCAGGCGATATGGGCGAGTACACTCTTACGGATGCAGGCGACAGCGGTTCCGAAATAATCCTCGGACCTCCGTTCCAGTTCAATCCCGACAACATCGCAGAGTGGAAGGATGTATATTGATGTTTTAGTCTGTTGAAAGTAAGGGCTGCCCTTTGATACGGGCAGCCTTTTACGGATTATAATGGAGGTATAGCGGTAATGTTAGTTGATACAAAGGCAAGGGTTGGCGTTTTTTCCATCGCTCTCGGGGCTTATCTTCCACAGTTTCCCGAGCTTGTCCCTGAATTCAAGGCACAGTTCGAGGCTTTCAAAAAGACCATTCCGGACACCGTCGAGCTCATAGACGGGGGCATGGTCACAACGAAGGAGGAGTCACAGGCGGCCGGAGACAAATTCCGCGCAGCAGATGTGGATCTGGTTTTCCTTCAGCTCCTGACCTATGCTACAAGCTACAATATGCTGCCGGCCGTAAAGGATCTGGACGTTCCGGTGGTTCTGGTAAATGTGCAGAAGAATAAAAAGCCCGATTACAAAAACACGGATATACCCACATGGCTCGGAACCCTCTATGCCTGCGGTGCTGTTGGTGAAATGGTTGCGGACCTTAACAGATACGGGAAGAGGCATGCGGTCATCACCGGAGTGGTTGAAGGCGGTGACGAGAGAGTGAGCAGTGAGATAGAGGACTGGTGCCGGGCAGCACAGGTCCGCCGCAGATTCAGAAATACCAATCTGGCGCAGATCGGACGTCCGTATCCGGGAATGATGGATCTCTATATTGATGAATCAAATCTGTACAGGCGTCTCGGTCTTTACACCAAGCAGTTTGACTGGGAAAAGATGTGGGCCATTGCAGATGACATAGATGATGAGGAAAAGATCAGGGAAAAGGCACAGGATATCCTTGATACCTTTGACATAGAAGGCGGAGGAAGCATTGAGAAGGTCTGGGATATGGCGAAGTATCTGGTGGCCTTTGAGCAGTGGGTTAAGGATGAAGAGCTTGGACTCATAGCCTCACATTACGACGGATACTCACAGGGCAAGGCAGGGGTTCTGGACTCCATGCTGATCCCTGCATTCTCAATGCTCATTAAGCAGGGCACCGCCTGCGCTGTTGAAGGCGACATAAAGGTGGCCATGGCCATGAGTATTTTGAAGACCATTTCGGGGACCGGACAGCTTTCCGAGATGTATTCCATTGATTTTGATGATGATATCTGCATCATTGGACACAGCGGTTCGGGAGACTACGATTTCTCAAAGGCAAAGAAGCCTACAATGAAGATCGTTCCGGTATTCCACGGAAAGACCGGAGGCGGATATCTGACCCAGTTCTATCCTCCTACAGGTGATATCACATATCTTGCGATCACCCAGGATGGTGACGGACACTTCAAGTTCATAGCTGCTGAGGGTGTAAATGAGGACGGACCCATCTTTAATTTCGGGGATACGAATATGAGAACCCGCTTCTCCATCGATGCCAGGGAATTCGTGAACCGCTGGAGTGAGGCAGGGCCTACCCATCATATGGCGGCGGCCATCGGACACCACATTCACACCATAGAGAAGGTGGCAAAGATCATGAATGTGCCTCTTGAGGTGGTCTGCAAATAGGAAGACCCGGAATATTGATTTTATTTATAAAACAGTATATAGTAAGCAGAGTTTAAGGACTGCTGCCGGCTTTCCATAGGCCGGCAGCATTTCGGCTTTGTTTACCGGGAAAGGAGCATCATAAGGATGGCAATATTATTGACGGGAGGCGCCGGTTTTATCGGCACACATACACTTGTAGAGCTGCTGAACGGCGGGTATGATGCTTTTGTTATGGATAATTTTTCCAACTCATCCCCGAAGGCCCTTAAGAGAGTGGAAGAACTCACGGGGAAAAAGGTCAGGTGCTATACGGCGGATATATCCGACAGGGAAGCACTGGAAAAGATCTTTTCGGAAAACGACGTAAGTGAGGTCATTAATTTCGCGTCCCTTAAGGCAGTGGGGGAGTCTGTGGAGAAGCCCTGGGAATACTATAACAATAATATCGGGGGAACACTTACTCTTCTCGATGTTATGAGAAAGCACGGGACAAAGAACTTTGTTTTCTCATCATCAGCAACCGTGTACGGGGATCCGGAGATCATACCCATCACGGAGGACTGTCCGAAGGGCAGCTGCACCAATCCCTACGGCTGGACCAAGTGGATGCTGGAGCAGATACTTATGGATATGCAGAAGGCGGACAATGAGTGGAATATGGTGATACTGCGCTACTTTAATCCGATCGGAGCGCACCCCTCGGGACGTATAGGGGAAGACCCCAGCGGAAGACCCAATAATCTTATGCCTTATATCACACAGGTTGCGGTGGGCAAGCTTCCGGAGCTTGGCGTCTTTGGCGACGATTATGACACACCTGACGGTACGGGTGTCAGGGATTATATCCATGTGGTGGATCTCGCCAGAGCCCATGTCAAAGCCATTGACAAGCTCAGGGAAAACCCCGGATGCTTTGTCTGCAATCTTGGAACGGGACAGGGTTATTCCGTACTTGATATAGTTAAAAATTTCGAAAAGGAAAATAATATAAAGATCCCATACAGCATAAAGCCGAGGCGTGCCGGAGATATCGCGGTCTGCTACTGCAGTCCCGAAAAGGCAAAGCGTGAGCTCGGCTGGGAGGCGGAATATGGTATCGCGGATATGTGCCGTGATTCCTGGAACTGGCAGAAGAACAATCCGGAAGGGTATTGAGGGAGGACTCAGAGATGGAAAAGCTCTCGGTGGTGGTACCCACCTACAATGAAAAAGGAAATGTGGAGAATCTGGTGCAGCAGGTAGGTGATGCGCTTAAGGGGATAGATTATGAGATAGTATTTATCGACGACAGCACGGATGAGACACCTGAGGTACTGGAGAAGCTCTCAAAGGAAAACCCGAGGGTTAGATATGAACACCGGGTCGGTGAGACCGGGCTTGCAACTGCGGTGATACGCGGCTTCAGGATAGCGGGAGGAGAGGTACTTGCCTGTATGGATGCGGATCTCCAGCATCCTCCAAAGATACTCCGTCCTATGTTCGCGGCGATCCTTTCGGGAGCCGATTTCTGCATTCCTTCCAGATTTATCCCCGGAGGGGATGACGGAGGGCTTAACCTGTACAGGAAGTTCGTTTCCGGAACCGCCAGATGGATGGGAAAGATAGCACTTCCCTGCTTACGGAAGATAAGCGATCCCACCAGCGGACTTTTCATGTTCAGGAAGGAATGTATAGAGAAGGCTGACCTCCAGCCTGTGGGATGGAAGATCATGGTCGAGGTACTTGCCATGAGCGAGTACGCTACCGTGGTGGAGATCCCCTATGTATTCCAGGACAGGGAGAGCGGCGAGTCGAAGCTTAGCGGTAAGGTGACTATGCAGTATATAGAGCAGCTTTTTAAGCTTATGAAGCGTGCCACAAAGAGGAAGGGAATTACCGTTATCAGGTGGAGTGAGAAGTATACGGAGAATATGGTGAAGAAGTATCTGGGAAAAGAAAATGAAAAAACTATTTAGCGAGTATATTAAGATACGGGGCGCAAAGGCGCATAATCTGAAAAATCTCAATATAGACATACCAAGAAATGAAATGGTGGTGCTTACAGGGCTTTCCGGTTCCGGAAAGTCCTCACTTGCCTTTGACACAATTTACGCGGAGGGACAGAGGAGATATATGGAGTCCCTGTCCTCATATTCACGGCAGTTTCTCGGGCAGATGGAAAAGCCTGAGGTGGAGTCCATAGAGGGACTTCCCCCTGCAATTTCCATAGATCAGAAGTCCACCAACAGAAATCCCCGTTCCACTGTGGGAACGGTCACTGAGATATATGATTATTTCAGGCTTCTCTATGCAAGAGTGGGAACGCCGCACTGCCCGGAATGCGGAAAGGTGATAGAGAGGCAGACCGTGGATCAGATGGCGGACAGGATAATGGAGCTACCGGAGAAAACGAAGATACAGCTCCTGTCACCAGTTGTAAGAGGCAGGAAGGGACGCCATGAGAAGGTTTTCGAGCGGGCGAAAAGAAGTGGCTACGTCAGGGTCATGGTGGACGGCAGTATGTACGACCTGTCGGAAGAGATAAAGCTTGACAAGAATATCAAGCATAACATTGAGATAGTGGTGGACCGTCTTGTCATTAAGGAAGGAATAGAGAGGAGGCTTACGGATTCCATAGAAAACGTGCTTTCCCTGTCGGATGGTCTGATGATCGTGGATATACCGGGAGGAGAGCAGCTCAATTTTTCCGAGAGCTTTTCCTGCCCTGACTGCGGCATAAGCATAGAAGAAATAGAGCCCAGAAGCTTTTCATTCAATAATCCCTTCGGGGCCTGTCCGGACTGTCTGGGTCTCGGGTACCACACGGAATTTGACGAGGATCTGATGATCCCCGATAAGAGTCTCTCCTTTAATGAGGGCTGTGTCCAGGCCATGGGATGGGTATCAAGTAAGGATGAGGGCAGCTTTTCCCATGCGGTGATCAGTGCTATGGGAGAGCAATACGGCTTTTCTCTGGATACTCCCTATGAGGATCTGCCTGAGGAGGTTAGACACGCCTTTATTTACGGTACGGGCGGAAAGGTGCTGAAGGTCCGTTATAAGGGACAGAGATCAGAGGGGACCTATGACGTGCCCTTTGAGGGTCTTATCAAAAATATGGAGCAGAGGTACAGGGAGACCTCCTCCGAGTACACCAAGGCCGAGTACGAAAAATATATGACAGTAAGCCCCTGCGACAGCTGTAAGGGCAGGAGGCTGAAGGCCACTTCACTTGCGGTTACCGTGGGAGACAGGAATATTTATGAGGTAACCAGCCTTGCGGTAAGGGAGCTTCTTGATTTTATGGACAATCTTTCCCTTACGGAGCATCAGATGCTCATAGGGAAAAGGATAGTAAGGGAAATAAGATCCAGGGTTCAGTTCCTTATTGATGTGGGTCTTGACTATCTGACTCTTTCCAGAGCCACCTCCTCCCTGTCCGGAGGAGAGGCACAGAGGATAAGGCTTGCGACCCAGATAGGCTCAGGACTCGTGGGAGTTGCCTATATACTGGACGAGCCAAGTATCGGTCTTCACCAGAGGGATAACGGAAAGCTCATAGCTTCCTTAAAGAAACTCAGGGATCTCGGAAACACCCTTATAGTGGTGGAGCATGATGAAGAGACCATGCGGGAAGCGGACAGAGTGATAGACATCGGTCCCGGGGCAGGCTCCCATGGCGGAGAGGTGGTTGCCGAGGGGACCGCGGAGGAGATAGAGAAGATAAAGGGCTCCATAACCGGGCAGTATCTTTCCGGGGAGTTGGAGATACCCATGCCCGAAAAGAGACGGAAGCCCACAGGCTTCATTAAAATAGTGGAGGCAAGGGAGAACAATCTGAAGAACGTTACGGTGGATATCCCCCTCGGTGTCATGACGGTGGTTACCGGGGTTTCAGGCTCAGGCAAATCCTCCCTCATAAATGAGGTACTGAATAAGGCACTTTCAAGGAAATTGAACAGGGCCTTTACCCAGCCCGGGAAACATAAGAGGATAGAAGGAACGGAGCAGCTGGACAAGGTCATAGACATCGACCAGTCACCCATTGGCCGGACTCCGAGAAGTAATCCCGCCACTTATACCGGAGTATTTGATATCATAAGGGATCTTTTTGCCGCAACGGTTGATGCAAAGGAAAGAGGCTACAATAAGGGGCGCTTCTCCTTTAACGTAAAGGGCGGGCGCTGCGAAGCCTGCAGCGGGGACGGTATCGTGAAAATCGAGATGCACTTCCTGCCGGATGTCTATGTGCCCTGCGAGGTCTGCCACGGACAGCGCTACAACAGGGAGACCCTGGATGTGAGATATAAGGGGAAGAATATCTACGAAGTGCTGGATATGACGGTTGAGGAAGCCCTGACCTTTTTTGAAAATGTGGAGTCCGTCCGGAGAAAGATACAGACACTCTATGACGTGGGCTTAGGATACATAAAGCTCGGACAGCCATCCACACAGCTTTCAGGCGGAGAGGCACAGCGGGTTAAGCTTTCAACGGAGCTGAGCCGCAGAGGAACGGGGAAGACCATCTATATCCTGGATGAGCCCACCACGGGGCTGCATTTCGAGGATGTGAGAAAGCTAGTGGAGATACTTAGAAGGCTTTCCGATAACGGAAATACCATTGTGGTCATAGAACACAATCTGGATGTCATCAAGTGTGCCGATTATATCATCGATATGGGTCCCGAGGGAGGGGACGGCGGCGGAACGGTGGTGGCATACGGAACACCGGAAAAGGTGGCAGCTTCAAAGTCTTCATATACCGGACAGTACATAAAGCAGATCCTTACAAGGGAAAAGAAGCGGAGTGCAGATAAGGTAAGTGCGGCAAAGGGCAGCAAAAAAAGATCAAAAAAAGAAAAATAAAAAAATAGTAAAACAGGGTAAAGTTTATCCGGAATACTGCCGATAATCATTCAAAGGAATTAATTTTAAGTCATGCATGGATGCTTAACCGCCACGGGCGGAGGCTTTTCAAGTGTGGCTTTCTTTCTTTTTTAATCATTCGGATATTGTCAACGCATCATTTTCGGGTATAATTATTCTGTTATAGTGTGTTAAAACAGAACATAGTCTCCTGTGAAGACTGAAAGGGGAACGAAAATGGTCGCAACAGACATAGGGATTGATCTCGGAACAGCCAGCATACTGGTATATATCAGAGGAAAGGGCGTGGTATTAAAGGAGCCCTCGGTGGTGGCATTTGACCGGGATACGAATAAGATAAAGGCAATCGGAGAAGATGCCAGACTGATGCTGGGACGTACGCCGGGAAATATAGTAGCGGTAAGGCCCCTGAGACAGGGCGTTATATCGGACTATACGGTTACGGAGAAGATGCTGAAATACTTTATCCAGAAGGCGGTCGGGAAAAAGACCTTCAGAAAGCCGAGGATAAGTGTATGTGTTCCCAGCGGGGTTACTGAGGTGGAACAGAAGGCGGTTGAGGATGCCGCTTACCAGGCGGGCGCCAGGGAGGTTTCCATCATAGAAGAGCCCATAGCCGCAGCCATCGGGGCAGGTATAGATATATCAAAGCCCTGCGGGAATATGATAGTTGATATAGGCGGCGGAACCACGGATATCGCAGTGATCTCCCTCGGAGGAACGGTGGTATCCACCTCCATAAAGATAGCGGGAGATGATTTTGATGAAGCCATAGTCCGCTATATGAGAAAGAAGCATAAGCTCCTTATCGGTGAAAGGACCGCCGAGGATCTGAAGATAAAGATAGGAACCGCTTTCAATATGCCGGACAATGACAGCATGAGCGTCAGAGGACGTGACCTTGTTACAGGACTTCCGAAGACAGTGGAGGTAAGCAGCGAGGAAACCGAGGAGGCACTCAGGGAGACCACGTCCCAGATAGTGGAAGCGATACATGGAGTATTGGAAAAGACCCCTCCGGAGCTTGCTGCGGACATTGCAGACAGAGGAATAGTCCTCACGGGTGGAGGAAGCCTGCTTCGCGGACTGGAGGAGCTTATAGCTGACAGGACAGGCATTACGACCATGACCGCAGAGGATCCCATGACGGCAGTTGCCGTAGGGACGGGAAGATATGTGGAATTCCTTGCGGGATACCGGAAAGAGCTCTGAGGAACGTAAGTATCTTTGAAATGATACGGCAGAGCGGAAAGGAAACGCCAATTGGTAAAGGGTCTATATACCGCATACACGGGAATGATAAATGAACAGAACCGTATGGACACCCTGGCAAATAACCTTGCCAATGTGGACACCACGGGCTTTAAGAAGGAGGGTGCCACAAGCCAGGCCTTCGGAGATATCCTGAAGTATGAGATAAAGGACAAGTCCGAATACTATCTGACAAAACGCATGGGTGCCACGAATCCCGGCGTCAGGATAGGTGAGAACTATACCAACTGGGACGAGGGCTCCCTGCATGAAACCGACAATACCTTTGATCTGGCTCTTAGCGGCGCAGGTTTTTTCAGGATAGAGTTTACGGATAAGGAGGGCTTCACCTCCACGAAGTACACGAGGGACGGCTCCTTTACCGTCAATCAGCTGGGAGATCTGGTGACAAAGGACGGAGATTACGTTCTCAGCGATATAGGTACCCATATAAGGCTCGATCCCAATATGTCGGCCTCCATAAATACCATGGGGGAGATCTATCAGGATGACGAACTCGTAGCCACGATCGGGACCAGCGATTTTGTGGATTATAACTTCCTGGAGCACTACGGGGAAAATCTGTGGCAGACAGTTCCCGGAGCGCAGGAGCAGGCATCGGATGCCAGGATCCTTTCTGGGTATCTGGAGCAGTCCAATGTAAATACCGTAGAGGAAATGGTGAATATGATCGCCATTCAGAGACAGTACGAATCCAATCAGAAGGTTATCACGACGATAGACAAAACATTGCAGATAGCAGCCAATGATCTCGGAAGACCCGGTTAATGTAAGGAGGTAATTTTTATGGTACGTTCTTTATGGTCAGCAGCCACCGGAATGATCGCACAGCAGAATAATGTTGATACGATAGCCAATAACCTGGCAAACGTAAACACGACAGGCTACAAGATGGAGGTAAACGAGTTTAAATCCCTCCTGTATCAGACAATACAGACCAGAACCACAACCGCCAACGGCGTAAATAAGCCCATAGGTGCCCAGGTGGGACTGGGTGTAAGAAATGCATCCATTACCTCGGAATTCGGGCAGGGCTCTCTGCTTGAATCGGAGAATCCCACGGCAGTGGCACTCAGTAATAATCAGGGGACCGGCTTTTTCGGCATACAGGGTGAAGACGGCAATACCTATTATACAAGGAACGGAGATTTCGTATTTGCCCTTAATGAAGGAAACTCCCTTACCCTTACCACAACCAGCGGACTTCGTGTTCTTGGCTCAAACGGGCAGGTGCTGACACTTCCCGGAAACTATATCGCGGATAAGATAAAGATAGATACTGACGGAACCCTTATGTATCCGGATGATGACGGAAATCTGGAGCCCCTTCCCAATAATTTCACTATAGGAGTGTGGCAGTTCCAGAACCCCAAGGGACTTGACAAGATCGGAGACAGCCTGTACTCCGTAAGCGCAGCCTCAGGTGTGGCAATGAATGAGGCAACGAACCCCAATGTCACAAAGTCCGATATCGTACAGGGTTATCTTGAAGGCTCGAATGTTCAGATAGCTGAGGAAATGGTTAATCTGATAATAGCACAGAGAGCCTATGAATCGAATTCCAAGGTCATCACTACCACAGATGATATGATGCAGCTAGCCAACCAGCTGAAGAGCTGATGAACTGAGCTGAAGCGGAAACAGGGAGAAACTTATGGATCTGACTTCTCTTGGTACGGACTATGCGTCTGAGCTGGCGACAAACGCCATGAAAAATGCGGAGGATTCCGCCATAGCCAAAAAGGATCTGTCGAAGGCCTCCGATGAGGAGCTCATGGATGCCTGCAAGCAGTTTGAGGAATACTTTGTGGAGCAGATCTTTAAGACAGCGATGAAGAGCACCACCCTCCTTTCCGATGATGACAGCGCATCCACCTATATCAGCGCCATGAAGGACAGAAACCTGGATCTATATACAAAGGAGATGGCGTCATCGGCCTCGAAAACAGGTCAGGTCGGGCTTGCGAAGGAGCTCTATGAGCAGATGAAGAAGTCTCAGGGAGTTACCATAGAAGAGGCCCTTCAGAAGAAGGCAGAGAAGGAAGCAGGGGAAAGCAGTGACCCGCAGGAGGAAGATCCTTCGCTGACGCTCAGGATGACAGGGGAAGAAGCGGCAGGTATGACAGGGGAAGAAGCAGCAGGAACGACAGGGGTAGAAGCGGCAGGAACGACAGGGGAAGAAGCGGCAGGTATGACAGGGGTAGAAGCGGCAGGAACGACAGGGGTAGAAGCGGCAGGAGCTGCGGTAAACGATAAGTACACAGAGAACGGCACATCTTGATAACGGTAAAGGGATACATAGACCGGATCATTTTCAGAAACCCGGATAACGGTTATACGGTTATGAAGCTTTCGACCGACGACGGAGATATTACCGTCGTTGGTCTTTTAAGCATGGCAGGAGAGGGAGAGCTTATAACCGCAGAGGGGGATATCACCTTCCATTCAGGTTACGGTGAACAGCTGGAGGCGGAGAGGATCACAGTACAGGAGCCGGATAATAAGGAGTCCATTCTCCGCTTTCTTTCATCCCGTATAGTGAGGGGGATAGGTCCGGCTCTGGCCGGGAGGATAGTTGAGAGATTCGGAGATGACACCTTTGGGATAATGAGCCGTGAACCGGAGAGGCTTGCGGAGGTTAAGGGCATCTCTTTAAGGAAGGCTGTGGAGATCTCGGAGAGCTTTGAAGAGATCGCAGGAATGAGAAGGGCCGTGATGTTTTTGCAGCAGTACGGCATCAGTAATCTTCTTTCCTTAAGGATTTATGAAAGATACGGTGAAAAGCTCTATGAGATCATATCGGAAAACCCCTACAGGCTCTGCGAGGATATTTCCGGGATAGGCTTCAAAACGGCTGATGAGATAGCGGAACGCTCCGGAATAGAAAGACATTCGGAATACAGGATAAGAGCGGGTATACTATATGCACTCAGCCTGTCGGCCGGTGAGGGAAATACCTATCTTCCTCTGGACAGGCTTTTAAGAGAAGCCTCGGATGTACTGAGTCTTCCGGAAAATGAGATAAGGGATGAGATCTCCGGTCTGCAGGAGATGCGGAAAGCGGAGATCAAGCAGCGGGACGGAGAAACAAGGGTGTATCTCCGGAATCTTTACCGGGCAGAAAAGCAGTGTGCGGCAATGCTCATAAGCCTTGATATCAAATATGATATTGACCGGGAAAGGCTGGTCTCCGACATCGAAAGGACAGAGGAGAGATATTCCCTGACCCTGGATACTGATCAGAGGGAAGCGGTCATTTCTGCATTGGAAAACGGTCTTTTTATAATGACAGGCGGACCGGGTACGGGAAAGACCACAACCATAAAGATACTTCTCAGGTATCTCCTTTCTGTCGGAAAGCACGTGTGCCTTGCTGCGCCTACAGGCAGGGCCGCAAAAAGGCTGTCTGAGGCCACGGGAATGGAGGCAAAGACCATTCACAGGCTTTTGGAGGTTGCCGGAGGAAACGGCGATGAGAGCGGCGAAAGGCAGGCCTTCGGACGTGGCCCGGATAATCCTCTGGAAACCGATGTTGTCATAGTGGATGAGATGTCTATGGTGGATATCCTCCTCTTTAAGGCACTTCTTTGTGCGATCCCCGTAGGGACCAGGCTCATAATGGTGGGAGATGAAAACCAGCTTCCGAGTGTGGGACCCGGAAGCGTGTTAAAGGACATCCTTTCCACAGGGAAATTCAAAAGCATAGCCTTAAATAAGATCTTCCGCCAGGCGGAGGAAAGTGACATAGTGATGAATGCCCACGCCCTTCTTTCGGGCAGGGATATGAAGCTCGACAATAAGAGCAGGGATTTCTTTTTCTTAAACAGGAGCGATGCGGGAGAGATAACAGAAGGTGTGATCTATCTCGTTACGAAGAAGCTGCCGCCCTACGTTGAGGCATCATCCTCGGAAATACAGGTTCTGACACCTATGAGGAAGGGAGTGATGGGGGTTGAGAATCTGAACCGTGTGCTTCAGAATGCCGTCAATCCCCCGGCAAAGGGGAAGGCGGAGCTGAACCGCGGTGAATTTGTTCTGCGTGAGGGTGACAGGGTCATGCAGAACAGGAATAATTATCAGATGGCCTGGGTAATGGATATTCCCGGGAAGGTGCTTAAGAAAAGCGGGACAGGTGTATTTAACGGTGACCTGGGTATCATCGAGGAAATAAACAGGGGAGATAATTCCCTTACCGTCAGATTCGAGGATAACAGAAGAGCGCAGTATTCTTTTAAGGACCTGCCGGAGCTGGAGCTTAGCTACGCTGTCACCATACATAAATCACAGGGAAGCGAATACCCGGCTGTTGTAATGCCTGTCTTTAACGGCCCGGACATACTTATGAGCAGAAATCTTCTTTATACCGGGATAACAAGGGCAAAAAGGTGTGTGGTGATAATAGGAAGGAAAGAAATGCTTTTAAGGATGGCGGAAAATGTCCGGAAAATAGAGAGATATACAGGGCTTGACCGGGAGATACTGTGGTATGACGAAAATAGCTGATTATTTACTGGACATGGTATTTCCGAGACACTGTCCCGTATGTGATGAGGTCCTTCCCTTCGGGGGAAAGCTTATCTGTGATGACTGCGAGAGGAAAACGGTTTTTGTACGCGAGCCAAGATGCAGAAAGTGCGGAAAGAGCCTTGCAAGTGAGAGGGGCGAATACTGCAGCGACTGCAGCGGGGTAAATCATTCCTTTGACAGGGCAGTATCGGCTTTTGTATATAATGATGCACTAAAGGATGCGGTCTTCCGCTTTAAGTACGGTGGGAGACAGGAATATGCGTACTTTTTTGCAGACAGCATATACCGGTATCTGGGAAGGGAGATCCGCTCATTCGGGGCGGAAGCGCTGATACCGGTGCCCATACACAAAAACAGGCTGAAAAAACGTGGATTTAACCAGGCGGAGCTTATCGCGGAAAGGCTGGGGATCCTTATGGGGCTTCCGGTCGAGAAAAATCTGATAAAAAGAATCGCGGACACCAGACCACAGAAGGGATTAAGCCGCGAAGAACGACGGAAAAATTTGAAAAGGGCTTTCAAGTTGACCGGAAATGATGTAAAATTATGCAGAGTTATAATCATTGATGACATATACACAACAGGAAGCACCGTGGATGAAATGGCGGAGCTTTTGAAGAAGGCAGGCGTGTCTTCGGTTTATGTCGTCACTCTGTGTTCGGGTTCTGCACTTTGAGCGGAACACAGGAAGATGTCCGGCGTTTAGCCGGGAATATGAGGGAAAAGGAGATACTATAGGAATGGATGTAAGAAATTGTAAAAAGTGCGGCAGAATGTTCAATTATGTAGCCGGACCGGTATTTTGTCCCCAGTGTGTGGAGAAATCCGAGGAGGATTTTCAGAAGGTAAAGCAGTATATCGAGGAACACCCGGGGGTATCGGTGGCTGTTACAGCTGAGGAATGTGAGGTTGAGGTCGGCCAGATCCGCCAGTGGCTTAAGGATGAGCGTCTTACCTTTACTACCACCGAGGGATCGGATCTGAGATGTGAAAAGTGCGGAGAGCCCATCATGTCCGGCAGATTCTGCGACAAGTGCAAGGCTGAGGTTACCAGAGGATTTACAGAGGCTATAAAGAAGCCGGATGCTCCCCAGCCCGTCAAGAAGATTGAGTCCACAGGAAACAAGATGAGATTCCTGGGAGGCAGGTAAAGATAAAAATATGGTAGACGAAGAGCGGCTGAAGCTTATGACGCGGATGGCTTCATTTGAGGAGAATGAAGGAAAGAAGACCATACCCGTATGTGAATTTTTCAGAAGTGATTACGTGGGACTGCATATGATACTTTCTGCAGTTTACATAACTATTGCTTTTGCCATTGTTACGGGGGTCAATATCTTCTGCGGCATGGAATCCTTCCTTTCGGAGTTTTACAGGATGGATTTTGTCGCCTTCGGAAAGGAGATACTGCGAAGATACATCATTGTTCTCATAGTCTATGTTCTTGTGTCCTTTGTTGTTTATTCATACCGATACACAAAGGCCAGGAAGAGTACGAGGACTTATCAGAAGGCATTGAAACGCCTGAGTATGATGTATGAAAAGAAATGAAGGAGATACTGCAGTTCAGGGAACGCCTGAAGGGCCTTTACGGAAGGTTTGATGTTTACATCATTCCGGTACTGAAGTTTATTCTGGCGTTAATAACATATACGATCATAAACCGTAACATCGGATACATGGAGAAGCTGGATAACGGCATGATAGTGCTGGGCGCTTCTCTGGTCAATGCATTCCTGCCTGTTAATGCAATAGTACTGTTTTCAGGTATTTTTATAGTACTGCATTTATACAGGCTTTCGGTGATCTGTGCGCTGATCATCTTTCTGCTCTTTATCGTGATGTTTCTTCTTTACTTCCATTTTGCTCCGAAGGACGGTATAGCGGTGCTCATCACTCCTATTCTGTGCACTCTGGGAATGCCGTATATCGTTCCACTGGTCTTCGGACTCACGGGATCCGTTTTTTCCGCGATACCCATAGCCTGCGGAGTGGTTGTTTACTATTCCGTTTCCTATGTGAAGACCAACGGCTCCGCGCTGCAGGATATGGATATTGAAGCGCTTTCGAAGGAGCTGAAATCCGTCGTGGACGGGATAATGGGAAACCAGACCATGAGGGTCATGATCCTTGCGCTGGCTCTCGCCTGCCTTGTTGTGTATCTGATACACAGGCTGCCGGTCAAATACAGCTGGACTATTGCGGTGATCGTGGGAGGGATAACGGAGCTGGCCGTGATGCTGTACGGAACGGCGAATTACGATCTTGATATTTCTGTTGCCAGTCTGTTCTTCGGAATCAGTCTTTCGCTTGTAATGGCGGTCATCATACAGTTTTTTATTCTTTCCGTGGACTATGCCCGGACTGAGTTCCTGCAGTTCCAGGATGATGAGTATTATTACTACGTGAAAGCCGTACCGAAGATGTCGGTTCCGGTCCCCGAGAAAAAGGTGAAAAGGATATCCGGGGGAGAAAAGAAGACTGAATAATGGCTGATAAAACCAACATAATGGAGATCATCCAGAAATACATATCCTTTGATTCCATTCCAATGATGGTGAGTACTGATTTTATCGAGATACTTATCATCACTTTCCTTATCTATGAGCTGATGGTATGGATTAAAAATACCAAGGCCTGGTCGCTTCTTCGGGGAATGGTGATAATCGCGGTCTTTATTACCCTTGCCTATATCTTCCAGATGAATACCATTATCTGGATAGTCCGTAATCTTCTGAACGTTGCGATCATGGCTCTCGTCGTGATCTTCCAGCCGGAGCTCAGAAAGGCTCTGGATGTGCTGGGCCGGAAGAATATCCTTTCGGATTTTGTGGCCTTCAATATTTCCCAGAATACAGATGAGCGTTTTTCGGACAGGACCGTGAACGAGATAACAAAGGCCTGCTATGAGATGGGCAGGGAAAGAACCGGCGCCCTCATAGTGATAGAGCAGAATGAACCCCTGTCGGAATATGAGCGGACGGGAATAGAGCTGGATTCCATTGTTTCCAGCCAGCTCCTTATAAATATCTTTGAACATAATACGCCATTGCATGACGGAGCGGTCATTGTCCGGGGAAACAGGGTGACCTCAGCCACCTGTTATCTCCCGCTTTCCGACAATATGGAGCTTTCAAAGGAGCTTGGCACAAGGCACAGGGCAGGTGTCGGGATCTCGGAGGTTACGGATTCCCTTACGGTCATAGTCTCGGAGGAGACAGGAAGGGTTTCGGTGGCTTACGAAGGAAGACTCTACAGAAATCTTGAGGCTGCGGAATTAAAGGATCATCTTATCAGACTGCAGAATAAGACCAAAAAGACCGGAGATGAGAAAAAGGGCCTTTTCTTCCGGCGTGGCAAAGGCGGTGATGCCTTATGATTAATACAGCTGCGGGTGTAATAAAAAAGCTTACCGGAAATATCGGATTGAAGCTGGTGTCGCTGGGACTCGCGTTTTTACTCTGGCTCTTTGTGGTCAGTATAGAAAACCCGGTCATGAACCTTTCATTTTCCTCGATTCCCATAACCATTGAAAACGGCGACGTTATGGAGACACAGGGAAAGGCCTTTGAGCTTAATGATTCCAGCAGAACCGTTACCGTCACGGTAAAGGCCGAAAGATCCGTACTGTCCGAGCTTTCCAGAGACAATATAAAGGCCTCCGTTGATATGACAAATCTGGACGGGAATAAGGTTCCGATCGAGGTGAAATCCACAAGATATTCGGACAGGATTCAGAGTATCAACCCTTCAAAAGAGTTTGCCACTGTCTTCATCGAGGACCTTGCTTCATCCCAGTTCAGTATCCAGGTTGAGACAAACGGAAATCTTGCCGCAGGATATGCGGTGGGTACGGCCTCGGTTCAGAATAATGTGGTAAGGGTCAAGGGACCGGAGTCTGTTGTGAGCTCCATTGCGGGAGCGGTGGTAAGAGTAAACGTATCCGGTATGACGAGCGAGATACGTACAGTCCTTCCCATACTCCTTCTTGATAAGGACGGGGATGAGGTTGACACTTCAGCCCTTGAGGTCTCTCTTGATCAGGTAGCTGTTTCGGTTGATATCTGGAAGGTGCAGGAGATCCCTGTCTACGGCTCATACAGCGGAGTTCCGGCAAGGGGATATGCGGCGACAGGCACTGTGACTGCAGAGCCTGCAATGATATTCGTAACCGGAGAAAACAGTGCCTTAAGTACGGTATCATCCATCTCGGTTCCTTCAAGTGAGCTGGATATTTCAGGGGCAACGGGCAACGTTACCACAGAGATAAACATAGCTTCATACCTCCCCAAGGGAGTATATCTGGACAGTGCGGGAGAAAACGGAACGGTCAGCCTCACCGCGGAGGTACAGGAAACGGTTCCCGTGGTGCTGCAGGTTCCATATTCGAACCTGACAATAACCGGACTTCCGGAGAATATGACGATCGGTAATGATATTAATACCAGTGTCGTTGCCGTTACGGTGCAGGGTCTGAGAGACACGGTAACAGCGCTGGATGGAAATAACATAACGGGCGTCCTCGATCTTTCGGCTGTGCCTTTGAACGAAACAGGCAGCATTACGCCCGGCTCCTATGCAGGAGAGGTAACACTGTCTCTGCCGGAGGGTGTGGTTCAGGAGAGTGCTGTGGCGCACGTACTTATTCAGGTAAACGGTGAGAACGCCGGAGAGACGGCCGGAGAGACGGCCGGAGAAACGGCGGAGGAAGAGAACGCCGGCGGGGTCGACGCGGAATCGGTAGCTGCCGGAGAGGCTGCAGACCACGGTGATTGAGGATAATAATAAAGGAGCGGATAAATGGCCAGACTATTCGGAACTGATGGTGTAAGGGGTGTGGCAAATACCGAGCTTACGCCCATGCTTGCGATGCAGCTGGGTGCGGCCGGGGCATATGTCCTTACGGAAGAGCATTCATACAGACCCACCATAATGGTGGGATGCGATACCAGGGTATCGGGAGACATGCTTGCAAATGCACTGATGGCGGGGATATGCTCCGTTGGAGCAAATGCGGTGTATGTAGGGGTTATGCCCACGCCTGCAATAGCCTATCTCACCCGGAAATACAAGGTGGATGCGGGAGTGGTGATATCCGCCTCCCATAATCCGGTGGAATTTAACGGTATCAAGTTTTTTAACGGAGACGGCTATAAGCTCTCGGACGAGATGGAGGACCGCATAGAAGCACATATCAGGAACGGTAATGCCGGACTTCCGCAGCCCACAGGATCAAGGGTGGGAAAGATAAAGTACAGGCGTGATGCCAGGGAGGAATATATAAACCACTCCATGAGGCAGATAGACACGGACCTGCACGGTCTGAAGATAGTCGTGGACTGTGCGGAGGGTGCGGCGTACTTTACCTCTGTGGAGACCCTTAGAGAGCTGGGAGCAGATGTGACTGCCATCCACAATAATCCCGACGGCTCCAATATCAATGCAAACTGCGGATCCACCCATATGGAGGAGCTCTGCGCCAGAGTGGTTATGGAACACGCGGATCTGGGGCTTGCCTTTGACGGAGACGCCGACAGGCTTCTTGCTTGTGATGAAAACGGACATCTTGTTAACGGTGATGAGATAATGGCCATAATCGGCAATTATATGAAGGAGCAGGGAACCCTTGCCGGAGATACCATAGTCGTCACTGTCATGACAAATCTCGGATTTCTTCTTATGGGAAAGGAGAAGGGTATAAAGATAGACCAGACCAAGGTGGGTGACCGCTATGTACTGGAGCATATGAGAGAGATAGGAGCATCCCTTGGAGGAGAACAGTCGGGTCATATTATCTTCTTAAATGAGAACACCACGGGAGACGGACTGCTGTCGGCTCTCCATCTTCTCGAGGTGGTAAAGAAAACCGGGAAAAAGCTCTCGGAGCTCGCAAAGGTTATGGAGGTGCTGCCTCAGGCCCTGTACAATGCCAGCATCCCGAATCACAAGAAGGAAAGCTATATGGACTATCCCGAGGTAAAGGAAGCCATCGGGAGGCTGGAGAAGAAATACGCGGGAGAGGGAAGGATACTTATAAGACCCTCCGGTACCGAGCCTCTGGTAAGGGTGATGATAGAGGGAAAAGACCAGAAGCTTATAGATACTGATGCGAGGGAGCTTGCGGAACTCATTGAGCAGACCGTTCTGTAAGGGACGGAGGGAAAGATCCTTCGCTTCTCGTCTCCCGACTCGGTCCGCGCTAAACACGTGCCACTGGCACGTAGCGCCGCTCAGGATGACAAAAGATAAAGGCCGAGATGACAAAAGATAAAGGCTCAGGATGACAAAAGATAAAGGAAGAGATGACAAAAGATAAAGATTAATTGGTAAAAATGTATAGATATTGTTGTGTTGTTATAGCCAATATGGTATAATTACACAAATGCTTTAGCAAGATAAAGAGGACATACAATGGTCAGTCAGAAGATAGTCATAAAAAACCCCACAGGCCTGCATTTAAGGCCCGCAGGGATACT
Organism: Lachnospiraceae bacterium AD3010; assembly: GCA_000622025.1. Classification (GTDB taxonomy): domain Bacteria; phylum Bacillota; class Clostridia; order Lachnospirales; family Lachnospiraceae; genus NK4A144. The sequence goes on along the minus strand of JHWU01000011.1, from coordinate 57,721 downwards.
CTGCAAGGAAGCAATGGAATTCAAATCCCTTATAACCTTTCGTTTCAGGGATAATACCGCCAATGCCAAGAGCGTATTAAGTGTTCTCGGTGCCTGTGTAAAGAGCGGTGATGAGATAGAGCTTATGTGCGAGGGCGAGGATGAGGAGGAAGCTCTGAAGGCCCTTGTCAATGCCATAGAAAACGGACTGGGCGAATGAGCTTTGTTCCTGCTGTCATTCACTGGATACTGACCTTCTTTACCGACAGGCTTATTTTTACCTGGACAGATGACAGCAATATCTTTAATTACATTGGCTGCAAGGCCGTTCTTCTGGCTATCCTGATACTGGTCTGGAAGGCCGTTCTGGAGCATAAAAAGAATACTGTTGATATACTGAAATTTGCGGGGATATATCTTATCCCCCTTATTTTTGTGGTGATGGTAAAGCTTCCCCAGGGCTATCTCTCAAATGACGAAAACCTTATTTTTGAGGAGGCAAGGACCTTATCCGACTACACCTGGTTTTCCTATCTTACGACCTGGTATTATATCATTTCACTTATGCTGATCCCTTGGAAATACGGACCCGTTATCGTAAAGGTGGTGATACAGCTTCTGGTCTGCGGTTACTGTGTGAAAAGGGTTTCCGGGCGCTGCGGCGTAAGGTACGCATTATTTACCTATATCCCCTTTGTCTTCTATCCGGTTATCGCATACACCACATCGGCCCACAGGATACCGGTATATTTCCTGCTCTATGCTTTTTTATTCTTTAAGCTCTATATGGATAAGGATGAGGAAAGAGCTCCGGGGAGGGGAGAGATACTTTTGCTTCTGATCCTGGGAGCCCTGCTTACCCAGTGGAGGACAGAAGGTATATATCTTGTTTTCCTTCTGCCTGTACTTTTGCTGTTTGCTTATCCGCTGTTTCGGGACAGAAAACGCTTTATTATGCTGGCAGGGCTCTTTTTCCTCATACAATATCTTGTGTCTGTCCCTCAAAACGGCATCATACCGGGGAGAATGGGTGATAAGGCAAATAACAGGATGGCGCCCTTCTACGCATATACCATTACCAATATGATGCGAAACGGTCTTGACAGGGACAGGAACAGCGCAGATCTTGAAAAAGTGGGGAGATATCTTGATCTTGAGGCTGTTGACAGAATAAACGAAGATCTGAAGGATATAAATTACGAGGATGTGCTGATCCTGTATTATCCGGGCTATGTGGGAGTCAGAGAGGAAGCGTCCCCTGAAGACTACAATGCTTATACGGAAGGCTGCAAAAATATATTTATCAATAATCCGGATGTATTTTTTATTACCAGATGCGGAGCCTTTAATTATGCGGCTCTTCCCTATCGGATAGAGACCGACAGCGGAGGGATCCGGGGAGCATTTAAGCTTATTTTCAGCGCGGTAAAGGCAGCATTTTATAACCTTTATATTCCCTGCATACTGCTTCTCGCAGGGTTTATCATGTTTCTTGTGCGGAGAATGTGGTTTGAGTTTTTCGCGGCAGCGGGACTCATTGGTCACTTTATCATTGTCTTTGTCCTTGCGCCCGCATCCTACTTCAAATACTATTTTCCGGTATACTTCACGGTCTACCTCTATATAACCGTGGCGGTGATACTAAGATTCCATACTGAGCGAAGTAAAAGGAAGGATCTTTTACCCAATTGAATCTATATATCGTAAATGGTACAATATCAGAAATAATCATAAGGAGAAGGCTTTGAAAAAAATACTGCTTACCGGCTCTGACGGACAGCTTGGCAGAGCCATGAATATTGAGCTCGCCGGAACCGAATATGAGATATTCAATACAGATATCTTTGAAAGAGATGATATACACGCACTGGACATAACGGATCTTCCGAAGGTGATGGAGCTTATGAAAGAGCTGAAGCCCTATGCGGTAGTTAACTGTGCGGCATATACAGCGGTTGACGCCCAGGAAAAGGACGTGGACAGATCCTATATGATCAATGCCATAGGACCGAGAAACCTGGCGATCGCTTCAAGGGAGACCGGAGCAAAGCTCCTGCATATCTCCACAGATTATGTGTTTAAGGGCGACAGGAATAAGCCCTATAACGAATTTGATAAAACCGGGCCCGTGAGTACCTACGGCAGGACAAAGCTGCAGGGAGAAAAGTTTGTTAAAGCCTTTGCCGACAGATACTTTATCGTCCGTACCGCCTGGCTTTACGGCGACGGGAAGAATTTCGTCCGTACAATGCTCAGGCTTTCAGAAAGCCATGACGAGGTGAGTGTGGTCTGTGACCAGATGGGAAATCCCACAAGCTCGAAAAGCCTTGCGAAGGCCCTGCATTATCTTCTGCCCACGGACAATTACGGTCTCTTCCATGGCACCTGTGAGGGAGAGTGCAGCTGGGCGGATTTTGCGGAGAAGATATTCGAGCTCGCGGGTAAAGAAACAAGGGTAAAGCATATCACCACAGAGGAATACAAGAAGATGAACCCCGAGAGTACCGACAGACCTGCATTTTCCATGCTGGATAATTATATGCTGAGGCTCACCGGGGATTTCCGCTTCGACCACTGGGAGGATGCTATCAGGGAATACTTATGGAAAAAAACTCTTTGATCTATGTGGCGGGACACCGCGGACTGGTGGGTTCTGCCATCGTAAGGAGCCTTAAGGAAAAGGGCTATGAAAATATACTGGTAAGGACCCATAAAGAGCTTGATCTTACTGATCAGGCAGAGGTGTTCGGATTTTTCAGGAAGGAAAAGCCGGAGTACGTGGTCCTGGCAGCTGCCAGGGTGGGAGGGATAAACGCAAATAACAGCTTTCCCGCGGATTTCATCTATGAAAACTCCATTATCCAGTGCAATGTGATAAAGGCTTCCCACGATAATAAGGTGAAAAAGCTTCTGTTTCTCGGAAGCTCCTGCATATATCCGAAAATGGCTCCGCAGCCCATTCCCGAAAGTGCTCTGCTGACCGGATCTTTAGAGGAGACAAACGAAGGCTATGCCATTGCAAAGATCTCCGGACTGGAAATGTGTAAGTTCTTTAAGAGGCAGTACGGGGATGATTTCATCAGCTGCATGCCCACAAATCTTTACGGACCAAATGATAATTTTGATCTGGAAAACAGCCACGTTCTTCCCGCGATGATAAGGAAGTTCCATGAGGCAAAGGTTTCTGGGGCGGAATACGTGGAGCTCTGGGGAGACGGATCCCCTTTGAGGGAGTTTTTGTATGTGGATGATATGGCAGATGCCTGTGTTTACCTTCTTGAAAATTACAGCGGGGAAGAGCACGTAAATATCGGGACAGGTAAGGAGATCACCATAAAAGCCCTGGCGGAGCTGGTCCGGGATACAGTGGGCTTTAAGGGAGAGATAAGGTGGAATACCGACATGCCAAACGGAACCCCGAGAAAGCTCTGTGACGTTTCGAAGCTCCATAATATCGGATGGAAGGAGAAGGTGGAGCTTCCCGAAGGGATCAGGAAGGAATATGAGTGGTTCCTGTCTATGGACAGGAAGGATCTGAAGCTGTGATAGTAAGGCTTGTATTGATTGTGGCAGGCGTGCTGCTCCTTGTACTTTCAGAGAAGCTGGCACCCTGTGTGGACAGGGTTATCCCCGGAGCATTTTCCGAAAAAAAGTCGGAGATCATCCCTGAAGAGGAAGACGAGATATTGGACAATAAGACAAAGTGGAGGGTACTTATAGCGGGATATATCCTGTTTGCCCTTATAGCGGTTTTTTCCCTGCTTTCCATATTTACTCTGAATAAAAAGATAAACACTCTATACACGAGTGTTCAGAGGCTGGAGAGCGAGGTAAAATGAGATGGTGATAAGATTTTACAGCTTTCTTGCTGTGATACTTAATATTCTGATCTATTTTGTATTCGGGTCGCTTATAACAGGACGTTTACAGAAACGCCGGTTTTCAGCGACTCTTTCTGTTATTACCGGATTTTTCCTGTATTATGTGCTGTTCGAGCTTATCTGCATTCCTATGACCCTGAGCTTCAGGCCCCTTCATTTCTTAAGCAGTATCTGGGCCGGAGTACTGGTACTGGCATTTATTATATCGGCTGCTGTTAATCATAAAAAATGGCGGGTCCTTTTAAGGGAAAGCCTTGGCTTTATAAAGGCTCATCCCTTCTTCAGCCTGTTTTTACTTATACTCACGGCAACAGAGATCATAATAATAGTCGGCTGCTATCAGTTCACGCTGGATGCGTCCTTCTATGTGGGAACCGCAAATACCTCCCTTGTCACAGATTCCATGAATATCTATAACCCCTATACCGGAATGTGGCAGGATCACTTTGAGATGAGGTATTTCTTCGCAAACTATGCCATAAATGATGCAGTGATGTGTTATCTCACGGGTTTCCATCCCCTTGTATGGACAAAGACCGTTATGGAGACTGTGGTGATAATCCTTGTAAATATGGTGATCTACAGGATCGGAATGGCCTTATTTAAGGGGGAGCCGGGTAAGACCGGGGTATTTATGTTTTTCGCCATATATATCAGCTTTTTTTTCAGCACCATATATACAGCCCAGGAGTTTTTCATAACCAGAACCTATGAGGGAAAGACACTTATCGGTTCTCTGGTGATACCGCTTATCTTTCTGGTTTACATAAAATTACTCGAGGATCCCGGATATCCCTTTTACTGGGGGCTTCTGTTACTGATGTCTGTGGGTTCACTTGTGCTCTCAAACAGTGCCAGTATGATCTTCCCGGCAGCTCTCGGGATCTTCATGCTCACGCTTTTCTTCATAAAAAAGGACTTTCGGATACTTATAAAAACCGCTCTTGTTGTGCTTCCCTGCGTACTCTCCATCCTGTCCTATGTTCTGTATGTGAAGGGATATTACGTGATCCATACCATGCCGGGGTGAGGGGTTCCTCACTCCGGAAGACAATATTTTAAGGAGATAGATTTGCAGTCGATATCGGTAGCCGGTGACGGGCTGAATTTTTTATTCAAATGCATAGCTCTCTATAACGGAAGCTCCTTCTATCTTGTGCTGTATCTTCTGGGGCTTTCTATCATTGCCCTGAAGGGCAGCAGAGAGTTAAAGAGAGTATTTTTATACCCCGGGATCGTCATACTCCTGACCGTGTATAATCCGCTTCTTCCTCTTCTGATCAACAGGATCTTTGATGTAAATAAGGAGTATTACCGCTTTATGTGGATACCGCCGGTCTGCATCCTTCCGGCTTTTGCAGCCGCCTTTTACGTTATGAAGGAGGGAAAGAGCAGGGGCTTTAAGCTTATTGGCTTTGCAGGCTTTCTCCTTCTTTTTGCGGGCATTGGAAGTTTTGTATACGGCAGTGGATATGTACCCGCGGAAAATGTTTACAAGATACCGAATGAGGTCATAGCAGTATCAAAGATGATAAGGGAGAATACGGATATGAAGTATCCGGTTGCCGTAATGGACAGGGATATGCAGATGGAGATAAGGCAGTATGATGCCAGCATCCTCTTAGCCTGCGACAGAACCCAGTATCTGGATTTTCTCGGTGACGTGGACGAGGATCAGCTCACAAAGGAAAAGAATGAGTACGTGAACAGGCTTCTAACGGTGATCGCAAGGTATGAGAAGATAGACAAAGACAGCTTCAGGGAAGCACTGAATAAAACAAATACGCAGTTTGTGGTGGTTGAGAAGGTATCGCCCATGCTTAAGTATTTAGGAGACGCCGGACTTGAAGCGGTGGGAACCACGGGAAGCAGGGTGATATTTAAGTTTGAGCTTGATGATCCGCAGTATCTGGATCTGGCGGATTACAGCGGGGTATGGTAAGAACCTTCGCCAGGAGATGTCATTCTGAGCGAAGATAAGAATCTTTATGGTGTTGTTATGAAGTCTGAAACAAAGAAACTGACGGTTTTCACTCCCGTGTATAACAGAGCGGGTATGCTGCCGGATCTTTATGAGAGCCTTCTTTCCCAGGATAATAAGGATTTTGTGTGGCTTGCCGTGGATGACGGCTCAACGGATGACAGCCTTGAGCTTCTTAATTCCTATGCCCTGGAGGGAAAACTGGAAATGAAGGTATTCCATCAGGAGAACGGCGGAAAGATGCGTGCCCATAACAGGGGTGTTGAAATGGCTGAAACGGAGCTTTTCGTATGTCTTGACTCTGATGATCGTTTTACTTTTCATACGGTTTCTGATATATTGAAGCAGTGGGCAGCGGTTTCCGGAAACAGCGCAGTTGCCGGGATAGTAGCCAATAAGGGCGAGAGTGAGGATAAAGCTCTCTACGGAGAGGAGCTTCCTCCGGTTTCGTCCGATACGCTGTCCGGCCTGTACGAAAAGGGCTTTAAGGGTGAGACCACTCTTATCTACAGGACGGAGATACTGAAAAAGCATCTCTTTCCGGAAATAGAGGGCGAGAAATATGTGCCTGAAGATGTGGTATATGACGAGATAGACAGGGAATACAGGCTGTCGGTGCTTAATAAGATCCTTACCGTATGCACCATTACGGATGACGGATTGACGGACAGGGCAGCTGAGCTTAGAAGACTGAATCCCGGAGGTTGGTATATATATTATGTAAACCGGGCAAGATACAGCGCTGCTTCCCTTCTTAAGCTTAAGTATATAAGCCATTATCTGAGGTTCAGGCCCCTGGTTTCACCGGAGCTCAAAGAAAAATACAGTCTCTCTCCCCTGCTTTCACTTATGGGGATCCCCGGGGCAATAGCCCTTATGATAGCAGGGAAAAGGTAGAAAGATCATACATGAGAAATTTTCGGTCAACAGATGCCTTAAGGCGTCTGTATATGCTGGTGGTATGTGCGGTAATGATCCTTTTTGACTCCTGGATGATACTGTATGTACTTAACAGGATATATAATCTTGAATTCAGGACACAGCTGTACTTAAGGGGTCATATCTTTGTAATGGCTCTCTATATCGGGGTTTTTCTCTTTCTGGGACAGGTGTTCGGAGGACTATTGGTGGGACTTCGTAAGGTAGGTGAGGTTATGTTCTCCTTTCTCTTTACCTCGGTCCTCTCGGATATTTTCTTTTACTTTATCGTTATGCTGCTGTCCTATAAATTTCCCGATCCGAGGCCGCTTTTACTCGTATTCTTGCTGCAGGTAATGCTTTCCTTTATCTGGATCTCCGTATTCGGAAGGATCTATGCGGCAAAGTTCAAGCCCTTTGATGTGCTTCTGATCTACAGCGGAGATTCCATAGATAATTTCAGGAAGAAGCTGAAGGAAAGGCAGGATCAGTTCAATGTGTCCTTTTTGGTGAGCGCAGACACGGAGGAGGAAGAGCTGAAGGCCTTAATAGACAGATACAATACCGTGATGCTCTGGGATATTCCGGCAGGAAAGAGGAATAAGATTTTCAAGTACTGTTATGAGGAGTCAAAGAGAATATACTCAATGCCGAAGATCTCGGATATCATCCTGAACGGTTCCACGCCCATACACTATTTTGATACACCGCTTCTTTTGACTGAGGGGAATCCCCTGGAATATGAGGAGAGGATAATCAAAAGACTGGTTGACATAATCTTATCACTTGTGCTGATAATCGTGACCTCACCCATAATGCTGATCACGGCCATAGCCATCAAGCTTTACGACAGAGGATCCGTATTTTATAAGCAGATACGCTGCACAAAGAATAAAAAACGTTTCGAAATAATTAAATTCAGGAGCATGGTGGAGGATGCCGAATCTGCCGGAGTTGCGGTGCTGGCCAGGGAAAATGACCCCAGGATCACCCCGGTGGGCAGCTTTATCAGAAAATGCAGGATAGATGAGCTCCCACAGCTTTTTAATGTTCTGAAGGGAGATATGTCCTTTGTGGGACCCCGTCCCGAGCGTCCCGAATTCATAGAGAAATTCGGGGAGACCATGCCGGAATTTGCTTACAGGATGAAGGTGAAAGCCGGGATAACAGGCTATGCGCAGCTTTACGGTAAATACAATACCCTTCCCTACGACAAGCTGAAATTCGATCTTTATTATATAGAGCAGTATTCTCTGTGGCTTGATATAAAGCTTATGATCCTGACACTGAAGATCCTCTTTACAAAAGAGAGCACAGAAGGCGCCGGGGATGATGTTGTTGCCGGCGGTATGAAGGAATGAAGGCTATGGTTTCTGTGGTCATACCCGTGCATAATGCGGAAAAGTTCATAAGCGACTGTATGATGTCAGTGGTTGCGCAGGAGTACACGGACTGGGAAATGATCCTCGTGAACGATCATTCAGAGGATAACAGCGTCAGGATAATAGAGGATTTTATCGCTCTTCGGCGTGAAAAAAACACAGCCCAGGAGATACGGCTGTTAGATTCAGGAGAAAAGAGAGGCGCTGCCTGTGCTCGTAATATCGGGATAGATGCCGCAAAGGGGCGCTATATCGCCTTCCTCGACGCAGACGATATGTGGGAGCCTGAAAAGCTCAGGGAACAGATCGTCTTTCAGGAAAAGATAGGCGCGGAATTCACCTTTACTGGCTATGAATTCTCGGATGAGAGCGGGGTCTCCATAGAAAAGATAGTGCGGGTTCCCTTTCATATGCAGTACAGAGCGGCTCTTAAAAACACCACCATATTTACCAGCACGGTAATGTTTGACACAGAAAAGCTTCCGAGAGAGCTTATGTATATGCCGGACGTACCCAGTGAGGATACGGCCTGCTGGTGGAAGATCATGAAAACGGGGATCCCCGCCTGGGGCTTAAACCGTCCGCTTACCATATACCGAAGAAGCGAAGGCACTCTTTCCTCAAATAAGCTTATTGCCATAAAAAGGATATGGAATCTCTACAGAAATGTGGAGCACCTGAGTCTTATAAGAAGTGCCTGGTGCTTTGTCTTTTACGCATTTCATGCCGTTATGAGGAGGATATGATGGGGTCTCTTACCGTCCTCCTGTCTGCAATGGATCTCTCCGACACATCCATACTTCGGAAACTGAATATAAAAGGCAGCTCAATAGTGATAAATCAGGCCTCCTCCGAAGATAGAGAGTATTTTCCGGACGCAGACTGTCTATTCATCACCACAAAGGAGAGAGGGCTCTCAAAGAGCCGGAATATGGCCATGCGTGAAGCTGCCATGGCCGGGAAAGAGCTCTGCATTTTCTGCGATAACGACGTTTTATATGAGCCTGACTATGAAGATAAGATCCTAAAAGCCTTTGAGAGGAATCCGGATTCGGATATCCTGGTGTTCTTTATCGAGAGACCGGAGCGGCAAAGAAGCGTTTTCAACGTTGAAAAGCCTCTCGACCGTCTTCACGCGATGAAGATATTTTCACCGGAAATAGCCTTCCGGCTGTCATCCTTAAGAAAAGCGGGCTTAAAGCTTGATGAGCTCTTCGGTGCGGGTGCAAAGTACGGAATGGGAGAAGAAAATATACTTCTCTTTGATGCCCTGGGCATGGGATTAAAAATAACATACGTTCCGATAAGAATTGCCGGAACCGTGGAAAACGAGTCCAGCTGGTTTAAGGGTTATACGAGGGAGTTTTTCAGGAACAGGGGAGCGGGATATTACCGTATGGCTCCCTTTCTCTGGCCGGTTCTCTGCCTGCAGTTCGCTCTGAGAAAGAGGGGGCTCTACAGGGAAACCATCGGATTTTTTGAGGCGTTGAAGGGAATGGCGGAGGGAAAACGGGAGTATCTGTCGGAAAGAAAGATCTTTCTGATAGGCGACTATTACTCGGAAACCGGACCGGCCAATGCGACAAGAGGACTTCTACACGCCCTTCCTTCAAATACTCTGTACCTAAAGAGACGTGGAAGGATATCAAGAGCTCTTGAAATATGGGGAAAGATGGGAGCAGCGGATGCTGCGGTCTTTTCCGGTCACTCCAGACAGAATATCTTCGGGATGAAATGTGCTGCGGGTAGGGGGATCCCGTCAGTTTACATAATGCATGGAGCGGTGGCATATGAAAACAGTATAAACCGGGTTCCGGATGAAAAGATGGCTTCGGACGAAAAGGAAATGATGAGGCTTGCTGACCGGATACTTGCGGTTTCACCGCTTTTCGAGGAATGGCTTAAGGAGCATTATCCGGAGTACAGAGGGAAGATAGGACACCTTACAAACGGAGTTGACTGGAGCGAGTATTATGTTAACCGGATGCCCGGGGGCTCTGATGATATAAATGAAAAACACGAGGGTGCAGATCGCTATGATCCTTCAGATTATGTAAACCCGGCTGTCTCCATTCTCTCTGTCGGTGGAGGAATGCCAAGGAAGAGGATAAATAAGATATGCGAGGCCGTGAAGCTCTTAAGAGACAGGGACGGACTGGATATCTGCCTTGACGTGGCAGGGGATAAGGGAGCCGATTCCACGGATATCCTTTCCTTTGATTTTGTACGGGATCATGGCATTCTGAGTCGGGAAGAAATGAAGGCACTTTACAGAAAGAGCAGGATCTTTATTCAGAACAGTGTGTTCGAGACCTTCGGTCTTGCTCCGGTGGAAGCACTTCTTTCCGGCTGTGATATAATGGTTTCGAGGTTCTGCGGTGTGACCGTTCTATTCCGGGAGCTTGAGGATGGGGACATCATCAATGACCCGGAAGATACAGAGGAGATCGCAGTCAAGATACGGGCACTTTTAAGTAAGGGAAATAACAAAAGACTGACCGAAGCCCTGAATATCAGGGAAACGGGATGGGAAAGAAGAGCCGGGGAGCTTTGCCGCATACTGGAAGATATGAAAAAATAAGAGAGCTGCTGAATTATGCGGGCCTATTCATATTGCTTGTATTTTACGCGGGAACCTGGACATTTCCCGCCTTTTATCATGTGACCGAGATCTATAACAGTCTGATAGTCTTCATAGCGCTTTCCGTACTGTTTATTGCAAATATCGATATAGCAGAGAAGCTCAGGGAAAGGGATGTGATGCTGTTTATACTCTGCATCACATTGATAATAGCTGTTATCAATCTCTTTATAATTGGATCAAATAAGGGCTGTATACTGATACTTGCGGATTTTCTCCTGATCCTGTATCTCGCCCCGGAGATCAGGCTGTCTCCTTTGCAGATGCGGATCTATGAGGTTTTTTTCCTTATAATGTTCATTTCCTGGTTTCTCTACGACAGGGAATACTCCTATAACGCCAATACGGGGGCCACAGTGACGGTATTCACCTTCTTCGGCGGGATGGTGCTCCTTCATGAAATTGCCGCGAAGCGGGAGATATACGGCTTTTTCATAGTACTGTCCTTTATGAGAGTAGTTACGCTAGTTCTTTGGCATCTCGCCCGGGGCGCTTTTTTTGCCCTGGCACTCTTTATCTTCTTTTATTACATCGCTCCGAAAAGCTGGTGGAAAAACAGGGCTCTGTACCGTTTTCTTATGATCTTTTCAACCCTCGGCTCTCTTTTGTTTGTAGGTATCTATGTTTTCCTCGGATCCACGGGCTTCAATATGAAGCTGCCCTTTTTCTACAAGAACATCTTTTCCGGGAGGGAGCAGATCTGGTATGAAGTATGGGATATACTGAAGGATCAGATCCTTACCGGGATCGGTTCGGGAAGGGAGCTTAAGTCCTTTTTTGAATATAATATCCATAATGCTATGTACGATATCCTGGCGGTGCACGGGATCATCGTTTTTCTACTGTCACTCTGTATCATCTGGGACAGATTGAGGAAGATGGGGAGGATCCCGGATATCAATGCGGGAAAGAAGCTCCTTGCGATATCGGCGGTATTTGCCATCTTTATCGAGTCCTTTATCGATATGGATCTGATGTGGCCGGATTATTCGCCCTTACTGCTGTTTCTGCTGCTGACGGTTTTTGATAACAGATCCTTGAATGGATTGGGGAAAAAGCTTGAAAAAGACGGGTAAAGCGGGCTATTTATTCAAGAATGTTGCTGTATTTACCGTTGGGAGCTTTGTCTCTAAGCTCCTGGTCTTTTTTCTCGTACCCTTTTATACCTCCGTACTCAGCGAGGCGGAATATGGAATAGCAGACGTTATGCAATCCTCTCTGCTGCTCCTGGTGCCTTTATTATCGGTAAATGCGGGAGAAACGGCTCTCCGTTACGGTCTTGAAAATACCGATGACCGGGATCTGATCCTGTCGGAGGGATTAAAAAAGGTTCTGCTTTCCATTATCCCGGTTGCTTCTGTATCAGTGATCCTTTCATTTCTTATACCCTCGGAGAGAGTTTATTTCCTCCTTTTCATCATCCTGTATATAGCAGACAGCTTTTATGAGTACCTTCTCCTATACTGTCAGGGACTGGAGGAGGTGCAGAAGATGATAAGCGGGAGCATTGCCTGTACGGCACTGGTGATCGCGGCAAATCTGCTGTTTCTCCTGTATTTCAGGCTGGGGATATACGGCTATCTGTTTGCGGAGATAACGGCATTCTCCGGTGCCGCCCTCCTTATGTTTCATCTTGTTGACGGGGGTAGAAGACTAAGGCGGGCAAAGGCCAATGAGGCTCTGTCCCGGGAGATGACGGGCTACGGCCAATCCATGCTTCTTTACTCTACGGCAAGCTGGGCAAATAATGCAATTGACAGATATTTTATTCTGTTTATGCTTGGAAGCGCACAGAACGGACTATACGGGGTGGCCTACAAGATCCCCGCGATCCTCACCACATTGCAGAGGATCTTTGCCATGGCCTGGCAGATGTCAGCCGTGCAGGAGTATAAGGGAGATGACAGGGAGAGCTTCTTTTCCGAAATGTACGGTGCCTACCAGACCGTACTCATTTTAGGCTGCAGCCTGATAATCCTCTTTGTAAGGCTTATAGCGGATCTTATGTTCCGGAAATCCTTTTACGACGCCTGGCCTCTGGTCCCGCCCCTCCTTATCTCAGTGGTCTTCGGGGCCCTGGAGGGCTTTCTGGGCTCCATAGCACTTGCCTTTAAGGACGGGAAAAGCATGGGACGGGCTACCGGAATAGGCGCCGTATTCAATATTATCCTGAATTATGTTCTGATCCTTAGATTCGGGACCTTCGGCGCTTCGGTGGCAACGCTGGTCTCCTACTTTATCATGTTTTTCCTGGCCTTCGTGTTTGTGAGAAGGCATGTAATAATAAGAGTAAATGCGCTGCGGGATGCTGCGGCTTACATCCTGCTGCTCCTGGAATCGGCAGTGGTCATCAGGAATATGCATAATTATTTTCTTATAAACTGCGGGATTGTAGCGGTACTTCTCATATTATATTATAGGGAGGAGTATGAGATCATAAGAAGGTCTAAAGAGATCATCGGTGAAAGGCTTGCAAAAAGATCATGACACAGAGGATAAAAGGAAAATATGAATATGTTCTGGCTGCTCTTTTTATCCTGATTATGCTGGGATCCTTTGTGAGCCAAAAAATATATAGCGTTATCGCACCGTATGGAACACTCGTTATGTTTGCAGGAACGGCTGTTATTTATATTATGTTAACCACTGCAAACCCGGAGAGATTTCTGAAATGGGACAGTGTCACCATCACAGGGATAGCGGCCGTTATAATTGCTCCCTTGAACCTTCTTCTGCTGGGTTCCCGCAAGGGAGCCATGCTGGTAATCTTTGATCTGGTGCTTATGCTGACCCTTGTGATAAGGGGGATGGAGCTTTCAGGGACCATGAAGAGGGTGTGTGCCTTTTCCGGAGCTGTATTTATGCTCCTATGGTACCCTGTGGTACGCTGGGATTACGGCTTTAATACGGTGGGCTTTATGTTCCTGATCCTCTTTATTTTTGGGGAGCTTCTTCTGGAATATGTTAAGAATGATCTGGAAACAGACTACCTTAAATACGTGCAGCTTCTCTTTTTCCCGACCTCGATCCTTTTGGCGGTATGCTACCAGGCAAGGTCGGCGGCACTGTCCATCGTTATCTTTGGAGTCATCTATTTAATAGCGCCGGTTATCGTAGATAAGCGAGCGTTATATAACATATGGCTCGCAATCTTCACTTTTGGCAGTCTCTTGTTTACGGCTCTTTATTCCCTTTTCGGGAGTTCGGGATGGAATATAAGGATACTATATAAGGATGTTCTGTCCGGAAGGGAGCTTATATGGTCCGAGCTATGGAGGGAGTTTTTGAAGCAGCCCCTTACAGGTATCGGCTCCTCTTATCAAATGAAGAGCCTCTTTATGTTTGAGGTACATAACGGGCTTTTCGATATACTGGTGGTACATGGGATCCTGGTTTTTGTCTGCATCCTGTATCTCCTTGTCAAAGCTCTGACGAGACTCTGCACAGTGGAGATAAGGTTCTGCCCCGATAAAAGGATCGCCTTCGCCGGAGTTTTTGCCTTGATGTTCCAGTCGTTTTTTGAAAATGGTTTTATCGTAACCCCTTACAGCGTTGTATTTTTTATCCTGCTGCTGACCGCAGGGTGACTTTTTCTCTGTTTTGACGTAAAAACACCGCTTTGGTATAATCAAAAAATGGTCAATCCGTTTAACAATAAACAACTGCTTGTACGGAGGGCAGGTCTCATAGTGTATGATGTGCTGGCTGTCATTTTCAGTTCGGCGGTGGGTCTCCTTCTGAGATTCGATCTTTCATACTATGAATTGCTTCACACCGTGGGCGGATATGCCTGGCAGGAAAATCTCTGGAAATACCTGCCGGTCAATATTGTAATAACAATAGTTATTTTTTGGCTTTTCCATCTCTACTCCAGCCTGTGGACCTACGCCGGGATACCTGAAATGACGGCGACTGTTACCGCCTGTCTTATCACAAGTGCCCTTCAGGCCGTGGGAATGCACCTCTTGAATCTCCATATGCCAAGGAGCTATTTTTTCCTGTATGCGATAGTCTTAAATATCCTTGTTCTGATATCAAGATTTGCTTACCGGCTGTTCCGTACCTTTGTCCAGAAAAGGACAGAGAGGGCAAAGAGTATCAATGTAATGGTAATAGGTGCGGGGGAAGCGGGCAATTCCATTATCCGTGAAATGAATTCCTCCAGATTTATCCAGAAAAGCGTAATGTGTGTTATCGACGACGATCCCGCCAAGGTAGGGAATTATATCCAGGGCGTGAAAGTTGTGGGCGGCAGAGAGGACATAATCGAAAATGCAGCGAGATACGATATTGACGAGATCATCGTTGCCATGCCCGCCGCTGAGAGAAAGCAGCTGAAGGAGATCCTGGATGTCTGCAAGGAGACCAAGTGCGAGCTGAAAACCCTGCCGGGGATCTACCAGCTGGTCAACGGAGAGGTAAATGTAAGTCAGCTCCGTAAGGTGGAGGTAGAGGATCTCCTTGGGCGTGAGCCGATCGAGGTGGATATAGATTCCATTCTGGAATCGCTTACCGGGAAGATCGTTCTGGTTACCGGCGGCGGAGGCTCCATCGGAAGTGAGCTCTGCCGGCAGATCGCAAAGCATAATCCGAAAATGCTCATTATCTTTGAGATTTATGAAAACAGCGCCTACGATATACAGCAGGAGCTGGCGGAATCATTTCCGGAGCTCACCCTGAAGGTCCTTATCGGATCCGTCAGGAATACTCACAGGGTGAAGGATGTATTTGCAACCTACCGTCCGGATATAGTCTATCACGCTGCGGCTCATAAGCATGTACCCCTTATGGAGGTAAGCCCCAACGAAGCGATTAAGAATAACGTGATGGGAACCTGGAAGCTGGCACAGGCCGCCGTGGATACCGGCGTAAAGAAGTTTGTCATGATATCTACGGATAAGGCCGTGAATCCGACAAACATTATGGGAGCCACAAAGCGTATCTGCGAAATGATCGTACAGTCCTATAATCACAGAGGGAATACGGTATTTGTGGCGGTGAGGTTTGGAAATGTGCTGGGCAGCAACGGTTCGGTGATACCGCTCTTCAGAAAGCAGATAGCATCGGGAGGCCCCGTTACCGTTACTGACCCCAGAATAATACGGTATTTTATGACCATACCCGAGGCGGTTTCTCTGGTACTGCAGGCGGGAGCCTACGCTAAGGGCGGGGAGATCTTTATACTGGATATGGGTGAGCCTGTGAAGATACTGGACCTTGCGAAGAACCTTATCCGCCTTTCCGGCTATGTTCCGGGAGAGGATATTGAGATAAAGTTCACCGGACTCCGCCCCGGGGAAAAGCTCTATGAAGAGATGCTTATGAAGGAAGAGGGAATGCAGGAAACTCCCAATAAGCTCATACATATCGGGAAGCCTATAGAATTTAACGAGGATGAGTTTTATGACAAGCTCCATGCACTTGATATAGCATCCCGCTCGGAGAAGCTGGATGTTCACAGGTGGGTAAGGGAGCTGGTGCCTACCTACAAATATACACCCGGCACCTATATTCCCGGAGAGACTCATCTGGATATGGAAAATGCACCCGGACTGGACAGCAGTGATGAGGATGCGGATATGAAGGTATACGCCATAAAGAGGAATGATGAGTAAGGATAATCCGGCGGAAAACGGAGAAGGAACGGGAAAAGGTCAGAAGAGTTATGTAAACCCAAAGGCCCTGTTTTACATTAACTTTATCAAGAGACCCGCAGATATTACTTTATCCCTGTTGTTACTTATCTGTCTGTCCCCTCTGCTCCTAATACTGGCACTGCTGGTGAGATTTAAGCTTGGAAGCCCGGTGATATTTAAACAGGAAAGACCCGGGAAGGACGGACGGGTTTTCGGACTGTATAAGTTCCGCAGTATGACAGAGGCTAAGGATGAAAGGGGCGAGCTTCTGCCGGACGAGGTCCGGCTTACCTCTTTCGGCAAGGCTTTAAGGGCGGCTTCTCTGGACGAGCTTCCGGAGTTTCTGAATATCCTTAAGGGGGATATGTCCTTTGTGGGACCAAGACCTCTTCTTGTAAGGTATCTTGACAGATATAGCGAAGAGCAGAAGCATAGGCATGATGTGAGACCCGGGCTAACGGGACTTGCCCAGGTTAACGGAAGAAATGCCATAAGCTGGGAAAAGAAGTTCGAGTACGACGTGGAGTACGTGAAAAATCTGTCTCTGGCTCTGGATATAAAGATACTTTTTATGACTGTTATGAAGGTTCTTAAGCGAGACGGAATAAGCTCGGAAACAAGCGCCACCATGGAAGAATTTATGGGAAGCAATGAGAGATGATGTTGAGAGCGGAGCAATAAAGTCATCCTGAGCGGAGCACACAATGTCATCCTGAGCGGAGCACACAATGTCATCCTGAGCGGAGCGAAGGATCTTAGGTAAGAAAAAATGACAAGAACGAGAAAAAACGTGAACATTCTGATACTATCTGCCGGAAGACGGGTGGAGCTCATAAGCTGCTTCAAGAGGGCAAAGGAGCGGCTGAAGATAAAGGGAATGATCGTTGCGGCTGATGCGTCTGAGCTGGCGCCGGCACTTTACTTTGCCGATATCAATGAGGTGGTTCCACGGATCTCCGACAATGATGGGTATATAAAGGCAATATGCAATATCTGCAGGAATTTTAATATTTCTCTTGTGGTACCGACCATAGACACGGAGCTTCTTCTCCTTTCGGAAAGAAGAGGGGAAATAGAGGAGACGGGGGCAAGGGTCCTTATCTCGGACGAGAGAGTCACAAGGATATGCAGGGACAAGAGAAACACACAGGAATTTCTGGAGGAAAACGGCTTTCTCGTACCTCATCTTCTGACCGAGAAGGAGCTTTCAAATCCGAAAAAGCTCACCTACCCTCTTTTTATCAAGCCCATAGACGGAAGCTCCTCGATAAATGCTTTCCAGGTTCATAATGAAGAAGAACTGTCGCTGTACCTGAAGCTTATTGACAGGCCTATGGTGCAGGAGTATATCGAGGGCACCGAATTTACCGTGGATGTATTTACGGATTTCGACAGCAATATAATAACGGTCGTTCCCAGGATAAGAATAGCAACCAGAAGCGGTGAGATCGCTAAGGGGGTCATTCGTAAGGACAGGGAGATAATAGAGGATGTGAAAAGGCTTATGGAGGCGCTGAAGCCCATTGGCCACATAACGGTACAGTGCAAGAAAACGGAGCGTGGAATAGAGTATATTGAGATAAATCCCCGTTTTGGCGGCGGAGCGCCGATGTCCATTATGGCAGGCGCGGATTCCTGTGAGAATCTGTACAGGCTCTTAACGGGGGAGACCCTGAAGTACAATGAGCATTATAGGGAGAACCTGACATTTTTACGCTTTGACCAGAGCATAATGCTTAATGAGGAAATGAAGCGGGAGTATGAGTACGAAGGCAGTTATTTTTGATCTGGACGACACCCTGGTATCCGAAATAAGCTACTGTTTAAGCGGATACAGGAAGACCGCGCACTACATTGCGGAAAGGCTTTTGCCGGACAGAGATCCCGGGGATATCTTTGATGAACTTCTCCGTCTTTTTGATGAAGACCATAAAAATGTCTTTAACAGGTTTCTGATTAATAACATACGTTCTGATGATAGAGCTATGGAACTGGTAGATACGTATAGAAAACATTTTCCAAACATTAGTTATTATGATGATGTGCGACCCTGCTTAATGGAGCTTGGCAAAAGGGACATAAAGACCGGGATACTGTCCGATGGCTACGCCGTGACCCAGAGACAGAAGATAAGGGCACTAAATGCCGAAAAGGATTTTGATATAATCGTCCTGACCGATGAGCTTGGCAGAGATGCCTGGAAGCCGAGTCCTGCCGGATTTGCTCTCATAGAGGAAAGGCTTGGAATAAAAGAGGCGGAAATAGTATATGTGGGGGATAATCCCGAAAAGGACTTTTATCTCTCGGTCACTGCCGGGATCAAAACAGTAAGGATAACCCGGGAAAACGGGGTTTATAAGGACAGGGATTACCTTAACGGAGTGAAGGAGGATCTTAAGATCGATTCACTTACGGAGCTTACGGATCTGATCTTATGAATGTGCTGTGTCTATTTCAAAAATTTGATTTTTCTTCTTCTACGATCTATCTCGATCTGGTCCGGGCGCTTAAAGACCGGGGACATTGCGTGATGATAGCGGCCTGTTCCTCTTCTGAGACCCAGAGCCGCATCGAGGAAAGAGAGGGGATGTCCTGTGCCTTTGTTCCCGTTCCTGATCAGTTCAGCGCAGGAAAGATTAAAAAAGGACTTATCCAGCTTACGCTAGGTCGCAAGCTTCTTGGAGCAGTAAGAGCCTATTTCTGGCGGGAAAAGGTTGACATAATTATTTACCCCACGCCTCCGGTCACCCTTTCCGGGATCCTGAAGCCTTTGAAAAGCCATTACGGAGCCCTGAACTATCTGATGCTAAAGGATATCTTCCCTCAGAATGCTGCAGATCTTGGGATGATGAGTGAAAAAGGGCTTCTCTTTCGTCTTTTTAAGAGGATGGAAAGGGAGCTTTACAGGGAGTCGGACAAGATCGGCTGTATGTCTCCGGCAAACCTGGAATATATAAGGAAGCACGAGCCGGAGGTCGATCCGGAGAAGCTGGAGCTTTTCCCAAATACCGTGAAGATTATAGATCCCGACCCCGAATCTCTCCGGGCTGGTGAAGGCGGAGAAAAAGGAAACGGACTGAAGAATTATGTAAACATAATCTTCGGAGGGAATCTCGGAAAGCCCCAGGCTATCGACTTTCTGCTGGATGGAATTTCCGAACTTAGAGACAATCCCAATATTATGTTTACCTTTATCGGTTCCGGCACAGAGGAGGCAAAGATAAGGAGCTTCATTGAGAAAAACGCTCTTCCGAACCTGAGGCTATTACAGGAACTTCCCCGGAGAGAATATGAGGAGATACTGAAGGACGCGGACATCGGACTTATCTCCTTAAGCCCCTTATTTACAATTCCGAATTTCCCATCTAGAATACTGTCGTATATGCAGATGTCCAAGCCTGTTTTTGCGGTTACGGACAGGAATACGGATATAGGAGAGCTTATCACAGCGAAGGCCCGATGCGGCTACTGGTGCCCCTCGGATGACCCGGAGGCTTTCAGGGATACGGTTTTAAGGATACTGTCGGAAAGGGACAGCCTCGCCGGAAAAGGGAGAAACGGACGGGAGTACCTGAAAGAGCACTTTAACGTTGAGAGATCAGTGACCATTTTGGAAAATGCGGTATCGGGATGAATGGGATCGGGAGCTTCCTCAATTAAAGCATAAGGAAAACATACGGTAATGAATGAACACATTTTTGACAATAAGACACTTCTTATCACGGGAGGTACAGGGTCCTTCGGAAATGCGGTACTTAAGCGCTTTCTGAATACCGGGATAAAGGAGATCCGCATATTTTCAAGGGATGAAAAGAAGCAGGACGATATGCGGCATATTTATAATGACCCTAAGATAAAGTACTTTATCGGGGACGTAAGGGAGGAGGGCTCTCTTGAGGATGTGATGCACGGCGTGGACTATATTTTCCATGCGGCAGCATTAAAGCAGGTCCCCAGCTGTGAGTTCTTCCCGGTTGAAGCGGTAAAGACCAATGTTCTCGGGACGGATAACGTGCTGACGGTGGCCATAAGGGCCGGAGTAAAGAAGGTGGTGTGCCTTTCAACCGACAAAGCGGCCTACCCCATAAATGCAATGGGAACCAGCAAGGCTATGATGGAAAAGGTATTTGTAGCAAAGAGCCGCACCATAGACCCGGAGGATACGCTTATCTGCGGCACGAGGTACGGAAATGTGATGTGCTCAAGGGGCTCCGTCATACCGCTCTTTATCGACGAGATAAAGGAAGGAAGGCCCATAACCATAACAGAGCCGAAGATGACAAGGTTCATTATGTCCCTGGAGGAGGCGGTGGAGCTCGTGCTCTATGCCTTTGAAAACGCCAACGCGGGTGACATTATGGTACAGAAGGCCCCGGCCTGTACAATAGAGACCCTTGCTCAGGCAGTTAAGGAGCTCTTTAATGCAGCTGATCATGAGACTAAGATAATAGGGGTGCGCCACGGTGAGAAGATGGCAGAAACTCTCCTTACAAGTGAGGAATGTGCCAGGGCCAGCGATGAGGGGAATTTCTTCCGTGTTCCTGCCGACAACAGGGACTTAAATTACGATAAATATTTTATCAGGGGAAATACCGAGCGGCCGAAATTCGATACCTTCAATTCCGACAATACCACCATACTGAATGTGGAGGAGGTAAAGGAAAAGCTTCTTTCGCTGCAGTATATCAGGGACAGGCTTGAGGAGGATTAAAGGAAGAGTGAAGATACTGCTTACGGGGGCAAAGGGATTCCTTGGAAAAAATCTTATGAAGGCCCTTAAGGATGAGGGATACGAAGAGGTTTTCCAATACGATCTTGACTCGAAGCCTGAAGAACTCGGGGAATACTGCAGGGAATGTGATTTCGTCTTTCACCTTGCGGGTGTGAACAGACCAAAGGACAAGGCGGAATTTATGAGCGGAAATAAGGGGCTTACGGAGGAAGTGCTGCGAAGGCTCTGCGATTCCGGAAACACGGTGCCGCTTCTCCTGTCATCATCCATTCAGGCAGGGCTTGACAATGACTACGGAAGGTCGAAAAGAGCCGCGGAGGAAGCTGTTTTTTCCTACGGCAGAGAGAACGGCGTTCCTGTCTATGTCTATAGATTTCCGAATCTTTTCGGGAGATGGAGCAGGCCGAATTACAATACGGTAATAGCCACCTTCTGTCATAATATAGCAAGGGATATCCCTATAAGGATAGATGACCGGGAAAAGCTTTTGCCTTTAGCGTACGTGGATGATGTGACGGGACAGTTTATAAGGATATTGAAAACGGGGATCAAGCTTCCTCCCGGTGAATTCGTGGTGTTCCCGCCCTCCCTTATTTATGAGAGAAAGCTCGGGGTCATTGCGGATACCCTTATGAGATTTAAGGATATGCTTTCCAACGGAATGCAGCCGGAAATAAAGGATGAGTTTGAAGCAAAGCTCTATGAGACCTACCTCTCCTTCCTGCCGGAATAGAAGATCCTTCGTCGCTACGCTCCTCAGGATGACAAAGACTGAACAAACATGTCATTCTGAGTGGAGCGAAAAATCTTTTTGCGGCCCCCATTCGCGCATAGCGCTCATAAACGGGGTCGTAAAATGTCCACTGGACATTTTACCATTCTGAGCGAAGCGAAGAATCTTTCATATAGATGACAAAGAGTAAACGTATAACGTAAAGGGACAAAATGAGCAGACTAAAACTAATGACGGTACTCGGGACGAGGCCGGAGATAATCAGGCTTTCCGCAGTGATAAAGTGTGCGGATAAGTACCTTGACCATGTGCTGGTGCATACGGGACAGAACTTTGATTACAGCCTAAATGAGGTGTTTTTCAAGGATCTGGGTCTCAGGGCGCCTGATCATTACCTTGACAGTGTGGGCGCGGACCTCGGTGAGACCATGGGAAATATCATCGCAAAGTCCTATAAGCTTATGAAAGAGGTGAAGCCGGATGCGGTCCTGATACTGGGAGATACCAATTCCGCCCTCTCTGCCGTGAGTGCGAAGCGCTTAAAGATACCCATTTTCCATATGGAGGCCGGAAACCGCTGCTGGGACTGGAACGTGTCCGAGATGATAAACCGGAAGATCGTGGATCATATTTCCGACATAAATCTCCCATACACGGAACATTCCAGGCGTTATTTATTGAGCGAGGGCATAGACGGAAAGACTGTTTTTGTGACCGGCTCTCCCATGAAGGAGGTATTTAACCAGCACAGAGAAGCCATTGAAGCTTCGGATGTCCTAAAAAAGCTTTCCCTTGAGGAAAGAAAGTACATACTCCTTTCGGCACACAGGGAGGAGAATATAGATATCGAAGAGAACTTCTTGTCCCTTATGAACGCCGTGAACGCCATAGCGGAAGAGTATAAGATGCCGGTCATCTACTCCACCCATCCGAGGAGCAGGAAGTTTATTGAAAAGCGGGGCTTTAAGTTTCATCCACTGGTGCAGAGTCTTACTCCCTTCGGTTATCTCGACTACAATAAGCTGCAGAAAAACGCATACTGCGTGCTGTCCGACAGCGGCACGCTTTCCGAAGAGTCAGCTATGCTCGGTTTTCCAGGGGTACTCATCCGTACTTCTACAGAGCGCCCGGAGGTGCTGGACAAGGGCAGCATAGTTATCGGAGGAATAAAGGAAGATGATATTAAGCAGGCTCTGAGCCTTGCGGTCTCCATGTATGAAAACGGCGAGGAAGCCGTGGAATCTCCGGATTATGCGGACAATAACGTGTCGGTAAAGGTTGTCAAGCTCATTCAGAGCTATACAAAGATAGTGAATGAAACTGTATGGCTGAAGCACTGACGGATATTTTCAGAAGTGAAGACGCTGCCGCAGCGCCGAGGCGGATAGTGGTCCTGGACACGGCTGCATCAAAAACCGGTGCCCTGTCGGTATTGAAGGATTTTTTTGCCCAGATATGCCGGCTAAGTAAGGATAAGACGGATAATAACGAGTGGTTTTTTATAATCGGGATAAAGGGGCTCATAGAAGAACCTGAGGATGATCCCCGTATTCATGTGATAGTGAGAGAAGACGTCAAAAGATCCAGATTTAAGCGTCTTCTCTTTGATCATTTTACGGGAAAAGCTTATCTGAAGAAGTTTAAGGCAGATGTTATTTTTTCCTTGCAGAACACCCTTCCCAAAGGAGCGGAAAAGCTGGCAGAGACGGTGATCTACCTGCATCAGCCTCTTGGCTTCCAGAAGATAAAGCGCTTTTCTTTTTTCAAAAAGTGGGAGAGAGAGCTGGCTGTTTATCAGTATCTTATCGCCCCCGAGATAGATGCTTCCCTGAAACGGGCGGACAGGGTAATAGTACAGACCGGGTGGATGAAGGATGCGGTGATCGAAAAGGACGGGATCCGGCCGGATATAGTTGACATAATTCCACCAGAGCTTCCGGAGCTTAATGATTTATGTAAATATAATGCGTTTGCATCCTCAGAAACTTTTGAAAGTACAAAGGCGGATGAAGAGTTATGTAAACAAGAGCAACAGACCTCTTCCGGGGAATTATGTAAACAAACCTTCATTTTCCCTGCCGGAGCTATACTGTACAAAAATCACCAGTGCATAGTGGATGCCCTGAAAATACTTAGCGGAAAAGGCATTCGTGATATAAGGGTCATTTTTACGGAAAAATGTGAGGATCTCCCCTGGGTGACGGTCCCGGACGAATGTAAGGACCTGATCGAATGGAGAGGTATGACGGACAGGAGGGAACTGGTCGATCTATACAGAAATTCAGTCCTTCTTTTCCCCTCATACATAGAGACCTACGGGCTTCCGCTCGCGGAAGTAAGGGCCTTAAATGCCAGGATACTGGCGGCTGACACCCCCTTCGCGAGGGAGATACTGTCAGGGTACGATAAGGCGGAGTTTTTTCCACCCTTCGATTCGGAGAAGCTGGCCGGGCTTATGAAGAGCTGTATTTTGTAAAATCATTGTAACTATTCAGAACAGTCACTTGCGGAACCGCAAGTGACGTATGAAAACCAAGGCATTATAGCATTCGGCTCATCGTGCGAAGCACGATTTAATTAGCCGAATGCGCAGTATCTATTCAGAATCCGAAGGGTTCTGAATAGATACAAATCATTTCCTTAAAAAATAGCCAATGGCAGGGCGGTATGTTATACTGTTTCATAAGCAGGAAACGCCTTAGAAATGAGCTGCTTTGGCGTTTGGGCACAGCTTCCGATAAGGGGGGGAAAAATATGAAAAAAGGTCTGAATCTGCGTGCTAAAATGTTGCTTGGTATTCTTCCGGTGGTCCTTATCAGTCTGATCATCGTCACCGCCGTCAGTACAGGGCGCTCGGGCAAAGAGATCAATACGCTGACCGAGAATAAGGCCTCCGAAATGCTGAACGGGAATATCAACAGCATCAATTCCACACTTCAGGAGTTCCGTACTACGGCTTTGACACTTTCCCGTACAGTTGCTGCCACCTATAAGACCACGGATCTGAAAACCTATGAAGAGATCTTTTCAAAGGTTATCACAGACAATCCGTCCGTACTTGGAAGCGGGATCTGGTTCGAGCCGGGGGTATATCAGGGACAGGAATTCGCAGGTCCTTACTGGACAAAAGACAGTTCAGGTTCGGTATATTATACGGATGAGTATTCAAATGCGGAGTACAACTATCCTGCTCAGGAATACTATCTTAATGCCAAGGCTATGACTGCAATGGATGCGGTCATTACCGATCCTTACTATGACGAGTCGAGCGGTCATATCATGGCGACCTGCTCTGCTCCGATATTTGATGCGGACGGAAGCTATATAGGCTGCATAACCGTTGATACAGAGCTTACGCAGATTCAGGATGTGGTTTCCGTAATGAAGCTTGGAAATGATTCCCGCGCCATGCTTTTTGATTCTGCGGGGGTATTTCTCTATGATCAGGATGCATCAAAGATAAACGGCTCCACTACGTTATCTTCCGATCCAAACGCCTCACTTGCCGCTACTTCCACAACAATAATGGGAAGCGAGAGCGGAACCGCATCCTACAGTTCGAACGGCACCGAGTATGAGATCTTCTATTCTACCATTCCGGAGGTTAACTGGAAGCTGCTCATAACCTTAAATAAAAACGAGATCCGGGCAGCCACGAATAAGATCAGGAATATATCCATTATCATCTGTGTGATCGCCATAGTGATCTGCGGGCTGATAATCCTTCTACTGGTAAGCAGCATTGCCAGGAGTGTTGACAGAGTAAAGGTATTTGCGGGTAATCTTGCCAAGGGTGATTTCACCGTGGATAAAATTGCTTCAAAGAGCGGAGATGAGCTGGGGCAGATGTCCGAATCCCTTAACGATATGTACGAGAGCAACAGAAACGTTATCGGGCAGGTTTCGGATGAGTCGCTTAAGATAAGTGAAGCAAGCTCCTCCCTTTCAGGAATGGCTGACCAGCTGTCCAGTGATTTTGAGCGTATACGTACCAATATGAGCGGAGTTAATGACGCTATGATGAGTGCTTCCGCGGCAACTGAGGAAATAAATGCCTCGGTCGAGGAAGTTAATGCCTCTGTCCAGCTTCTTTCCGCTGAAGCAAACCAGACGAAGGAAAATGCGGATATCATACAGAAGAGGGCCCAGGAGATCGAAAGAAATTCCAAGAGGGCTTATGATGCGGCATTAAGTACTGCAAAGGCCAGGGAAGAGGATGTGAATACTGCAAATGAAAAAGCAGCTGTTGTTAATCAGATCGGATCACTGGCAGACTCAATTGCAAATATAGCGGACCAGATAAATCTCCTTTCGCTCAATGCATCCATTGAGGCTGCAAGAGCGGGAGAGCACGGAAGAGGATTCTCGGTTGTGGCAGGTGAGATCAATAAGCTGGCACAGGATACCGCGGAGGCTGTAGAGCAGATACAGGGAACGATAGGAGAGGTTCAGGATGCATTTTCCGGACTCCTTAATTCCACAAATGAGCTTCTGACATTTATGACCACCTCCGTTTCCAATGATTATAATGATTTTATCAATATGGCAAATCAGTACGGCACAGATGCGGCATCCTTCGGGGAAGAATCCGAGAAGATCGCCGAAATGGTGCAGACCATAAGGGAAGCTATGGGGGAGGTAAGCTCTGCCATACAGAATATCTCCGAATCCACCCAGGAAACCGCAGAGCGTTCCACAAATGTCACCGATACGGTGGAGAGTGTTGGAAGCGTTGTGGACAATGTTACGGATATGTCCGGAAGGCAGAATACCATTGCAGCCTCTCTTTCTGAGGTTGTAGGGCAGTTCAAGCTCCGCTGACGGGGAGGGTCCGGAGGATCGATGGTAGATTTAAGGCATTATGGATCGTTTTAAGAAGAGGGGGATAAGGGTTTCAGACTGGTATTACCCCGTGGTTTTGACAGTATATCTGCTGGCGATGTTTATGCCCGGAATAATGCGGCCGGGCATAGCGTCAGCTTTGATGGTGCTTCTGGTAATAGGACAGCTGGCTTTCACGGCTGTCGCAGGATCCGGAAGCGGTTTACATAAATCCGACGAGACCCTCCGGAAGGACGGTTTACATAATCCTTTTTCCCATGCTCGCACCGAAGATATAGTAATGCTGCTCTGGCTTTGCTTTAACCTCCTGTCAGGAATCTGGTGTATTTTTTTCGGAGTTCCGGCTTCTGTGTATCTGGGGGAGCTTTTTACCACCGCTCTTCCCATGTGCTTCTATTACTGCGCCCGTATGGACAGGGACAGAAAGCTCTTTTCCCTTACCTTCATTATTTCCGTTGCTCTTATCGGCCTTATCGGGATTATTCTGTATATAAGCGGACCCGGATTTTATATTGATCATCTGATGAGGCTGGAGCTTATCTCAAAGGCTGATCTGTCCACAATGAGGGTCAGGATGCACTCCGTGATCGGCAGCACTCTCATGGGTTTTCTTCCTGCGGTGGGAATGCTCGTATCTGTAAGGATGATCCTTGAAAGCCGGGAAAAAAGAGGAAGGCTTAAGTACGTTCTTTCCTTTATCTTTATGCTGTTCCTCTCATTTATGAGTAACCAGCGTTCGGCCATGGCTGCCTCCATTTTCATAATCATATATCTGAATTTCCTTATCTTTTTTGTATTCAGGCTGTTTCCGAAAAAGCTTTTCGCTGCGGAATGTGCACTTATTGCGGTATTTGTTGCCGGATTCTTCCTTGTTTTCAGGGGAGCTTTTATGAAGGTCTATTACCGCCTCGTGTCCCTGCCGGGATCCATCGCACAAAGGTCGGACCAGTGGGTGGGTGCCGCCAATAATATGAAAAGTATATGGCTCGGAAACGGACTCGGAGCCAACGGACACAGGGCCATAGGTTATACGGAGCACCTGATAGCAGACGGCGGCTTGGCAAAACTCTATGTGGAGAGCGGGATAATAGGAACCTCGCTTTTTGTTTTTCTTATGCTGCTTATATTGTCTAAAAGCTCGAAATGCTTAAGGGAGACCGCGCCCGAAGCCGGGATAGTAATGATAACCCTCCTTATGTCCGTGGGTTCAAACATGATGAGCTTTGCCCTGTCAGTGCCGGTTTTTTACTACTATGCGGGAATGTGTGTGAGCCGCTATGAAGGTGTATGTAGATCCGACGCCGGAAACCCTGAGGATAGTAAAGCTGACGCTGAAAATCCTGATGAAAGAAAAAGCGACGCCGGAGTGCCAGAAATAAAGGAGGGTAAAGCATGAAGGTAATGGCGCTTTATCTTCCCCAGTTTCATTGCTTCCCTGAGAATGATAAGTGGTGGGGAGAGGGCTACACGGAGTGGACCGCGGTAAAAAGAGCAAAGCCTTTATTTAAGGGGCATATTCTGCCTCTCCATCCAAAGGACGGATACTACGATCTGGTGAATGACCAGCCGGAGGTCTTCATAAGACAGGCCAATATGGCGAGAGAATTCGGACTGGAGGGCTTTGCCTTTTATCAGTATTATTTCAAGGGAAAGAAGCTTATGGAAAAGCCGCTGGAGATCCTGCTGGAGCATCCGGAGGTTAACATAAAATTCTGCCTTGCCTGGGCTAATGAAACCTGGACAAGGGCCTGGTACGACCTAAAGGAAGAGATACTGATGCCGCAGGAATACGGAGATGAAAAGGACTGGCGGGATCACTTCCTCTATGAGCTTCAGTTCTTTAAGGATGAAAGATATGTTAAAAAGGATAATAAGCCGGTCTTTTTGATATACAGAAGCTTTGATATCTCCTGCCTCCCGGAAATGAAGGAAAAGTGGGATCAGTGGGCAAGGGATGAAGGCTTTGACGGGATATACTGGATAGGTGGCAGGACAGCGGCGGCGCAGGAGCATAGAAAAGAGCTGATGGATGGCTGGTACTACTTTGAACCCGGATACACCCTGAAGCATGGCTTATCAAACTTATGTAAACTTAAATACAATCTGGGAACGCTAGCAAGGAGCATTAGAAACCGTTTTCCGTGGAATGGGGAGCCCGGGAAAAAGATACTGGAAAGAAGGATCCCCATAGACTGGATATATGAGGGTATAGTATCCAGAGAGTATGCAGAAAATGAGTATCCGGGTATTATCACCGAATGGGACAATACCCCCAGACGTTCATATAAGGGACTTGTTTATACCGGAGCCTCAGCGGAGAAATTCAATTTGACTTTATGTAAACTAAAAGATAAACTTAAGGACAGAGATTCCTTTGTCTTCCTGAATGCCTGGAATGAGTGGGGCGAGGGAGCAATGATAGAGCCTACGATGGAAAAGGGCTGCGCCTATCTGGAAGCGCTGAGGGACGCTGTAAATGACTAAGCCAATGATCTCCGTGATCTCCATAATCTATAAGGTTGAACCATATTTAAGGCAGTGCCTGGAAAGTATGCGTAAGCTTAGCTATCCGGAGCTGGAGCTTATCCTGGTGGTTGGAAGGAGTGGAAGCACCGCAGCGGGTGCAGATGATAACTGTCTTCAGATCGCAGAGGAATATGCTGCGAAGGATCCGCGCTTTAAGATAATAACCTGTGTTGCGGCGGGAGTATCAGATGCCAGAAACAGGGGACTCGACGCGGCAAAGGGAGAGTATATCGGCTTTGTTGACGGGGATGACTTTGTGGATCCCGGCATATATGACAGACTTTATGATAATATGGTCTCATTTGATGCGGATATCTCAGTCTGCGGGAAGTATGACGAATACGCCGATGGTACAAATAACGGATTATTAGCGGGAGAAACGGTTTCAAAGGCTGCGGGGGACGCTTTAAGCCCAAAGACGGAGCCTGAGCTTCTGTCCTCAAAGGAGGCAGCGGGAATGCTGCTCACCGGAGGAGGTTTTTTCTTTCACAGCTGGGATAAGCTCTTCAAGGCGGGATTGTTCGACGGAATACGTTTTCCAGAAGATAAATACCTGGAGGACAGGTATACTATCGGAGACATTATCCTGAAGGCGGAAAGGATAGTTTATGACAGGACGCCGCTCTATCATTTCAGAGTAAGGACCGACTCAATGTCCCACCATAAGAGGATGAGTGAGATGAATTCGGATGCGGATACGGTCTTTGTAACAAAGACCCTTTCGAAGTATCCGGATTTATATGATGAAGCGGAAAACTATCTTCTCTACGGGCATATAACCTGCATTCAGAATGCCCTGATCTCCGGCGAATTTAAGAGGGAGGAAGAGAAGAGGCATTTTGACTATATAAGAGAGCATAGAAAAAGCGCGGGGAAAAACCCGTTCGTAAACAGGAATACCAGAGTAAAGGCGTTTTTATCACTTCATTCGCTTTTCCTTTTGAAGCTGATAACCCTAAGGGGAAAGCACAGGCAGGCGGGACCGGCAGCATTTACCATAAGCCGCTCCGGGTGAAAGTTTGAAAGTAAACTTTCAAACTTGCTTTGGTGCCGCTGAAAAGAAGCGTCACCAAAAGGTCGACGCCGCTAAAAATGCGGTAAGTAATGGATTAATGAAGGGAGCGGCATAGACAGGAAATGAAGCTTAAAAGCAGTTTATTTAAGGATAAAAGAATACTGTTCGTATGCCGTGAGACTTACGGGAAGCCGCTATGGTTCCTTGCCAGGGATCTGTCGGAGGAGAATGAGGTGGCGGCCTTTTATATCATGTCCTCCGAGAGCCGCTTTAATAAATGCTATTACAATGAACATACGATATTTGAATTTAAGGAGCATCTCCCTCAGTGCAGGCTTTATGATGTAAGCGATATCTGTGATGAATTCGTGGAGGGTATGGACAGATTCAGAAGGGAAGCAGGTCTTGGAAGCGACGGTTATTCAAAGCATACTCTATTCGGTAGGGGACGGGGCTTAAAGGACAGGCCGCTGCGGAAAGGTGTTAAGCCGCCTTATGATCCGGAATTCCTGAATACCATAGAGCAGGAATACAGTCATTTCAAGACTCCGGGGATGCAGCTTATGAGCTCCCAGGAAAACACGAAGCACTACCACTACAGGGATTACTGGGCGGTGACAAGTGATGAGGAAAACTGGTATTGGCTGCAGCTGAACTATGAAAAGGTTTTCCGTGTGCTTGATGACTTTAAGCCTGACGTGATAATGGATATGGATAATGCAGAGCTGCAGCGGACAGTGCTCTGTGAGGCAGCCTGGAAGCGCCGTATTCCCTATATGACCATAGAATACGGAAAATACGGCTATTGGAAATACCCATCCTTCCAGAATGCCTTTGATATAGACCCCTATTTCCGAAGGATCTATGAAAAAAAGCTCACGCTTTCTGATGAGGAAATGCCTGAATCTGTGGCCTATATAAAGGATTTCCGCGAGAAAAATGATATAATGAACCCTGAGTTTGCAGGCTCCGTGACTGTTCAGTACGAGAGGGACAGCCTTTTATGGATACTCCGTGTGATGAGGGGAAAATGGAATTATTTCTATGATCAGGACGTGAGGGCAGGGAATCTCCCCGTAAAGAAAAGGAGTAATATGCTCTACGCCAGGACCTGGCCCTACCTTAAGCATTATTACAATGCAATGATGCGTAAGCGCCGTTTCCTGATCCCCAATGACCTCTTTGAGGACCCGGTGGAAGGGGAAACCTATGTATATATGCCCCTGCACCTTATCCCGGAATCCTCGGTTTTTGTGAAGGCTTCCTACTATGTTGATGAGCTTAACCTCATAGAGCAGGTGAGTAAGGCGCTGCCTCCCGGCTGGAAGCTCTATGTAAAGGAGCATCAGGCCATGCTCGGAGAGAGGGATCCGGAATTTTATAAAAAAGCCGGTGAGATAGCAAATGTAAGGGTGGTGCAGGTAAATTACTATAAGGATCCGAAGCCCTGGATACTGAAGGCAAAGGGTGTTGTGACCATAACCGGGACCGCGGCATATGAGGCGGCGCTTCTCGGAAAGAAGTCGGTGGTATTCGGAAAAGTACCCTTCTCCCTCATAGAGGGTGTAAGGGTGGTCAGTTCCTTCGGGGAGCTGGAGGATGCGGTCAGGGATTTTGGCCCTGTAGACAGCCTTCACTCTGCGGCCGCGTACCTGGAAGCCGTAAAGGAAGCGGGAGCGGAGGTAAGGATCTTCGAGCTTATGGACGGAGCGGAGGAGATCTTTGCCGGAAAGACCGAAGAAACGGAGGAATTTGACCTGATGCTGGCGGAGCTTCTAAGGTTCTATGAAAAAGGATATGAAAGATGGCTTAATGGCGAAGTGCGGGAATAAAAGATTCTTCGCTTCGCTCAGAATGACAATGGGATGACGCTCAGGATTACAGTTGGGCAGAGCAATATGTCATTCTGAGGGCGAAGCCCGAAGAATCTTTTCAGGAAGCTAAATAGGAGAAAAGAATGGGAATAAGCGTGATAAAGGAAAGACTTGCAGAAGACAGATTCACCCTGATAGCTGAAATCGGCGTAAATTACTACGACATAGCGAAGAAGATGGATCTTACTCCCCTGGAGGCGGCCTGCCTTATGATAGACAAGGCGGCACAGGCAGGGATACATGCCGTGAAGTTCCAGAGCTACAAGGCCGGAACCCTTGCGAGTAAGGATTCGCCGGCATACTGGGACAGAACGGAGGAGCCCACTGGGAGCCAGTACGAGCTTTTCCAGAAGTTCGATGCCTTTGGGGAAAAGGAATACCGGGCTTTATATGAGCACTCAGAAAAGTGCGGCATAGAGTTTTTGTCAACGGCCTTTGATACAGAATCCGCAGATTACCTCTATGATATGATGAATGTTTATAAGATCTCATCCTCCGACGTTTCGAATATCCCTTTTATCGAATATCAGGCGAAGAAGGGAAAGCCCATACTTCTTTCTGCGGGTGCGTCCAATGAGGACGAGATAAGGAGGGCTGTTGATACCATCCGGAAATATAATGATGAGAAGATAACCCTTCTCCACTGTGTCCTTGAGTATCCCACACCGCTGGATCACGCGAATCTCCTGAAGATCGCGTCATTAAAGCAAAGCTTCCCGGACTGCTATATCGGATACTCAGACCATACCAAGCCCACGGAGAACTTTGATGTGATAAAGACCGCCTTTAATCTGGGTGCGGTCCTCATAGAGAAACATTTTACCCTGGATAAGAAGCTGAAGGGGAATGACCACTACCATGCTATGGATCCCTTTGATGCTATGAAGATCATTTCAGGGATAAATGACATAATAAAGATCCGCGGAAAAGGAGAGCTTGTAAGCTTAAGTACGGAAAGTGCCGCGAGGCAGAATGCGAGGCGTTCCCTGGTTGCAGCGGTTGATATACAGGAGGGGGCGGTTATCACAGAGGATATGCTGACCTGGAAAAGACCGGGGCTCGGGATATCGCCCTCCGAGATCGATACTGTTATCGGAAAAAAAGCGGCAGCTCAGATCGCTCAGGATACCGTATTAAAGAGTGATATGCTGATATAAGATTCTTCGGGCTGAGCCAATTTGTCATCCTGAGCGGCGCTACGTGCCAGTGGCACGTGTTTAGCGCGGACCGAGTCGGGAGACGAGACGCGAAGGATCTTTCTCCTGCAGGAATGTCAGCCTGGAATAACTACAAAATAAAACATGAACGAAAACTCAGACAGAAAAAAGAATAAGCCCGGGGTCGGAGAGGTAGCGCTCCGCTCCGGATTCTGGTACGTTATTTCCAATGTGCTGATAAGGGCGGTGGGCATCATCACCGCCCCCATTTATACGCGTCTCCTTACCACTGCGGAAACCGGCTATGCCAATAATTTCAATAATTACGTCAGTATTTTCTCAGTTATCTGCGGTCTCTGCCTGATCTACAGCGTAGGCCGGGCGAAGCTGGATTTTAAGGATAAATATGACGAATATATGTCTGCGATACAGTTTCTGTCCAGCGCCTTTTCCCTTATCATCCTTATACTCGTGATGGTACTTTTCCCGGCAGACGGGTTTTTGCTGAAATTCCCGAGAATAGTAATCTTTATCCTCTTTTTCTATCTTATGCTCTTTCCCTCTATCGACTATATGCAGTATAAATACCGATTCGAGTATAAATACAAAGAGAATATTGCAATATCCATAATAATAACGGTCGCTACCGTAATTCTGACAGTAGCACTTCTCCTGTTTGCGCCGGGGGAAAAGGGTTTCCTGAAAATACTCGGAACAGTAATACCCGGAGGAGCTGCCGCGCTTTGGTGTTATGTAAACTTGGCGCGAAAAGGTAAGGTCTTTATTAATAAGGAGTACTGGCTCTATGCCTTAAAGATCGGACTTCCGATGATCCCCCATGGCCTGGCGCTGATACTGCTTTCAAGGATCGATGTCTCGATGATCTCGAATTATTACGGCTTTTCCGAGGTGGGGCTCTATACTTCGGGATATACCATAGGTACCTTGCTTATGTTCATAACAAACGCGGTGGGACAGGCCTGGCTTCCCTATTTTAATGAGCACCTGTACGCAGGGGATACGGAGGTCATTAGGGAAAAGAATAAGATCCTCATGTTTTATGGCTGTGTACTGACACTTATATTCATAGCAGCGGCACCGCTGGCGGTGAAGCTCCTCTTTGCAAAGAGCTATTGGGAGAGTATGTGGGTCGTACCTCCGGTGGCCCTCGGCTCTCTCTGCCAGTACTTTTACACGAATTACGTGAATGCCGAGCTTTTTTATAAAAAAACCTTTTTGATAGCTCTGAATTCCTGTATCGCGGCGGCGGTGAATATCGGCTTAAACGCCTTCTTTATCCCCAGGTACGGCTATATCGCCGCAGCCTATACAACACTTGCGGGCTACTTTATACTTATGATCCTCCATTACATAGCGGTACGATTCATCCTGAAAATGAAGCTCTATCACGATGCCCTGTATTTCCTTATGCTTATCGGAACCTGTGCTGCGGGGATACTTACGGCTCTTCTATACCCCCGCCCGGTCTTAAGGTATCCGCTGATCCTTGCTGTTATGGCGGTTTTGGCAATATTACGAAAGGATGATATAATCATCATTGTTAATACGCTGAATAGAAAGATCCGGCGCTGACGCTCAGGATGGAAAAACGTCCGGTGGGTCTCCGCTTTGCTACGGTCCGTCCTAAACGCACGTCCACCGGACGTGCAGGACCGTTTTTCGGGCACGTATTGACGCACCGTGTGCGTCAGTGCCCCGCAAAATGGCCTGTCATTCTGAGGGCGCAGCCCGAAGAATCTTTTTATCGGGAAGAAAGATCCGGCGCTGACGCTCAGGGTGGAAATACTGACAAGTGAAAATAAAATGAAAATTCTCGTAATTATCCCGGCCCGTGGAGGCTCGAAAAGAATACCAAGAAAAAATGTGCGTTTGATGAACGGACGTCCTCTTATAATGTACTCCGTGGAAAATGCTCTTTCCCTGAAGGAGGCTTTTGAGGCGGATGTAGCCGTGTCCACGGATGATGAAGAGCTGTCGGGAATAGCTGCAGATCACGGAGCAGAGATAGTTTTAAGGGGAGAGGAGCTTTCAGGTGACAGTGTTACCCTGGACCCGGTGATATTTGATGCTTTAACTAAGATGGAGGAGAGGCACAAGACTCACTATGATACGGTGATCACGATGCAGGCCACATCACCTACTTTAAGCAGGGAAACGCTTAAGGCAGCCATAGCTTATTTTGAAAAGGGAGGCTATGACACGGTTTTAAGCGTTGTGAATAAACCCCATCTATCCTGGACTGAGAAGGATGGGAAGATAGTAAAGAATTATAAGGAACGGCTGAATTCCCAGTTCCTGCCGCCGAATTATCTGGAAACCGGTGCATTTCTTATTTCAAAAAGGGAATGTGTAAACGAAAAGGGACGTATCGGAGAAAACGTGTCCGTATATGAAACCTCTCCGGAGGAAGCTGTTGACATAGATTCCTATGCGGACTGGATAGAGGCGGAAGCAATACTTAAAAGAAAACGCGTGCTATTTAGAGCCGTGGGTCAGAGAAAACTGGGGATGGGTCATATCTACAGATGCCTTTCCCTTGCATATAAGCTTATAGGGCATGAAGTTCTTTTTGTTACGGATGAAAAGAGTGAAATGGGGATAGAGAAGCTTAAGAGCGCATTTTTCCCTTTTGAGGTAATAAAAAATAACAGCGATTATGAAAAGGTGCTTGACAGCTGGAAGCCGGATATAGTGGTCAATGATATCCTCGATACGGATGAGGATACCGTAAAGCTGGAGCGGTGCTACGCAAAGAGGATAGTTAATTTTGAAGATGTGGGACCGGGAGCAAGGGGAGCGGATGCAGTGATAAATGCTCTCTACGAAAACCATCCCGATAAGCCCGGAAATGTATTCGAAGGCTCGGACTACTTCTTTATAAGGGATGAATTTCTGGAGGAAAACCCGAAGGATTTTTCAGCCGAGTGCCGGAATGTGATGATAATGTTCGGGGGAGCGGATCCTTCGGATCTGACAGGCAGGCTTTTCAAGATCTGTCAGAGGCTCCATGAGATCACTCCCGAAACGGAGTTCCACTTTATCACGGGCTTTGCATATGAGAAAAAGGATCTGATACAGGATATCCCTGAAAGCAATATTTTTGTACATAATGATGTGAAGCGGGTCTCACTCTTTATGAAAAAGGCTGATCTCGCGGTCACGAGCCAGGGGCGGACCATATATGAGCTTGCAAGCATGGGAGTTCCGGCCATAGTTCTTGCCCAGAACGAGAGGGAGGCGGAACACGTTTTTGCAGGTATCCAGAACGGCTTTATCAATCTGGGTGTAGGGACAAGGACCGATGACGAAACCGTTATACGGACTATGAGGTGGCTTATCGAGACTCCCAATGTCAGGAAGGAAATGAGGAATATCGAGCTTTCACATGAATTCCGGACGGGTCAGAAGAGGGTTATCGACATCATATTAAAGGAAGGCTCATGAGCGCAAGGGTGCTTCTTGTCAATACAGTTGCCGGAAAGGGCAGCGTTGGACGGCTGGTTACGGGGCTTTCCAAAGCGCTTAAGGAAAGAGGCGCGGAAACACTGATAGCCTACGGGCGCTGGGATCCTCCCGGGGGAGAGGAATCATACCGGATCGGAAGCGACGCTTCGGTTCTATTTCACGGGGTAATGAGCCGCATAACCGACAGGCATGGTCTTTATTCAACGGCAGCCACAAGGGCTTTCATAAAGAGGATCGAAGAGTACGCTCCGGATATCATTCATCTCCACAATGTTCACGGATATTATGTAAACTACAGACTCCTGTTTTCCTGGCTCCGGAATGAATATGCGGGGAAAAACGGACACAGGATAATATGGACACTCCATGACTGCTGGAGCTTCACCGGACACTGTGTGCATTTTGAGTACGCCGGGTGTGAGAGATGGAAGGACGGCTGCTTTCACTGTCCGGAAAAGAAGCAGTATCCGGCGTCTTTTTTTCTGGATAATTCAAGGGAAAACTTTAGGCTTAAGAAGCAATGTTTTACCGGGATAAAGGATCTTACACTTGTCACTCCGTCGGAATGGCTTAAGGGGAAGGTCAGTGAATCTTTTTTAGGAGAATACCCGGTTAAATGCGTGCCGACAGGGATAGATCTTGATTGCTTTAAGAAAAGGAGCTCTCATATCAGGGAGAAATATAAGATCGGTGATAAGCCGCTTGTTCTTGGTGTTGCAAATCCCTGGAGAGAGCGTAAGGGCTTTGACGACTTCCTGAAGCTTGCGTCAGTATTGGAAAAGGGAGCAGGAAGTGATTTCAGGATAGCTATGATCGGGCTGAATCCTTCGCAGCTCAAGATTGCATCACGTTATGTAAACATAATCCCGGTGATAAAGACCGATTCTATTGAAGAAATGGCAGAATGGTATTCCACATCTGATTTTTATGTTAACCTGACATATGAGGATACCTTTCCGACAACAAATCTGGAAGCCCTTGCCTGCGGTACTCCGGTGATCACCTACAGGGCCGGCGGCAGCCCTGAGTCTTTGACCACGGAATGTGGTATTGTAACGGAGGTTGGAGATATAGCAGGTGTTATCAGAGCGATGCGGGAGCTTTCAAAGAGAGAACGTGAGGATGTAGAAAAAGCCTGCGTGGCAAGAGCTGCCTTGTACGGGAAAGCCGAACGCTTCGGTCAGTATATGGATGAGGTTTATTGGAAGAGGAATAATGAATTTCTTTAAGCGTTTCAGCAGCAGCATACTGTTTTTGATAAAAAGCCTTCTGTATCTGGGCTGCTTTCTTATATTCTTCGCCCTGATGGGAATAGAGAACAGGCAGGTCAGAGTGCTTTCCAGAACGTCTGTTATCATGACAGTGATGTTTTTTATGGCGCTCCTGTTCTTTACCGGGATATACGGCGGTCTGGACGTGGGACGGAGGCACAGAAAAACCGTAATACAGGGAATGGAGCTTTCCCTGTTTTTTTCTGAACTGTTCACCTATGCGGTTTTCCTTATAATGAATTTCAATGAAGCCAACGGATTCCGATTCCGGCTTTGGTCCTTTGGATTTTTTCTGATCGCGCTATTATTAAACGCGATTTTTGTTTTCCTGATGACTAACCTCGCTTCCGCATTTGTAAACCGTGTGGAACCGCCGGTAAAGGCGCTTATCATTGTCAGCCGGGATGAAGACGGAGACAGGGTAAAGAACATGGTGGAAAGCTTCAGACACCGTTTTTTATCCGCAGAAGCCGTGAGATACGACTTTCCGGACGTACACGGGAAGATCAAGGAAGCCGGAATGGTATTTTTTTATGACGTTCCGCAGGGTGAGAGATCAGAGCTTGTGAACTACTGCTACAAGCATATGATCTCAGTGTCCCTAAATCCCGACATCTCCGATATTGTGGAGATGACCGCAGAGGAGCGGATGATGGGAGACATGCCCTTCCTTTTCCATTATGCGGGAAAAATGACCTTTGAGCAGCGGATAGTGAAGAGGCTTTCGGATATTGTTCTTTCTGCCTTGTTTCTCATTATTACCTCCCCGCTGTTCTTGATCGCGGCAATTATGATAAAGGCTGAGGACGGAGGATCTGTTTTTTTCAGGCAGAAGAGAGCCACCATAAGAGGCAGGGTCTTTGAGATAGTCAAGTTCAGGACCATGAAGGAAAACGTGGAAAATGTCTCGGTGTTTAAGGATGATGACAGGATCACAGGTGCAGGGAAATTCCTAAGAAAATACAGGATAGACGAGCTGCCGCAGCTTATTAATATCATTAAGGGCGATATGTCGCTCGTGGGTCCGAGGCCGGAAATGCTTGAAAATGTCAATGAGTACGAAAACGAGCTCCCGGAATTCCGCTACCGCCTCAGGATGAAGGCAGGTCTTACGGGGCTTGCACAGGTAATGGGGCGCTACAATACTTCATCACGTGATAAGCTGGTGCTGGATCTCCTTTATATCGAGAGGTTCAGTATAATGCTGGACATCAAGATCCTGTTCCAGACCTTCCTTGTCCTCTTTAATGCCGAGGATTCTACGGAGGGGTTTTAGGTGCATACTATTATGCTGATCTTCAGCCCTTATGTACAGTCAGATTACGCTCACTACCTTTGTTTTGTACCGAAACATACGGACGACCCTCTGGTTCGAAAAGTGCGTTCTCACTTCGGGTCGCCGCGTTTCGGCACAAAACGGCAGTCGTTCGCTATCAATCTGCCTTGCACATAAGGACTGAAGATCAGCCGGATGGTTGTGTAAGACCGGAGGGCGTAAAAACAATAATGTTATGTTAACCACAAGTATAATCACAGTTTGCTATAACTCGGAAAAAACCATACAGCGGACCATGGACTCGGTGCTCTGTCAGACGGTGATGCCCTCTGAGTACATCATTATCGACGGGCTGAGTACAGATAATACCGTTGTCATTGCTGAGTCATATAAGGAGAAATTTTCGGCGAAGGGTACTGATCTCAGGGTATACTCCGAAAAAGACAACGGTATCTATGACGCTATGAATAAGGGTATCGATAAGGCAAAGGGTGACATTATCGGTATCATTAACAGTGACGACTACTATGAGCCTAACGCTGTGGAGGTTATGCAGCGTACATTTGAAAAGGAGGGCTGTGATCTCGCTTTTGCCGATATCTGTATGCATATGACTAACGGCAGATCCTTTGTAAAGAAGGCAAGGGTCAGGAAGTATACCACCAGCCGCGACTGGAATCACCCCACCCAGTTTGTGTCTGCAAAGGTCTACGAAAGGTTCCGCTATCGCTGCAGGGATATTAGCGACGATATGGATCTGTACTTTCGGGTAAAGAAGGCAGGATACAGGATCGTTGCAGTGGATAAGGTGCTGGCTCACTTTACAATGGGAGGAGTGAGTAACAGGATTCCGGCCCGCGAGATCATTCCCAGGATAAAGAGGCGCTACCGTATATACAGAGAAAACGGTTTCAGCCGCCTTTATTTATTTGAGTGCATAGGTTTCGAGCTTATAAAGTTTGTTCTGGCGTGACACGGTGATGCGATGTCATTCTAAGCAATCAGATGTCATTCTGAGCGAAGCGAAGAATCTTTTTGCGGCCCCCATTCGCGCATAGCGCACCGATGGCAGCCGTGCTCAGCACGGCTATACGCCATTCAAAATGTGCCACTGGCACATTTTGCATAAACGGGGTCGTAAAATGTCCACTGGACATTTTACCATTCTGAGCGAAGCGAAGAATCTTCAGGTAACTTAAATTTGAATAGTCTTAAGGAAAAACAAAATAAGATCAGTACAGTCAAAATAGCTGCGCTTATGGCAGCGTTTCTTTTGCTGTGTGCTGCCCTTTTTGCTCTGGGTCTGCGCCTTGGCAGAAAAGAGATAGTCGGGGACGGAAACGGCTTCGAGGATCTAAAGTTTTACGTACAGAATAAGGGTCATACCGTAAGGATCAATGTTTTTACGGATATCAGGGTTGAACCCGCGGAGTATTACCTGTTCCTTCCCTCCTTCGCCGATAAAAAGGATATCTATATCTCATTTGAGCTCCGGGATCACGCGGTTCTGACGGACGAAAGGGGAGAGGAGGTAAGGCTCGAAAGCGGAGACAGACTGCCCGAAATAGAAACTGACCATGACTATACGCTTAATTTTTATAAGCCCGGAGAGACAGAGGTAAGCGAAACAGGAAAGCTCACATTTATGCAGTCTGATAATACCGCTGCACTTTTCATAGATACTGTCAGCAGGAGCATGGAGTACCTTGACAGCGATAAGGAACATCACGAGCCGGGAAGCCTGCTACTTCTTGATGAAAGCGGCTTCACCGAATACAGGGGAAAGCTTGAGGAGATAAAGGGACACGGAAATTCCACCTGGGAAAGGGAGAAAAAGCCTTACGGGATAAAGCTTCCAAAGCCTGTCAGGCTCTTTGACTTAAGGGAGTCTGACCGCTTCGTCCTTCTTTCCAACTGCATGGATCTCTCAATGATAAGGAACAGACTTATTTACAGTCTGGCGGAGAAGCTCGGGTATCCCGCAACCCCCCGGGTTCACTACGCTGATCTTTATCTTAACGGAAATTATAACGGTCTTTACCTTATTTCCGAAAAGCTGGGCGTAGGAAAGAACAGCCTGGATATTTCGGATCTGGAATTTAAGAATACTGAATTAAATCTTATCCCTCCCGCCGGAGCAGAAAGGGTGACGGAAAGCTTTGAAGACGGCTCCCTGGCGGCGGGGGTCAGGCTTGATGTCCTCCCGGATGACATTACGGGCGGATACCTTGTGGAGCGTGACTATGGAGCGAAATTCGATAATGAGGTCAGTCGCTTCACCACGGTAAACAAAAATGAATACGTGCTAAAAAGTCCGGTATATGCACCGATCGAAGAAGTGCGCTATATCAAGGGTATTTTTGAAGAACTGGAAAGACGGATCTACGCCGGGGAAGAGCTTGAAAGCATCATTGACCTTGACAGCTTTGTAAGGATGTATGTGCTTGACGAGTTTACGAGAAACGAGGGCGCAGGAGTTACCAGTGCTTATTACTATAAGGACAGGGACAGTGCTGACAAAAAGGTATATGCGGGGCCGGTATGGGACTACGACCAGTGCCTCGGAAACACCTACTATCCCGTGGTAAACTACCCTTATTCCCTGAACTTCTGCACCGACCACTATCAGAGCACCCTGATCTTTTTTATGCTGTACAAAAACTATCCGGAATTCCGGGAGCGGGTAAGGACTTACTATAAGGACAGCTTCCGCCCGGAGGTACAGGAATTAAAGACAGCTGCCATTGACCGCTGCTTAAAGGAGGTCTCTGCAAATCACGGCATGGATTGTGACCGGTGGGGACGGAGTCAAGGTGTAATAACCGAATCTGCGGATCAGGCCAGGGACTTCATAGAAAAAAGAACAGAATTTCTGGACCGGGTCTGGATAGAAAAAGAGCCGGTTTACATAATTCATTTCAATACTCCGAATGAAAGGAACCTATACATGGGCGTGACAGGGGGGACGGTTCTCGGTGACTTCCTGGAAACCACCGCGCAGGGACTTAAATGGAAGGATGCCGCCACCGGGGAGAAGGTGGATCCGAAGGCAAGGGTTGACAGGGACATTGAGCTGATGCCAATGTCATAAGCGAAGTCAGGTGGGAAGATTCTTCGGGCTAAAGCCCTCAGAATGACATTGGTGTCTGAATCATAATATTAAGGAATACCGCAGCATGAAGCTTACATTTTTCTCAAACTACTTTAACCACCATCAGGAGGCACTGTGCAATGCCTTTTATAAACGCTTAAACGCGGATTTCACCTTTGTGGAGACAGAGCCGATGGAGGAATTCCGTTCGAAAATGGGATGGGAACGACCGGCGCCATCATATGTACTTAGGTCCTATGAATCGCCGGAAAATGAGGCAAAAGCCAATGATCTGGCGGATACAAGCGATGTGGTGATCTTCGGCACAGCACCTGAAAGATATATAGAAAAGAGACTTGAGGATAATAAGCTGATCTTCAGATATTCCGAGAGGCCGCTTAAAGAGGGCCGGATAAAGGTATTGATACCGCGGCTTGCAAAGAAGTTCTATCATAATCATTTCAGGAACAGGAATAAAAATATCCACATACTGGCTGCCAGCGCCTACTGTGCGTCGGATTATAAATTTCTCCATTCCTATATAGATAAATGCTATAAATTCGGCTATTTCCCCGAGGGGGAGAAGCTGAACTGGGAAGAATTATGTAAACTGAAGAGAGAGGCTTCAGAATTATGTAAACCAAATGGCGAAATGTCAAAATTATGTAAACTAGAAGCCGGCAGCGCCCCGGTCAGGCTTCTCTGGGCAGGCCGCTTCCTAAAATTAAAGCGGGCAGATCTCTTCCTTAAGGCCGCAGCGTACTGCAGAAATAAGGGCTTGAGCTTTTCCATAGTAATGGTGGGAGCCGGGGAAGAGGAAGAACGCTTAAGAGCTCTCACGAAATCCCTCGGTCTTGATGGCATCACTGAATTTAGGGGCTTTCTCTCTCCCGAAGAAACAAGGGCGGAAATGGAGAGAGCGGACGTCTTTGTAATGACCAGCAATTTCCTGGAGGGCTGGGGATCAGTGATTTACGAAGCCCTGTCGGCAGGCTGCGCAGTGATCGCAAGCCATGCAGCGGGAGCAACACCCTTCCTCATAGAAGACGGCGTAACGGGGCTCATATTTAAGAGCGGTGATCAGGGAAATCTGAATGAAGCACTCGAAAAGCTCCTCAGGGATCCAAAAGAGATAAGGATACTCGGCAAAGCCGCCTACGATAATATGCAGAAATACTGGAACCCCGAAACTGCAGCGGAGAGGGTGATAGAGCTTTCAGAAGGTATGCTTAAGGGAGAAGCAGTCAATTACGAAAAGGGACCCCTTTCAAAATGCGGGTATCTTTATAACAACTGGTTCTGATTATTAATCGTAAACATCCTAGCGCAGGAACAACTCATCAGTTATCCTCATAGATAGCCCGTAAGCCGCCGGTACGCAGGATGCTGACGCCTGCACCGATTATGATAAAGA
Source organism: Lachnospiraceae bacterium AD3010 (assembly GCA_000622025.1). GTDB lineage: Bacteria > Bacillota > Clostridia > Lachnospirales > Lachnospiraceae > NK4A144. The sequence goes on along the minus strand of JHWU01000011.1, from coordinate 13,886 downwards.
TGATGGGTGTGCAGATGATCTGCTGGTAGCAGAAGAAATTGTGGGCAAAGTAAGCCGCGATGCACATAGCAGGACCTGCGAGCTCGGGGATCTTTGAAACCTTCTTTGCAAAAAGGACAAAGGCACTCACAAATATCCCGAGATATGCTATCCCGCCTGTGATGCCGATATTCACGATGGAGTTCAGCCATTCATTATGGGCGCAGATGAAGATGGTGTTGCCGTATTCTGCGCGGAGCTCATCGGCATGGTACTTGTATAAAGTGTTGTAGAAAGCATCCGGACCACAGCCAAAAATAAATCGTATCGGGTCATGGAGAGCCGTCTGTTTAACCGCATCTACAGTGAGTCTCCAGTTCATTCCCCTGTTATTTCCCCAAAGGCTGTTGAAGAGGAGATACATATTGTCGGAACGAAGGTTTTCCGGAAGAAGCTGCTTTGTATTCAGAACGATATAGACAACCAGTCCCGATATCCCGATGACAGTAAGAGCCAATATAATAGTACGCACAGGTTTCAGTGAAGAAACATCTATCTTTTCATCCTTATCCAATTTACTGAATACAAGATATAAAAGTATAAAGAAAGCTATAGGGATCCACATTAGAGGGCTTTTGGAACCGAACATCATAAAGTCACCGAGTTCAACAGCATTATCAGGAAATGCGGTCTGAAGGAAGCCGATGACTCTCCAGGACAGGAGCATGATAACCATGATCTCCAGGAAGCGCTTCATATGCTTATTATTGTCAAAGGAAAAGCTGAAAAGAGTAAGAATGGTAGCAAAGAGCGCAAAAAAGGCACTGTCGGAGTCCTGGGTGATCGCTGTCATAAAGCCAATGATGATATAAAAAAGTGAAGCGATCCTAACCCACTTTTTCTCTGCCTGCCAGTAGATAAAGAGACCGATTGGGAAAACTATCATAACATAGCTTGAGTACCATGTCCGCTGTCCCAGGGTTGAAAGATACTCAAATACCACATCATAGGGCATGTCCTCGTACATACCTAAGGGGTCTATCTGAAATCTGTTCAAGACACCCAGGAGATTCACTATTGTAGATGTACCGAGGTAAAGTGAGAGCATCAGGGTATCCCAGCGCCAGAAGCGGGAAACGAAGAAATACAGGGCGCAGAAAGCAAACTGGGCGATTATACCCATATTCCACCCCTCATATCCCCAGATAATAAAGTCCTTGTATGGAGAAAGCGCGGTAGAGATCAGCGCAAATACGAGATAGGCAAGCACAAACCAGTCAGTTGTAGTGACATTTGTTTTCCAAAAAGAAAGGGCTTCCTTCCGCCGGATAAGATCTACCTGATACCAGATAAAGGCTAAAAGGAGGAAGACCAAAAAGGTGGGTATCGGAAAAGGATCACTGTCAATATAATAGGTGACAACTCTGAAGAAATGCCATTTTGCCCTTCCGATACCGACATAACCGTTTTCATAGTAAAGGGGATAGATCACAAGGATCAGAAAAAGGTAAACTACCAGTATCTCTTTAACGAACCTTAAGGATAAAAGTTCCTTAACCGCCTGCTTTGCCTTTGCTTTCATAGGAATGACACCAACCTCGCTTTGGAATAATTATTACAGTTAGTACAGTATACCATAGGTAAGGCTTTATTAAAATAATCATACGTACTATAATAGCGGGTGGAAGATTCTTCGGGCTGCGCCCTCAGAATGACAGCTGGGCTGCGCCCCGTTTCAAATATAACTATAGCAAGGCAGGTATTTAAGAGATAATGATCGAAAGAAATAAAGATAATCGTATTTTGCTCGTTCTGGACATTATTTCTCTGTGCACTGCCCTTTATATTTCTATTTTTCTCCGTTTCCATAAAGATCCCGGATTGAATGTCCTTTTTCTTGCATATGATGGTCTTTACTACCTGATCTTCGGTCTTGTGATCACGATATACATAGCCGTGTTTTATTTCAATGCATACGGGGAAAAACCCTTATTTAAGCAGAATCCTTACGAGAAGATCGCAGCTGTTCTGAAGAACCAGTTTCTGGTATTTATCTGTCTTATTGCACTTCTCTATATCATAAAGGTGGGCTTCTGGGCGTCGCGGGCTGTAATCCTTATGACTGTTTTTTTCAGTACAGTTTTTGACATAGTGATTCATTTCCTGTATGGTTCGTATCTTCAGCGGAAAGAAGAAATAAAACGGAAGCCCCGCCGCTTCCTTCTTATAACGGATGATACATCGGAGAACGCCACGGATCTTCTAAAGGGGATGCTTTACGAAAAGGATGATATAATTCGTGTGGTCACCCCTGAAGAGTATTCGAAGTGCAGTGCCGAAATTGAAAAAACCACAAAATATGACGAGATCGCTGTGTATTTACACAGCGAAAATGTAGAAAAGCTCTACCACGGGTTCTTCACTGATCCCGACAGACCGGTAAATTACATCCTGAATACCGGTGGGATCCCGTCTTCTGCGGAGATGATCTCCTCTACGGAGCACCTTTCTTCTATATATCATTCAGGGTTGAAGGAAAAGTGTCCTGTCCTGGGGGTCGGTTTTACGGTTACAAATCTTTCAGAGGCAGTGCAGTATGTAAGGGACAATGCCCGGAATCTCAAAGGAAAATATATCTGCTTCGGCAACGTACACACCACCGTAACGGCGTACGAAAATGAAAAGTATATGGAGGTACAGAACGGGGCTTGCTTTATTTTTCCGGACGGAGTCCCCATACACAGAGAGCAGTTGAATAAAGGACATAGGAGAGCCTGCAGGGTGGCAGGCCCGGACTTTATGAGGCTTATGTTCCTGTCAGCAATGGACGGGAAGACATCAATGTATTTCTATGGTTCCACGCCCGAGACCATAGAAGGAATCAAGCAGAATCTGGAAAAGAACTATGTTGGAATAGACGTAAGAGGCTACGAGTCGCCGCCCTTCAGGGAGCTTTCCCCGGAAGAGGATGAAGAGGTGGTTAATCGGATAAATGCTTCGGGTGCGGATATACTCTGGGTAGGCCTCGGTGCCCCAAAGCAGGAAAGCTGGATGTATGCCCATAAAGACAGGATAAACGCTCTGATGCTGGGTGTAGGTGCGGGCTTTGACTTTCATGCAGGCACTGTAAAACGAGCCCCGCTATGGATACAGAAAATGGGAATGGAATGGCTGTACCGCCTTCTCCAGGATCCGAAAAAACTGCTGTTCAGGTATCTTGTAACGAATTTTAAGTTCGTACTTTACAGGGTGCTTGACAGGCATTGACTATTCACAGGGGCTGACATTTTAAATGTTTTTTTGGGGAGGGATATTGTGAATACAAAACATAAAGTCATTTTATTTCATATATTGTTATTTCTTTTTATCTTTATCTATTTTTTAAGACTATATCCATTTCTGCCATATAACGGTGATGATTGGTATTTTGGCGGCGCACTAAGAAAACCATGGCCAATGTGGGGCGTCTTTAATCCAATCAAGGTTCTTCCAGAGGTGCTTGAACCTCTTACAGGCTATATAAGCGCTTTTCTTATTTACCCTGTTACAGGCGACTATATAGGTGCATTTACTGTTTCTTATGCTTTAGTTATCGCAATTATAATGACATTTTTCTGTTTTATGTACTATGTGTTTATGAAGAGAAAAATAGCGTTGTCCGGGAAAACGGCTGCTGCGTTGGAACTATTGTTTTTTCTTTTCTTCTTTGTGTCTTTTAAGAGCTGGGGAGATCAATGCAAGTATTTTGGATTTTGGACCAGCGATGTAAACTGTTTCTTTAACTACCCCATCCCTGGAATGTTTAACGCAGCTCTCGTGATGCTTCTTGCTTTGGAAGATATGACACTTGAAGTAGTGGAAAAATGGAGTTCGACAAAAAAAGGCTTAGTACTTCTTTTTATATATTTTTCCATTTTCTCCAGTATTCAGATGAGCATTATCCTGTCCGGATACTGTCTTGTCAGAATTGTTTATGATATGTTGATAAAGAACAGATTTGGGAAAAGCTGCAATCTTAAGGAATACCTAAAGAGAAGTTGGTTTTATATAACGATCATAGGAGTCTGGTTTGGCTCGCTTATATTTGAAGCGAAGGGATGGCGCGCCCATCTGGTTTCGGATTCAGGTGGTTTTTCTCACCAATCGCTATTAAGTACGATATCAGGATTTACTGGATTAATTAGCCAAATGAACACGTTATTTCTTATCATTTCCCTTCTATCCATAATATTATCCATATTTTTTATTGTCAGAAAAAAAGATGAATCAGAAAAGCAGACTGATATAAGGGTGCTTTTCGGAACAATCTGTCTTAACGTCATCTGTCTGACATATTTGCTGTTAGTATATACTAAAGCCGGAGGACGATATGCAAAAAGACCGGACGCTATGTGGGCCTTTATATGTTTGTTCTTTTTTCTGGTAAGTATATCACTGGCGATAATAATAAAACATATACCTGTCATAAAGTCATTGTTTCCGTTAGGAATAGTAATATTGTTTGTCTTGATGATAAACCAGAACTTTCATCGAAACATATACCCTATGGACTATAGAACCTGTAAGGCTATAGATGAATACATAATCAATCAGGTTATTACAGCGGACAGGACAGGCAAGAATGAAGTGGAGGTGAGGGTTCCGGATGATCATCAGGAAGAAAACTGGCCGCACACAATTTATATGGCAGATTGGCTGCAGAATACTCTATATGCACATCATCTTATAGAAAAACGGTTGAAGATCACAATTGTTCCGGATGAAGCTGTTAACGATATGTTTTATACATACGACAGAAATAAAATGGAAGCTTTTCATGATCTGGAGCAAAGCCGAAGTCTCTATTCCATTATTCAGAGGAAAGTGTTTGGTAAATGATCAAATGAAGATACTGTTGATACATAATTTTCATAGAGAGGGGTCTTCTGCGGAGATGATCTCCTCCACGGAGCACCTTTCTTCAATTTATCATTCGGGAATGAAGGAAAAGTGTCCTGTCCTCGGAGTCAATTTTACGGTAACAAATCTCTCTGAGGCGGTACAGTATGTGAGGGATAATGCACGGAAACTTAAGGGGAAATATATCTGCTTCGGCAACGTACATACCACCGTAACGGCACATGAAAATGACAGGTATATGGAGGTGCAGAACGGAGCTTGCTTTATTTTTCCGGATGGAGTCCCCATACACAGAGAGCAGCTGAATAAAGGATATAAAAGAGCCTGCCGTGTGGCGGGACCGGACTTTATGAGGCTTATGTTCCTGTATGCAATGGACGGGAAGACATCAATGTACTTCTATGGTTCCACGCCCGAAACCATAGAAGGGATAAGGGAGAATATGGAGAAAAATTATCCCGGAGCTGATGTGAGAGGCTACGAGTTGCCGCCCTTCAGGGAGCTTTCGCCCGAAGAGGATGAAGAGGTGGTTGACCGGATAAATGCTTCAGGTGCGGATATTCTCTGGGTAGGTCTCGGAGCTCCGAAGCAGGAAAGCTGGATGTATGCCCATAAGGACAGGATAAATGCCCTGATGCTTGGCGTAGGTGCAGGCTTTGATTTTCATGCAGGCACGGTCAGACGGGCACCGCTCTGGATACAGAAAATGGGAATGGAATGGCTGTACCGCCTTCTCCAGGATCCGAAAAAACTGCTGTTCAGGTATCTTGTAACGAATTTTAAGTTCGTACTTTACAGGGTGTTTGACAGTGAGCGAAGCATTTGTCATTCTGAGCGAAGCATCTGTCATTCTGAGCGAAGCGAAGAATCTTAAAAAGGTTTTTTCAGAGAAAGGAGGGGTCATTACGTGAAAGTATTCAATACGACTGCGGTGTGTATACCATCAAAACATTATATGGTCGATCTCTCCGAGAGGGTAAAAGAGATTAAAAATGATTCATATGTGGTTATAAGCACGAGCTTTGGAGGAATCGGTGATGCGGGCTTTGAAGATGAGGCGGCTTTTGTAAAAGAGTTTTGCAGGCTGCTCAGAAGAGAATTTCGCAGAGAACCGCGCATTCCCCAAAACGTTTCGGATGACTTTGATTATTTATTAAATAATGCAGACCCAAATACAAAATTAGGCGATTTATTTGATATATTTTTAGAATGGTGCGATGAAACATCTTCTCCCATAGTATTGATGATTGATGAGATTGATTCAGCAACGAATAATCAGGTTTTTTTAGATTTTCTCGCACAACTCCGTGATAATTATATAAACAGGGATTCCAAAGGGATCAATGCATTTCAATCCGTCATTCTGGCCGGCGTAACGGATGTTAAGCACATGAAGAGCAGGATCAGATCAGAAAAAGACCGTAAAGAGAACAGTCCGTGGAATATAGCCGCCGACTTTACAATAGACATGAGCCTGTCGGAAACAGGCATCAGGGGAATGCTGGATGAGTATGAAGCAGATCATCATACCAGAATGGATACGGCAGCAATCGCAAAATCATCAGAGACTATACAAATGGTTATCCCTTTCTTGTGAGCAGGATCTGTCAACTTCTGGATGAAGAAGTCAGCAAAACAATGAGACTGCCTCTGGTGTGGACAAATAATGGCATTGATGAAGCGGTTAAGCTTCTTCTTGCGGAAAGTAATACATTATTCCAGTCATTAACCAAGAATATGAATAACTATCCGGAGCTTAAGGCAGCTATAAGAAGCATACTTATGGAGGGAACGAAGCTCTCATGGAACCCCGATCAGGAAGATATCGTACAGCTGCAGATGTATGGTTTGATCCGGAATGACCATAACACGGTGAGAATAGCCAACCGTATATTTGAAACAAGGCTATATGACTTGTTCCTGTCAGACGAGGAACTAAAAAATAATGTGTTCTCACGAGAGGGTGAGCTTGCTAAAAATCAGTTCGTCACAGATGGAAAACTCAATATGAGATTGATCCTGGAACGCTTCATTGAAACGTACTCACAGGTTTGCGGGCCCTTGGCGGAACGTTTCAAAGAGAAAGATGGAAGAGAGCAGTTCCTGCTGTATCTGAAACCGATCATAAACGGAACCGGCAACTATTATATAGAAGCGCAGACCAGAGATCAGACCAGAACAGATGTGATCGTTGATTATCTTGGGCAGCAATACATTATAGAGCTTAAGATATGGCGCGGGGAACGATATAACGAAGCAGGAGAGAAACAGATCAGTGAATATCTGGATTACTGGCATTTGCATACCGGATATATGTTAAGCTTCAATTTTAATAAAAGAAAGAAAACGGGAGTTCATCCGGTACATGTTGGGGATAAACTGTTATATGAGGGAACGGTGTGAGGCAGAGAGAAAGCACAGCTGCAGGATTGAGAGGGTGTAAAACAGTTGCGTATACTTCATTATTCTCTGGGATTTCCGCCTTACAGAACGGGCGGGTTGACAAAATTCTGCATTGATCTTATGAGAGAGCAGCGAAAAAAAGGTCATGAGGTATCTTTACTGTGGCCCGGACAGATGGGCTTTTTCATAAAACAAACTACTGTAAAGTTTCGCGGGATCAATGATATTAATGGGGCAAAGATAAAGAGCTTTGAAGTAATAAATCCTCTTCCGGTTCCCTATGATGAAGGGATAGCGGATATACAAAAGTTCACTGAAGCCGGAAATAAGGAAATATACAAGGCCTTTATGAACGAATACAAACCTGATGTTATTCATGTGCACACATTCATGGGACTTCATAAGAATTTTATGACAGCAGCAAAAGAAATGGGCATCAGAACAGTTTTTTCAACCCACGATTTTTTTCCGGTATGTCCAAAGGTCACACTATTTAAGAACGGTGATGTGTGTAAGTGTGCGGATTCATTTGAAGAATGCGGTAAATGTAATTCTTCGGCACTCAGCATTAATAAGATCAGGCTTCTTCAGTCTCCGATGTACCGTGCGTTGAAAGAGTCCTGGCCTGTAAAGAAATTAAGGAAACGCCACAGGGATGCCTTTTTTGATAACTTGAACGATGCTGTCTCTGGAGATACTGTGGATGTAGGAAATGGTACCGCCTTGAAATCTTCGGATGAAAAGATAGGCAGATATAGAGAACTTAGAAAATACTATTCGGAAATGCTTGATCTTTTCGATTTTATCCATTTTAACAGCTCATTAACGGAAAGAGTATACAGCAAATACTTTGGAGAGCTGAAAGGAGCTGTTATCCACATATCCCATGGGGATATCAGGGACTGCAGAAAGAAGAAAAGCTTTCAGGGCGATCTTATCCGTATGAGGTATTTGGGGAATTACAGCGGGGCAAAGGGTTTTTTTTATTTAAGAAATACTTTGGACAGATTGTGGGAAATCAGACGTGATTTCAGGCTGGACGTACACTTTGAACCACCGGAGCCAAGGGAATATATCCGTACCAACAAAAGGTACACATATGATGAACTTGGGGAAATCTTTGATGATACGGATGTGTTGATAGTACCAAGTTTATGGTATGAGACATTTGGATATACTGTTTTGGAAGCTTTGAGTTACGGTGTTCCGGTCATTATCACAGACAGGGTGGGCGCCGGAGAAATAATGGCAGAGGGTGCCGGAATCATAGCTGACGTGTCAGATAAAGACAGCCTGTTCAATATATTGAAAGGTCTGAACAGAAAAATGCTTGCGGAGTGTAATAAAGTTATTTTTAGCTCCCAGAGCATCATTACTATGGGAGATTTTGCGGACTATATTAAGGAGAAGTATTAAGAATACACGAATTTCCGTTTTTTTTCGTAATCCCCAGACACCCGGTGCTGTAAAGTATGAGGATATTCATTGCCGGATTCAGCGTATGACTCTCGGGAATACTGTCTATTGCGATCATGATCAGAGCTACAGCCAGAATGACCTGCTTATTCTTTACACATTTATAAGATGCCATCGTCATGAGAGCCAGAAATAGAAGGAACATAGCTATCCCGCCAATGACAAGAACTCTTACATATGTAATATCGAGGTAAAAATACGGTATCGATTTGTCCGGAATACCAACTGCACTTCTTTCCTCTACTACATTTCCGAATAAACGCAAGGGATACTTCTGAAATGCCTGTATGCTGTATGAAAAACGGCTTTTGAAGCTTTCATCTTCACCGGCAACAGGTGGGATTTTTTTGCTGAAATACAGTAGCGCAATAGCTGCATATGTAACTGCAGCGCAGGCTATATGGATCAAAGCACTCCACCGGGGAAGACAGAACCACTTTTTATAAATATGATAATAAACGAGCAGTGCACCTAGCAGTATCAAAAAGCCGGTTAAACATGCGCAGGTCGATCTGGACCATGTATATCTCCAAATAAGCCAGTTATCAAACCAGAACATCAGATATTCCCAGAGATGAAGTTTTTCAGCTCTTAAAACGGCATAGCACATAATGATATACATTACATGGGCTGCCAGAGCGGTCCGGTAGACCGTTCCAAACGCATGGGAAAGCATACCGGTATTTCCTCTGTCTTGGTATACGAGGTATGGAATATAGCCATTCATGGATGCATAATATGCAGATAAGAGAAGTGCAGAACCGATCACTATGGACGTAAAGAATACGGGGCGAAGATCGCGTTTTCTTGACGCGGTGACAAGGAGAAGTAATGGTAAATAATCATCGAATTTTTTTATGGTGAATGCATTAAGGAGGGCTGTGAGGATGATCGCTGCAAGAAAAACAGCTTCCTTACGTGATACTTTAAGCGCATTGAGAACAGATAATACCGAAAAAAACGCTATTATTAGAAGTCCCACATAATACGGAACAGCCAAAAAAAGCGGTTTCTCAAAAAGGGTATAGAACATGGTCGTATAATAAAAGCGTAATAAATAAACTGCCGCAAAAGCCACATAATATGCTATATTTCCGACCTTTCCGTTGTAAAGACTGAAAACCGGGTTCATTACTTTATCATATATTTTTTTAATTTTCACCATTACTCTGCCTTTTCTAAATCAATTAATCTGATATCCATGATAATGATACTGCAATAACCTGTCAATTACAGGAGTAGACGGTTGTTTTCATTTTTCACGGATGCTATTATTATGCACATGAAAGAAATACGGGTTCTATATGTATTGAATAATCCATTCAATCATGCCGGGACAGAGTCTGTGGTGCTGAATTATTACCGGCATATTGGCAGTGATATCAAAATAGATTTTGCGGTTCATGCAACGGAAAAGGAATTTAAGGAAAGCCAGATGACTCAGGATCTTATTGGAAAAGGAGTCAGGGTCTTCCGAATAACACCTCGAAAGGAAAGCATCAAGCGAAACTATGAGGATCTGATCCATTTGATGTCAGGCGGTGTTTACGATATTGTACACTCTCATACCGATGCAGTAGGTGCAGTTATCCTTAAGGCGGCAAAGAGGTGTGGAATAAAGAACCGCATCGCACACAGCCATAACACAAACTTTACCTTTAAGCTGGACTCTTTGAAAACAGTGATAAAAGCGCTGTATTTAAGTATTTGCAGATACCGTATACGATCATATGCGACTTCATTTATGGCCTGCAGTAAGAAAGCCGGTTTGTGGCTTTTTGGCAGCAGAAATATAAAAAAAACATATATACTTAATAATGCCATAGAGGTGGAAAAATACAGATTTTCTGAAGAACTGCGTAATAAATACAGAAAAGAGATGGGAATAAAGGATTGCTTCGTACTGGGAAATGTGGGCAGGCTTACTGCCCAGAAGAACCAGTTATTCCTGCTTGATTGCTTTCGGATGCTTTATAAGGATCATCCTGATTTCAGATTGCTGCTCATTGGCGAAGGATCGGATCATAATAAACTTGAAAAAACGGCTGTTGAATATGGAATAATGGAAGCCGTGATTTTTTTTGGAGAGTCCGAAAGGACATGGGAGCTCCTCAATGTGATGGATATATTTCTGTTCCCGTCTCTTTTTGAAGGACTGGGAATGGCACTTTTGGAAGCACAAGCTAATGGTCTTCGCTGTATAGCAAATGATTCTGTCAATGTTCCAAAAGACTCCAGTGTAACCGGGCAGGTTAAATGGATAACAGTCAAAAACAGGAAAGGATGGATCGATGCGATACTGGATGCGTCCGATAAGAAAGAGATCCGTTGTCCGGAACCTGAAAGCAGTATTTCGGAACACGGATATGATATTACCAAGGAGGCCTGGAAACTTTCTAAGATATATTTGCAAATGATGGAATCCAATAATGTTTACAGTCTGGAATATGCGATAAAAAAAGAAACCCATGCAGGATATAAGGCAACCAGTGACCTTTCAAGTATCTTCAGGAAGGAGGGGTATGTTCCGTTCAATCTGCCAGTATATCCGGACAATACGGGTTCTTCGCTCCAAAAATGCATTGCAGTAATTATCCTTAATTTTAAACTTCTATATCTGAGTTTCATCATTCCAAATCAGGCATTTCTGCTATATCAGCATCCTGCATATGGCGCGAGAAGTCTCAGGTGTCAGCTTCGGTGGATGAAAAGGATAAAAGGTATAAAAAGCATCGCCGTGATCCATGATCTTAATTCCCTTAGAGGCGGTATTGTCGGTTCACTATCTGTAAAATATGATTACTATGATTTTGCGGACCGAGTATTATTAAAAGAATTTGATACGGTTATCTGTCATAATGAGAAAATGCGGCAGTATCTGATCAAACAGGGATTTTTGCCAGACAGGCTTATAAATATGGAAATCTTCGATTACCTAACGGAAGGGAAAAGTGTACAGACAGAAAAAGGGTCGGTACCGTCGATTGCGATCGCAGGAAATCTCACTGTAGGAAAGAGCGGCTATATTTATGAGCTGATCGGTAGCGAATCTAACAGGGAATTAAAGATAAATCTGTATGGCAGTGGTTTTCAGAAAGAATATATAGGGGAAAACACAATTTATCATGGTTCATTTGATCCCGACATACTACCGGGGAAGCTTGAGGGGGATTTTGGCCTTGTATGGGACGGACCCTCAATACAAACCTGTGCGGGAAACACCGGGGAATATCTGAAATACAATAATCCTCATAAACTATCTCTGTATCTGGCTTCAGGTATGCCGGTTATAGTATGGAGTCAGTCTGCGGCAGCGGATTTTGTCCGGAAAAATGGGGTGGGTATAGTGGTTGACAGCCTATATGGACTGGGCATAGTAATAAATAACGTTTCCCATTCAGAATATGACAGGATGAGAGAAAACGTAAGAAATATTTCAAACAGGATAAGGAACGGATATTATTCGGTAAAGGCAATTAAAAAGGCGCTTTACGAATGACATCCGGTATTCAGCATAGAAGAACTGCCGTGTTTACAAATAAGATCATCATAACAAGATATGCTTGACATTTATCTCAAGGAATGGGCAGGTGATACTTGCGATCCTCCACCTCCCACTGATCCAGCTGTCTGGTTTCGGAGCTGAAGCTTGCACCAATTTTGAGGAGCTTCCTCTTATCCGCAGCGTAAGTGTCGGCATAATGCATATCCTCTATCTGCCGGAGAGCCTTTTCTGCGCTGTCATCCCGCTTAAACTCAAAGAGATATATGAACTGACGGGTTTCAACCGTGCAGTCGATCCTTCCCGGTCTGGTAAAGAAGCGGAACCGAATCAGGATCATCTGCCCTGTAATCTGACAGGATCGCCTCTGTTGACTGTATTGTACGGTCACTGAGCTTTCGGACATCGAAATCCAATTCCCGTAATCTGTGAAAAAGAAAGGCCGGAGTTCCGGTCTCATACCAGAAAGAACCGAAGCGTCTTTTCATTAATGCGGTAAGCAGGCTGTATGGATTATATACACCCACTCCGTCTGCAGAAAAATGATAGCCATCATATGCAGCTTTCAACTGCTTCATGCAGTCATCGAGGGCAATTGTCAGCCTTGCAGCCATCATTTCTATCTCCGGTCTGAAGTTTACAGATATCTCCTCCTGTGTAATTCCGCAGATGCCGGCATAATCATCATCAAAGGAGATATCAACAAGATGATTCAGATCACTGAATATACTGACCTTGGAAAATTTGGTAACCCCGGTAATAAAGATAAACTGGATATACGCGCCATAGCTTTTAAGAGAACTGAAAAAGCCCTTGAATACTGCCTTATTATGCTCGATCAGTTCCTTATTCTCCATTGTCTCGAAAAGGGGTTTGTCATATTCATCAATAAGGACGACTGCATGTCTGCCGGACTTCTCAGCAGCAGATCTCAAAAGCTGTCCGAATCATCTTAAGTCCCTTGAAAAGATCCTTTCGTCCCTCCCAGTATGCTTTTAAGGATGAAAGAAGAAGGCTTTTTCCAAAACGCCTTGGACGGCTCAGGAAATACGGGACACCTGAATGAGCCAGACGGTAAACATATTCTGTTTTATCTACGTAGAGATAATGTCCTTCCCGGAGCTTTTCAAAGCTTTGTATGCCGACCGGAAGCCTTCGTGATTCCCGTTCCATTATGTTCTTCCTTGCTCTTACACAAGTTGGAATGTCTTATATTATAACGAATACTTCCCATATTTGAAAGTGGTGGAAATATTTGACGAAAACGATAATAATGGTCTGCGGACAACCAGACTTAATGCTACTCTAAAAGTAGACACGAACAGGTAGAAAAATGATGGATGATTATGTATCATCTGATCATGCTACCAGAAGGGAGTGTCTATCATGGCTAAGCATTTGGATCCGTTACAGAAGGAGTTCCTGATCCGGCAGTACAGAAGCAATCCGGATATAAAGGTTTCTGATTTTTGTAATGCAAACCACATCTCAGAAGGAGCTTTCAAGACCTGGCTGAAACAGTATGAGACAGGCGGCCTGGAAGGGCTTGTAAGAGCAACCAAGAGTGTTGAAAGCGTATTACCGGAGGGGATTGAAAGGACCGAAGAAAACTACAAGCGGGAAATAA
>JHWU01000010.1 GCA_000622025.1 Lachnospiraceae bacterium AD3010 | reverse complement strand
GTGGGGCGCACGATGTCCAGTGGACATCGGTTTTGCGCCGACCGTAGCGAAGCGGAGACCGCGAAGCACGGAACAATCCGTACTTAATCAAAATGTGACTTTTGGCGTTCGAATCATACTTTTTTATTAATAGAGGAGGGTTCGTGAAATGGCATCGTCAAGAACAAAGGAAGAAGAATTTATCTTCGAAGAGGTTAAGAAATACGAGGGTATCGGTGTGTCAGTCAAGGCAGGTTTTCTTGAACGTCTGCTGGTGAAAAAGGTTCCGGCAGGAAAGCTCCATCCGAACCCCGATGATGAATTCTGCATTCCGTCCGTAGGTCCTTCTTTTTCGATCGTTTCCAAATACGAGAGCAGTTTCAGGCGGAATCCCGACTCAATGGAACCGCTCACCGTTGAAAAGATGCATCCTGACGGTTACCTCATACTCAATGGACATCATAGATGGCTTGCAGCCTTGAAATGCGGGATCAAAAGGATACCGGTTGAGATAATAAATCCCACTACCATAGAGGATATCCGGAAGATGCTGGCCTCCACCGATCAGGAAAAGCGGGTAACCTTTGATCTGGATGAGGTGGTGTTCTGCTCCGGAGAAAATGAAGTCTCCGAAAAGCCGCTGGGATTCCCCGCCGGTCTGTATTTCAAGGAGAGGCTGCGTCTCGGGATACCTGCGCTCTTTCACTATCTCAATACAAAGGGGTATGATATATGGGTATTTTCCGCCGATTATTATTCGACCGACTACATCCAGTCCTTCTTTAAGAGATATAATGCCCGGGTCGACGGTGTGGTGACGGGCACCGCGAAAAAAAACGCGAAGAAGACCGCTGAGAAAAAAGAGATCGAAAGCCTTGTATCAAAGAAATACATAGAGACCATTCACATCGACCGGGATATGTTGATACAGACTGACAGCCGGACAAAGGAGTTTAACGAATTTCCCTTAAGCGCATCCTCCGAAGAATGGTCAAAGGAAGTTATGTCCGTTATTGACAAACTGAAATGAGTGAAAAAACCTACAGCGGAAAAATGCGGGTTTCATTTGATCTGGACGAAGTGCTCTTTGTTTCACCGGAAACCCACAAGACAGAACCAAAGCTCCCCTTTCCTCTGGACAGGATATTTAAGGAAAGACTCCGTCTCGGCACACCCGAGCTCATCAACAGTCTCCAGAATATGGGCTATGAGGTCTGGGTATATACCTCATCCTTCCGGAGTATACGCTATATTAAGCTGCTCTTCTTATTTTACGGTGTGAGATTTGATGATATTGTAAATGGAACGAGACACTTAAGAGAGGTACAGCGTGACAGAAAAGAGATCCTTCCCCAGAAGCTGCCGAATCGATACCGGATCTCTCTCCATATAGATGACGAATCCATAGTCTGCTCCATGGGGAGACAATACGGATACAATACCTATCAGCTTAATGCGCAGGATGACAACTGGAAAGAAAAGATAATAGAACGGGCCGAAGAGATCCGCAGTAACCGGCTCTGACACTGCCATCCTTAAGCCTTGTTTATAGTCATCAGTCCCTTCCGGAATTCACCACCTTCGCCGCATCCCTTTGTATGTCCTTATCATATGAAAGCAGCGGCTCTGTATCCTTTCCCCTTATCCTCCGGTCTACATAGTTTTTCGTAAGTCTTATGATAAGCGGTATCTGAAAGAAGATACCTATCAGGTTCGGTATCATCATCAGCCCGTTAAAGGTATCCGAAATGTCCCAGACAAGATTCGATTCCATCACAGCTCCGCATACTATGAGGGCTATAAAAATGATCCTGTATATTCTGCTCCAGGTCACTCCGAAAAGATATTCCGTAACCTTTGCTCCGTAGTAGGACCAGCCCATAACCGTTGTGAATGCGAACAGAGTGATCACAGCTACAATAAACCACTTCCCCGGATTCCCGAAGGATTCCCCGAATGCCACGGTGACAAGCGTGGAATCATTGTATCCCGCCCTCACAAGACCGGTTTCAAGATTGATCCCTCCTGATGTCAGTACCACCATAGCGGTCATCGTGCATATCACCATTGTATCGATAAAGACCTCAGCGATGCCCCACATTCCCTGCCTGACCGGCTCCCTGGCACAGCTGTTGCAGTGAGCCATAACAGATGATCCGAGTCCCGCCTCATTTGAAAACACACCGCGCTTACATCCGTTTTTGATCGTAGTCAGAGCCATACGGAGAGAAATCCCCGCAGCAGCCCCCTTTATTGCAGAAGGTCCTAAGGCAAGCCTGAATATAGAGGAAAAAGCCGCCGGTATCTCTGAAAAATGAAGCAGTATCATTATCAGACATCCAATGATATACGCTATCGACATAACAGGTATCAGCTTTTCGGAAACGGCAGCAAGCCTTCTGAAGCCTCCGAGAATGATGACCGCCGTTGCTATCATAAGGACGATCCCTATCACCCAGTTTACCTTTCTCGCCCCCATAAACATTTCCGTATATACACCGGACAGAAAGACGGATTCAAAGTTTATGGTGATCTTGTTTATCTGTCCCATGTTGCCGATACCAAAGGACGCAAGGACCGTAAAAATACAGAAAAGCACACCCAGCAGCTTACCCGCCTTTTTACAATGCTTAATGGAGCCTATGCCATCCTGGAGATAATACATAGGTCCCCCGGACCAGGCCCCCTCGGAATTACGCCGTCTATAGTACATTCCCAGAACATTTTCCGAAAATTTCACCATCATCCCGAAAAATGCAGCGACCCACATCCAGAGTACGGCGCCGGGTCCCCCGTAAAATATGGCGGTGGTTACACCTGCAATATTTCCTGTCCCTATGGTTGCACAGAGCGCCGTACAGAATGCCCGGTACTGTGACAATGCACCCGCATCATTGATGATACGGCCTTTGTCATTCATTATCCCGAAGGTTTCCTTCCACCAGTGCCCGATAAACCTGATCTGGAAAAAACCCGTGATCAGGGTACAGATAAGCCCTGTGCCTATGAGCAGAACCAGGCCGAAGCTTCCCCAGGCAAAACCGTTTATCGTATCATTTATTTTGATGACTCTCTCTATGATCTGTTCCAATTATTTTTTAAGCACCTCTGCTATTCCATCGTAATCTCCGGCTTCTGCCTTTTCCCGTATCGATCTAAACCTTTCCTCATCCTCTGCCGGTATGGAAAACTCGGAGATTTCTTCCATTATGTCATTGATCATTTCGCTGTCCCTGTTTTCTGCCGCGGAAAGAAGCTCCGAATACACACTCTCCATCAGGTACCGGTCTGCCTCCGGCTTTGCTTTGCCGGCATTCTGATCCTCTCCGGTCTCCTCCTGCTCCGGAGCTTCCCCTGAAAAATATGTATTAAGTTCATCCTTAAAGGATAGATATTCCTCCATTACAGCAGCGTGATGTTCTTTTATATATGAGATATTCCTCTCTTTTCCGGCATTTTCAAGAAGCTCTGCCCTGTTCCCGAGCTCCATTGCTCCGCTGATCCTGGAAGAGCTCTTCAGGGCATGGATCTTTATCGTATAATTTTCCCAGTCTTCAGCTTCATAGTACCTTTGAAGCTCTGCATGCTTTTCATCGATGGAATCGTAGAAGATCTTCAGTATTTCCCGGAATGCTTCTTCGGAGCCGCTGTTCTTTATGGCTAAGGAAACATCGATACGGCTTTTTTCCGCTTTTTCCCTGCCCTTCTCCTCCGGCTCATCCGTCGTCTCACTCTCTTCCATAAGTTCTGCATCTGCTTCCTCATCCTCATTTATTTCCTTTTCCGGACCCGCATCCACACTTTCAATATATGACGCGATATTGTAGGACTTGTTGGATTTCAGGAAATAAAGTACTCCGAAAGTACCCGATCCGCAGTTTGAAGATATGGCTGCCGACGCCTGAAGGAAGACCACATTTTCAAAATAGGCAGTCTTTTTGATCTCCTCCTCTATCCAGTTAAGAGTCTCAACAGGTATATCAACATAGGTTATAAACACCACATCGGGATCCGGAATGGTATCTGCCGGAATGGCCCATCTTATATAATTCCTGTAAGCTCTTTTTTTCCTTCCGAACCATAGTCCTCCTATCCCGGTTTTATCGTTTCTGATCCTTAAAGCCGGATGGAGTCCCAGTATTTCCGCGATCTTATGCAGCCTGCCGCTTATAAGCCCCCTCTTAGCCATATAATGAGTAGTATTTATGATAAAGCTGCACTTCAGACGGTGCTTGATAGTATCAAGCTCTGAAACTATGTCTCTGACCGGCATTCCCTGCTGTATCAGCTTATGGGCTATAAGCACCAGTATGCCCGTAGAGCTGGAAAGACACTCGGAATTTACTACTGATACATTGTCAAAGGATCTTGCAGCTTCCAGGGCAACCTCATAGTCCTTACTCATACCTGCAGTTATCGAAATATAAATTACATGGTTTGCTTTTTTCAGCACGTTCGAGAAGAATTCCGAATAAGTTTTCTCGTCGGGCGGTGATGTGAACGCATCGTGTCCCGAATTCATATGCCTTATAAGCTCATTTGCGTCTATATGGACTCCGTCCTTAAAAACACCATCCTCTGTATGTATCAAAAAAGGAATAATGGGTATACGCAGTTTTTTTACGACCGAATCCGGAAGATCACACATACTGGAGGATGCCACCATTACCGGAACCTTCTCAGTATACCTGTCTGATGCATGGAGATCCTGGCTTCTTCCCGTCATGGCTTTCTTACGGACGATCTTGTCCACAGTAATGTACTTCATAACCGTTTCCTGAAGTGCGTCACCCGAAACCGGCTTCACCAGATATCCGTCAAAGCCTGCCAGATTATATTTTTCCCTGTTTTCGCTGCCTGCATTTGCGGTAAGAACTATAACCGGAGTGTTTCTGTTTAAACCTCCCGTCTGGTCTCTGATAAGCTCCAGGCACTCGATCCCGTCCATCTCCGGCATCAGATGATCCATCAGGATCACATCATAGTGGCTCTTAAGTGTCATTTCCAGAGCTTCCCTGCCGCTGCCTGCTGTATCTATGATCATATCCGTATCCTGAAGAAGCCTGCTCTCGACCATCAGGTTCATTTCGTTATCATCGACGATCAGTATGGCGGCTTCAGGAGCATAGAAGCTGCTTTCATATGCAGTCCTGCGGATCACATCCTTATTATGGATATTCAGCTCACCCAGCCTCTTACGATCGGATATCCCCTGTTTTAATCTTACTGAAAAGATCGACCCCTCACCATAAATACTGTTCACGGTGATGCTGCCGTTCATAAGCTCCACAAGCTGCTTTACTATACTAAGGCCCAGACCGGTTCCCTCAATATGCCTGTTTTTTCCCTCATCCACACGCTTGAAGGCATCAAATAAATACGGAAGGCTTTCCTTTTCTATACCCATCCCCGTATCTGCAACAGACATCAGTAGCTCCACCGTATGCTTATCGACTATCCTGCTCTCAAGCCGCAGCTCGACACGTCCCTTGTTCGTGTATTTGACGGCGTTATTCAGAATGTTGATAAGGATCTGCTTTATCCGGATCTCATCTCCGTACAGTACCGAAGGAACCTCAGGGTCCACACTCACCTCAAACATCAGTCCCTTGTCCTGCGCCCTGAGCCACATCATATTCACGATCTCCGACAGCATATCACCTATACGGTAATCAACGGGGACTATATCCATGCTCCCCGCTTCTATCTTTGAAAAATCCAGCAGGTCGTTTATCAGAGCAAGGAGCATCTTTCCGGAGCCCTGTATGCCTGTCGCATCCCGGACTATATCATCCGAAGCATTCCGGTCCCTTAAGATCAGTTCATTAAGTCCGAGTATGGAATTAATGGGAGTGCGTAACTCATGGCTCATGCTGGAGAAGAAGCGGTTCTGTGAACGGGTAAGCTCTTCGGCTCTTTCCGCCTCCTTCTTTGCACGCTCATTCTCAGCCTTGAAAAGACGTCCCTGGCTCCAGGTCATTATGAAACACAGAACTCCAACCAGGACCAGCGATATAAGTGAATCTATATAGAATACCCTCTGCGAATGCCTGTATACCCACCAGGGATAATAATAGCTGATGATATAGCCTGCCACGGCAAATATCGTTATGATCGAAAACATAACATTACGCAGTACGCCGTTAAGAACAAGCCCCACATACATAAACGCAAAAATGATCCAGATGATCCCTCCACCCTTTACGCCTCCACCGAAGAAGAAAAGACCCGGAAGTATCAGGGTAACGATACCGATAACCGTTATCCTTATGGCCAGCTTCAGCTTGTCGAAATGCAGACAGACCAGCGCAACAAGAGGCACAAAGACAAGCGTTGCCGCAATGACCATGATCTCCTTTGGATTCTCACGTATGTATATATCCCCGATCAGAGCCACAAACGCCATAAGCTCCGATGCAAGGGTGAGGATTAAATATATCCTTTCGTTAAAATCCCTGTTCGGGTCCTTTACGGCATCAACGGCAGATTTAAAGATTCCAAATATATTCATCCTCTGTCACCTCCCTTTGCTGCAGTGTGACCCGGAAGTATCCTAAGCATTACCCTTTCAAAATCGGCCGTATCTATGGGCTTTGCGATGAAACCGTCAAAACCTTCCTTTATGAACATCTCCCTGGCTCCCGACACTGCATTTGCGGTAAGTGCCACCACCTTTATCTCCCTGTCAAGATCCCGGGCCGTGGCTTTTATCTTTTTCATTGCCTCAACTCCGTCCATCTCCGGCATCATGTGATCCATAAATATCAGATCATAATCATTTTCCCGGAATTTCCGTATTGCCTCCCTGCCGCTGTCCGCAGTATCGATAATCATTTCGTAATCTCTGAAAAGCCAGGAAGCCACAACCAGATTCATCGGCTCATCATCTACGATAAGAGCCTTAACATCCTTAAATACAGGCTTTGCCTTACTTTCATCACTATTTATGTCCCCGGTATCCGGTTCATCGGAGAATACCTTCATAATTGGATAGGCATAAAGAGGCTTCGGTATCAGGATCACCCTGCTGTTTTCCTCTTTTCTGAATCCGTTTTCCACAAACACTGCAACTATAATGCCCTTTCCGGCCAGCTCATCAAAGTACTTCCGGTTCTCCTCATATTCCTCCTGTCCCATAAATATATGAGTCACATTTATCCGTTCCATAAGACGCTCTACCTCATAGAGAGTATCTGCGGAATAGAGCGGGACATGTATCCCCTCAGCCAGATTTGATGCCATACTCCTGTAAAATTCACGTATCTTCGGGATCTTGTACTTATCCGGCTTCACATGGAAAAGAACCGTCCCTTCAAATGATTCATCAAGCTTTAAACAGGGTCTGCCGTCGACCACCTCCTGGGGAATGGTGATCCTTACCGTTGTACCGTTATCCTTCTCACTTTCTATTTTTACAAAGCCACCCATCCTGTGGGTAAAACCATATACTATATAAAGACCCAGCCCGATACCTCCCGAGCTCCGGTTCCTCTTTTTATTGGCCTGATACATTCCCTCGGTCAGAAGCAGGATATCATTTCTGTTCATTCCTATTCCGGTATCCGTCACCTCAATACAGAGATTGACTCCGTATTTCGTCTGTTCCGCATACATCTTTATATAGATGCCGCCCTTTCTCGTGAATTTCACCGCATTATCCAGAAGGTGCCTGAATATTTTATGAAGCTTTCTGATATCACCTCTCATCATTGATGGAACATTCGGATCCATATCGACTATCAGCTCCAGGTCATTATTCTTCTCGTTCATACTGAAGGCCGCAACCACGTCATTAATAAGCGACGTACTCATATAGCCCTCTTCCTCGAGGAATACGCTGCCTCTCTTGCACTCCGTATAGTCCTGGATATCCTCAATATGAAAAGCAAGCCGGATCCCGGCATTTTTTATTGAGTCCGCTTCATACCCTACCCCCTTCTTTATCAGGAGATCTGACATGCCGTTCACAACATTCACGGGAGTCCTCAGCTCATGCGAGATATTTGTAAGGAAATCCTCCATACTGCAGTCATTTGCCACAATTATCTCTTCCCTTACCCTGTTTTCCTCTTCGTCCTCCAGCCTGTCATGGATCGTCCTGCAGCTGGTGTAGTATACCAGCAGAACTATCGCCGTGTGCAGCATCACTCTGGAAACAGTAACTCTGCTGAGCTCTATCGGAGTGCCCCCTGGGAGATTGAATAAATGAATGAAAAGAAGAATGAAGAACTCCATAAGAAGGGCGTTCATCATATAGAAGCTGTTCAATATCGCATAGCTCACCATCACAAGGATAACGGCCAGTGAAATATCAAAAAAGCTGCTCTTATGTATCCCGTGATAAAAGAGCAGCAGCACGGCATAAGCGAAATATACCTCCTTCCGGATATCATAATCTATCCTTTCCGAAAGGTTCATAACCCACAGAACAGCTATTCCGCCTAAAATGACAGGTGGAACCCAGAATTCCCAGTCCATCAGTATATTTTCGATCATCATTCCGGCAGATGCCAGCGTGGCAAGCAGTATGATGAATTTCTCATTGGTCCTCTGATTCATTATCTGTCAGTGCCGCTCCTTTCGTTTTGCAATACTCCCCATCACATACTGCAAGCGTCACAAGCCAATCGCTGTCAGTCCGTCGGACGCTGATAGAAACGTCCTATCAGCCTCTCTGTTTTCAGGACATTCACAAAAGCCTCCGGATCGGCCTCCTTTACCGCCCTTACGATCCTTCCGGATTCGGCGCCGGATACCACCGAGTATACTACATTTCTCTCGCAGTGCTCAAATGACCCCTCGCCCTCCAGTATGGTAGCCCCGTGATTACTGACCCTGGATATTTCCCTGCAAACTTCCACGGGTCTGTTCGTAACTATAAAAAAGGTTGCCTGCTGGTATTTACGGTACAGGCCCCTGACTACGGTGGTAGATGTAAACTGGAAGATAATGGAATAAAGAGCCTTGTCCCAGCCGAAAAGAAGCCCTGCGGTGAAAAGAATGCAGCCATTTATGCCCAGGATCACATTAAAGGAATCAACCCCTCTTTTTTCCGACAGGAATATTGCGATGAAATCGGTCCCCCCGCTGGTAGCATCCATAAGGAGGCACAGGCTTATGGCAAAGCCGTTTATCAGACCTCCGTATATGCTGATAAGAAGGATATCCTGCGTGAGGACATATCCCGGCAGCAGATCCGCCAGTACGCTGGTAAGAACGATAACAACAAAAGACAGCATGGTAAACCTTTTACCTATATATCTGAAACCTATATAGATGGGAATGGCATTTATGGAAATATTGATAGCCGTATATGGCACGCTCAAACCTAAAAATTTAGCCAGGATCTCCTGGATGAGAAGGGTCAGACCGCTGGCTCCTCCGGGCAGCAGTCCGCCGGTATGAACAAAGGTATTGATATTTATACCCATTATAAAAGACGCTGCCGTTATCACCAGAAGACGCAGCACCATATTGTTCTTTGCACTGTTTATCTCATCTCCGCGCTTTACCCCAAACATAGCTGTCTCACATTACGGTCATCTTCCATATTTCTTCGTTCTGCTCGCGGTACAGCCTAATAAGACGCTGTCTCCCGAAATCACTGATAAAGCATTCAAAAACCAGGGTGCTGTTATTGACATACATTCCATCAGGCATTTCCCTGCTCCCCGAATGTGAAAGGTCCTTAAAGCCCTTGATAGCATATGACTGCAGCTGCCCGTCATCATCCATCACCCTGACCTTCATAGGGATGGTCGTTCCGTCCCTGGAATGCTGACAGATCACATCAACTGCCTTTGCTTCCTTCTTCATATGTTCTACCCCCATACACATCATATTTCATGGAGGTATTATAGAACATGTGTTCGATTTTGTAAATACGTCAGGCCCTGTTCCGGCTCCCGAAAAGGTTTATTTTTTCTCTGACAACGTCTTTCATGGCCTCTGTTTCATAGGACATAAGCTGGGTCAGGGTTGCCCCTCCCTCCTTAAGACCCTTTTCAATGCCGGCCTTTCCTGCCTTGTCAATATCCGTAAAAATATTGATCTTGCTGATACCCAGCTTCACTGCAGTCTGAAAATCGCTGTCCGAAAGTCCGGAGCCGCCATGAAGAACCAGAGGTATTCCCGTTTTTTCCGATATCTCTGTTATACGATCAAAATCCAGCTTTGGCGGGAATGCATAATCTCCGTGGGCATTTCCCACCGCAACGGCAAGGGCATCCACCTTTGTTTCCCTGACAAATTCAGTGGCAAGATCAGGATCGGTATAATAATCGGCGGGATTTTCAAGCTTCCCGCTGCCTGCATTATCACCCACATGCCCAAGCTCGCCCTCCACGGTCACATCCATGGCATGACAGATATTTACCATCTCCCGTACCTTCCCGAGGTTCTCCTCATACGAGGTTGTCGAGCAGTCATACATAATGGATGTAAATCCCAGACGGAGCGCTTCCATACATTTCTCAAATGTAAGCCCGTGGTCGTAATGCACGCACACCGGGACCGAAGCCTCCCTCGCCATCGGGATAAGATATCCTGCCACCTTTTTCATATCCATAAAGGGGAGCAGTATTTCCGCAGTCCCCACTATGACCGGAGCCTTCATCTCCTCCGCCGTCTCTATTACGGCACGCGCCATCTCAATATTTACAGCATTGAAAAAACCTACTCCGTACTTCCCTTCCTTTGCCTTTTTCAGCATTTGATCCATATTTACCAGCATAACAGTTTCCTCCTAAAAAACTTCAACGGGTCTTTTTCCAACCCGATCTGATCCTTTCTTTTAGCTCACTTAACGGCCTGAGTCCCGACAGGGCATCATACGCCGACACACAGCAGGCACCGGTTGCAGCGGCAAGCCTTATACATTCCGACGGATCATCTCCATCAAGCATAGCTGTCAGAAAGGCTGCAATACAGGTATCCCCGGCCCCTGTCCCGGACAGGATCCTGTCCGGCTCGTAGGGGCTTTCAAACCCCTCTTTGTCTGACCAGGCATCTATATCAAGACCCAGTCTGTCCGGAATTTCGGAAAGCGCGGCAGCAGTCCCGGTTCTGTAATACAGCCCCGCTGCCCCGCATTTCAATAAGAGTATCCTGCAGCCAAGATCCATACACAGATCTGCGAGAGGCCTGATATCCCTGTCTATATCCAGTATCTCAGTAATATCTCTTCCTCCGGCCATTTCCTGCCAGCTTTCAAAGCGCTTCCGGTCGATCATATAGCAGATCTCCTCTATGCTGGGCACGAAAAAGTCGGTTAATGGGATAAGCTCCCGGAAAAATTTCTCCCAGTCATTCTTTCCCGCCTCGGAATCGGGATCCACCGCAGCCAGATCAAGTGAGGTGGCACAGCCCCTGCTTTTAGCCTTCTTAAACAAACTGACGGATTCCCGTCCGTCATTCTCATACATTCCCTTCATAAGGGAAGGGTAACCGAAATGTATAAGGGAAGCCTCGGAAAGAAGCTCCTCAGGAATGTCTGAGGACGTGAATGTACTGTTCGTTCCGGGACAGTGGAGAAAGCTCCTGTCTATCCCCGGAGCCGCAATGACAACGGTATAGGACGAGGTCTCATTATCGGCGAGTATCATATCCTGTCCGGCGTCATAACGCCTTAAGATATTGCAGATCATCTCTCCGAATTCGTCATTTCCCACCTTTCCCATGAGCCTGACATCCGCTCCGAAAAATTTCATCGCAAGTCCGGTATTTGCTACAGCCCCGCCTGTGGATACAGAGACCCCCTTTGTCTCTATGAGCTTTCCCGGCAAAAGAATATCGGAGATCGTTCTTTTTCCTGTCTCCGGAAGGGCCGGTGTGATATCGAGACAGATATGTCCCGCGACGATCACTTTTTTCATTTTAACCCCCTTATAGATAAGTCAGGTAATTGACCCTTTCTGTCAGTGCTTATCATACCAAAAAAAAGCCTGTGCTTCCACAACTTTTCTGCTGCGCCGGTGCCGGTCACGGTCTTAAAAAACATAATAAAGCGGGCAGGGGAAACAGTTCCTCTGCCCGTAAGACCAGCAAATCTTTATCTTATCTGAAATTAAAGTCAAAGCAGTGACTTAATGCACTCCTCCACCTTTTTCATATCCGCGGTGGGCTCGAATCTCGCAACCACATTGCCCTCACGATCAACCACAAACTTCGTGAAATTCCACTTGATATCGCTCTTTTTTGCCCAGTCGGGATCCGCTTTGTTGAACATATCTTCAAGAAGCCCCTTCAACTCATGATCGTCAAAGCCCTCGAAGCCCTTTTCGGATTTCAGATAGGTGTAGAGCGGAAGCTCATTTTCACCGTTGACATCCGACTTCTTCATCTGGGGGAAGGTAGTATTGTAGTGAAGAGTGCAGAACTCATGGATCTCCTCATCTGTCCCGGGAGCCTGTCCTCCGAACTGGTTGCAGGGAATATCCAGTATCTCGAGTCCCTTTTCGTGGTAATCCTTATAGAGCTTTTCGATGGGTTCATACTGTGGTGTAAAACCGCAGCCCGTAGCTGTATTCACGATAAGGATAACCTTGCCCTTGTACTCTGAAAGCTTCAGCTCATCACCTTTTCCGGTTGTTACTGCATAATCATAGATCATCTTGTATCCTCCTTTTTTATAATTGTTTGTCAATTTGATTTTGCGCTATTTGATTTTACAAAATGTATTATGTCACAAAAAAACTGCCCCGTCAAGAGGCAGTTAAAAAGAATTTCAAATTAAAACCGTCCGTCTGGCTTTCATGGCTTCTTTCCTCTCATACATGGCCTGATCCGCTTTTTTGAATACATCATCCACAGTGCTGTCAACGGTCTTATCAAATTTTGCGTATCCGATCGCCGCAGAGATCTGTTCCCAGGGTTTTAATGTTTCATCCTTCTGTACCGCCTCCAGCCTGGCATTGAAATCCTCTATCAGCCTGTCAACGTTCCGGTAATCCCTGAACTTCAGTATCACTATAAACTCATCTCCTCCGATACGGAATACCGGAGAATGCTCGAATATCTCACAGACCAGCATACAAAGCCTTCTGATGGAAATATTGCCCTTTTCATGCCCGTAGGTATCGTTTGTCCTTTTTAAGAAGTTCAGATCTATCATTGCCAGACCAAACTCATTAAAGCCGTCAGCAAGATCTTTCTCCAGGATTGTGACCTCATAATCGTATGCGGTCTTATTCCTGACACCCGTAAGCGAATCCTTGACCGCCAGGGCCTGCATGGTATTCGCCTTTTCCTCCGTCTGCTTCAGGGCAACCTTGGTGTCGATCAGGGAATTGACGTTTGTGTTCATATCTGTTTCCATCTGCTTCATGGATAAAAGCAGCTCCCCGATCTCGTCATTTGAACTGATCTTTAGCTTTTCAAAGGCATGGTGTACCACATCATTATTCTCGGAACAGTAGTTCTTTGCCGTCTCCGAAAGAAGCCTCACCGGTTCGATAACATTTCCGTTGAAATACAGAATGGATAATAAGAGAAGAAGCACGGTAAGGCCAAGCATGACTATCGTAGCCGTCACCACATACCCCTGTTCCTTTGCTTTTATTTCATTCATTGAGATATCCACACAGAGGTGCGAGACCACTTCCCCATCTTTCATAACGGGATATGCGGTAGAAACCAGCCATCCGTACACATCCTCATTGGTAATGGTCGCAGGGATCACCGGATCATTGTCACCCGGCCAGAGTCCATCCTCAAAGGAATCCACAACACCCGGAGGACAGGCATCTTCATAAGCCCCGTCGGCAATATAGATAGCGTGGACTACCTCTTTTTTGTATACCATCAGATATATGCAATCCACCTTGAATATATCCTGATATTTGCGAAAATGATCAATAAGCTTTTTGAAAACCGGAAGCTCTTCAATGCCGTCATAGTTTGACATATAGGCATTCCAGGCATCAGATCCCCACTCCGTACTTGGAATGACCTCATCCACCCTGTAGTACCTTTCCAGGACAGCATCGGTTAGTTCCTTAACATCGTCGGGATCCAGAGTATTTGCAACAGCCTCCGAGATCTGTTCGGCCTTATCGGTATACTCCTTATCGATGATAGCCGACGCTATGTTGAAAACAGAAATGATCGACAGCGATCCCAAAAGAAAACATATAAGGATGACGCCAAGGGATATTTTTACTCTGAGGGAAATAAACTTTTCTCTCTTCATAAAGTCTGCTCCTCCTAAGGCTTGATAGTCTCTCTGTCAGGATGCTCCCCGCTCCATCCCGTTTCCGGCATAGAGCATATTTTCTTCATATCTTCATCGGAAATAACCGTATCCAAAGCATTAAGATTATCCTTCATCCTGTCAATATGGGTACTCTTCGGCAGGATTATAAAGCCGCTCTGCAGACAGAAGGAAAGGCAGATCCTTGCAGCAGACACGCCATACTTTGCAGCAAGATCGGATAAAAGCGGATCCTTAAGTACCCTTGCTCTGCCCATTGGACTCCATGCCTCGATCGCTATTCCCTTTTCCCTGCAGTAATCAACAGCTTCCTTCTGAAGATATCCGGGATGGAGCTCCAGCTGGTTCACGGCAGGAATGATCTCCGCAGTCTGAAGGAGATTATCTAGATGATGGGGAAGGAAATTACTTACTCCGATAGCACGGATCTTTCCGGCTTTCAGAAGCTCCTCCATAGCTCTCCAGCTCTCCCTGTCAAGCTCCTCCCAGTCATCAAAGTCCGATGATCCAAAATCCGGCCTTGGCCAGTGCATAAGATAAAGATCGATATGATCTATACCAAGTTTTTTTATTGACTTGTCAAATTCCTTTTTAGTATTTTCGTAGCCGAGATAATTTCTGTTCAGCTTTGATGTGATAAAGAACTCCTCACGCGGTATTCCGCTTTCACGAACCGCCCTGCCAACATCCTCTTCATTCTCATAGAGAGCAGCGGTGTCCAGATGTCTGTATCCCGCGTTTATGGCATCCAATATGATCCGGTATCCGTCCTCTGTTGTTGCTTTGTAAGTACCGAAACCGATACGGGGTATAGATATCCCGTTATTTAAGACAATATCCTTCAATACCGTTCTCCTTTCGAAGCCGTGCACCGACAGGTCCGGGTAGAACTAATGTATATCCAACACCTTATCAAAACCCGTGGCCTTAAAAACGTCCAGTACCCCCTGATCAACATTTATCACCGAAAAGCTCCCCCTTTTAGAAGCGGCAGTCTTCTGCCCAATGAGAAAGGCGCGGAGTCCCGCACTGGATATATAAGACACCTCAGCGAGATTTACAGTAACATCGGAATATTTCCGAAAGGAATTTAAAACCGTATCCTGAAACTCCCTGCTGGTTAGGGTATCTATCTTTCCTTCAACATCTAATCTAAGGTTGTTTCCCTCCACAACCGTTTCTATCTTCATCAAAGCTCCTTCTAAGTTTACGCATATCCGTCAAATTTGTTCATACAGAATTTATTATAACTCGAAATCATAAGAAGCGCCACTATTCTTCCATTTTAGGACAGCCATTTTTTCTTGTGGAAAAACAGAAGGCTTCCCGCAACGATAGCAATGCTTACAGCTATTATAACCGGATATCCCCATTTCCATTCCAGTTCCGGCATATAGCGGAAATTCATGCCGTACCACCCCACTATCAGCGTCAGAGGCAGGAACACCGATGTCACTACTGTAAGTACCGTAATAATGCGATTCTGCTTAATGTCCAGATGCGCCTTATAGAGATCCCTTATCTGAACCGTATAATCCCTTAGTGAGGCAGATGTATCATGAAGCCTTGCCATACGGTTCAGAAACAGACGGAAATATCTTAAGTTTTCCTGCTTAAAAAAGTTATTCTCGTTTTCTTCAAGCTCCTGCCCCAGATCGATAAGCTGCTCATAATGTATCCTAAGATCCCGGATATCACTCCGGATATCGTTCAGACGGTCAGAGGGCAGATCATCCTCCCCCATAAGGATCCTTGTCTCCACTGAATTCAGCTCCCGTTCATATCCTTCCATAAGCCTCAGATCATCCTTGATGATCTGATCCAGAAAATCCGATATGAATCTTTCAAGTCCCGGAAATCTCCATTTTTTCGTCTTCCTGATGGTCTCTACGATCTCAGCCGCTTTTCTTCCATCGTCTATGAACACTATCCCCTTTTCATCCAGGACAAAGGCAAACTTGCTGTCTGCCGCAGCAAAATTCTTTCTGTTCGGTATCGAGAAGCTTCCCGTGAGCGAATCGTAATTTACCTCAGCCTTCGTGGTATATATTTCGGTCGTATCCGGATCTATCTCTATACCCAAATCAAAGCCGTCACGATATTTTTTCCATTCTCCGGATGTCAGAACGGCCACATACTGCTTTCCGCCCTGCATCACACTTTCCCATTCAGTTTCCTTAAGCGACTCCTCGATCCAAAAAAACATTTTTCTGTGCCTCCGTCTGCTTTCAGCTATGCGGACCTGTCAATGATATGATCCACCATTTTTCCGTTCACCGGAAGGAACAGCCCTGCAACAGGCCCCACCAGGATCACAGCGATAGCGGTCCCGATTCCGACGGTACCTCCCATCAGGAATCCTGCCAGTGTAAATACCGCATCGGCTATAAGCCTTGTTATACTGAATTTCTTATTCAGCTTATCGGAGATCACCACCGCAACAAGGTCATTCGGACCGGTTCCCGCATCCGATTTTATAACAATAGTCATTCCGTAAGCAAGTATGATGCATCCTGCAGCCACCATCACTACCCTGGAAGGGATGGACGTAAAATGCGAGGCCGTATGGCCAAGCAGCAATGTGAAAAAATCTATTATCGGGCCGCCGCAGAACATACATATTATCGTTCCGATCTTTACATAGCTCCTGTCAGTGATAAGAAGAATGAGCATTATAAGAATACAAACCGACATATGCACCCTTCCGTGTGTCAAAAAGGAAAAGCCAGTAGAATCATTAAGCTTCCTTGTGATACCCTGCACAAGCACATTAAAGGGATCGGATCCAAGATCGGAAAGCAGGAAAAGCGTCACTCCAAAATGGGCTATAATAAGTCCGATAATAAGAATGACTGACCTTATTATCCATTCCTTTAATGTTCTTTTTTCTGTTCCCTTCACTAATCCATAGCCTCCTTTGTCTGTCTGATAGCGTCCTCCATCATATCCTTTGTCATCATTCCGGGCACGTAGCCGAATAACCTCCCGTCCCGGTCGATCAGATATGTCATCGGATATGCCGTAACATAGTACGGAAGGATAAGCTCACCTTCTGTATCCATAAGCACAGGATAGGTATATCCGTTCTCCATAAGAAACTCCCGTATACCTTCCACATCCTTTTCTTTTCCGTTTTCGGGAAATGCCACTCCGAGGATGACTACCCCGGAATCGTCCGAATCCTTCGTTTCCTCATAAAGAGCCTGAATATTCGGCATTTCTCTACGGCAGGGAGGGCACCAGGTGGCCCAGAAGTTCAGGAAAACAACCTTTCCTCTGTAGTCAGAAAGCGTATGCTTTACACCATACTGATCCGTCAGGGTAAAATCCGGTGCAGGAAGCAGCTCTGTTTCTTCTTCGTTTTCGTCTTCCTCCGGAAGCTCTTCTTCAATGTCTTCCGCTTCTTCGTCCGCCGCCTCTATGGTGTTTTCCGGCTCAGAAGCCGCCACCTCTGCAGTATTTCCCCCGGTTCCTGAGATCTGTGAAAGATATCCGGTGATACCGCTCATCCGGCCTGTTATCATCAATATTCCCATAAGAATGAGAAGGATACCGCTCAGCTTTACGGTATGGCTTACTATACTCCTGTGACCTCTGAAGAAGTTTAATACTGTCGTTGCGAAGATCCCGGTAAGAAGAAATGGAATGGCAAAGCCCAGAGTATAGACCCCTATCAGTATGAAACCCTGAATACCATCCGGCTCAGAAGCCGCCATAAGGAGTACTCCCGACAGAGTCGGACCCACGCAGGGAGTCCAGGCAAAGCTGAAAACAAACCCCATTATAAGCGCCGTAACCGGGGACATAGCCATTTTTTCAAACCTGACCGGCAGCCTCTTTTCGCTCATAAGAAAGGACGGTGAACCAAATACACCAAGCTGATAGATGCCGAAAAGGATCACAATGATCCCGCCTACCTTAGCAAAAAGCAGCTGATTTCCGCCGAAGAACCTTCCCACGGTTCTCATCCCGAAGCCGAGAATAAAGAAGGAAAACCCCACACCTGCCACAAAGCACAGTGTATTTAAGATCACTCTCTTCCTGCCAAAGACCGTCCCGTTGTCATAAGCTCCTTCCTTCATCCCTCCCGACAGATATCCGATGTACAGAGGCAGAAGAGGCAGGACACAGGGGGAGAAAAAGCTTAAGATCCCCTGCAAAAAAACCGTCACCACCGATATGCTTTCCGTTACCGTAAGATTCATTCTTATTCTCCGTCACTATCCGCTATTCTTTCAGATAAAGAACGGCCTTCTCTTATCTTTTACGCTATTATATTTTACAAATCTATTATGTCAAGACGTATTCATCATTGTTATCCTGAGCGCATCTAAGGATCTTTCATCCGGCAATAAAAGATTCTTCGCTTCGCTCAGAATGACATTAGCATATCTTTTCAATGCTCCATACTAAAGAAGCGGCTCCGGACATCATCCGGAACCGCCTCGTAAATTCAAGTCCAGCGGAGCGTATATCATCTGGCTGCTATACTGTGTACTGTGAAAGATCCGAATTGATCTCATCCGAATACTGATTCAGATTCTCGGAGATACTTGTGATATTCTCGGTCTCTGCGCGGAGCTTATTGCTTTCGGATACGATCATACTGCTAAGATCGAGAACCTCATTGATATTTGCAGCCTGCTCCTCGGTCGTGGCTGCATTATTTGAAGCTACATCATTTATCTTGTCAATTCCTTCTGCGATAGTGCTTATGCCGTCTGTTGCCTTGGCCACATCACCGTAGATCGTTTCAAAGGACTCATTAGCCCCGGATACGGCGCTAAGACAGGCCTCCATATCCTTCGCACATATCTCGGCCTTATTATTGATATCCGAGATATTTGTGGTGATACCTTCCACAAGCTTACGGATCGTCTCGGTCGCTTCTGAGGACTGGCTTGCCAGAGTTCCGACCTCTGTAGCTACTACAGCGAATCCCTTACCCATCTCTCCTGCTCTTGCGGCCTCAATGGATGCATTCAGAGAAAGAAGATTGGTCTGGTTGGAGATCGCATTTATGGTATCCGTGATACCCGTGATCTCTTCAACGGTCTTAGCCGTCTCTCTGATAAGTGTGGTAAGCTCATTTATTGTCTCGTTAAGAGTACCCACATTCCTTGTCATTCCTGCCATCTCATCTCTGCCCTTGGTGGAGGCCTCAAGTGTCTCCCTGCAAAGATCCATAACTTCTTTGGCATTCTGTGACAGCTGGCTTGAGGTAGAAGCAAGCTCTGTAGCTGAAGTGGCGATATCCTCAATAGATGAGTTCATATCACCGAGTGTGGAGTTAAGCTTCTCTATGGATTCACCCTGATTGCTGTTCGCATCCGACAAAGTATGGGAAATATCAAAACATTCCCCGGCCCGGCTGGTCATCTGCCCTGAAATACTTGAGAGGCTGTTAAGGGTTGACCTCATCTTCTCGATATAATCATTCAGGCTTTCAGCCAGCGTGGTTATCTCATTATTGCCCTCGGGCACGATCTTTACGGTAAAGTCTCCCTTGCTGATATCGGTGATACGCTCCGTGATAGTGGTAACAGGATTGATCGCCTTGCTTATTATGAAATAGATCAGAAGAGAAAGAAGGATAAGCAGCACTATTGCACTGACAAAGGTGATTATCATAACCCTTATTATGCTGCTGCTGATTATGGACGAAGGAACCGCACTGACAACCGCCCAGGAGGTACCCTCTATATCTGTGGCCGTGATCATCTGTGAACCTTTTGATGTATTAACGGTTACAACCTTTTCTCCTCCGGCACTGCTGCTCTTATTAAGAGAATCAAACACGGTAGCAATACCCTTCAGCACAGGATCGGATGCTGAAGAAAGATTTTCTCCGGCAATGTCACTCACATTGCTTAAAAGAACATCCTTACTTTCTTTATTAATGATATAGAACTTGGCCTCAGGCGAAACAGAGGTGAACCCCGCAACCATTTCCGCTACCATATCAAAATTTATATCGCTGGAGAGAACGACGCCGTCCTTGATCATAACGGAGCAGGCAAGGCAGGTCTTTCCGGTGGATGCATCCACGTAGGGCTCTGATGAATAGAGTTCACCCTTTTGCTGCATGGCACCCGTATACCAGGGTCTGTCCGTAAATACAAAGGTGTCATCGGGGATCCATCCCGATCCGTCCAGAAACTTCCCGCTATCCCCGTATGCAATATATATATCCTGTGAATCCTGGTCAAGCTCGGTTAGCTTAAGGAGCATTGCCAGCGCATCATCATATGAGAGCTCCGGTGTATTCCTCATAACATCGGCTGTCTGACCCACTCTTTCACGGATATCACTCCACCAGCTCTCTATCTCACTGGCATAGGTCGCAGACTCCTTTGCAAGGATACTCCCTGTAAGGGACTGTATATTGTCGGCAGCCAGTTTGATGCTGATCTGGGTGATGATCACGATGATTATCGCCACATAGAGAATGATCTTGCTGAGCAACGTTTTTTTCAGAGATTTTCTTTTTTTGGTCTTCATAGATTACCTGCCCTCCGACTCTGTAAAAAAAGAAGATCCGGTGATTCCTTTCGGAATGGCCGGACCTCCACTTTTATTAGATGTCTAACCTTGTTTATTATACTGTTTTCCGTTTTCCTCTGTCAATTATCCGGAACCTTGTTTTTGGTGCTGTTAGTGTAGATCATCCGTCAATATGGTATTTTTTCTTGCATTTCGGATTTGTACACTCTATATCCTTCTGTCCCGGCTTTATCCAGATCACGGTACCGCAGGATGTACAGCAGAAGGGCATGCTCTCTCCCGTAAAGTCATCGCCTTTATCTTCACCGACCTCCATCCCGCCGGCCACTGCTTCAAGACTGTTGTCATCAAGTAAGTTCAGATTATCTTTATCCATATCGTCTCCTTTATTCCTTATAATATCCATATTATGATGAGAAGGAGCCTATCTCCCGCTCTCTTTTTATATATACGAAGGAAAAACCTTTATGGCAGTTTTCAGTCTGAAACATTGCGCCTGCTCAGCCAGTCCTTTCCCTCCGTAAACCTGGAGACTATAAAGGTGGCCACATAGTCGCCCGCTGCATTTACCATTGTTGCCGGAGGATCGACAAGATCCCCTATGG
This sequence comes from Lachnospiraceae bacterium AD3010, assembly GCA_000622025.1. Classification (GTDB taxonomy): domain Bacteria; phylum Bacillota; class Clostridia; order Lachnospirales; family Lachnospiraceae; genus NK4A144. The sequence continues at coordinate 125,056 of JHWU01000010.1, read as the reverse complement.
CAAGGGCTATGGGGAATGCCACGGATATCTGTGAAGGGAAGAAAAGTGAGCAGAGCACAAGCTCACCCGTACCGCCGCCGCCGGGAATACCACTCATAGCCACCGACGAGAAAACAGCGATCACTATGGCAAGTACGGCACGTCCGGAATCAAAGGGCATTCCGAACATTCCGAAAAGGAAGGCCACCTTGATAATGGCACTCATAGCACTTCCGTCCATATGCATGGTCGCGCCCATGGGGATCACTATCTCGCTCACCTCTCTGGAAATTCCGGTATCCTCGGTTTCCTCCAGATTTGTAGGTATCGTAGCAACAGACGAGCAGGTTCCGAAGGATACCGCAGCGGGCTTAAAGATATGCTTCAGCATAACTCCCACTGCGCCCTTTCCACCTCCGAAACGGGCATATATAGGGAAGAAAACGATCATATACAGGATGCTCACAACATAATAGGTTATGATCGCCCTTGCATAATTCGTCATAAAATCGCTTCCATGTGTAGCCACAAGACTGGCAAAGAAGCCGAAGAAGCCTATGGGTGCATAGTAGGTAATGATCTTTACGGTCTTTAATATACAGTCTGTAACATCCTTAAGCATAGCTGCGGTCTTTGTCTCGGGTCCTCCGGACAGCTGTACGCCGAATCCGAAAAGAATGGCGGCTATTATCAGAGGAAGGATAGCTCTCCGGCTTAAGAGCTCCGCAAAATCCGGCTTTGTAAAGAAATTTACAATGAGCTCCGCAAGTCCGAGTGTTTCAGGCTCCGCAGCCTCGTATTCCGGCTGCATTGTAAACACGGGGAAGATGCGGACAACAGCATACATGATCAGACTCGCTATCAAAGCCGTGGCAAAGAACGTGATAACCGTGGTTACCAGAAGCTTTCCCGCTCTTTTTACTCCCGGCATATTGGCGATAGCCGATGATATTGAGAAGAATACCATGGGTACCACAACACAGAACATCAGATTGATAAAAACGGTTCCCAAAGGTTCCAGGGCTGTTGCTCCGGGCCAGACCGCACCTAAAATGCAGCCCGCAACAATACCCACAAGCATTGTCAATAAAAACCAGTAATTCTTCAGAAATTCTTTCATCCTTTTACTCTCCTTTTCAGCTCTTTATCCTGATATTTGTGATAGCACACTGATCTCCCGTGAGTGAAACATAAAGCTCGGGAGGCTCCACCAGGATAGTGGTAACATTACGAAGGGAAATTCCCTGATTCTGTGTGGTAGTGATGATCTTATTGCCCTCCACACTGAAATGTACCGTACAGTCAAATCCTTTCTTATTCGCCTCCTTCCAGGTATCCCATCCTTCAAAATCATCATTGCGGTTTACGATTGTCTTATTATCCGCGAGCTCCTCTGCCTCCCAGTTCTCCCCGTCCAGTCTGATAAAGGCATACTCCATATAGCCTTCCCCCTCCGGCATCCTGTCCGGAGAATAGAAAATATCCACATAAGCAGTATGCCATACAAGTCTGGCTGTGGGAAGACTCATGGTATGGAAACTTATTTCCATCCCATCCTTCAGCAAAACCCCCTTAGTCGATGCTCTGCGGTATCCGTCTATCTGAATATTCGGAAGATCTCCCTCCGGCCCTTTGATATAGCTTATCTCCTCTGCGATCCTTGGAATATAATCCCCGGGAACCGTATTTTCCGAAGTCGAAATGCTCACATCATAGAGATGACAGTTTTCGCCCGTCAGGCCGATATAAGAATATCTCGAACTGTCGGGAAGCGCGATCGTAAGCGTCACTACCCTCTCGGGATCACCTATCTTTATCAGCATATGATCCTTTACACGTACAGCTTCTATTTCATAAGGAATACCCGCATCATTCCCGGCAGCTCCTCCGGTATTCTCCCTCTTTTCCTCTTTTGACTCTATCTTCCTTGCACCGTAGCACTCGAACTGTCCGTCGAAGCGGATCACTGCGTATTCAAAATAATTAAGCTTATTCTTCATACGTGGAGTGGAATGGTGTCTTCCGTCAAGTGAATCAAATAAAACTATCTGTCCGAAGGAAGAGCCCTTCTTCCGGTTTTTTGGCTCGTACTTAAAGCATATGGTCTTTATCTTCGGATCAGGTCCCACAAGGATACCCTCGGAGATCTCGTCAAGACAGGTCTCGGAGCTTATCTCATTCTTTCCCCGAAGCTCCGCGATTCCGATCTTCTCCTTCAGGTCATATTCGGTATCGTTGTCAATAAGGTGCTGCATGATCTTTGCGAATTTGGGATCAAACTGAGTCCCCGCGCCCTTGACGATCTCCTCCCTGACAAGCTGCTGGGGGATCGTATCACGGTAGCTTCTTTTTGAGGTCATGGCATCATAGGCATCCGCAACCGATATGATCCTTGCCACCTCCGGGATATCTTCTCCCTTCAGTCCCTCGGGATAGCCCTTGCCGTCATAGCGTTCATGATGAAAACGCGCCCCGATGTAAAGATCCGGATACTCGGTTATCACACGAAGGATCTGCGCTCCGAATACAGGGTGCTTCTTTATCTCTTCATACTCATCATCCGTAAGCTTACCGTCTTTATTGATGATCTTCTCGGAAATCCCGATCTTTCCCACATCATGCAGCAGTGCTATATAATAGATCTCGTCACATTCCACCGGAGATTTGCCATACATCTCCGCGATCTTCCTTGAGTATTCCGCCACCCTTGAGGAATGGCCATGTGTGTACTCGTCCTTTGCATCGATGGCATTAACAAGTGCGGTAGATGTCTGCTCAAACAGACGTTTAAGATTATTAATATGCTCGTCCTTCTTAAAAAGGCTGAGCTGGAAGGTGATAAGTGAATAAATGATGGAGCCCACAATGATCATTGCCGCTATGCTGTCAAAATAATTACCGCCTCTGGAATACTCGCTGACAAAGCGGGGATTGAAATATCCTATGATCCAGCAGGCAATGATTATGGCGGAATTGAGAAAAAGCATGATCTTCTTTCGTTTCCCCTCCAGGATAAGGGAAATGTATATGGTCCCGAGAAGCAGCCATACGGGAGCTCCGCCGTATGCTCCGCCGTTTGTGAAGAACATTACCGGAAGAAAGATAAATACGACGACCACGGATATAACATCCTTTGCCTGTTCTATCCTGTCATTCAGAAATGCATAGATAACGTAAAGCGAAAAAAGGATAAAACCCGCAAGAGTGGAAAGTGTCGCTGAGATGGGCTCATGCATAATAAGACCGCAGGGAACGGCGGCAAGAAGCGCTAACAGCATAAGCATTGAAAATATTACAAAGGTTCTGTCCTTAATGCTGACCGAAGTATCGTATACGTAGTTTTTGACCCGCTCCTTAAAGGATCTGAATAGCTTCATTGAATTTCTCTTACCTCTTCCATAAGCACTTCCTGAAATATATCTGAATAATACACTTATGTATCAGGACATACAAGACTGCCTCACACAATTTCCCTTTATGACCATGTCACCTTTTTTCCGGGGAACAGCTTTAATATAAGCTCCTTCGCAGCGGCATTCTGTCCTCCGGAAGCAGAACCCGGACTATGATATTTTATCATCCCTTTTTCAGACAGTGAAGATACTCGGTCGTTGAATCAGCCGCGATATTTCTGTTTGCATCCTTATCTGCCTTGAATCTTCTGTATTCCCTTGTAAAGAAGGAATAATCTCCATATCGGGACATTATCTCTTTTATCGAATCAAGCTTCAAAATACCTTCGTTATTGTAGCTTAGAAAAATATAACTGAAATCCGCATTTCTTATCAGATCATCCAATGCTTCCAAAGCCCTTTTCTTTGAGCAGAACCTGCTTTTCTGACGGGACAGATCCCTTAGACCCGTCACTCCCGAAAGCTCCGGGGCATCATATCTTGAAATTGTCTCCAGAACATGATAATTTGCGCAGTATTGTCTGGTATTATACGGCGGATCCAGATACAGAACGTCCCCGGAGATCCTTTTTACCAGTTCATTGATATCCTCGTTATATACCTTTCCCTTTTTTCCGACTATGACCGGCAGAAGCTCCAGAAAAAAGGGTCTTTTCGCCGTATTTTTTATTTTTTTAAGAAATGCTCCGTAAACCGATGCGGTATTTGCATATCTGTCTATGGAATCTATAAGGCTGGCAAGATAGTAGAAATAGGTTCCTTCGTCTATCTCTCCCTTACTTCTGAGCTCCTCCAGCTCCATGCGGACCGCATCGCATCTCATCCCGTTTTCATCGGAAAAGTAATTTCTCCCGGAGCCCGACCCGCTGCAGTAATTCATATACACAAAGCCTTTTCTGGGTTCCAATGAATTAAAATGCTCCAGGAGACTATCGTCCATTTCCGGAACGTTTTCGATAAAATGCTTATTTAAGCTAAAGCTATAGTGCTGAATATCATTGGCGATCACACTGCAGCCGTTCTGCTTAAAGGTCCGCCCGACTATTCCCGTACCTGCGAAAAGATCGGCAAATACATAGGGATCCCCTGTCTTATAGCCGGTCACGCCTTCTATTGTCTCCTGCAAAAAATCCAGTAATGAATACTTTGAGCCGATATAATTCATAACCTTATCCCCGGGGACACTCAGTCCGAAACCGGGTTATTCCTTATATATTCTTCAAGGATACCGGCTGCTTCTCCCACTAACTCCTCACAGGGGCGCTTCTTATAGTACTCTGCTGTCCGCTTTTCAGGCTGCGGAGCATCATGGCGGACATCAAGTCCCAAAAGCTCACGGCAGACTATGGAGCCCTGTCTTTCCTCAAAGCTGTGTGCAAGCTCCTGTATCCTGGCATAGTGACCGGCCTTTGCGTTTCCGTCTTCAGGTCCGTCATATCCGTACAGAAAGCCTGCCACAATAAACATTCCGCTGACAGCACCGCATACCTCCCGGAGCCTTCCCATCCCCCCTCCGAAGGACGAGGCCATTTTTGAAAGATCTCTCTTTTCAACAGGAAGCATATCCTCAAATGCCAGTACAACCGACTGCGAGCAATTATATCCCTTCTTAAAATTAGCCATTGCTGCTTCTCTTCGAGTCATAAATTCTTTCCCTTCCCAAAAACCATCCCTAAACGCCGGTATTCTTACCATGCACGGGGGATCCGTTTGCTTCAAGCATAACCTCGTCCTCCCTCTTTGTCAAAACCGTTCCCTGCTCATTATATCGCTAAAAACTGTTAGGTTGTGGTAGAATAAGTCTGTGGATCTTTATTCAGGAAAGGAGACATAATGACAGAGCTCTCCGGACTCACCACAGAGCATAGAAACCCGAACACGATGAATCTTGACCGGATGTCTGCCCTTGAGATAGCAAGGGTTATGAACCTGGAAGACGAAAATACGGTCAGGGCGGTTAAGGAGGTACTTCCCAGGATCGCCGAAGCCATCAGACTCGGAACCGAAAGCCTTGAAAAAGGAGGAAGGATCATCTACCTTGGTGCCGGAACCAGCGGAAGGCTTGGTGTACTCGATGCTGCAGAGTGTCCTCCGACCTTCGGAGTGCCAGAAGGCAGGGTTATAGGGCTTATTGCCGGCGGAGAAAGGGCGATTCTTAAAGCAGTTGAAGGGGCTGAGGACAGCCCTGATCTTTGCAGACAGGATCTTGAGGCTATCGGACTTGAAAAAAGGGATCTGGTCATAGGCCTTGCAGCAAGCGGAAGAACTCCCTATGTGATATACGGACTAAGGTATGCAGATCAGATCGGATGCCATACCGTTTCCATAGCCTGTACAAAAGACTCGGAGATCGGGAAGGAGGCTGGCCTTGCCATCGAGGCCGTGACGGGCCCCGAGATCCTTACCGGATCCACCAGGCTGAAGGCCGGTACCGCCCAGAAGATGATACTTAATATGATATCCACGGGAAGCATGGTGGGGATCGGCAAGGTGTATCAGAATCTTATGGTCGATGTCCAGAAGACCAATGAGAAGCTTAAAGCGAGAGCCCTTAATATTCTCATAGAGGCCACCGGCTGTTCCAAAGAAAAGGCAGCGGAGGTACTGAAGGAAGCAGAGGGCGAAGTAAAAACAGCGATAGTTATGATCATACTCGGGATAAGCTGTGAAGAGGCAAGGAAGAGATTAGCTGCTGTTAACGGGAGAGTTGGAGCCGCAATAGAGGAGTAAATTTTATGAGAGAAAGTATGGACTTTAGGGAGATCAGCATTAAACTTCTTGAAAAACTTGGCGGGAAGGATAATATCAGGAGCAATGAGTCCTGTATGACGAGACTGCGGGTCGGAGTCAGAGACAGGTCAAAGGTTGATATCGAAGGCCTTAAGGGCATTGACGGTGTTCTGGGTGTTGTGGAATCAGATACTGTACAGATTGTTTTCGGCCCCGGCAAGGTTAATAAGGTTTTTGATGCTTTCTCTTCCCTTACAGGTATTACAAAAGCAGCCGTTAAAGAGGATGTTTCACAGGCAGCAAGGGAAAATAAGGAAGCAAATAAAGCTAAATACGATAAACCGCTTCAGAATTTCCTGAAAAGGATAGCAAATATCTTTGTTCCGCTGCTTCCCGGTATCATAGCTGCCGGACTTATAAACGGACTTACAAACGTGATCAATGTGTCAACCGGCGGGGTTTTCACAGGTATCTGGTGGTATGAATGTATCCGCACTATGGGATGGGCACTGTTTGCCTATCTTCCTGTCTTTGTAGGATATAATGCTGCCCGGGAGTTCGGCGGTTCTCCGATCCTCGGAGGCCTGGCCGGTGCTATCTGCATTGTCAACCCAGCAATGCCGCTCCTCGCAGCTTCGGGTGACAGTCAGATAATCCTTCCGATGACGGGTGCGGTATATAACCCTTCTAATGGAGGACTCCTCGCAGCACTGATAGCCGGAGTGGTATTTGCCCTGCTCGAAAAAAAGATCCGGAAGGTAATGCCGGATATGATCGACACCTTTATCAGCCCCCTTCTGGTACTGATAATAGGTGCCGTTGCCATCGTTGCCCTGATACAGCCCCTTGGAGCAGTACTTACAAAGGGCATCTATTTGGTAATGGACTTTGTATACGGAAGATTGGGAGTAGTGGGTGGCTTTATCCTTTCTGCGGGCTTCCTCCCTCTGGTTGCCGTCGGTCTCCATCAGGCACTGACACCGATACATGCCATGTTAAATGACCCCGCAGGTCCCACCGGTGGTATAAACTACCTTTATCCTATCCTTATGATGGCGGGCGGCGGACAGGTAGGTGCAGGACTGGCACTTTATCTTAAGACAAAAAACCAAAAGCTTAAGGGATTCATCCGTGATTCTATTCCCGTAGGAATACTTGGTATCGGTGAACCCCTTATGTATGCTGTCACGCTTCCCTTAGGCAGAAGCTTTATAACGGCCTGTCTCGGCTCCGGCTTCGGAGGCGCTGCCGCATCTCTTCTTCATATCGGAACAGTATCCCAGGGAGTTTCCGGGCTCTTCGGGCTCCTTATCGTGGAACCGGGGCATCAGCTCCAGTACGTGATAGCTATGCTCTTCGCATACGCCGGAGGATTTCTTCTGACCTGGTTCTTCGGTGTGGATGAAAAAAGAATCGATGATGTTTACTCCTCATCCTGATCGTCTTCACCTTCCATCTCCGCTATCACATCCTTTATCCCTGCCTCTCCTGCATTGATCCTTAAGAGGAGATCCAGATACATATCGGCAGCGACCAGGGCATTGGTCATACAGATATTCATCTCACCAAAAAGCTCTTCCTTTTCCATCTCCGCGGAAAGGGGAGTTGTCAGCCGGTAAACAATAAGCTCCTGCTCCCTGTCAATGGAGAAGCTCCCGCAGGGTATCCTGAAATTAATGTATGACATCATTTCAAAAAGCTCCGGCAGCTTATTCTTGTCGATCCGGTCCGAGATTGTCAGTACTGCCGAAAAATGCTGTACCTCGTCCTCCTCAGAGAACGGCGGCAGAAAATAGAATTCCCCGAGAACTCCTTCCTCATTATCCTGTCCCAGCTCATCAAATAGGACCCTCAGGATCTCCGGCTCACCCTCCTCTTCCGCCTCCCTGATCTCACAGGCAACAAGCTCCTTCTGAAGGGAGTCCTTTAATCTTTCCATAAGCTCCTGTCTTTCCTTCATTGTCTTCCCGATATCCATCTTGCCCTCCATTCCGTATATGTGCCGCTAAATTAAACGGCTCCAAAGCAAGTTTTAAGCTTAGTTTCAAACATTATCTGCCGTTCATCTTTCTTGCAAGAGAAGCTGCCGCGGGGATCTTCTTTTCCTCACTGTAGGGCAGTCCGAAGCTCTTTATAAGCTGAATATAAGCCTTTCTCTCGTTTTCGTCAGTTGTCCTTTCACCCTCGTCCCCGAAGAGCTTTGTGCAGATATAGTCAGCGTACCTTTTTCCGATATGGTCACAGGCGGATTCCACACTTGAAAAGCCTGCGGCGGCAGAGAGCGTCCTCCTCATACGCCTCCTGAATACCTTCATATCGTAGACCTTCTCTCCCTTGGACTCCATAACAAGAACAGCCTTTTTCAGGTATTCCTCAAAGCAGAAATAGGAATCGAACATGGTTTTTCTTATCTTTTTCAGATCGATGCCAAAGATATTGACTACTCCCGAAGCCAGGGTAAGCCCCGCTCCTGTCAGGGAGATCGCCGCTCCGAATACCGGTATGAACAGTCCCGCGAGGCTCATCCCGGAAGCAACGAAATTAAATCCTCCTGTTTTGGCCTTTCTGGAACTTATATCCTTCGACACCTTAAGCATGTTCTTTTCATACTTATCCTTCCCGCTGTCTTTATTCGCTTCGGCTTTTTTCTTAAGATACTTTGAGGCCTTCGAAGCATTCCGGCAATCCAGGAGCCCCGTTATGGTATTGTAGGACTCGAGACCGGTACCGACGCCGGCTGTTACCGTGCCTGCGATCTTCAGCGCCGGAGAAACGCTCACCGCTCCGTTAAGGACCGTATCGGTTGCGGAAACGTACTGCTGTGTTGCCTCCACTCCCTTCCATACGGTTGTCGTGGCACTGGCTGCGGAATTAATTATCCTGACAACATTTGCCCCGATATCTCCGGCATGCATTCCCGAAGACGACTTGGAAAGATTGTAAATACCGACTATTGCCGTCAGCAGACTGCCCACAGCGCTTATTCCCGAGGCTGTAACGGTTCCGCCAAAGAAATCCGTAGTCGCCAGTGTACTGTCCTTTAATTTCCAGCCCTTCAAATCTGCGGAGGGGATCACCTTTTCGATGCCCTTCTCCACCAGATCAACTCCATCCACAACCCCCTCAACAACCGTGCCTGCGTTCTGGGCTGCCTTGGTACCGTATTGAGTGAGATATTTCGTATTATTGGAGAGATCTCCGGCATTATTGCTTTTCACGGAGTAAAGCGCGGCGGATTTCTTTGTGCCCTGTTCCGTGATCCCACCGTAGCTTTCCGCCTCTCCCACAGCCGTGTCCGCAGCGATCAGCTCTTTAAGATCCGAAGCCGCCTTTTCCTTCAGTGCATTAAGCTCCGCCTCCGCCTTTGCATCCTTCTTCTTTTTCTTCTTCAGATACTGTGCTGCCTTATCCCTGTATGCCTTTGCGCTCTGGAAAACCTCTCCCAGCATATATGTACGATAGGCTATCTTATCCTTTTTCAGATCCTCGAGCTTAACCGACTTATCTACGGCCACCGGCTCTGTGCATTCCATGATCAGATCCTTGTATTCCCTGTTTGCCTGGATTGCATCGGACAGCTTGTTCATGGCCACATACTCTCCGCTTAAGTGGGAGAGCACCTTGAATCCCGTTGCCAGCATCTGCTTCTTGAATTTATTCAGATCGGGAATATACTCCGTCTGTGAGCTGTATACGTCAAACATCTCGGGATTTTTACGCTTCCCGCTTTCTATAAGGTAGTAGATAAAAAGCCTTTCCCTTCTGGTCTTTCCTAGAAGTGCTGACACAGCCTCCGAGTTATGGTTCTTCGCTCCCACTGCCCAGCCCATCAGACCTGCGTTTTGGGAATTTCTTAAAAACCACTGGTCGATCGCATCGATGGCCTTTATCTGATCCGTGGACAGGTCCTTATCCGTATCCCTTTTCTCCAGAGTCTTTTCCGGCTTCTGTCTATTGTCCATTGCATCGACATGCATGATCGCAAGCTTCAAAAGAGTATCATCAAAGCCCGTCCGCATATCTTCGAATCTTTCAATGGCGCTGTTCTGAACCTTGTAGAATGCAGCCACCCTGATGATCTCGTCTATCTCCTTCGGGCGCTTCTTAATTGAATGGCTTGCTTTGTAGATCTCGATATAACGTTCATATGAGGAAAATAAAGCAGCTTTATCCCGTATATTTGCACGGTCACAGCCCTCGCGTGCCGCAAAATGCTCCTTCCAGTTCTCGTAATTTTTGTAAAGCTCCTGAAGCTTTTCTCCGGACTTCTTTATCTCCTTTTCGGTGACACCCTCCGGAAGCTTGTTCTCGGTCACATTGCCTAAGCCCTTTCCTCCGGTATTCATATCAAGCCTGTCATAAAATTCGCTTACCAGCTCTCTTATTGTGTCACAGGCCTTTCTCCGCTTTTCACCCCTGTCAGTATACTGATGGCCCCTGTGAAGGTCATAGTAGCTGTTTGCAGTCTCCGAGAGAGCTGTCATGGCATCCATAAGCTCTCCGGAACGGAAGACACTTTCCGGATCCCCGACCCTCTCGGATATCATTCTGACCCTTTCTAAAGCCGAACGCAGCCTGTTATAGCTTACAGATTCCTTTTTCTCGGATTTGAATTCCGTATTAAGATCCTTAAATGTGTCCAAAAGCAGTCCCCGGCCTTTGAAGATATCGTTAAAGAGCAGCTTTACGGACCTGTCAAACTGCTCGGCTCTCTTCTTTTCAGCCTCCTTTCTTTCTGCTTCTATCTGTTGTAATTTCTTCTCCTCTTCCCAGGCAACTGCATCTGTCACCGCTTCACTGAGCGTGATTTTTTCAACCTCTGTATTTTTGACAGGAATGTAAGCCATCTGGCCAAAATCATTCAGCCCTTCCACTTTGTTGTCCTGTTCATTTGAAACCGTGATGCCCTTCGTATGGGATATGGATAAATAATAATCGCTGTAGTTTTCATCCTTCAGCTTCAGGCTTTCTCCGTCATCGCCAAGCTCAAGGTTTGGGTATTCCTTCTTCAGATCCTCTGCAGGCTTCATATCGGAGAGCCAGCTGACATCCAGACTTCTTCCCGGTTTAACGAGTTCATCGATCTTTACAGTGTACGGCTTTCCTTTGTATTCGTAAGGGTCATATATGGTAAGCTCGTCGCCCCTGATACCGGTAATGGTTACATAGTGCGGATTCTTTCCTTCCGTTATATATACACCGGCCACACTTCCCCCGGACAGGATCTCATTTATCTTGTCGGCAAACATACTCCGGTAATTCTTTACTCTGGTTTCCACCTTTTGCTGTTCGACAGGATCATCCTTCTTTTTTTCGTCGATCTTTGAAACGTTCAGCAGGATCCTGTTCAGCATCACATTCTCTATCCCCTCTTTGGAAAGCCTGTCAAACATAAAGTCTCCCATATCAAAGAGGTTTCCGAAGGAATGCTTTCCGGCCCCGGCGAACTGGTCTATCTCACGGACAACACCGTGATAGACTTCCTCTCCGAGACCCGCCTTATTAGCAGGATCAAACTTCCTGACTTCAGGCCGGAAGCTTCTGAGATCATACTGCGTACAGTGTTTTATGACGCTCTTATAGCCCTTCTTTTTGGAAATAAACTGATTCAGCATGGCGGCTCCAACACAGCAGTAGCAGTTATTTATATCCTGCGTTTCAAATGCCTTGTCCAGACCGCTGATCTGAACATCATACTTTGCGAAGGGCAGCTCCTGAAGCTCTTCTTTCTTCTTTTCGGCCTTTTCCTCAGCCTTTTCCTCTGCCTTGACTTCAGCCTGTTTCTCTGCTTCGATCTCCTTTTCTTCCGCAGGCTTCACTTCCTCAGCCTTCTCGCCGGCAGCCTTTTCTTCTTCGATCTTCTTCTCTTCAGCATCTTCCGGTGCAGCCTTCTTCTCTTCCGCGCTCTTTTCCTCTTCCTTCTTCTCCGGAACAGCGTTCTTCTCTTCTGCCTTTTTCTCTTCTGCCTCCTCTTTAAGAGCGGGCATAACAAGGAAAGCCCTCAGTTTCTTCTCGGATCCGAGATACAGCTCCCTCTTCAGATACGCAGGCAGAAAGCTGTCTAAGTTATCAATCCCTGCATATTGTCTCACTTCTTTTGCAAGAGAGGCGATCTTCTCCTGCCGTTTCTCCGAGGCAAAGCCCCCGTAAAATTTCTCCAGCTGATATGAAAGTGCGATCAGCTTATTAAGATAATCTCTTCTTGTTTTGTTGATAAAGCTTCCCTTCTGGTCATAGAGCCAGTTGATATAGTTTATAAGACCGGACTTTTTGGCCTTCAGGTATTTTTCCTTTTTCTTCAGATATTCCTCTGCCTGTTTCGGAGAATCCTGGGGCATTTTATCCAGCTTTTCCTTCTCCTCCTGAACCTTTTTAAGCTGAACCGGAGTGGTGAGGGAGGTCAGCTCATTTCTAAGCTTCTCCCTGTTTGCAGCCTCTTTGTCCGTCACAGGCTTTGTGCTGGTTTTTTTATCCTCTTTTTCCTTTAGCTTTCTCTCTTCATAGCCTGAAAACCAGGCCGCTACCGCTTTCCTGAGTATCTCGTGACGGCTTTTCTGTGATTTGACACCGGAAAGCAATGTCCTGGCAACAGAGTCATATTCCTCCAGACTCCTTATTTTTATCAGGTTATTCCGGTCATCAGCGATATAAACGCCTTCATCCAGCTCGTTTAAGCCCGTTGACCGGAAGGCTTCGACCTGTCCGTTCTTTTCTGCAAGATAGGTAGCCCTTGTGACCTTGTCCTGGCTCTCATCCCTCTTGTCCAGATTTACACCGTGGTCGGACGCCGTAAGGATGATACGCTTTGCATTCTTTACGTATTGTGGTGTAAACAGTAAAGGATACTGCGTATGTATGGAATAAACAACTGTGGTCTCCGCATCCTCTCCGAGTGGCATATAGCGGGACTTCTTATCCTTTGCTCCCAGGTGATCTATTTTTGCATTATTACCGAAATTCTCATAATCCCCCGGCACGGGGTCATTCTGGATAAGCTGGAATTTCACCATATGCAGAAGGCTTGGATATGTGTCGCTTATCCATTTTTTTAAGCGCATGGCGCCAAGACCGGCGGCAACGGCTCCCCGGCTGTGACCCTGTATGATGATGTTTACGGGTTTAACACTTCTTAACTCCTCATCAGACAACCAGTCCCAGGTCTCGAGCTTGTTCTTAAGCGTTTGTTTTCCAAGCTCCAGGATATATTCCTCCAGATTATCCTCAGAATATTTTCCTGTATTTGACGTGTTTGGTCCCCGGAGATAAAACCTGGTCTTACCGGCACCCTTAACGTTCACGCTTTCCTTTTTGCGGATATGATTCATCTTCCGGCCCTTTAAGCTATATTCGAGCTTTTTGCCGTAGATCTCTTCAATTTTTTTATTCTGTTCAATGTTAGCGTCATTATATTCTTCTATACTGCTCTCCGTCTTAGCAAGCTTGGTCCAGGTAAGTAACTTGTTTTTGTTATACCACCTGGCCTTTTTTTCTTCCTTAAAATCATCAGCGCTGCCATAACCTGAGATCCCCTTTTGGGGAAGTCGATAATTCATATAACCTGAACCCGCGACATTGAATTCGATAACATCCTCGCCTTCCAGGGCAAGCTTTGAGCCCGCTGCGTGATGAAGAGCGATGCTTTCCTCATCGTCCACTCCCTCTCCCTGTATCATAAGACCGTCAAAGGCCGCATACCTTTCCCGTCCCAGATTCTTTATTATCGCATCCCTTACATTTCGCCTGATATAATTTTCATGGACGTTATCGCTGATCTTCTTTGCCTCTGAATAATACTGGCTCTCATCCATCCGGCGGATCACATAGCGGCTGTCCTCTACCCGTCTCTGCTGTTCTTCGCTGACCTGTATGGGCGTCTGAACCCTTTCCTGTGTCTTCTGTTTATCACACATAGCTTTCTCCTTGTCCTGCCCTTATTCCCCGATCAAAAGAAATAACCCCTTCTTACCCGGACCGGTTCCTTGTCCGGAAACAGATGCACAGCCAGATTCCGGCTTCTCTCTATCCCCAGTGAGAAATTCACGGTTGCCTCCTCGGGATAATTAAGGTAATAATAGCCCGCACAATAACGAAGCAGGGTCAGAAGCTCCTTCGCTCCTCTCTTTGAAAGAGTTTCCAGCATGACCATATGGAGATTTCCATCGGCAAGTCTCTCGAAGAGAGCCATAGAGCTTACATCATCCCCATGGATCACGGCATAGCTCATGTCTCCCGCATAGTCATCCCTGTTCTCGGAAAGCCTGTCATAATATCCGGATCTCTCCTCCTCCTTCATCTTCTGTATACTCTTTTTGAAGTCTTCCTTTGAAAGCTCGGAAACGGAGATCAGATCGATATTCCTTGCAGGTCCGGAAGCAAGCTTCAGCGCTTCTTCCTTATTCTCCGGACTTATTTCCCTGCGGCAGTCCTCCTTCGTAATGGTCATTTCATTATATTCCGTCACATCAAATGAAAAACCCCAGGAAGAAAAGAAGTCCTCTATGAGATCGTACTCGCTTCCCAAAGGTATATCACAGATTATCCCTTCTGCCGGATTATCCTCCAGAATATCGGATAGTTCCTGCATAAGCTCGTTTGCGATCCCCTTCTGCCTGTATCTTTCGGAAACATACAGCCAGTGCAGCTCTATCATTGAGACCCTGTCCTCTCCGAAGCTTATCCCTTCCTCCGAAGAAAACAAAAGCACTCCCGCTGCAACCTTTTCATCCGTCGGATGCTCCTTCGTTTCCCCGGGTTCCGAAAGTCCTCCCAGACAAAACCATTCCCCACTTTTTACCTTCCCTTTCATTTCGTCCGGAACAAGTGGCAAAAAAGCGTCTATTTCATTATCCTTTACCCATATCACCATATCTTTTTTTCCTTTCTGTCATCCGGATCCGCATATGCAGTCTTTGCCTGATATTATAACATTTTTATCCCGTATAAACACTTCCATTATTAGTAAATAGCTGTTATCATTTATAGGTGCATTCCTGCACGGAAGGGACAGGCTATGAAGGATAAAAGAATACCGGTTATTACAATAAACAGGGAATATGGCGCAGGAGGAAGGAGTCTTGCGGCCATCTTGTCGGAAAAACTCGGAATACCTTATTATGACAGAGATTTTGTAAAAAAGACCGTGGAAGAAAGCGGATTTGATGAAGAGGATGTTGAGCGTGAGGGTGAAGAGCTAAGCAGATCCTCCAGGGTGATCAAAAATCTTTTTAATACCACCGTCTCTTATAAGAGCTCTCATGATGCGATCTTTGAAGCAGAAAAAAAGCTTATCCTGAAGCTGGCGGAAGAACCGTGCATAATAGTTGGACGTTGTGCAGACAGGATACTTGCCGGATCTGGGATAGACTGCATAAGCATCTACCTGCATGCCCCGCTCAAAATGAGGCTTCAGCGGACAGAAGAGCTTTCCGAAAAAGGTGAGATACAGGCAGAAAAGTTTATTGAAAAACGTGACAGCCAGCGCAGGACTTTTTATAAGCAATACACGGGATGTGATCTATTTGATGCGTCAAATTATACCTTCTGCTTCGATACGGAAAAAGTGGGTATCCCGATTTGCGCTGAAATGATTTTAAGTATGCTGAAGGAGGATTGAGTGTATGAAACATACTCTGAATAAGCAATTGGGGCGAAAAGCCTGCTGTCTGCTCATTGCCGCCTTCATGATCATCCTCTCCGGATGCGGATCACAGCGGATGATGATGGGAACCGGAGGAACCTCCGGTACATATTATGCCTTTGGCGGAGTACTCGCCCAGTATATGAAGAATTACACCGATTACAGTGTTACCGCGGTTTCCACAGCCGCATCCAAGGCTAATATACAGAGTATAGGAGACGGTGATTATCAGATCGGTTTTACCCAGTCGGATGTAATGAATTATGCCTGGGATGGCAGCAGGTCCTTTGAGACTGACGGTCCCTGCCGGGATTTCCGTGTACTTGGGGCATTGTACGCCGAGACGGTACAGCTCATAACAATGAAAAAAGATATCAGATCCGTAAGCGACCTTAAGGGAAAAAGTGTTTCCATCGGCGCTCCGGGCTCCGGTGTATACTTCAATGCGATAGATGTTCTGGAGGGGGCAGGTCTTTCGGTTGACGACATAAAGCCCCAGTACCAGAGCTTTGATGACAGTAAGGAAGCACTGAAGGACGGACAGATCGATGCTGCATTTATCGTTTCCGGTGCTCCCACATCCGCCATCACAGAGCTTGCTACAACAAACGGTGTCTTCCTGATCCCAATAGACGGGGAGCTGCGTGACAAGATCATGGGAAACAGTCCCTTCTATGCACCAATAGAGATACCTGCCGGAACCTATCCCGGTCAGGACGAAAAAATCGAAACCATAACCATCAAGGCAACCCTTGTTGTGGATTCCGATCTTGATGAAGAAGTCGTATACAGTCTCACGGCTGCTGTTTTTGATCACGTGGATGAGATCAAAAAGGAGAATGCCAAGGGTGAAGAGCTTTCGGTTGAAAACGCCACCTCCGGGATAACCGTTCCTTTCCACGCCGGAGCCGCAAGGTATTATGCCGAGCATGGCATCAATGTTGAAACACAGGAATAGATAAGGAGAGATTATGCGCGACCGTATTGATGATAAGAAGAAATATGAGCTGGATCAGGAAAACTTCGAGGAAGTCATGAAGAAATACGACCGGGAATCCAATGTCCGTATCTGGACAGGAAAACCGGCTCTAATCGTTAAGACCCTCCTTATCGGTTTTTCGCTTCTCTGTATCTGGGTGACTCTTTTTTCAACCTTTCTTGAAGAGATCCGCCTGACATCCTTTATGGGTATCATCGTGCTCATGGGGTTTTTATACTATCCCGCGGAAAAGAACAATCACAGGGAAAATCACATACCCTGGTATGATGTTATAGCTATGATCCTTGGAGCCGGGGCTTTTCTGTACTATACCTTCAATGCCGAAAAGATCATCCAGCAGGGAACGAGATTTGAACCCTATCAGATCATCATAGCCGTGGTCGGTATAGCCGCTCTCCTTGAGGTCACCAGACGAAGCGTCGGCTGGCCCATACTGATCGTTGCCCTGTTTTTTATCATCTATGCCCTTTGCTACGGACTTACAAATCCGTCCTTTGTCGGAAGGCTCCGCTATCTTGTAAGGAATCTGTTTTACGATAAGACGGGGATACTGTCCACACCCATAAATGTATGCTCGAAATACATAGTCGTCTTCATTATCTTCGGTGCCTTCCTGGAACGCACCGGTATTTCGGAGCTCTTCATAAATATCGCAAACTGTATTGCGGGCCGTTTTGCAGGCGGACCTGCAAAGGTTGCCGTCATCTCCTCCGCTCTTTGCGGAATGGTCAGCGGATCCTCTGTGGGAAATACCGTTACAACCGGTTCTGTGACCATACCCATGATGAAGGAGACCGGCTACAAATCAGAATTTGCGGGAGCGGTAGAAGCGGCTGCATCCACCGGAGGTCAGATCATGCCTCCGATAATGGGCGCTGCAGCCTTCCTTATGTCTGATATCATAGGCGTTCCATACTCCGATATACTTGTGAGAGCCATTTTCCCGGCCGCATTGTATTTCACCGGCATTTTCATAGCTGTTCATCTTGAGGCAAAAAAATACGGGCTTTCCGGTATCCCTGCAGAAAATCTTCCTAAGTTTACAAAGCTTTTGAAAAAGATCTATCTCCTCTCACCCCTTATCCTTCTTGTCATCTGGGTTTCAAACAATATGATGACCATGCAGCGGGCAGCGGCTCTGTCCATTGTTGTTGCGATGCTTGCAGGCATAGCAGACGGCATCCTGAGCGGAAGCTACCGGGAGGCTTATATTTCGCTTAAAAATAAGGGCGAAAGCGGAGCATTAATTGAGTCAATTCTGGGAAATAAAGATGAGACGGCAAACTGCTTTACACTTAAGAAATTCCTGGATTCCCTTGAAGCCGGAGGAAAGGGAACCATTACCGTGGGTGCGGCCTGCGGAGTAGCCGGAGTGATCTCCGGTACCATCACCATGACCGGACTTGCCAATGAAATGATAAATGCCATCGTGGCAGTAGCAGGTGATAAGCTTTTTATCGCACTCTTTCTTACTATGCTGTGCTGCATCATACTTGGTATGGGTGTCCCCACAACGGCCACCTACTGTATCATGGCGGCGACCTGTGCCCCTATACTGACACGTATGGGTGTTCCTATACTTGCGGCACACTTTTTCGTTTTCTACTTCGGTATAGTCGCTGATATCACTCCTCCCGTGGCCCTTGCAGCCTATGCCGGGAGTGCCATAGCAAGATCCAATCCTATGCGGACAGCCTTCAATGCGACAAAAATGGCTGTCGCTGCCTTCCTGATCCCCTATGTATTCTGCTTCAGCCCGGAAATGCTGCTTATCGACACCACTGCACTTAACGTAGTGATAATATATGCCACCTCTCTTGTTGGCATAGTCGGAATCGCATCTGCGCTGGAGGGATATCTCCTCACCAATATGGGTATCATTGACCGCGTCCTTCTGATCTCAGGCGGACTTTTGATGGTCTACCCGGGAGTCCTTACGGATGCCCTCGGTCTTGGGCTCATTGCTGCAGGAGTCATCCTGCAGCTTGCGAAAAGGAAAACGAGGCTTGCTTAGGAAGCTTCAAAGGGAAATACGATCCCGAACTGCTTCCTTATTTCGTCCATCTGTTTCATAATAGTGATCGTTTCGCTGTGCGGCATCTCTTCACATTCTATGCTGCCGTTCTCAAGCGCCCTTTTGCACGCGAGCACCTCATATTCATATCCGGTGATCTGCTCCGGAACCTCAATATCCTTCCTTACTCTGTACTCCGTTCTGTCGGGTTCATAAACCGTTATACGCTCAGGATTATTGATGTTGCGGACATTGATAAAGCCGTCTGTTCCGCAGATAAGCCCGCTGCGGTCCGTCAATGCATACATAGTGGTAAACATGCTGGCCATCACTCCGTCAGCGTATTCCAGCATAACCGTATCCTGTCCGTCGACTCCGGTATCCGTAGGTACCATTGCTGCTTCTATCCTCTTTATATCATTACCGAGGATCATGCTTGAGAAATTCAGAGTATATACCGTAAGATCCAGAAGACAGCCTCCTGCAAGCTCCGGCTTTACCATACGTTCGTTCATGTCTATCCTGTAGCCCAGATTTGATGCCACCGTAACTATCTTCCCGATTTCTCCCGAATCTACAAGGTCTTTGATCATCTTCCTCGAAGGCATATATCTTGTCCAGATAGCTTCCGTAAGAAGGAGCTTTTTCTCCTCCGCCCTTTTTATCATCTCCTCAGCCTGAGCAGTATTTGCGGCAAAAGCCTTTTCGCAAAGAACGTTTCTTCCTGCATCCAGAGCTTCCAATGTCCATTTGTGATGATGGGAGTGGGGGACCGCTATATATACAAGATCCACCTTGTCATCCGAAAGCATATCCTCATATGATCCGTATGCTTTTTCAAAGTCCCATTTTCCGGCAAATTCTCTGGCTTTTTCAATATCTCTGGAAGCAATGGCATAAGCTTCCACATCGTCTAAGGGCGCGATCGTCTTTGCCATTTCAACAGCTATCCCGCCTGCCCCAAGTATACCTACTCTCATTTTACCTCACTTTCTTCCTTTGAAACTATCCCCTCTTTCTTCTTAAATTCCTCAACAGACAGATTCTCGAACTCAGCGAGACTCCACATAAAGCGACTCTATATCGAATATCCCGTTGTTCATCGCCTGTTCTTTTGGAAGTGATACTACTTTCATCTGAGTATTTCTCCTTTATTATCCGGTACTTCTCCCAAAAGAATGTATCTCGGATAATTATCATCAAACAGGCCGAGGCAGGCGTCCATCCCCATATTAGTGGAAAATGCTTTCTGCAGAACTCTTTCCCAGGAACCGTACTTCTTATAAAGTGAATCTGCCGTCGGACCTTCTTCATTTCCATAAGTCTTTAGGTTGCTTGCCTTTACCTTCTGAAGACCCACGGGATCATTATCATAAGACTGAAGCCTTAGCACATTTCTCATGCGGCTGATCTCCCGGGCGGTTTCTTCCATTGATTTCCCCTGAAGCTTCATTTCGGCATACAGATCAAGCAGAATTTTATCCTGCTGCAGATATTCTATCCTGTCCTGTCTCGCCTTCCATACCACAAGTGGATCAGACCAGTCATAAGAAGCAAATTCACCAAGCCTGTCCGAGCCGGGATCCGGTGAGAAACCATATATGGCATTGGGATCAACCACAATGTCTTTTGCTGCTTTTTCAATAAGCATCGGGTCATGCTGATATGCAAATCCCGTATAATGCTGAGGCATCCACTGATCCGGTGTGGCCGTGGTATAATAAGTGTCTGCCGCAGCCACCGGTATGGCTGTCATAATAAGTAATGTTCCCGTAAGTATACCTGCGATGATCTTTTTTAATTTCTTCATTTAATCCTCCTTTTCCCGCTATGCTGACTGATATCAGCATGCTAACATAATACCCCTATATAAGGTCAAGGGTTCACCTGGTCTCAAAGTTACTGTTTCTTCCGTCCCACAGCATCAGATGCTTCCTGAATGCTCCGGTACATCCCGTATGCCCTCATTGCCCTTCTTGCATCGGCTAATGACCTTTCATCCGGCTTCTTCCCCGATTCTATCTCTTTTATAAGCATCCCTATCTGGCTTCGCATAACCATCATTGTTTTAGCCATATTCCGCATAATGGCAATAACATTTCCGTTATTTTCCATTATGAAGGTACCCATTTCCTCTTCTGTTATCCTGAGTGCATAAAGCTCGGAATAAGCTCTGACGGTATATATCGAGGGTTCATGCAGCAGAAGCCCGAATTCACCGAAACAGGCATGCTTTCCGATAATGCTTATCAGTACCTCCTGATCTGTTCCGTATCCCACATAGACTTCGGCATGTCCTTTTATTATTTTGTATATGCTGTCGTTGACTTCACCCTCCCTGAGTATAACAGCATTTTCAGGGAATATTACCATCTTTGTATCAGACATCTCCCGCCTTTCTGCCTGATATTACGGCTGCTTGCCAACCATATTTTTTATCAGGCCTGTATCCTGCTCCTGAGCTCAGAATGTCCGTTTCAGTCATTACATAAGGCATTATAACATGTTTCGGGTGCCAAAAGTCCTTAACAGATGCTTTTCACAAATCCTCTAAATCTATGCTATAATCAGACGGATCAAAACTGAAAGGATATACATCAATGAAAAAGAATAAATTCACCTACTGGTTTGATAATCAGATGTCAAAGGGTACTGCGGCACTTATAAAGCTTTTGACCATTGCTTCATTCGGAGCTGTGATCATTATGGGTATCATAATCGCGGTCTCAGGAGGCAGTAACGGCCCCGGCTTCGGACAGGGTCTCTGGCTAAGCCTTATCCATGTGCTGGATCCCGGCACGGTCTGCGGTGATGAACTTACAAATATCCCTTTTGTTTTCGGAATGCTCCTTGTAACCTTTCTCGGTATTTTTATTTTCTCCACACTTACAGGTATCATCTGTAATGCCATTGACGAAAAAATACAGGACCTCCGCAAGGGAAAATCCGTTGTAGTTGAGGAGGGACACGTAATAATCCTCGGCACCGCCGGCGGTCTCTTCACTATGATATCAGAGCTTATTGAATGTAACTCAAACCACAGGAGAGAAGCTCTGGTGATCATGGATGACAAAGAAGATAAGGATGTTATGGATGACATGATAAATGACCGTTTTCCCGATACGAAAACCACCCGGATCATTTGCCGCTGCGGTAATATCTCGGATGTAAACGATCTGAAGGTCTGTTCTTTTGACACCTGTAAGAGTGTCATTATAAATGCGGATAATGATGCCGGGACATTGAAATCCATCCTGGCCGTCACAAAGCTCCTGAAGGAATACCATAATGATAAAGCTTATATTACTGCGGTTATCCGCGATGAAGAAAACAGGGAAGCCGCTGAGGTTGCCGGTGAGGGCTATGCCGAGATCTTAAGCTTTAATGACGTGATGAGCAGGATAATCGCTCACACCGGACGTAATTCCGGACTTTCCCGGGTTTATACGGAAATCTTCGATGCGGACGGAAGCGAATTCTATATAGAAGATCATCCGGATGCGGAAGGCAGAACAGTTTCCGAACTGAACCGTCTCTTCCCTGTATCCACAGTTCTCGGTTTTGTAAAAGCGGACGGTGAGATACTTCTTAATCCCGAACCGGATCTTAAAGCCGGAAAGGGAGACAGGCTGATCCTCTTTGCCGAAGATGACGGGGCAAGCCATATGGATGCTGCTCCCCACGCGGTAAATGAAGACCATATCCTTAAAGAATACAGAAAAGATCCGGCAGAGAAAAAGGATATGCTTATACTTGGTTACAGCAGCAAGATAAAGTATATCCTTGAAGAGGAGGATAATTACGCTGCTCCCGGATCCGTGATAACCGTGGCTCTGCCTGAAGCCCAGGCCATCTTCAGGGAAGAGATAGAAGATATTAAACTGAATGCTATTTCAGTAGAAGTAGTTGAATGTGATATATACAGCCGCAGCGGACTGGAATCACTTTTGAAGGAAGACAATACCATACTTGTGCTTGCCGATAATGAAGAAAGAACAGATGATGAAACAGCAGAACAGAAGGATGCAAAGATCCTGCTTGTATTGCTCCAGCTGAAATATCTTTCTGAAACAAAGGGCTACAAAATGACTGTAACAAGTGAAATGCTTAAGACAGAAAATCAGGAGCTTGCGGAAATCGCGGAAGTAAATGATTTTGTGATAAGCAGCAATATCACGAGCCTCATTGTTACTCAGATCTGCCAGGAAAGAAATCTTAAAGCGATCTTTGAAGAGCTTCTCCGTGAAGAGGGTTCGGAGATCTATGTCCGTCCTGCAGGATGCTACATAAAGACCGGAGAAAAGACCGATATTTACACGGCCTGCGAAGCCGCTGCCAGACAAAGGGAGATCCTGATAGGATACAGAAAGGCCGATAAAAATACGGGAAATTTCGAGATCGTAACCAACCCTCCGAAATCATCCGAGGTGCTTTTCGAAGCGGAGGATGCATTCGTGGTAATTGCGCTTGACTGAGGAAGAACGCATAAACTTTTATACAACGCCAAAACTCTTTTCGTTTTGGCGTTTACTGAGCCGGATTGTGGCGGCTGAAATTGCCACCGGTACAGTGATCTGACCTGACATAGTGGATCTCACCGTCCTGACCGCTGTAGATCTGTATGATTCGACCTTCCCGTCCGGGCTGATGGAGAGATATCCGTTTTCAAGAGAACCGTCTACATACCAGTCCCCGGCAAATTTAGACAGATCCTTATCCTCCGCCTGCTGCTCCTTCACATCCCTGTTCTCTTCTTTTTTTGCTTGTCCGCATCCGTTGACAGAAATAGTTACCAGCATAAGCAGACTGATCAATAAAAAAACTTTTTTCATAAGCAGATCCTTTGTCAGTCACGGTCATCTTGTAACCGCGCCCATTGCCTTCAGTTCCTTCTTCCGATCATACATCATCTTATCCGCTCTCTCAAATACATCTCGAAGTTCCCGGTCTTCTTTTTCCAGGATAGCGTATCCGACCGAAACTACTACGCCGTTCTCACTGATATTTGCTTCGACCTTACGGTTAAACTCTGCAATATCTTCAAGCATCGTATCATAGCCCTCATTCTTCAACAGGACAACAAACTCATCTCCTCCTATCCTGAACACCGTTCCGTGGTTAAACTGTCTGCAGATCAATTTGCAGGCATCTTTGATGAGCTGATCTCCTTTTGCATGTCCCTGAGAATCATTGACCGCTTTAAGCCCGTTTATGTCACATACCACAACCGAGAGCTTCTGTATCTCCCCTGCCTTTATCTTACTGTTAATTGCTGCTTCTCTTTCCGAATATGCGAGTTTATTCCTTACTCCGGTCATAGCATCAGTATTTGCCATAGTGTGGAAGGATCTGCTGGTTTCTTTTTCTTCCTCAAGCCTTGCTTTTGAAATATTTATGAGCTGGAACAGGAGAACAGCGGCAAATAACAGCACAGACACCAGAGTTAAAATGATCATATTTCTACTGGCCTCAAGGTTATTTTCACTGATGTCCAGGAACTGATCATGTATAACGCTTTCGCGGATCAGAACTGCCATCTCCCATCCTGTTCCCTCTATCGGTACATAATAGAGTGTTTCCTGAGCATTATTATACGAAAACGAAAGATCCCCGCCTTTTTCTTCCTCGAAATTACGGAGGTTTTCCTCCAGGACAGCATCCGGGACTATGCCCTTCAGCGCATCAAAAAAATTCCGCTTTAAGATCACCGGTCCCAGTTCCGTGCCCGAGAGATTACCTCCGCCTTTCGTATACAGGGCGAAATGTGTTCTGCCCTGGTCGTCAAAGGCCAATAAATCGACAATGTCCCTGATATCGAACTGAACGAAACAGGCCTTAAACCGCTTTCCCATAATGACAAGCTCATGGGTCGGCACTGCCAGACAGAGCTTCTTTGATGACCCGTAGAGAGAAACCGTGCTGATTATCCGGTCATTTAATTGTTCATCGGACAAAAAGGAATGTCTGCTCCCACCGGTATAGGTTGTATAATGCGTATATACGACATTATCTTCATCAACCAGAGCAAACTGGTCAAGTCCCAGCAGGGATTCAACCGTTCCGATCCTGTACCTTAATTCCTCCTGTGACCCAATCTCATTATTATCAATATAGGAAACCGCCTTTTCCATTTCATCAAAGCTGTTGCTTATAAGGTTGGTAATTGTCTTTGCACGGCGGTCTGCCATTGCCTCAAGATAAAACAGGCTTACTGCGGAAACCGCTTCGTCGGTTGCGACAGCAGTCCTTCTTGACATCCTTATCGTATTGACTGTCAGCATAGCCACGATAAGGAGGCTTCCTATGACGGCCGTCAATACAAAGGTTTTATATGTCACCTTTTTCCCCTGTCTCATGCAATATCTCCGTACAAAAGCTCCAGCATCAGAGCAGCGTCCTTCTGATAAATCACCGTCGTGATCTCATCTGTTTTTTCAGGAAACAGTTCACCTGCCTGATTGCCGTCGGCTATTTTCACTGCTGTCTGGATCGTGTCGAACCCGATGGAATAACAATCCTGCACACCGAGACAGTAGATCACTCCTTTGTCTAAATAACGCAGAGCCTCCTCATCGTGATCCATTCCCACAATGACTGCATCGCTCCCCGTCTCTGTGATCGCTCTGGCAGCACCGACCGGATTACTCATGTTGCAGCAGACGATTCCGTCAAGGTCCGGATGAGTCATCAAAATCTGCATTGTCAGTCTATATGCTTTATCAACGGAATCCATATCGTACTTTTTGGCAATGATCTCCATATCACTGTATTTCTCGATCGTATCTTCGGCTCCTCTTGCGCGGTCTTCATGGCAGGGCGCACCGACACTTCCCACAAGGATCGCAACCTTACCCTTATAATCAAGCTTTTTACAAAGTGCTTCCGTCAGATCCACTCCATCCTGATAGTTATGGGTATTTCCGACATATGCCAGTCTTTTGCAGCCTTCGGCAGCATCAGAGCTTGAAAAGGTCATCACCTTCGTACCGGCATCCACCATCTCATTAAGCAGCGGAGTTATTATTTTCTCATCTGCAACGTCTACTCCGATCACATCATAGCCCTTTTTTTGAGCGGCAATAAGCTTTCTGGTCTGATCTGTTGCAGAAGCTGCTTCCGGTGCCATATATTCATAGGTAATAACTATTCCCTTATCCAGAAACTGTCTCTGGGCTTCCTCCATCCCAAGAGCAACCGCGTCCCACCAGGCATGGACAGTTTTATATGTAAAATAGAAATTATAATGATCCTTATGCGGCTCATATGAATCCAGACTGTGATCAAAGTCCACAGCACTGCTGGCCAGATTATCCGATACCGAAGAGGCCGGATCCTCGGAAGACCCGCCCTCTGAAGTCTCAGAAATACTTAAAGACCCGTTCTTATCCTGATCTGCTTCAGAATTTGCCGATGAGCAGGCAGAGGCCATAAACACTGCCATTGTCATGATCACCAGCAAAAAGATCTGCTTTCCTTTACTATAAATCATATTTTCCCCCTCTCGTTATTATTTTCCTACTATCCGAAAATATGTCAAGAGGAAGTCAACGGGGACGGTTCTTTCCGACTCCGTTAGAAGTCAACGGGGACGGTTCCAATGACGTTAAGTTAGTGCCATTCTGAGACTACACAATGTCATTCTGAGGGCGAAGCCCGAAGAATCTTTCTCTACGGAAGATAAGATTCTTCGCTTCGCTCAGAATGACACTAACTTAACGCCATTGGGACGATTCAGTCAGGCTCATTTTTTCTACTGATCTGTATTTAAATATAGAGGATGCTCATATAGAAGATGTGATATAGTAGTAATGAGCTGCGTCAAAGGAGTCAGAAAGAACCGTCCCCGTTGACTTGTCGAAAGGAGAAGATATGCCCAGACATACAGAAAAAATGCTTGACAGATATATAGTAAGAGCGCTGGATATGATGACCAAAGCTACTGCTTCCATGAGCGTGGAGAATCTGGAGGACAGGCTGCAGGTATATGAGGATGGTCTTGAAAGGCTTGAAGCCGATGTGAAAAACAGGGGTGACAAGCCGAGAGAAAAC
This sequence comes from Lachnospiraceae bacterium AD3010, assembly GCA_000622025.1. Lineage (GTDB taxonomy): Bacteria > Bacillota > Clostridia > Lachnospirales > Lachnospiraceae > NK4A144. Next base: position 98,234 of record JHWU01000010.1, on the reverse strand, counting down.
GGTGCGTGCATTATCATAAGGGACCAGATAGAGCTGTATAATCGCGCATTATGGATAAAAGATAATGCTGAAAGATTAAAGACATATTTCAGAGAGAGACCGGATATTGTAAGTGAAGAAGATTGGAGCAGGGAAAAGAGCAAAGCAGTAGATGAGATCCTTTCATATGTTGACTCCAGGCCAGCATTATACGACAGTGCGTCTAACCGTGCCCAAGGCAGTGACTACCGGATTTCCGGAATAGTAGATTCCGCGGATGATGTTTCATTGAAGAGAAATCTTCATCCCAAGCATAATAACGATCTTTTTGCTGTCCTTGGTGATGCTGCTGCTGAATACCCTTACCCCGAGATCGCAGAAAAATATCCGGGTCATAAGGAGCTGTCAAGTAATGAGTACAGCAGATCGAAAGCAATGGCAGAGATCAACAATGATATCTGGAGTGAACTTACGGAAACAGAAAAGCAGCAGTCTGACCCTGTGAGATATGAAAATGCATGGGCAAACTACAGCTGGGCAACACGCTTTGAAAAGGATCCCATACGCGCTTTTCCTGAGGCATTGGAAAATAAAAACATACGGCGCAGAGAAGCAGAAGAGATCTCAAAGCTTCCTTATATGGTGAAAAGGTACGGAAACGAAACCGGTTTCCTGGATGAAGTTTATCAAAAAAAAGACCTGATAGATAAACTAAGATTTGATGAAAGGCGTGCAATAAAGGAAGAAGAATATATTAAACTTTCCTTCCGGGACAAAGTGAGACTGAATACTTTCGCAGCCGACAGGTATTTTGAGACCCTTTCTCCGGTTGAGCAGTATAAGGAAGATCCGGAAACGGCCATAAAAAGCTATATCAGAAACGAGGTTCCCCTTGAGAAAATCAGGGAGGTTGAAAAAGAATTTCCGGGTACCATTGATAAGGTCTGGGATAAAATGCGCTGGGCAGAAAAGGAGCGCTTTGACAATGAACGCTTTGATGCGGAATACCGTAAAATCAGCTGGGATCAGAAAAAAAATATCGACAAGAATATGGCCCGCAGATGGTTTGAGAAGCTCTCTCCCTCAGACAAGTATAAAGAATCCGCATCCGACGCCATACAATATTTCAGGAAAAATAATCTTACCAGGGAACAGATTCAGGAGGTCGAATCCAATAATCCCGGATTTAAGAATACTTACTGGGATAATATAACATTAGAAGAGAAGAAGAGCTTTGATAAGGAGCGCTTCGATAAAGAATTCGAAGCTTTACCCTGGAAGGAAAAGGTGAAGCTTGATAAGGACTACGCCGAAGAGTACTGGAAAGGGCTTTCAAACCCGGAAAAGATCAATGAGAACACTGACAGGGCATATGATGAGTTTTTTAAGAATCCGATCCCCTGGAAGGACGTTGAGAAGATAAATGAGATGCATCCCGGTTTTAAGGATTATTACTGGGACAATCTTTCAGAAGATCAGCGGTTTGAAAAATACCCCGATGAACTGGACAGACGTACCGGGTTTGACCCGAATAAGGTGCAGGATTTCTCCGTATACTTTAATATCGGTAAGCAGGGAAAAAAGTATGCCGAAAGCTGCTGGCAGAAATGCGGTTTAGAGCAGAAGTTTACTTGGGATTACCAAAGAGTCTCCAAAGAGCTTATAGATAAAAAAGCTACACCGGCAGATCTTTTTACTAAAGGCGTAAGCAATAAGAATGTTACGGCATACATAAACCAGATGACCCCGGATCAAAAGCTGAGTCTTGCTAAACCGTTCTTTGATAAACAATTCAATGCGAAAGACTGGGAAGGCAAGATCAAATATCATAAGGACGAGGCAGAAAGGAGATTTAAGGCGGCTAAGACCATTCCGGAGAAGATCAAAGTCGATAAAGGGCATACCTTTGATACCCTTTCGGAAAATAAAACTCCTTTATCCACCATAGAGAAAGAGGCCGGAGCTAAAGTAAAGGAGGAATACTTCTCTTCACTGAGCGCAGCGCAAAAAAGAGAGATTTACACTGAAGAATATGACCGAATATGGAACGAGGGCAGCTATAACGATAAAAAGAAATTAGACCCGGAACGGACTAAAACCGAGATATTTGATCCTGCTCCTTACGAAGAAAAACGAAAATTAAATAAGGATGATGCACTTAAGTATCTTTCCTCTCTGGATGAGAGGGAAAGAAATATGCTGCATCCGGAGGATGCCCTTGCCCTGAAGGAAAGGGCGATACAGGAGAAAAATAAGGCCCTCAGCAGTTCAAAGCTAAGCAAAGATACTCAAACCGAGGTGGAAAAGGCAAAGAAGTATGTTGAAGCTATATCAGATGAAAAGGGTAAGATAAAGCCTGATGAGAAGCATAGTTTTTTTGAAGTCTCAAAGAATCTGATGCTTGCGGATAAAGCTACAATAGATGACATCTACAATTTAGGCCGTGTAGCGCAGAGGGCGTTTTATCAGGATGATCTAAAGAAAAAAACAGTAAATGGTGATGTAATATGCAATTCCGCTGAGATTCTGGAATCGGTAAATGGTCTTTTCGGAAGCAAAGTATTGCCTGAAAACAATTTCGATAAAGTACCGGAAAAGCTGACGGATAATCAGAAGCTCGATTTCAAAGGAAAGATCGATGAGAACGGTTATGTGGTCCTTCCGGATGAGGTAAAGGAAAAGCTTGCAGGAAATATAAGGAATCTGGAGCCTGTGGAGCTTGAGAGCTTTTCAAAAGTCGGGTTTACAAAATTTATCGCTCAATATCATAATGAAAGCCTTTCTGAGGGAAAAACCCTTTACGAAAACAATCCCGGATTGAGGCAGCCGGTTGATGCCTCGGTGCAGAATGAGAGCCTTAAGGCCAAGGCTGAAATTGAAAAAACTAATCTCGATTCTGTTAAGGAAATGAATGAAGCTGTTCTGGACCTTAAGGATCAGTATAATGCACTCAGAAGCCACGGTCCCGCGATCTTTGACTCTAAAGAGTACAGCAATATGAAAACAGCCTACAATAATTTTATTAAGGCATATGACAATGTGCTTGCCGGAAAGCATCCTGACGGAAAGGTGAGTGACAAGCCGGAGGGTCTTTCCTTTGAAGACACAGCGCAGTTAAATCGTCTAAAGGATGAGATGTCAAAGGCCGCTGAAACTTATACAAAAGCAAAATTCGCCCAGAAGGGCGGCGGCATCGATATGCATAAGACAGGGCAGGGAGCCGACAGACTTGCTTTTGCGGATGCTCTTTCGGAATTTAAGATAAGCCCTAAGGTTACAAACGAGATCAGCAGCCGCCAGACTGAGGTCAAGAGTAAGAACGGCGAGATCAAGAAGGTTTCTCTTTCAACCCTGGATAGAGGTTCAAAGAGGGGCCGAGGCCATCTGGAGTTCCATACAAAGAGGCTCAGAGAGAGGGAACAGCAGAGGCACGCTTCCAATAATGCAAATAAGGAAAAGAAAGCAGCGCAGATGTGAGGTAAGGCGAGAGTTGCTGAAAGCAACGGAGCAATTCGTTGTATCAAAACAGTGATTCAGTACTTTTGGCGTCCGAATAGTAATATACAATATTCTTCAGAATATCCTCATCCACCCGGAATGACGCAGAATTCATTTTGACCGGATTATTTTTTACTGCCTCATAGGATCTAAGTAATTCATTCTCCGGTATTCTGAAACCGTCAAAAACCTTATCAATAAAGGAACTGAATTCCTGAAGCCCTGAAAATCCGGACAATTTCAGCAGTTCATCGCGTTCCTTCTCCGGCGCAGCCGATAAGAATCCCGGAAGGAAATAACCCACAGCCCTGCCATGGGGAGTCCCCATATCATAAGTGACAGGATAGCTCAGGGCATGTGGAATGGAGGTGCCGCTCTGGGCGATCGACATCCCTGCCATACAGGAAGATCTCATAAGACAGGAGCACTCTTCCTCACCCACTGCTTTTTCACCTGTAAGAACTTCTTTTGTCCCTGACCACATCTTTAGCCCTGCATAAGCCGTCATTTTCACATAATCATCGGCTTTGGTATTGATCACACTCTCGATAAGATGGGACAGCGCATCCACAGAACTGTTGACCATAAGGGGATGTGGTGAACGTGACAGATATTTCCCGTCAATAAATGCAAATACAGGGAATACCTTATGCACCATGGACATCTTTGTCTTTTTGTCATGGCGCGTAAGTACAGAAACCCCGGTAACCTCCGATCCGGTTCCGCAGGTAGTCGGTACACACACAACAGGAAGGGCCGAACTGTCCTTTGATGCATCATAAAGATAATCAAGATCGGCCTCCGGGTGCTTCAGCACTAAAGCTATGGCTTTTGCCGCATCCATGGGCGAGCCTCCGCCTATACCTATAACGAAATCAATCCCTTCAGACCTGTATTTCCCGCCGGCCGTGAATATAGTCTCCGTGGAAGGATTCTCCTCAACCTCAGAAAATGTTAGAAATCCGATGCCTTCCTTCTTCAGGGCTGCTGTGACATCATCATATGATCCGTTAGAGAATGCGGAACCCTTTCCGGTTACTATCAGGGCTTTTCTCCCTAATGAGCCCGCCTCTCCGAAGTGTTTTATTACAGCGTCCCTCTCATCAAATACTTTAACAGGCATATAAAACTTCATCACATGCTCCTATTACGCTTCGCCCTTTAAAATGTAGAACAGCTCACTGTCCTTCTCATATTTATACCTCCCTTCAAACCCCGATCTTCACTTCCTAAGTGTTCCGGGCAGGGACCCTTATCATAGATAGCTTACTGTTTCCGTTAAAGGCTTCCTGCTGTCATGATTCTCAAGCGGACCGGCACCTTCTGCTGCATAACCGAGATCAAGAAGCATAAGGATCTCCTCATTTTCCGGAAGCCCAAGGTCTTCTTTTAGTATATCAGGATCAAAGAAATTGAGCCAGCAGCTGTCAATGCCTTCATCGGCTGCCGCAAGGATCATGTGTGTAGCGACTATCGAAGCATCCTCTATGCCGGAATCCCTTTTTTCTCCAGGATAGGTAAATACGTTGTTCTTGTCAAATGCCACGGCTATAACGGTAGATGCATTATAACGGCAGGGTGTGGCTTTATCCACCTTTGCGAGAACTTCCGGACTCTGGATCACATATACGTGCTGCTCCTGAAGGTTTTTCGCAGTCGGGGCAAGCCTTCCCGCATTAAGGATCGCATCCAGTTTCTCCTGTTCCACCTTTCTGTCACTGTACTTTTTGCAAGAATAACGCTTTTTGATAACTTCTTTGAATTCCATAGTTTTCCTCCTTCGTCTCCAGGTTCTTATGCTACAGCATTGATTGTGCAATATTATATTGTTCAAAGTTAAACTCGCAAACGCTTCGCTTTTTGCTCGTTATAAAATCGCTGCTGACGCAGCTCTCCGGGTACGGGGCTTATAACCCCGCACCCGAAATCAAGATATTCCCACCACCTAAAGGTGGTGGGTTATCTTGATTATTTTATATATTTTGTCAAGGAAGCATATTCCAAATCCGGTCTTCACTTCGCATCTTTGCTTCTCGATAGAATTCCGGAAAATGGCAGGCGCCGGTTGCCAACAACTCTAATGTCCTCTGTGCTTCTCCTTCTTTTTTTGCTGCTTCAGATCAAACTGCCTTTGTTTTTCAGCTTCTCTCATTTCTCTACCTGTCTGTCTGCGTTCCGTCTTCATTTCCTCGCGTTGCTTCTGCAGAGCCTGCTGTGACTTGGTTCCAATGCCTATATTTAACATCTGTTTCGAAGCATTTCGCTGCCTACGCTTAGGGTTATCTGCAGTCCGTTTCTGTTCAACCTTTACAGCCGGACTGAAGCTAAGTCCGTAGTAATTCTTAAGAACAAAATCACATACTTCGTAATCTCTGGGCTCTGCTCCGAATGTTGTCTTACATACCGACAGCTTCCCGTCAGATACCCGCTCAAAAACTCCGACCCAGAACGGATCCTCAAAAAAAAGCGTAAGTTTTTCACTGATCCTGTCCATGATTTAATCGTAATCCGTAATCCCAAGCCTGTTACCGAAGGGATCCTCAAACTCTGCAGCATTCCCTGTATGGATCCGGAAGGGAGCGCTCAGGAACTTTATACCTTTTCCCTTCAGATCGTTATAGGTTTCCACTACGTTATCGACAACAAACCATATTGTCGGTTTGGCATCAGGAAACTTCATTTTATCCTTCAATATGATAGCAGGTTCTTCAGAACCCACATTGAAAGCAGACATCCCTTTATCTGAAAAGTCAAATTTGAGATTCAGTCCAAGCTTATTTCCATAGAAATCCTTAGCTTCTTCCATATTATCGATTGGCAGAAAAAAATTGTCATAGCTATTCATTTTATTCCTCCTTATAACTCTCATACAGGTTATGCGCCCATTCAAGAAGAGTCACACACACCTTTTCCTGCTGTTCCATGATAGCTCTTCCAACTAACGGAATATCAGCATGTTCTGTCAGGACAGAATGATAATACCGCTTAGATTCTTCTATCCCGGATATTATATTATTGATAAGAACCAAAGCCGCAGGCTTATCAACCTTATTAAGATTACAGATAACTGCGTTAAAATCCAGCAACACCTTTGGAGGTTTTAGAGACTGTTCAGTCATAAGGGATTCCAGATAGTCTCTTCCCTTTTTTGTTATATGATAAATAATCTTTGTAGCAAACCGTTCTCCGGCTGTCTCATCGCCCTCTATATACCCCTGTTCCTGAAGTCTCAGCACTTTCTTATAGATAGATGGAATGCTGATCCTTGTCCACTCCGGTAAGTTATGCTCTTCGACATCCTTTTGTATATCGTATGCGCTTCGGGGCTTTTTTGCTACACAGCCTAAAACTATGATATCTATACTGGACATACAACCATTCTCCTTATACTATAAAATATATTACTATATTTTATAGTATAAGTCAACGGGAGTCAACGGGGGAGTCAACGGGGACGGTTCTCATTGACTTATTTTGCAGGCAAAACAAGTCAATGAGAACCGTCCCCGTTGACTCCCCCGTTGACTCCGAGAACCGTCCCCAATGACTTTTTTATTCAAACAACTGGCCGGGCAGCTTTAGTTTCTCCTTAGGCGGAAAAGCTTTATCAAACTCCTCCACATCTGAGTCTTCTACATAGTAGCCTTGCGGCGTCTGATAGACTCCGGTTACATCATCCAGGTATCCGGGTATCAGTTCCTTGCAGAGAAAGAAGGACGAATCTGCATCCTCCGGCAGGTCGTGATAACGGATGCCGAACTTACTTGCCACGTCAAAGCCGCTTTTGCCATAGAAATCAATGTTTCCTTCAAATAGAACGGCTCCGAATCCCATCTCCTTTGCCTTCTCTAAGGAGTAGTCGAGTATTGCCTTACCGTATCCTTTGCGTTTCAATTCCGGGGTAATGCCTATCGGTCCCATTGTGAGCACAGGGATAGTTCTCCCGTCATCAGCCTCAATGATGGTCTTCATGAACATATTCTGCCCTATTAGCTTTCCATTCTGTTCCATAACGAAATCCAGCTCCTTCACGAATGCCGGATCATCCCGGAGAACATGAATTACATAATGCTCGCTGCATCCCGGACGATAAACGTTCCAGAATGCTTCCCTTACAAGGTTTTCAACTTCTCTTTGTTCTTCTTTTTTTTCTGATCGTATTGTAAATTCTTTTGTATTCATTTTTTTCTTTATCCTTTCATTTTTGAATGTTTGTTAATCTTTGATATCTCTTTGAACTTTAATTTCTTTGCCTGAAGGTATCCGCTGCCATCAGCCATGTATTCATTCTCCCTTTTTAGTTTTATATAAGAGGCCAGTCTGGCTTCCGACAGTTCGCCGTTAAGTATTGCTTTCCTTATGGCACAGCCGGGCTCATTGGTGTGAGAACAGTCGGAGAAACGGCACCTGTCTTTAAGCTCCTCAATCTCCGGAAATGCTGATTCTATTCCATCCTCACTATCCCACATGCCCAGTTCTCTCATTCCGGGAGTGTCAATAACATAAGCTTTGTTTGGAAGCTCCATAAGTTCTCTGCCTGTAGTGGTATGTCTTCCCTTGTCGTCATTACGAAGGCCCTGGGTTTTGATCAGATTATCCCCAAGAAGTCCATTAATCAGGGTAGATTTCCCCACTCCGGAAGAGCCCAGGAATGCCACGGTCTTCCCCGGCCTGACATAATCATACACTGCATCAAGATCCTCAAGATATGCTGAAACCGAGATTACATCAACCCCGGGCGCCACCTGGCCCACCTCGGTTAGTTTCGTTTCTATGTTGTTACACAGATCAGCCTTTGTAAGTACTACAACCGGTGTAGCCCCACTATTCCATGCTACTGAAAGGTAACGCTCCAGGCGCCTGAGATTATAATCATTGTTTAGCGACATGCAAATAAAACAATAATCTATGTTAGCCGCAACAACCTGCTCCTTTTTCTCCCTTCCTGCTGCCTTTCTGATAAAACAACTCTTTCTGGGATAAAGGGCGGTTATTAAGCAAAAATCTTTATCCTGCCCGGACTCCACAAGGACATAGTCCCCTACCGCCGGAAAATCAGATACCAAGCTCGTTTCATATCTGAATCTCCCCGAAACCTCCGCCTTTAATTCTTTAGTTTCTGTTTTTACTTTGTATAAATCCCTGTCCAGGGCAATAACCCTGGCTCTTTCCCAAACGGCCTCTTTAGGCCGAGTATCTTTCTTTGAATCCATCTGTTATCTCCTTTAGATTCTTCCTCAGCTTGTTATAGTCTCCTCCCCCATCGAAAAGATCGATAGAGAGTTTAAGGGGTGCATAGAATTCTACCGCGAGCTTCCTAGAACCTGCCTTCTCGGCGGCTTTATTAAGAACTCCCCGCTTTATCATTTCCCTGAAAATGTCCTCTGAATAATCTAACGGCCCGCATCCTATCACATCCTGGTACAGCTTCATCTTCTCAGGACTCTTATACTGCTCTATAGTGATCATTCTTCTAAAGCATGCTGCATATTCATCTATTGTCCAGTACTCAAATTGATTGACCACATAGTCGCAGAAATCCTTTAGGCTTACTTCCTCATATTTACCCGGATTCTTTTCATATTTCGCTTCGGGAACGGAATCCTCCCCGGCCCTTTCCTCATCCTTCTCAAACATCCTTTGGACTATACTGTCAAATATCTCTTGTTTGTTCTTGTAGTGTCTGTAAAGTGCCCCCTTAGTAATGCCCAGCTTCTCGGCTATCATTCCCGTAGAAACTGCGTCAAAGCCACTCTCTGCAAACAGTTTTAATGATGTTAGTAATATGTCTTCCTTTGTTGTCTTCATTAAGTCTCCTCTTGCAATGTTAAAAAGTGAACGACTGTTTACTGTAATTGTAAACGAACGTTTACTTTTTGTCAAGAGGCTCGTGCTTGGAGGATAGCGGGGTGAATGCACTTACAGCCTTCCCGGACTGACAGCCGATAAACACACGTAGCAATGGCGCAGCATTTGTGCTATAATCGTGTCTCAAAAAACTTCAGTGAGGGTTTGTATTAAGGGGGAGGAGTGAAATATGAGGAAACCCGTTAAGTTTGCCATAATCGCAGCAGTCCTTCTGGCCGCTGCCGCAGCAGGTCTTTATTACTATATGTCGCCAGAAAGCATCGATGTGGTGCTTCCGGAAAGAGGTGATGTTTCGCCGTTCCTCCGTGGGGTCGGAAAGGTCGAGGGCGAGAGTACAGTCACGGTATATTCGGATGTTGCCGGATTTATTAAAGAACGCCAGGTGGAAAGAGGCGACAGAGTAAAAAAAGGAGAGAGGCTTCTCTCATATGAAGGGGAGATACAGCGCGATGATTTAAGCCATGCTGTCACGGACTTAAGGTACAGTGAAAAGATACTGAAGGCTGCATCAGATAACAGGGCAAAGTATCAGGGAATCTACAATAAGTCCCTAAAGGAGATAGAAAACTGCAGGCTTGTCTATGCTGCCCTTGAAGCAAATATCCTTTCCCTTGAAATAAAAGATCATGAAAATGCCTATATCATAAGCCGACAGCAGAAGGCCTGCCAGAGCGATGTATATAAGATGGAAGGTGAAATAGCCGAGAAACAGGCTGAGCTCTCAAAGATCGAAGCAAAGCTTAAGGAAATGGAGATCACGGAAGATGCTGACGAGGACGAGGTTGACGATCTCGTAGACGATTCAGAAGATCTGCAGACAGAGATAGGGGAGCTTAACAGAAAAATAGCAGACGCGCAGAGGGCTGCTCTCTGCCTCCCGGAAGACTCCATGGATCCGGAAACCTACCGCAAGTATGCAACCTGGCAGAATAATCTTGAAACCGTCACAAGAATGTGGTCTGAAGCGAGGAGCGACAGGGATACTGCCCAGTCAATGCTGACGGCCCTTTCTGAAATATATGCGGATGAAGAAACCGCAGAGCATAATAAGCTTAATCTCCAAAAAGCAGAAAAGGAACTCTCTTCAGCGGAGAATGGGTGTATATCCCCTGTTGACGGCATTATTACAGAATGCCTTATTGATGCCGGCGCCTATGTTGAAAAAGGCACCCCCGTCTTTATGATGCAAAGCGATAATGGCTACAAGGTTAGGATGATGGTCTCAAAGTATGACATAACAGCCGTTAAGGAGGGGCAGAGCGCAGAGATCAACATAGGGGGGCTTAAATATAACGGCAGCGTAAAAAAGATAGACCAGGCTGCTGAAAATGATGCCTCAGGTAAATCCAAGGCCACAGTGGAAATAGACATAGACACGGCTGATGATCTTATCGTTGGCCTGGAAGCTGATGTTCTGATAAGGCTTGATGAAGCCGAAAATATTCTTAAAGTCCCGTCAGAGTGTATTTACAGTGATGATGACGGCTCCTTTGTCTATGTGTCAGATGGTACCGTTAATAAACAGTACATAAATGTCGGTGTGCATGATGATGCATATACGGAGCTGAGCGGCATTGATGAAAGTACCCGGGTGGTCATCGACCCGGATGCGGCCAAGTATCTGGGTGAAGAAGTTGAAGACAGTATTATAAACACTTCGGGTGAGAATAAGGAATGACAAAGACACTCAGAAAAAAAATGCTGAGGGACTTAAGAACCAATTTTGTCCAGTTTCTCGCCATATTCGTGATGTGTTTTTTTGCGCTGTTCATCCTCCAGGGGTTTGATGCCATCACCGAAGGCTACTCCTACAATTTGGACAGATACTATTATGAAACTAACTTTTCCGATCTTGTTCTTACTTCAAGCGGCTTCACCTCCGACGACCTCCTTAAGATAAAGTCAGACCCGGGGGTAGAAACAGCAGAATTAAGATCCACAGCTGTTGGCCGGGCACGCCTCAAGGAAGAAAAAAAGGTCGAGTTTAATTTCATAAATGAGAATGATATTTCCCGGATGCATCTTTATGAGGGAGTACCCTATGAAGCCGGGATGACCGGAATATGGATAGACCGGGACTTCTCTTCTACGGAAAATATCTCCGTGGGGGATATCCTGTCCTTAACCCTGGACGGCGTGGAATTTACCGAAGCCGTCAGCGGCATCATTGATAATCCCGATCATGTCTACTATATGGTGGACGAAACCTTTCCCGATGTAGCCCGGGGTGCATACGGATACGCATTTCTGGACGCTGGCGAATATCCCGGCAAAACACTTGTATATGACAGCATATATGTGAAGCTTAAGGGTGTTAAAAACCAGGTTCATCTTACAGATCGGGAAAAGAAGCTGATAAAGGACACCGGCTCCCGTCTTGCCTCCTACTTTTCAAAGAATAATCTTACCTTCACCACAAAGATGAAGGAGGCGGGCTTTCAGTCCATAGACGGAGACATTCAATCCAACATTACCCTTGAAAAGATCTTCCCCGTCCTCTTCATAGTGATCGCTCTCCTGGGTATTGTGACCACAATGACAAGGCTTGTTATGAAACAGCGGATCATAATAGGCGCTCTCAAGGCTCTTGGATTTTCACGGTTTATCGTGACTCTCCACTATGTGTCCTATCCCGTTGTCGTTTCACTGCTTGGGAGTGTATCCGGTGCTGTGGCGGGCTGGTTTATCCTCGGTAGTCTGATCAACGGATATTACCTGGAATACTATATCATACCCGGAATCGGTATGAAGGTCTCACTGCGTATAGTTTTTGTTATCGCCCTTCTCGTACTCCTTTCGGGTTTTACCTGTTTCCTGTCCTGCAGAAAGCTCCTTACGAAAAGAGCTTCGGAAATACTCCGCCCGGAACCTCCAAGGGAATCCGGAGCCGGGGCGCTGGAGAAAACCCCTATCTGGAAGCGCTTAAGCTTTGCAACAAAATGGAATATCCGTGAGATATACAGAAACCGCGTAAGAACCGCTGCAGGGGTTCTCGGAATAACACTCACCTCCGGTCTTATGCTCACTTCCTTCGGGGCAAATGATCTTTTTAAGCGCGCGGAAAACTGGGAATACTGCGAGCTTAATCCCGCTTCTTATGTCATCACCTTTGAAAGAGGCACTGATTACGGTACCGTATATGATTACTCCAGAAAATATAATGGACAGATGCTTGAAGAAAAGGAGGCAGAGCTTATCTCCGGGGATAATTCCATAGTCTTAAGTATGACCGTTGCGGATAAGGGGAACCTAGCCCGCTTTCAGGATGAGCACGGCAATTACATAGATCTCCCGGAGGACGGTATCGCCATCAGCAGGAGGGCTGCCGGGCAGCTGAATGTAAAGGCCGGAGATATGCTTTCCTTCCGTCATACTGACGGAAGCGGGGAGGGAAGAGAAAGAATAAAACTCATATATATCTCTCCCGGGAACCAGGGCATAGCCATGAGAAGATCCGTTTATGAAGGTCTGGGGTTCAGCTTCACACCCGGGACTCTTTATACCGATATGACGGTTCCCATTAACCTGTCTGCCGACAGGGATGAAGTGGCAGGTGTGGTATCAAAGGAAAGCCTGATCCGCGCCATGCGCAGGCAAAACGCCGGCACCTCCGAGGAGACGGTCTATTCCATGACCATTGCTGTCATAGTGGGTATTATCGCCATGTATAATCTGGGGGTACTCTCCTTCATCGAAAAGGTGAGGGAAATAGCTACACTGAAGGTGCTTGGCTTTGAGACGGAACGTATCAGATGGATACTTCAGCAGCAGAATATCATTATTACCGGTACAGGTACCGCACTGGGGCTTTCTATGGGACAAAGGATACTGATCACTATGATGTCCTCTCTTTCCGTTGATGATGACTATATCTACAGGATCTCCCTCAGCTCATATCTCATGGCATTCTTTCTGTCCTTCGTGCTGTCACTTATAGTAAATACCATCATATCGTCAAAGGTAAAGAGTATAGATATGGTGGAAGCCCTTAAGGGCGTCGAATGATCAGAGCCTTTCCGAGAAAAGGGACAGGGATCCGTTAATTAATCGCCCAGTTCTTCCGGTTCCTTCGGATGTTCATTTATCTCAATATTTTCAACGGTCCCGTTCTTTACGATGACTACCTTATCGGCGATCTCCTTAAAAAGATTGTTATGGGTGACCATGACAACCGTTCTATGGTGGATACTGCTCTGCTCCTTCAATATCTTCAGGACTTCATTTCCCGTTTTTGAATCAAGCGCTCCCGTGGGCTCATCGCAGAGAAGGAGCCTTGGCTTCTTCGCAATGGCTCTTGCAATGGAAACCCTCTGCTGCTGGCCTCCCGATAACTGTGAAGGAAACTTATCCTTCTGACCGGACAGCCCTACCATGTCCAGTGCCTCTTCGGGGTCCATGATGTCGAGCCCCAGATCCTGCATCAGGGACACATTTTCAAGGGCGGTCAATGTGGGCACCAGATTGTAGAACTGGAAGATTATTCCAACGTCCTTTGCCCTGAATTTCCCGAGGCGTTTATCATCAAAAGCAGTGATCTCATCCTCTCCGAAAAAGATCCTGCCCTTTGTGGCACCGTCCAGTCCTCCAACGAGATTAAGGAGGGTGCTCTTTCCCGCCCCGCTGGGCCCGAGGATCACCACCATCTCGCCCTCGTCTATGGTGAGGTTGACATCATGTAAAGCCTCGTAAGGAACTGATCCTGTAATGTATGTTTTTCCCACATCCTCAAAGCGGACGAGCTCTGTTTTCATCTCAGAAAAAACCTCCCTTTTAGTTTTCTATTATAGCACAGGCACTTTTGATTTTTAACTTTTTTCTGTCCAGGATCCTCTGGCGCATCTTATACCGGATGACATCCGCAAATGCGTCAATCGCCTCGGCCTCGCCGTCATAGAAGGTCAGGACCTTGATCTCTGTGTTACTTTTATTTCCCATAAGCAGTGTTTCCTTTCTTTTCAAATGAAAAAGCAGCAAACCGCTGGGATTCACTGCTTTCGTCGTTGATTGTTATTGAGTTCTCAGTTCGGTTTACTTCGCTTTCAGCATAGCTGAATACCTCCGCTGATCAGCAGCAGGGATTTCAAGAGCTTTCATTGCTTCCTTTGCAGAAAGCTTAAGATTTTTCATCATTTTCTTTATATCTATCAGCTTTTCGTTTTCTATTTCTTCAGCAATTTCTTCTTTCATAAGCTCTTTCATAGCCTGACACATATCTTTGTCCCTCCGTTTAATATCTTCGTACAATTCCTTATTGGCTGAAACACTAACCTGCAGCATAGCATCTATATTCCGCATAAGTCAACGGGTAAGTCAACGGGGACGGTTCTCGGTGACTTATTTTACTATCATTTTACCCACTCACGCTTCTATAATTCTTCTTAATTGATTCACTCCAGGTTTTGACAAGCTTATCCAGGCTCCACGCAGCATTTGCAGGACTTGTAGATGGTAAGCAGGTTGCTATTATGCCTGTTTTCGGTTCAATATATTTTTTATAATATTTCTCTGCTGTTTTCCCGTTTACAAATACGCCGCGGATCCCCGCTTGATTCAGGATCACGGAGATGTCATTTGCAATTGCGTTCTCAATACTTGAATCGGATGACCCCTTTATATCACAGGACCCTATCACATCCCACATGGCAATGTGATGTCTCTTAAGAAAAGCTTTCTTTTCGGAAAGCGTTTCAGGGATGTCCGAATCAAAAACTGAAGCGATCACCTTCCAGAAACGATTCTGCGGATGTCCGTAAAAAAACATCTGCTCACGGGATTTCACTGAAGGAAAACTCCCCAGGATCAGTATGGTCGAATTCTTATCATAAAAAGGCGGGATCGGATGTATGATATGATCTTTCATTTGGCTGCTCCTTTCCGGATGCTTTGAATTACGTTTTTTCCTGTATCATGTGCGTAATACCTGCCTGTGGTCGGGTCAGGACTTCAAAGACAGATATTTATGTCTCCATATACAGCCAGCCTTATAATTCCAATAATTATCAAATGCAGCGGGTAGTATATATAGTAAAACCACTTCATCCATTTTGCCCTGCCACGCTTACCATTATATAGTTTGAGCACAGGATAGACCATGAGCACACCGATCAGTTCTATCGCATATGTTTTACTGACAAAGAAATAAGAGACTATCCCATATACTGATACCCACCACGCCATTTTCAGCATCTGTCTCTCTAGATTTCCTCTTTCACTGTACATTCCAAGGATCGCCAGAACCGCGATACAGCTCCAATCCGCAGGAAAGGCGCTAAGAAGAAGTCATCGGGGACGGTTCTCATTGACTTGATTTTGCAAAATCAAGTCAATGAGAACCGTCCCCGTTGACTTCCGAAATCTGTCTGATATTTAGATCATTTCACCGTGACGGTACAGACTGCGGTCTTCTTGCCGTCAGTGGTGGTGACTGTGATCTTTGCCGATCCCTTGGCTATTCCCTTTACAACACCTTTACTTGTGACCGTGGCGATCTTCGTATTGCTGCTCTTCCAGGTCACTGCCTTATTTGTGGCGTTTGTCGGATTTATTGTCGCTTTCAGCGTATAGGTTTTGCCCTTTGCTACGGTTACCTTGGCGGCATTCAGCTTAACGCTCTTTACAGCAATGGGATTCGTAACCGTCACTGCGCAGACCGCTGTCTTCTTTCCGTCCTTTGTCGTAACCGTTATATTTGCAGTTCCTGCCTTTACTCCCTTTACCACACCTGCCGATGTGACCATGGCGATCTTTGTATTGCTGCTCTTCCAGGTCACTGCCTTATTCGTGGCATTTGAAGGTGATACAGTGGGAGTAAGGGTAATGGTATATCCTTTTACGACGCTTGCCTTTGTCTTATTGAGCTTAACGCTCTTCACGGGAGTAGGGTTCACTACCGTTACCTTACAGGTGGCGGTTTTCTTTCCGTCATTGGTGGTTACGGTGATATTTACTGTTCCGTTCTTTATTCCCTTTACGACGCCCTTAGATGTAACCGTGGCGATCTTCGTATTGCTGCTCTTCCAGGTCACTGCCTTATTCGTTGCGTTCGAAGGTGTTATGGTTGGGGTGAGGGTCATAGTGTAACCTCTCGCAACATTTGCCTTGGTTTTATTAAGCTTTATCCCGGTTACAGGGACTATAACCTTTACCGTGCATTTCGCTGTTTTCTTTCCGTCTGCGGTGGTCACGGTAATAACCGCTGATCCGCCGTCTACTGCCTTCACAACTCCCTTTGTTGAAACCGTTGCGACCTTCGTATTGCTGCTTGACCAGGTAACTCCCTTATTCGTGGCATTTGAAGGTGCTACTGTGGCGGTAAGTGCCAGGGTCTTTCCCTTTACTATGGATGCACTGCTCTTATTAAGCTTTACCCCGGTTACAGGTATGCTTACCGTCACCGTGCATACCGCGGTCTTACTTCCGTCCTTTGTTTTGACCGTGATCTTTGCCGTTCCTCCGTTTACCGCGGTAACTACTCCTGTTGAGAAAACCTTTGCCACAGCTGTATTGCTGCTTGACCAGGTAACTGCCTTATTCGTGGCATCCGCCGGGGTGATAGCGGCTTTCAGTGCCAGAGTCTTACCCTTTACGATGGAAGCTGTAGTTTTATTGAGCGTCACCTTATTAACATGCACATAGGCTTTCCTTGTAATCGTAACATTACGCACAAGCCCGCCTTCAATATAGTTATCTTTGTCTGCTGCGATATAATTCGCTGAAACGGTAACAGGCTCACTCTCATTCAGGTCCCTATCCTTGTCTGCATCAGACCATTGCCAGCCTGAAGGAAGGGCTACCTTTGATACCTTATCATTCGCATTAGCCGTCTCTATATTTTCCTGCGGTCTGTTTGCGGGATAATCTGCTTTTTCTATACTGAAGCGTCCCGACTCCACATTAACCGTATAGTTCGGGTTGCTCCCGGGCGTTACCGTAATATCATAGTTTCCTACATTCTGCCCTGCTGCGCGGCTCAGTGAATAATTGATCGTATCCCCCGCCACAGCTCCGGTCACCGTAGCAGTCAATGCCGGATCTGTAGAAGCATTATTATCATAAGTCTTTGTCTTGTTATCTGCGCTGACAGTAATGGCTTTCGGCGTTATCGAGAAATTCCTGCTTCCACTGACAGTATAATTCCCGCCGGCCTTATCCGTGATCGTGACAGTAGCCGTGTTGGTGCCGGCATTGATGTTGCCGGAATAACCGACCTCATATTCACCGGAAGGAATCACCGTATCGCCATCCTTAACCGCCGTTACATCCGGTTTAACCTCACTTCCGGTATAAGTGAGATCCCCGGTCAGCTCAATCGTCGGAGCCGTAACGGGTTTCGGATTTACCGTAAAGGTCGCCGTCACCGATCCGGTATAATAATCACCGGTTCCGCTTACCGTTGCAGTATACTCCCCCGCATTGATAAAATCTCCCGACCAGCTGCTTACGGTATAATGTGTGTCTTTGGTCAGTGTCTCTTCTCCGTCCTTAACCATAAGTGTGGGAGGTGTCAGCGTTTCGCCGCTATAGGTTCCCGATGCGGCGCTGAGCGTGATCATGTTTTCCGAAAGCGGCTTTTTGAGCCTGACAGAACCGTTATCCAATACACCGACAAGGGTTTCATCAAGAGCGCTGTGGAATTTCTCTGCATCGGAAGCAGTGAGGGTATATTCTCCTACCGGATTTGCGACAACAGCTCCCTTTGCAGATGCGGCGTCGGAAGTGATAACCGAAAAACTTGCGCCGCTTGTCAAAGGCGCATCCACATTGATGGACCCTTTCCCCTCACTGATATCATAAGGATAAATTCCGCCATCGATCACCGGTGCACCGGAAACATGGAAAGACAGGGGAAAATGACAGGACACCCCTCCACTTGCTCCGGCACCTGA
Source organism: Lachnospiraceae bacterium AD3010 (assembly GCA_000622025.1). Lineage (GTDB taxonomy): Bacteria > Bacillota > Clostridia > Lachnospirales > Lachnospiraceae > NK4A144. The sequence goes on along the minus strand of JHWU01000010.1, from coordinate 80,004 downwards.
GATCCGGCCTCCGTTCATGGTAAATCGGCCGCTTAGGGATACTATACTTTTCGATATATTTGTTCCGGTAATCGTCCCGTTGTTCATGGTAAATGGGGCACCCACCGTAACCACATACCTTGCATCGTGGCCGGAAATGGTGCCGCCATTCATGACAAATTCACCTTTTACCTCAAATGCGCAATCTGCCCGATTTTCCAGTGTACCCCCATCCATCCGGATACTGCTTCCTTCTCCTGTAGCCACCGTTCCGGAAATCGTACCGCCTTCTATGGTAAAGCTGCCAACAACCGATAACGGCCAAAGTTTTCCTGTATTTACGAGACTGCCGCCGTTTGTTCCCTTTAAAACCAGCTCTCCTTCAACAACAATTGCGCCATTCCAGAAGGGCTCACCGCCAATCTCAATCACAGCTTCTTCGTCCAGCGCAGATCCATCCACGGTATACCCGTTAAGATCCAGCGTAACCGTCTTCCCGGAAGGAATCTCCAGATGAACGTCATATTCATCCGCAGTGTAGTTTTTATTAAGTGTTACTGTACCGCTGTTTTCTGCCGCCTCATTGATCAGGTTTTGCAGACTGTCCCATTCACTTGCCTGATCCTTACAAAGCTCCAGCTCACCACTCTCATTTACCGCAAGGCTTGCACTGGAGACGGTATTTGTAAAGTTCGAGAGACTGCCCTTGCCGGAAAACCCGCTCGTGATCGTAACGGACCTGTTTACAGAAGGCTTTGTCTGTGCCCTCACCGGAATGGAAACCGCTTCATCCAATGCATCATCAATATGGATGACTTCTCCGGCTTCCAGATAAATGCCTCCCGTGATCACCGGCGATCCGGACAGATGGAGCTCATTTCCATCTCCGGCCGGAACATAAACACCGCCGTATTTCTCTCCGCTAGCAGAAACCGTTACATTACTCATCGTGACATTTCCGCCGACCCGCACAGCGGATTCTTTCAAATCACTGCCGGAAATTGTCCCGCCGGTCATTGAAGCGCTGATGCCTGCAAAATCGATAATATTATTTTCATTGGTTCCGGTTATTGTACCCCCGTTAAAATCGAATCGTGCAGTGTCACCATTTACATAGATCACTTCATACCCGTCAGTTCCTGAAATCGTTCCACCGTTTAAGGATAAATGCGCTCCAAGTACATCTACAACGTTTCCATCGTAGACTTTATTTCCTTCTTCATACTCGAAAACCAGTTTTCCGCTGCCGATAATCTGACCGCCTGTACCGCTATCTTTTATGGTCAGGTTATTTTCGACCTTCAAAACAGTCTTGAAATTATCGCTTTCACTTAGCGCCCTTCCGTCCAGTGTATGTCCATTCAGATCCAGTGTTGTCGAAGTAATTATTGGATCATTCGGAACAGCAAGCATGGAATCCGTGTTTGCAGCAGTCAGGTCGCATGTCAGCTTTATTTCCCCTCCCTTTTTCAGGTCGTGCTGAAGCTCCTCCCAGGTCGTGATCTCCTTGTAACACGCTGCATAAAACTGTTTGAATTTATTATTGTCCTCAGAATAATCAAATTGAAGCTGAAATATACCATTCTTCTCACCATCAAAATACTCTGTTGCAGTGATTGTCCAATCTCTGTTATCTCCTCTATCAATACTTTGACATACTATTTTATCGGTAGCTGCAGTTGCCGTAAATACTTTTGCAGGATTAATCCCAAGATTCAGTTCTCTTATGATATCCGATGCATACGCGCTGCTTCCGCCGTCAACGATATATTCCTTATCCCCCAGGAAATACCGCACTGTGAAATCCGAATTTGAGGACGGGTTATCATCCGTCACCGTGATCTCATACACCACATCATTGATCGTGACCTTCATCCACTCCTCGGTACTGAACGCCTTATGTGCCGTAACAAACCATACGCCGTTATCGTCCGCTATGGGGTTGCCGTCCCAGTCCTTTGCAGGCTTTTTGCCATCATCCGATACTTTCAGCCTTGCAGCAGAAAAGAGGGAGCTGTCGCTCACCTTTACGTCATTTACATCGCCTGTAAGACCGACAGCATCAAGGATTTCGGACAGAGGGATCTCGCTGTCTCCCGGCATTACATACTGCAGATCGTTATAGGTGAATTCTACAGTGTAAAGTGAGAAACCGTCTGTTTCAGCCGTGGCGGTATCGCCGTCAGTTTCCACGCTGAGCTTCTCCGCAACAAGCTCTGTATTTTCGGATGCTTTACTGTCCCCTTCTACAGATTCTGTATCACTTTCCACGGAATCTATTTCTTCAGGATCAGAACCGGTTTTCCCTGAATTCTCTTCAGAAGCTGTCCCATCAGGATCAGCTTCCCTGATATGATAGATATTCGTCATGAGATTGCTGTCAGCTACTTCATCAAGGGTGAAGGACACCTTCACCTGAGCTTCATCCGCAGGCTGAAGCTCATTTCCTTCTTTATCCAGTACTTTGATATCGTATGTATAGGATGCCGCCACGTTCTGATCTTCAGGACGTTCTTCCTCTACGGCTTCCTCTGCCTGTTTTTCCTGAGACCGGCCGGCTTCCTTAACAGAAAGAACAGCATCTTCAGGGAAGACTCCCTCTTCGGCTTCCACGGTTATTGTTACGCCGCCAAGCGTCCCGGATTCTTCAAATCTTTTTCTTTCAGCACTGTCTTCTGATACGGATTCTTTTTCTGTGTCAGCGTTATCTGAAGAAACCGTATTTTCAAAGGATTCATCTCCATCGGAAGGATCATCCGGGGAACCAACCTCATTACCCACAGCCTTATCTTCCGTCACTGCGACTTCCGCAATCTCTTCCGCAAGAGCCGTAAATCCGGTCTGTCCTGCCAGCATGGCCGCCGCCAGAATGATCACTCCTGTTTTTTTCAGTATCCGATTGATTTTTCTCATTTTCGTTCCTCTTTTAATATCAATATTTCAAAATTACCGATCTGTTTCTATATTCCAAACAGCAAAAATGCTGCGGAGAAAAATGTTAATCTTTTCCCCACAGCATACATCTGTGTTTTTATCATATTCTTTTGTGAAAAGGGTATAGCAGCCCCCTGATAATTTACGTGTAAAATCCGCCTGGCTGGCTGGCTGGCTGGCTGGCTGGCTGGCTGGCTGGCTGGCTGGCTGGCTGGCTGGCTGGCTGGCTGGCTGGCTGGCTGGCTGGCTGGCTAAGTCTATTCTGTCTGTTAATGCCTGTCAAGGCTTTCTCCATCACTGCCATAATCAATTTTAAGCCCCTTTCTCTCTGATTGTAATGATCCGCAACTTCCTGCCGGTATGTCTGAATGGCAAAATAAGTCTGACAGAGAGCAATTACTTCCTTACGAGGGTCACCATTCTTAGTATATCAAACCCCTAAATAAATAACAATAAGTCAACGGGGACGGTTCTCGGTGACTTCCCCAATGACTTCCAATATCCCGCGTGTTTTTTCCCCATCCTCATATATGGGACTGTGTGCGCACCCTTCATACAGAAAGAACTCCTTAAGAGGAGCTTTCACCGCCTCAAAGTATTCCTTCTGTAATGAAGTGCAGCATGTCATATCATTTTCACCTGCAAAGAAATAGATAGGTATCTCTACCTCTGGAACAGCTTCAAAAGCATTGAACGATCTCGATTCATTATGAACTGCGAATGACCCCGATGCTGCCTTGCCTCTCCATATATTTATCCTTTCCAGGGGAGTATAGGCGGCCAACCTGAGACTTGGAAAAAACAGATCCGTTATCACATTATCCATATCAGAAGTTGTTCCGACACCGAGGGAATGCATGGCCTTATCCCTTAGACCGGAATTCGTGTACTTTCTGTAATCTTCTTCAGATTCCCTTATATTATACTCATCAAATTTGGCAACCATCGAGCTGTCGCCGGCTTCTTCATAGCGGGCACGCATATAATCGTATGCCATAAGCTCCGAACGGTGCTGATCGCAGTTTTGAGACATTGCAAGATAGGCTGTATAGTTCTCCGGGTGCCGGTCGACCGTATTCAGTGCGATATATGTTCCAAAGGAATGCCCCATGATGTATATCTTTTCCTGATCAAAACGCTCCTTAAGATATTCCGTAACATACAAAGTGTCCTCAATATATCTATCTGTCGTCATTTCGCCCGGATCGGTATTTTTGTTAAAAGATAAACCCGTTCCCCTGTAGTCGAAATAGCATACAGTAAAAAACTCCGGAAGCACCGATGGATATAAACTCTCCATCAGGTACTGGGGGATACCCGGACCACCTCCACAGACAAGCAGTACAGGAGCATCCATATTGTCGGATAAAAGTATCAGACCTATATCTGCACCGTCAATTTCCAACTGTGTTTTCTCGCTTAAAATATGTCCCGCGGGAAGTCTGCCAAAGCTTGGCGGAAGTATAATAAATAATATGGTTATGATCAACATGATCGAAATAAATATATGTATCATTTTCTTCTTATGATCTGCCATTTTCAAAAACTGTTTCTGCCATAGATCAACGGGCAAGACAACGGGGACGGTTCTCGCTCAAGTCAACGGGAAGCCAACGGGGACGGTTCCAATGGCGTTAAGTTAGTGTCATTCTGAGCGAAGCGAAGAATCTTCTATAACCGGTCGGAAAGATCCTTCGCTGGCGCTCAGGATGACAAAATGCTTAACTTAACGTCATTGGGACGGTTCTCAGTGACTTCAAAGAAGTGCATATCTTGCGGCACTTTCAGCATGGATCAATGTCGTATCATAAGCCGGCAGAACGGAATCTTCCGGTGTGATAAGGAGTCCGATCTCTGTGCATCCGAGTATGACTGCTTCAGCACCTTTTTCTTTCAGCGCGGCAATGATCCTTGCATATTCTTTTCTTGACTCCTCTTTGATGATACCGTGGCAGAGTTCATCGAAAATAACATCATGTACGATCTGCATATCTTCCTCTTCCGGGATCAATACTTCAAACCCTCGTTCTTTTAGTCTCTCTTTGTAGAAATCCTCTGTCATGGTATATTTCGTTCCAAGAAGAGCGACTCTTTTGATCCCGTCCTTTTCAAGAGCATCGGCCGTTGCCAGGGCAATATGGATCAGAGGAACTGAAACCCTTTCCTGAACATCATAAAACAGCTTATGCATCGTGTTTGTGCAGATCAGGATAACATCTGCTCCGGCTTTCTCAAGTCTTATCGCCGCTTCGGAAAGAAGTGATGCATTTCGATCCCATTTACCTTTTGACATATTTTCTTCAAGTTCGGCAAAATCCACGCTATACAGCAGGATCTTAGCACTGTGGAATCCACCAAGTTCCTTACCGACATATTCGTTTATGGCCTTATAGTAAGGTATCGTGCTTTCCCAACTCATTCCACCTATCAATCCGATCGTTTTCATACTATGAACCTCTCTTTTTGCTAATAAATATTAGCCGATTATATCCACTTAGCGTCAGCATGTCAAGAAGTCAACGGGGACGGTTCCAATGGCGTTAAGTTAAGCATTTTGTCATCCTGAGCGCCAGCGAAGGATCTTTTCTTCCGTAGAGAAAGATTCTTCGGGCTCCGCCCTCAGAATGACATTGTGTAGTCTCAGAATGGCACTAACTTAACGGCATTGGGACGGTTCTCAGTGATATGCACTCTTCCCGGTACGATCATCAGAAGCAGGCAGACAAACCAGCCTCTCATAAAATGGAACTTGAGCCTTGTTACGGTATTACACACATTGATCAAGCCATAATTCACCGCTGGGAAAGAATATATCTGATTAAGCATGATACTGTTTTCCGCCATATCAAGGATCCCTCTGATTACGGCAATAACATAGGATATGATCCTGATTCTGTTGATCACAATTCCTTTAAATCCACTTGCCATCTGAAGCATATAATTCAGGAATGCCGCCGTAAAAATAAAATCAAAGATATAGTATTTCCAGTATATACTTATATCTTCCGATGCATTCATCATCTTAACAAACACATCGGCGTTATATTTTGTCATATCCAAAACGCCATATCCGCTATTTGTAAGCGCCACTTCATGGATCTCCATAAGTGAAAAGCATAATGCCGCAATAAACAATACAAATGCAACGATTCTCCTTCTGACCGTTTTTTTATTATCCATCTTAATTAAATCTCCTGATCGCCCATTCTTTTAATCCGTCCGGCATTTTCGTAAATACTCGGTATATCCACGAAACTCCTATTGTATATCTGACTTTTAGTTTCCTTTTCTCATTGATCCGAACCAGTCTTTTTGCACATTTTTGGACATCAGACTTTGCCTGTTTACCTCGAAATTTAAGATCACGTTCATAAATGTTTCCGTAACATGAAGCAGGATCCTTCATTTTCTCGTCTGAATTTTTAGCCAGTGTTCCGAAAAAATCCGTGTCCATAGCTCCGGGTTCAATAACACATATTTCAATCCCCATGTCCTTCGTTTCATACCTGGCAGCCTCTGTTATAGCCTCCAGCGCATATTTGCTGCTGCAATAACCCCCATTGGCAATTCCGGTCATCCTGCCCGATATCGAACCAACGTTATATATTCTTCCTCCGCCATGTTTTCTCATAACAGGCAAAACAGCCTGCATCATACGGATCGTTCCAAAGACATTGACATCCATCATATCTTTAAGCTTGTCGATCTCGATCTCTTCAACTGCACTTCTCACAGAATATCCGGCATTATTTACCAGAATATCGATCCCGGTAACCTCACTGAGGATCAATTCAAAAGAATTTCGAATACTGCGCTCATCGCTGACATCAAGTTCGATCTTCAGATCCGCCTTTACATCTGAAAGCCTCATAACATTACGAGCTGTGGCTATCACATAATAGCCAAGGTCCTTAAATTCATTACACAGCGCTCTTCCGAATCCTGAAGAACAGCCCGTGATCAAAACTGTTTTTTCCATATAAAAATCACCTCGTTTTTCTTTGTTGAGGTGATGTTATAATATGCACATTGATATGTAATTGTCATATGACAAGAATCTTATGATTCGGACGCCAAAAGTCAAAGATTTTTCTTAATTCTTGAAAGAGAACTTGGTGTGATACCAAGATAGGATGCAATATGCTCCTGTTTTGCATTTTTAATCAACTCAGGCTGCTCCTTTAATAAAAGCAAATATCTGTCTTTTGCCTCCATCGAAATAAAAGAATATATCCTTTGCTCGGATTTCATCATTGATTCCGCCAGCAATTCTTCCATCTTTGTCTTTAGTACCGGGTATTTTTCTTTAATCTTTTCAATATCAGGTATATTAAACATGGCTAAAACAGTGTCTTGCTCTGCTTCCAAAAAGAAGGGGCATGGATCTTCCGATAAATAGTTATAGCTGCAGCACCAGTCTCCCTGAAGTGAAAAGCATTTTGTTCTGTCATTGCCTTCTTCATCAATATAGAACCCTCTGACCAGTCCGGAAACGACAAGGCCGATATGATCCGTTCTGTGTCCGGCCTCCAGAATACTCTCCCCGCCGGAAATATGTTTATAAACAGCAAGCCCGGTCAGCCCCTCCGAGAGTTCTCTGTTTTTACTAATATTCAGGAAATAAGATAAAACGTATTTTTTATGATCTGCCATAACCTGTCCGTTTGTTTTTATCTGTTGTTTTTTATAGTTTTCTTCTTTTTCCAGATCATTGTACTAAGTAAACAGGGAGCCGTGTGGCCCCCTGTATTTTTTCCGCTTTACTCTACCGGAAAACAGATCTCTGTCACCAGTTCATCAGGATCCGATGTCTGAGCGGGACTTACATGATAAATGCAGAACATTGCTCCATTCATGGTATACCCGTTATCTCTCATCCAGGCCATTGCCGTTGCAGTTGCATCCGTAAGCTGTGTATAGCTTCCGTTCACAATACAGCTGGCCACCTTTACCGCCGGAAGGGTCAGAAATTCTACGTGTTCTGTGTTCTCGTATGTTCCCTTCACTGTCATCCAGATCCGCACATCTACATTTTCTTCTTTGTATTCATCATCGAAAAATTCTGCTCCGGCCAGACAGGGTTCTGCCGGTACTAATGTTCCGCCACACTCCGAATGAAGCACACTCCATGCTCTTTGCTCATCTTCATAACGCGGAATGATCATTCTCACAGTCGCCGCATATCTCTCCGGTATAGTTTTTACTGTTACGTTATAACTCATAGTTTGCTCCTTTCTCAGCCTCTTTTGGGCCGTTTCCAGAAGCATCAGTTTGTACTGTGTCTCTTCGGAAAGCTTTTTCAGTTCTGCCTGTCTTTCCAGCAGAAAGACTTCCATTTTTTCCTTATCATCATAGTTTTCAAGGATCCGGATGATATCAGCAAGGGAAAATCCCATATCTTTTAATGCCGTAATCCTTCCGATGATAAAAAGCTGCTCCTCACGATAATAGCGATATCCGGTAAATGTATCGATCTCCGCCGGTTTCAATAATCCAATATCATCATAGTGACGCAACATCCTGATGCTTACTCTGGATAGTTTTGAAAAATCTCCTATTTTAAGCATTTTCTCTTACCTCCATGGACGTTTTTCCTGAGCTCACTATTACCCTAATCCCTGACACAATGTGAGAGTCAATCATTTTCTTTAAGCTTTTTAATAAATGTGTCTAATCTCACTTTATTCTCTTCTGATTGCCTGTCCTTCGGATCGATAAATACGGCCGTACTGTAAAAATCATCTATCTCAAGAAGGCTTCTTAATTTACCGAAAGCTTTTTCTGCGCCTGAACCACCCTGGCAGGCAAAAGCTGATATCCTCTTTCCCTTTAAGAGTTCTTTATTTTCATATACAAATGTCCTTATTGGCGGTGCTATGTTCGCCGCCCATACCGGAAAACCAATAATGATCTCCTCAAAATCAGTATCCAGAGCATAAGGCTTCAGCTTCGGTTTTTCTGCCATAACGGCGCTTTTCCCTCCCCAGATAAACTTCGCAAATCCCTTATCAACATAAGCCTTTTCAGGTATAAGTCTCAGCTTACCGGCTCCTATGGCATCTGATAGCTTATCCGCAACATACTCTGTATTCCCTTCAAGAGAATAATAAACAATGATCTTATTCATCCTTTCATAACCTCCTGGAAGTCAACGGGGACGGTTCTTGCTGGCTTCTTTCAAGCCAACTAAGTCATTGAGAACCGTCCCCATTGACTCCAATCCGCTAATATACATTAGCCACATTATAGATAATATCCATTATCCCGTCAAACTTTGGTATAACCCCTTCTCTGTCGGCTCCTTTTTAACCATGAGATAAATGATGATATGGATCCCATCGGGCAGAAGGTACACCAGGTTCTTGGCAGATAGAATCCACTTAGGATCACACCTATCAGGGTTGTTATCACGATTATCCTGTAAAATACCATTCCGATTCCGTATGCATTTCCCCAGTTAGAATAAATTCCAAATGAGAAGTTTCCGATAATGAAAAGAACCATGAATGTCCTGAAGGCTGCGCTCTTAAGGAACGCAGGAACAGGTCTCTTTTTTGATAAGTGACAGGTTACATTTTGGAAGAAATTACCACGGGGACAGAAATGCCCGCACCAGTATCTTCCTTTTCCTGTCAGGGCAAATATTACTGGTGATAGCATACATATAACAGCAACCACTCCGAGTACAGGAAAGAAGAAAGCAGCTATCAGATATGCTATCAGTATTAAGAATCCATATTTTCGGTATATTTTTGCGATCATAATTACAATCCTTTCTTTCACCCCGGGGCATCCGGGAGAATATAATGCTTGTCAAAAGTCTGTCGATAGCGCTATTATATGTGGTATAGAAAATATATCAAGTACGCAGATTATCTTTACCAGGTAAGAAAAAACTGAGTATCGCGAATAAAAGAGGGATTATGGCTGAAAAAAAAGATGAGATAATAAAAGAAGCATTGTGTGAGGATATTGCCGGAGAGAAATGCGGATTAAAGAAGGTCATAGATATAGTTGGCGGAAAATGGAAGATCATGATCCTTTGTGTTATGGACAGGGAGGGTACGGTAAGGTACGGCGAGTTGAGAAAAGCAGTATTCGGGATAACCAACACCATGCTGGCTCATTCCCTTAAAGAAATGGAAGACGACGGCCTTGTCGAAAGAAAACAGTATATGGAAATGCCGGTTAGGGTGGAGTACACTCTTACAAAGAAGGCTGAAAGTATAGTTCCGATTCTTCTGGAACTGAAAAAATGGGGAGAAGAAAACCTGTAAGTCCTGTCATTTTTACAACAAATTCCAAAGTTTATGCCTGAAATTCAAAGTGCATTCATTACTAAATCAGTCATTATACGTTTCCGATGTTTTCAAGCCTTTCCCGTGCATCAGGATTGTTTCCGATAATTGCTCCAATCTTTTCGCAGGACTTCATTTCAGGACAACTGCCACAGGTTTCAAGCTGATTTTCTTTAGCACACTGTCTGATCGGGCATAAAGAATCACAGTACATAGTCTTTACTCCAGGAATACGGCAGCCGGAACAGTTGATCATTTCCGGTGTGATCTCCACTCCATTAAGTTCTGACCATTCTTTTGCCACCTTTATCCGCAGTTCATTATCGTTATTAACTGTAGCCAGACGGGCTTCACATGTCTCACAGTCCAATCCGCAAATTGCGATAAAATCATTCATTTTCTTAATTATCCTTTCTCATATATACCTTACAAAAATGCCGTAAATTTATTCAACTTAATTTTTACCTTGTAGATTTTGCATCAACTACAGCTTTGAGAGTCTTTACAGAGTTAACGGGTCACTTTCAATGATTTCAAATAGACCTTTTGTTCTTCTGTGATTCTTCTGCTCTCCACGCTTTTCTGAATGGCCTTGTTATGTGTCCAGTCATCAAGTCTTTTTTCCTCAATGAAAGGCAGAATGCTTTCATACTGCTTTGCGAGAGCAGTTGCAAAGTACCAGGCGATCATCATATTAACGTAGTATTCTTCTGACCGGATCCCGGCCACCATCTCCGGATACTTCGGATCGTAGTCCTCATCCAGAAAATGCTCCATCAACATTCCCACTCCAAATCTAATGGTATATGTCCTATCCGACTCGATCCAATCTTTAATTTGCGTAAGAAGCTCTTCTTTGTGCTTCTTAAAGATCTTCGGAGATATCTGATCGCACGTAGCCCAGTTATCTACATATGGGAGAAACTTTCGAAGTTCCTCTATACATTCATTCAGATCTTTTATCCCGGAAATGATAAAAGCCTGCAGCTGGTTTTCTTCAAAATACTTATGAGGCAGTTCTCCCAGAAAATCCTTATAATCTCCGGCCTTCAAAATATCCTTTGTCATATTCCTGAGCTCCGGAGTCCTCACACCAATGATCGACTCTGGGCTTATGTTCGGAATTATCTTTATCTGCATATCACGATATTTCAGATCCTGAAGGCTGTACAATTTCTTATGCAAATCCGTTTTATTCATTCTATGTCACCTCCGTACTTTACCCATCCTGTCATTTCCTTTTCAAATCTGTTCCATACTTACGATTATTCCTGTCATCAACAACAGTAACCGGATCAATGAAGAACAGGCCATCACAGTTACAGTAAAAGAAGATCCTGCTGACTCCCCGGATCATAAACCGTGCTCTATCTCCCTGTATCCTTTTCTTCAAAGGGTTTATTCCATGAACCAATCTCGATCAGATTACCTTCCGGATCAGCAATATAGCAGGTTCTCTGTCCCCAGGGTTCAAGTTCCGGCTCTAATACTGGTGTTGCCCCGTTCTCTATCGCATTTTTGAATGCTGTATGCCTTGTTTATCTGTCCTATGATCTTGTTGTAATTCTTCGTAATGTCATTCATCTGCATATCACAGTACCATTTCGAAAACCCTGCAAAAGTTCTGTACTCCGGCTGTTCCAAGGATGTAGATGTTCGGAAGATGTGCTATCCTTGCCCTGCTGTATGCTATGCGCTCAAGACCGCAGTCAAAGGCGGTATGATTTGTAAGAGCGACATCGCAGCCTTTTTCTCCGGTAATCTTCATGAATTTCTTTATGGACTGCCTTTGTATTTCCCTGCCGCTTTCATCTCTCCATGGAGGGGTCGCACCGCCGAAAAGACACGCCATATGTTTTTCCCCGTTCTCATGTACAGGAAAAATAAAACTTGACGATCCCTTTGTGTGACCCGGAGTCGATATTACATATATACTTCTGTCTCCGCAATCGATCATATCCCCGTCAGATATATACTCATCGATCTCAAACTCTTTATAGCTGTCGCTCCGTCCGTCTTCATGCGGTGTCGAAAGCCTTAATTCATCGTCCTCTTCAGAAAGAAAGGTTTTTGCTCCGGAGTCCACCTTAAGCCACTTCCCGCATCCCACGTGATCGATATGACCATGTGTCATAATAAACATATTGATCCCATCATCGCCCCAGCCTGCTTCATCAATTGAACGCAAGATCTCATCATATACTCTTTTATCCGGCCAGATACCATCTATTACCACGAGTCCCGCCGCTGTCCTCAGTATGTAGCAGGCCGTTTCCTTTTGCGACACTATGATAAGATCGTCAAAGATCTGTGCGTGGGTAAACCATGACATATCTTCCATCCGTTTTATCGTTTCTATTGTCAATACAGGCATATCCTTCATTTTTTTCCTTCCTCATGATCAAAAGGAGTCAATCAGAACCGTCCCGCTGACCCCCATCTCTTTCAGAAGTCAGCAGGGACGGTTCTGGTTGACTTACTGAGAGCAAATATCATTCACGCTCTCTATGATTATTTCCGGTTCCGTTAAATGGATGTAATGAGTTCCTTTCTTAGCCTGGATCCATATCGCTCTTTCCGAATAATCTAAATATTCTTTCATGATCTCCTGCCATAATTTTTCAACCCTGACAGCAAAAGGGCGGCTGTTTCTGCCAAATTCCATATTTTCCTTAATAGCTTCCTCAGACGAATGTGTTACAAGAATAATCGGAATATCCGGATAATCATCTTTTGATACCATATTTTGTAAGACCGCGTCATCATGCGCTAGCCTATACTCTTCTATACAAGTATGCAGGTGCGTAGTATTTACAAGCGAATTCAAAATCTCCTCTTTTTGTTCTCTTGAAAAATCAGCGTAATATAACGGAGGAGCCTGACACATCACTCTCTTTACCAGGCCTTTCAGCCCAAGCCTGGCAAGTGTTTCTAATATTATAAAATTTTTGCTCTTATCTACTCCGGATTTTTTGAGTTCCTTAGTTGTTAATTCTTTTTTAAATCTATTATCATCTTTAGATAATGGATCCAGAAGAATAAGCCCTTTTATTATCTCCGGATAGATGCCACAAAATTCGCCGGCATACAATCCACCCTGAGAATGTCCTATTACCACAATCTTCTCATTATGTGGAATTTCCTTTATGAGATCCATTAATTCTTTTGCAATATTTGAAGGGCTTCGTTCTTTATCACTTTTGTCACTGTGATTGATCCCGGCTCTTTCATAAACCAGCACACTGTGATCTTTACTGAGTTCATTTGCAAGTAGTTCCCATTCAGCTATACAAGCTCCCAGTCCCATTTCTATTACAATATCTACATTCCCCTGTCCAAAAATCCTGTAATTATTCATCGTGCATTTTCTTTCTTCCGCTTGTAATTTTTTAGCTCCGCCTGATCCTCTGCTTCAAAATTGTTCATAAAATATAGTAAACAACAACCGTCCCCATTGACTTCCAACCTGACAATGCTTCTTATAAGCTGTGTGAAAGCGGCACAGACAGGTCCCCGTCCTGTCTGTTAGTTGTGTCTATATAATAACGCCCTTTGTATAAACCTATTTCATATTGACTTCCCCAATTTGAATGCTTTGTTCAGGTCTTCACTCCTGACATCACCTTTTTCTTTTGCGCCTCGTACAAGCACCATTCCGGCATCTTCCAGCTTGAAAAAGTTCAGGATCAGCCGGTACTGTGTGATAACGGCATCAAATAACTCCGGCAGTTCGGCGGCTCCGACAAGAATCAGTCCCAGTTTCTTAATATGGAACTTATTCCTCATTGGAGTATGAAATCTGTCGATAACTGCCTTTAGCTGAGCACTTATCCCATAGAAATAAACCGGAGAAGCAATGATCAATGTATCTGCATCCTTCAGTTTTTCATATATCTCTGTCATATCGTCATGTTGAAAACACTTGTTTCCCTCTCTCTCAAAACATGAATTACATCCTGTACAAGGTTTAACGTTATGATCAGAAACCGGGATAACATCAACCTTATTATTCTTTTCAGCGCCTTTTGCAAAGGCTTCAACCAGCCTGTCGGTATTTCCGTTTTTTCTCGGACTCCCGGCTAATACTACTATCTTACCCATATCCAATATTCCCCTCGTTTTGTCGTGCTAATGAATATTAGCCGAATTATATCCACTTACCGGCAGTATGTCAAGCAGTCAACGGGGACGGTTCTCAGTGACTTCCTTACTTCCCTGCTTTCTGAACAATATTTCTGCCTATTCCCGTATGTCTTTCAATCTGACGTATTGTCAATCCGGCTCTTTTCAATTTCACCAATGCTGCATTTCTTTCCTTTTTTTCTAAGCTCTGCAGTTTAGTTCCATCAGATATACCAAGACATTTTTTCAATTCCTGTTTTGCCCACTCATCATCATGTTTGATGTCGACATATTCAAGACATTTATCCTGAGACTCGATACCGATGTACTTCCTAAACTGCTTTCTATCACCCAAAAGTCCCCATATGACAGACAGATCCATGAAAGCTGGTGGTTTCTCATAATATCTGTAACTACTCCATGGATAATCTGAGGCAGCGCAAATCCCTGCTTTCTCGGGGTTTTGCAGAATATATCTAAAAACCGTCAGAAAATATTTTTCTTCTTCCACCGGCTCACTTCTGTATCTGTCCTGAAAAAGATGCCCAATCCTGTCATATTTCTTGTTGTAATACCTGGAATAACTCACACCGAGTTTTTTCATCAGAAGAATGATTGATGGTAATTCACCATGAACCAATATATGAACATGATTATCCATCAGGCAATAAGCGCATACTTTTACCTCTGTCTCCAGGCAATACCTTTCTAATCTTTCAAGATATCGTTCATAGTCTTTTTCTTCTTCAAACAATATCTGTCTTCCTATTCCACGTACAATAACGTGCATATAGCCGGAAATGCTTTTTGTTCTGGCCTTACGAGGCATACTGATCACCCCCAAAGAGTAATATTTATTAACTACGGAAATCTATCAAGTAGTGCATTTTTACTTGATCCACCCAGAATGGGTATGAATTTTAGATAGTTATGAAGATATCATTAATATGAATGGTTGTAAATAGGTAGGAAAAAATAAGTCAATGAGAACCGTCCCCATTGACTTCCCATGGAAGTCAACAGGGAGTCAGCGGGGACGGTTCCAAATGTGGTAAAATGTCCCAATGAGTGATTTAAGGAGGAAGCTATGAAACGAAAAATAGCATTTGAATGGATAAGGATAGTTGCCGGACTTTTATTATTCTCTTTCGGCGTTCATCTTACAATATTTGCCAACATAGGGCTTGCACCATGGGATTGTCTTGGCATGGGAATATCCTATCATACACCGTTTAATTATGGGATATCCATGACTATAATGGCCCTCCTGATCGTTGGGATAGATCTTCTTATGAAAGAGAGAATAGGTTTCGGTACGATCATAGATGCTCTGTTAACGGGAAACTTTGTCCAGTTCTTTAATAGTATTAATCCACTGCCCTTAAACAGCAGCCTGTGGATTGGAATACTGATAATGCTGGCAGGGTTTGTATTCATGGCTCTTGGTATGGCGGTATATATGAAGAGTGAGCAATGCTGCGGACCAAGGGATGCTCTGTTGGTCGGACTGGGAAAGAGGCTTTCAAATATCCCGATAGGTGTTGTTGAGATCATTCTGTGGGCTGCGGTACTTTTTTTAGGATGGCTGCTGGGAGGACCCGTGGGAATAGGAACCATTATAAGTACCTTTGGTGCAGGTATCGTGATGCAGATAGTGTATTCAGCTATTCATTTTGAACCGAGGGCTTTGAAACATAAAAGTATCATAGAGGTGTCAAGGTTACTGATCGAAAAACAGGGGGAAGCATAATAAGACTAACCCACCTTCCTGTACGCCAGCTCCAACAGTCCGATATTAATTATAGCAAAAATCAGTAAATACAGCGGCATTATTCCTATCCCGATATTCTGCTGTATTATCCCGAACACCATCGGCATAAAGGTACTGCCCACATAAGCCGAGGCCATCTGCAGTCCTATTACTGCTGCGGAATATCTCTTACCGAAATTATACGGAGCCATGTGCTGTATTGCCGGGTATACCGGTCCCATTCCTGTTCCTATGACTACAAACCCTGCTGCTGCAATTATATAGCCCTGTAAAGGCAGGAATACCATTATTATCCCAATTAGTTCCAGTGCTATCCCAAGACGGATAAGAAGCCGGTCTCCAAGTTTATTTGATATGAACCCTGAGATAAGCCTGCCAAGCATCAGTCCCCCGAATATAAGCGACCCAAAAGAAGCGATCACATCATCGCTGAGCCATGGTCTTGTCCCGGCGAAGTAGCTGGGAGTCCAAAGAAAACAGGTGGCTTCACCCGAACAGTACGCATAGAAGGCAATCAGTGTGAGGACAACCCCCGGAACCTTCAGGGTTTCCCTTATCCCTGCACTGTCCCTGATCTCTCCGACATCCGCTTTCTCATTTTTCTTCCAAAGCGGCAGGGAAATAATACATATGAAAAGAATCAGGGACTGTATATATGCTGTCCACCGGTATCCTTCATTCCATCTTGCTTTCCTTAATGCAAGCGCCATTATATACGGGCTGATAACGGCGCCAACCCCGTAAAAGCAGTGCAGGAAGTTCATCTCAGATGAAGAATAGTTATTCGCAACATAATGGTTCACGGAAGCATCTATTGAACCCGCACCAAGACCGTACGGAACAGCGAAAACAAATAACATCCAGTATGATCCGGAAACCGAAAACCCTAAAAGACCGAGGATGGTCAGAAATATGGATACTATCACTATCCACTTAGTGTGAAACCTCTTTATCATCCCCGGGCTTATAAGAGCAGAAACTATTGTCATAAAGGAAATGGTCATGGATACATATCCTGCATATGACGATGGCACGTTAAATACAACCTGCATCTTTGGCCATCCGGAGCCAAGTAGAGAATCCGGCAGTCCCAGGCTTATAAAAATCAGATAAATAACAGCTAAAAGCAATGAACCCATAATGTCCTCCATAAAACAGACTGAGTAATATTTTTGAAAAGAAGAACCGGTCGCCCGATCCTTCTCTTCCAACAATATTTTCATTTGTTTCAATTTTTCTTCTTCACAGGGATCCAGATTGCACTATGATAATCCTCATCCGTCTTTTCACCGTTCACGCAATCATACCACTCTGCCGATGCATTCCCGCATAGTTCATAGTCCGGATTACCCGGAAGCCACTCTTTGAAAATCTGTGTATTAACGCTCTGTAATGCCTCCGGGATCGGACCGATGCAGTCAAACACCGCCCAGTCACCTTTGGGAAATTCATAGACTATCATCCCTTCAGGCACTTCCCCTCCGGTATACTTACCGGCCACCAGATAACGAAACTTTCCCTCTCCGATATCGTCGATGCAGACACCGTACTCTCCGATACAGTTCTCCACGATAGCCTTCTCATAAGGATTTGCCGGAGCATTCCCGGCATAAACATTTGCTGCATACTTCTCGCAGATCTCGTCCCAGAACTTTGGGATTTCCTGATAAGCGGTATCATTATCAAATTCCTTTTGAAAACCTATAACCTTAAACTGGAACATTTTTGTAATTTTGCAATTCATTTTATCGCCTCCTTGAACCTGTAGTTTTACCGTCAGGGGAAGGAATGTCCTCGCGGTCGCACCGTCACGGGCCTGTGACGGTGTTACGTTGTGAAAGCGGGAGAATGCCTTTGTGAAACTCTCCGGCGTTTCATACCCGTATCGGAATGCAATGTCGATCACCTTATCATCCGTATTCTTCAGATCCAATGCTGCCTGATACAGCCTGCGGTTCCTGATATACTCTCCGATACCGTATCCGGTCATCAGAGAAAATCCTCTCTGAAGAAAGAACGGAGAAAGATACACTTGATCCGCCACATCCTGCGCACTGATGTTGTTGGTCAGATTCTCTTCCATGTATTCGATTGCGGTACGTACACTAGTAAGCCACTCCATCTTTATCCGGTCTCCTCTTTGTTCCGGTCGTTGCTAAACGCGTGTTATCGGCACGCAGCAACCTTTTCTTTACCTGACACAATGAGTATATCTGATCAGGAAGGGATCATCCTGTCATTTTCTGTTCAAATCTGTCCTGGAAGTCAACGGGGACGGTTCCAATGCAGTTAAGTTAGTGCCATTCTGAGACTACACAATGTCATTCTGAGGGCGAAGCCCGAAGAATCTTTCTCTACGGAAGATAAGATCCTTCGCTGGCGCTCAGGATGACAAAATGCTTAACTTAACTGCATTGGGACGGTTCTCGCTGACTTACAGGTTTTTGATCACCATTGCAGAATAATTGTCATATGTTCTGAAGCCGTATTTTTCGTAAAATCTCCTTGTTTCAGGATCCGACGGCATGATCTTTACATACAGATATCCATCAAAAAACGAAAGTATACGCTTCATGAGTTCATCTCCTATATGAAGACCCTGATATTCAGGATCTACAAGAAGATAATGCAGAAATGCTACAGTCTCTCCGTCATCCAGGGCTCTCACAAGACCCACAAGACGTTCCCCATCCCACGCAGAGACCACATGGGTCGAATTATGCATGCCCCTTACAAGCTTCCCGGGATATTTCCCGGAATCCCATTTAACGGAAAGAAAAAGCCGCTCTATGTCTTTAACATCAAAATCCTTTGTATCGCGGTATTTAATCTCCATATCACAGTATCCTTTCAAAAACCCTGCAAAAGTTCTGCACTCCGGCTCAAAAGGAGTCAATTAGAACCGTCCCCCAGGCTGTTAACAAGCTTCAAGAATTTTTTATCATTCATCTGTTCATTCGTTACATACTCTCCGTTATGGAACAGCGCGTAATTTGTGACAGGGGTGGGGGCGTTCTGCGCTTCCTGTCTGCTCTCGATATGAATAGCATGGAATGGTATACCATTTTCTTTAGCGGTCTGTTCAAGAACCGGAACATATTTCGCATTGAACGGGCACTGGCTGGTGTAATACAGAACATAACCGTCTTCGTCTATATGCGGGTGTCTCGCACATTCCTTAAATCGTGGCGCATCCGCTTTCTTGTCAAAAGGTAAAAACATAAGCTGGATACCGTTATCAGCTTCATCGCAAACATCAAATCCTTTGTACTTCAGATACTTCGGATCAGCCAGGAATGGCTTTTTCTTTGCAGCTGCTAAAATACACAGCCCTTTCTTTCCCTTTTCTTTACTATCACTTATGCAAGCTTCAAGTAATTCAGAAGAATAGCCGTGTCCCTTAAAAGCCCCGGAAACCCACAGACAGTCAATGTACATATATCCATCTGCCTCGATAGGAATCCAGGCGTTTTCCGCCGGAATATATTCGATAAAGCACTTGCCACGCTCCACACTCTTCAGAAAAACAAGTCCTTCATCAAATCTGTCAGCCAGCCAGGCTTTCTTTGAAGAAACCTGCACATCCTTGTTATTGGAAATCGCACAGCAGATGTGTTCCTTTTCCAGATTTTCTTTTGTAACTCTGATATACTCCATATTTTCAGCTCTCCCTTTCACTTTAGTCAGGAGTCACCGGGGACGGTTCTCAGTGACTTCCCCGTTGACTTCGAACTCTCCTTTATCTCCCTGCATCCTTCTCTTCAAATGGTTTATTCCAGGAACCGATCTCGATAAGATTTCCTTCCGGATCCGCAATGTAGCAGGTTCTTTGGCCCCACGGTTCGAGTTCAGGCGGGAGTACCGGTGCGGCACCGTTCTCTACCGCATTCCTGTAAACCGTATCTACTTCATCAAAGGTATCGACATAAAGAGCGATCTCGAAATGGCCATTCAGTCCCTTAACATATTCATACCGGCGGCTTGTCATCTTTTCAAAATCTTTCCTGCCATATAAAAGGAACAGCGTTCCGTCCTTCACAAGATATACATTGGAGCTGTCCTCTGCCTCCCTGATCTCAAATCCAAGTACATCCCTGTAAAAGCGGATCATCTTCGCCATATCTTCGACCAATAATCCAAAACCATCCAACCTCATAATGTCTTGTCCTCCTTTTCACTCCTGTACTCTTTAAGCGTCAATACTTCGCAGCCCTTATCAGCATAGTACTTAAACATCTCATCCAGCTTTTTCAGATCATAACTCGTTACACAGTCAGATATCACGTGCACTTTGTATCCTGCCTTCGCCAGATTATAGCTTGTTGACTTGACACAGCCGGTTGCATCAGCACCGGTGATATAAAACTCTTCTATGCCGTTTTTCTCAACAAAACCGGCAAACGCTTCACTTGTTAATGCATTGGACCTGGACTTTTCAAAAACATTCTCTGACACGACCTTAAGTTCAGGAACCAGTTCAGAGCCTTTCGTATCCGGTTTAAATGTTCTTGTCTTTTCTGACAGGTTGTAGTGCCTGATATAGATGATATGCATCTCTTTTGCCATTGCCCAATTGATCGCTTCATTTACCTGTCCTATGATCTTTTTATAATTCTTCGTAATATCATTCTGAAGGTCTATCACAACCAACGCTATATTTTTCATTTCCTGTCTCCTTCATATTTTCTTGCTATTTCAGTGGTTACCTGACAGAGCTTTTCCCTGATCCGCTCCGGCTTAATAACAGTCACCTTATCCCTGCATGAAAGTATCCAGGCAAGCAATCCCTCATCATCAGCATACTCATGTTCAAATAACAGCCTTCCGTCATCCATTTCCGAAAAAGAATCTACGCCATACTCTTCCACAAGATGCCACTTCATTGAAGGATCAAACACTGCTTTCACCCTGTCTTTTGCAGGAAAGACCTTTTTGTTTGACAGATCCGGCAGCGGAACCTCGCGATTCCCTTCATAGGAAGCAACATGCGTGATACCATCCATCCGGTTCAGCTTAAACAGCCTGAAATCGTTTCTCAAAAAGCAATAGCCATAAACATACCAGCTTGTCCATTTGAAGATAAGATAATATGGTTCGATTTCTCTTTCTGTATCCCCTCCGGGTGAATAGTACTGAAACCTGATGGTCTTCTTTAACCCGATCGCATCCTGTATAGTCTCTATCTTCGGAGCCAGTGAGTCCCGGTACCATGATGACAGATCGATCAGAATGGAATCCCTTCCGGTAATGAACTCAGAGGAACCCGCCTGGATCTTTTCCATAAGCTGACTGTAATACCTGCTTCCGCTCACACTGTCCAGACTCCTTATGCCAGCAAGGATCATCTGCATATCCTTTGACGTCAGGATCGTCCTGTCCATCCGGTATCCGTCCATAATGCTGATACCACCGCCGGTTCCTTGCGAAGTCCTTATTGGAATCCCTGCATTACAAAGATCTTCAATATCCCGGTTTATCGTCCTGCGGGATACTTCAAACCTTTCTGCCAGTTCAGGAGCCGTTGTCTTTTCTTCCTGCAGTAAGATTGACAATATCCCGATCAGCCTGTCTATCTTCATAATCCCATTAACCTCTCTCAAGCTCCGTATGTATAATAACAAAATAAACACGACAGCTGTATGTCATGTTTATTATAGCAGAAAACTTTTTAAGTCTGCAGGGACGGTTCCAATGACTTCCCGTTGACTTCCGGGGTTCACTCCCACCCCAAAGCCTGTTATAATACGGAGTACGCGAAAATATGAAGGAGGCAGTATCATAAAGGACATAAGGATCAGAAGGGCAGAAACCGGAGATGCCGGAAGGCTCCTTGAAATATATGGGTATTACGTTCAGAATACCGCAATAAGCTTTGAATATGAAACGCCGTCTTTAGATGAATTTAAGGCGCGTATTGAAAATACGCTGAAAAGGTATCCCTACCTCCTTATCGAAAAGAACGGGAAGATAATGGGATATGCGTATGCCGGTGCTTTTAAGGCAAGAGCAGCCTATGACCACTCCTGCGAGGTAACGATATATCTTGACCGGAAAGCAAAGAAATGCGGCCTTGGGCGGCTTCTGTATGAAGCTCTGGAGAAAGAACTGAAGGATATGGGAATACTCAATCTTTACGCCTGTATCGCCTGCCCCATCGGACAGGACGAATACCTTGACATGAACAGTGCGGAGTTTCACGCCCACCTTGGCTACAAAAAGGCAGGAGAGTTTCATAGGTGCGGGCGAAAATTCGGACACTGGTACGATATGATCTGGATGGAAAAGATCATCGGTTAAAAAGGTGGTCCGGCAGATGACAGTATCCGCCGGGGTTTTTATCGAGATATTTCTGATGGTATTCCTCTGCCTTATAGAAATTTGAAAGAGGCAGGACCTCCACTGCCAGAGGGGAACCGAGCTTTTCCGATTCCTCCCTGACGCGGTCTTCTATCTCGGGAAGCTGGGAGCTGTCGCTATAATAGATCCCGGTCCGGTACTGGATCCCCGAATCCTCTCCCTGGCGGTTTACCGACAGGGGATCCACAGCCTGAAAATAATGATCCAGAAGCTCCTTAAGAGAGATCACCGAGTCATCATAAATGATCTTTACGGTTTCAGCGTGTCCCGAGTCGGAGCATACCTCCTCATATTTCGGATGGGCTGTAGGACCGTTGGCGTAGCCGGTCCTTGTGCGTAGCACTCCCTTAAACTGGTCGAAAAATTTCTGTATTCCCCAAAAGCATCCCCCCGCGAGATATATAGTCTTTTCCATTATCGTCCCTTCCTTTCTCAAGAAAGCCTTCTGTACATATGATTTCCAAGCATCTGAATAAGCTGAACGAATACTATCAAAAGTACCGAGCATACGATAAGATAATCAGTCTTGTACTGCTGATATCCGAAGCGGATCGCAATGTCTCCGATCCCTCCGCCTCCCACGGTTCCGGCCATTGCCGAATATCCGATAAGAGATATCACAAGGAGGATTATACCATTAAGCATCCTGGGTATCGACTCCTTAACATACACAAAAAACAAAATATGGAGATCCGAGGCTCCGAAGGAGCGGGCGGCCTCTATGACGCCGGGATCTGTTTCCCTTAAGCTTGTTTCAAATACCCTGGCGATAAAGGGTAGCGCCGATATGGTAAGCGGCACGATGGAAGCCGTTGTCCCTATGGCCTTTCCCACCACCAGCCTGGTAAAGGGGATAAGGATCACAAGAAGTATGATAAAAGGAAAGCTCCTGAAGACATTTATGATAAAGCTCAAAGCCTCGTACAGAGCCTTATTCGGTCTAAGGCCGTCGGGAGCCGTGAGCGTCAGTATGACTCCCGGGATAAAGCCCAGTATCACAGAGATAAGGGTTGACCAGAACACCATATAAAGTGTCTGCCCGAGGGCAGTCAGGATTATTTCCGTCATGCCTGTTGTTGAAACTATTCCGCCTGTCATTGAAGCACCTCCCAGAGTATTTTTCTGCTGTCAAGAAAAGCACATACACTATTCCGATCCTTTTCCTCAACGTTTATCACGAGGCTTCCGTATACCGTATTCCTGAAGTCTTCGAGCTTTGCCCAGCATATGGAAAAATCCGTGTCCAGAGCCCTCGCCATTTGGGTAACGGTGGGCTTCAGGTTATTGCTGTCATTAAAGAAAAGCTGGATATTTACGCCGTTTTCCGGAAGATTTTCACTGTTTTCCCTGAGAAAATCCCGTATCTCCTTTTTCTCGGGTTTTATAAAGAGCTCCTCGGGGCGTCCTTCCTTAAGGACCGTTCCGTTACTTATAAAGGCTACCCTTTCACATATCTGCTTTACCACCTCCATCTGATGGGTGACTACTATTATGGTAATATTCAGTTCCTTATTTATCCTCTGGAGAAGGGAGAGGATGCCTTTCGTGATCTCAGGATCAAGAGCGCTGGTGGCTTCGTCGCAGAGAAGAAACTCCGGATCAAGGATCAGAGCCCGTGCAATGGCGACACGCTGCTTCTGCCCTCCGGAAAGTTCCCTTGGCTTCGACCGAAGCTTATCCTCAAGCCCCACAAGCTCCGCAAGCTCTGTAATCTTCCTCCCGGCCTCCGGGGATGATGGATTTAGTCCCCAGAATCTCATTGGAAGAGCGATATTATGATAAACATCGAGGCGCTCCATAAGATTAAATCCCTGAAAGATCATGCCCATTCTTTTTTGAAGGGGACGCAATTCCTTCCTGCTGAGCTTTGAAAGAGCCGTATCATTTACCCGGATCTCCCCGCCGTCAAAGGCTTCAAGACCGTTTATGCATCTTAGAAGAGTGGATTTTCCGGCTCCGCTCTGGCCGATTATCCCGTAGATCTCATTTTCCCTTACTGAAAGAGAAACACCCTTCAGAACCTTATGATCCTGAAAGGTCTTTGTAACACTGTCTATTACTATCATCCGGAAATGCTTAGGATCCTTTCTTGTAGGAGGCCACGGCTGATAAGAAAAATACCAGCCGTGGTGTATTTAATGGCATGTGTGTCGTCTATATGTCCTGTTTCTCAGATGTCACCTGCGTTTCCGTAAGTGACTGTTATCAGAGATATGTGTGTCTTCCGTTACTGCGGATCGATGAAGGAAGGGATCACCGATCCCTTGTAATGCTCCTCGATATAAGCCTTTACCTCATCAGACTGTATGGCCTTTGTAAGTGCAAGGCTCTTTTCGGAATTTTCATCTCCTGAACGTACAACGATGAAATTCGTTCTCCTTACGGATGTTTCCTCGTCAAATTCCTCTATGTCAAGGGCAGGATACTTCGAGGGAAGATCCGCACCGAGAGCATAGTTTCCGTTTATCGTAGCCGCATCCAGATCGGGAAGCGAAAGGGGAAGGCTTGCAGCCTCAAGGGTCGTGATCTTATATCCATGGGGATTTGCTTCCTTGTCGCCGGATATCGACTCTGCGGAAAAATTATCGTCGGTCCCGAAGGCTCCGAGGGATTTTAAGAGTCCCTTCTGAAGTAAGAGATTTAAGCCGCGCTCGGTGTTTTCGGGATCATTCGGTATTCCGATCTCGGCACCGTCGGGAAGCTCATCAAGTGACTTATATTTCTCAGAATAAATGCCCATAGGCTCGATGTGAACGCCTGCGGTTGCGGTGAGATGAAGACCCGCGTCGCTGTTCTGCTGGTTCATATATCCAAGTGTCTGGAAATAATTGGCATCCAGCTCTCCCGCTTCGAGGGATGTATTAGGAAGTACATAATCCTCAAAAACAACAGTCTCCAGCTCCCAGCCGTCCTTTGCAAGCACTTCCTTAACTATATTGTCCAGGATGTCCGCATGGGGAACGGGGTTTGCTCCGACGATGATCTTTTTGTCCTCATAGCTTCCGGCTTCCACGGAAGCCTCTCCTTCTGAAGCGGCCTCCTCTGAAAAAGCCTCCGTCTGTGTTGCTTCCTCCGCTGCGCTTTCAGCTTCTGCTTCTTCCGAAGCCTCACCCTTCAGAGATGCCAGAGCCGAGCCGCAGCCTGAAAGCAGCCCTGATACAACCGTCCCTGCAATTAATAAAGTGATGATTTCCTTTTTCATAATGTTTCCTCCTCTTTTCTTCTTTTCCTGTTCGGGTCGATTGTATCGGATCTTAGGAGGAATGGGAAATACTTATTATTTTTATCGGGCTATAGTTTTTTTCTATAGGAATGTCAGGGATCATAAGGACGCGCTCAGAAGTCAATGGGGACGGTTCTCTTTGACTTGTCGGAAGTCAATGAGAACCGTCCCCGTTGACTTCTGAACGGGACAATATGCCAAGTAAGTCGACGTCGTTTCCTTTGGGCAACAAAAAATCAACGGATATGTTTTGCATTTACATATTTCGTTGCCCTGGCCGATCCTATCTTTTTTACGGATCCGTCTTTTACCATTTTCCCCAGCACTGCCTCAACAGTAGTTGGACTTACGTCCGGTAAGAATCCGCAGATCTCGGACTTGGATATCGGTAATACACTGTTTAGTACTGTTTGTTCTATCCTTTCGGTCTTCTTCAGTTTTTTTCCGTTAACCGTGGAAAACCTTGCATCAAGTTCCCTATAGCACTTATATAGAGTAGAAAGAAAATTCTTCATAAACTCTGTGTAGGTATTTTCGTTCGTATGCCATCCTTTAGATGAATCCTGAAGTGCATTGTAGTAGTATTCCTTCGACTTATTGATCTGCTCTTCGAAAGATACATACTTGCCGATATTGAATCCGCTCTTATACATAAGCAGAAGCGTCAGCAGTCTTGAAACCCGTCCGTTGCCATCCGCAAATGGATGAATGCATAAAAAATCCAATATGACACATGGAATAAGCAGGAGCTTATTGATCCGCGCATTGTCTCTGGCGTCAATGTATGCAAGGATGAGCTGCTCCATAGAATCAGCCGTTTCTGTCGCAGGTACCGGAGAAAAACGAATTCTTCGTCGTCCAAACTCATCTATCTCGGCAATAATATTATCGTCGGTTTTGTACCTGCCCGCTCCTTCATATCCTGCCGTCTCAGTCATAACTTGATGCAAATGCAAAATTGTCTCTTCACTGATCGGGATTTTCTCAAAAGATACAAGTATCTCGTCCAGTGCATTTCTGTACCCGGCTATCTCCATCTCCGTGTGGTTTACCGGTGCACTGTTTCCTTCTACGATTTCCTTTATTCGTGCATCCGTTGTAATGATTCCTTCAATAGCATTGGAACCTTTAACCGACTGAATACGGGCTATCTTTTCCAGTTCCGTGTAAACGGTCAGATTCCGTCCTCTTCTTTCCTCAGAAATCGCATTAAGAGCGGATACTGTGGATGTAAGATTAACCAGCTCTGCCGGTAATAATCCATCGTCTAAGAAACCATAATCAAATATGTGCATATATCGCCTCCATTAATTGCATATATTTTATCAGAAAATATGCAGATAAACAACTGCTATCTGCATATTTACATTCGGATATTATGCACTTATTGCACCACTTTTTCGTGTCATCATCCTCTGGATGGTTGGCTCTACCTCCCCACTATGCATTCCTGAAACCTTCAAGCCTGTCCCTTGCATCAGCTTTATTCCCGATTATTGCCCCTACCTTTTCACATGATTCCATCTACGGGCAATCTCCACAGGTCTCCACCTGTTTTTGCATGGCACACTGTCTGATTGGACACAGAGAATCACAATACACAGTCTTCACTCCCGGCATCCTGCAGCCAGAGCAGTTAATCATTTCCGGTGTGATCTCCACCCCGTTAAGCTCTGACCATTCCTTCGATACCTTTTTTCTCAGCTCGTTATCATTTTTCGCTGTTGCAATCCTTGCCTCGCATGTCTCACAGTCCAGCCCGCAATATGCTATGTTATCATTCATATTCATAGATATCCTCCTGTCCGATCCCGTCTTTTCCATGTAAACAAATGTCAGGTTGTCATCCATGGCTTGTCGTTCAAATTCTCTGTAGCCGCTCTTCTCATACAAGCGGATATTATCCTTGCTTCTCGAACTTGTAAAAAGCTCATAACGTTTCCCGGAATAACAATGCTCTATCTCCGCCAGAAGTCTATTTCCATATCCCCTGTGCCTACGGTCCGGATGAACCATAAGCTTCCCTACATGTACTGTTCCATCTGTCTCCTTTGCCCGGATCGAACCAATGATGGTACCATCTTCACTGATCATCTTCAGAATAATTCCCTGTTCGTATTCACTGATCACCTCATCAATCGTCTGTTTCAACGGCGGAATATCCATATTTCCAAGCAAAGCCGCTTCACTCTGATACGCCAGATATTGCAGTCTGAGGATCTCATCAAGATCTTCCCTCTCCGCCTTTACTATACTCACCATGGTTCGCCTCCTACAGATGGATTAGTACAAAGCCGACATTTCTTTCTCCAACAGCCTGGAAGTCAACGGGGACGGTTCTTGCTGACTTCTTTCAAGTAAATTAAGTCATTGAGAACCGTCCCCGATGACTCCTATGGAGACATAATCCGACAGATCTCTTCTTATTTTTGCATTCTTGCCATAGTCATTCACATAGCCGATCCTAAGGATCATCTGAGGCTCTTTGGGAAAATTAAGAGCTTCCTTTATTGTCTCTTTTGTCTCCCGATCCTCCAGTGCATAACTCACCGGATGTACCGAGATTCCCTGTTCTGTCAGGGCAAGCCATAGCCTGACCGTATTTCTTCCACACTCCACAAGATCTGCCTCGTTATTATTTCCACAAATAACGGCAAAGCCCGCAGCAGCCTCTCCCCAGTTGTTTTACTGAAGTTAACCACGCATTGGTGATGCTCAGCGTCATATGAGCTGACAGCATCATATCCATACGCCTTAAATGCGCATAATAGTGTTTCCGTGTAACAGCCTAGAGAAATAAGGAGCTCTCTGTTTTCCGGGTCAACCACATTTAAGCCTCTCTGCTTATCGGCTTCTATTATTATCTGTTCTTTCCCGGTATCCACCTTTGTGATCCATCCCTGGATATTATGGGAGCTGGGAGAGAGTGATGCCAGATATAAGATTTTCCGTAATTCCGGGCTAAGTCCGTCTACCTGTTTGTCAGTATTGACGTCAACTTCCCTGCCGGCAGAAACAAGAAAGACAATAAGGGTCACTACAACCAGCTCTATTATAATAATCTTGGTTTCCATACACGATTTCTCCTTCATAAGTCAACGGGTAAGTCAAAGCATAAGCCAAAAGGCAGCCAAAGCCCGATGTTATGCGTAGCAACGCCTATGAACACCCCATATATCAGTCCAAAACACATTCCTGTGGATCACGTGAACAGGATCTCTTTTTTTAGTCTTTCATGCTTCGTCTTGCTAATGTTCATTAGCTGAATTGTATCCGCATTACTTCAGCATGTCAAGGCCGGACGAGAAATACTATTATTATGATCTGAATAAAAAAGGTAATAACAGCCAGATAAACCATTTCCATTGGGAATCTCATGCCGCTACCCAGCGTGGATGCGCTGCAACCCACTGCCCAGTAAATTGGCCATACCGTGAAAATACTATTCGTTATTCCATAGAATACTCCGCATACAACGATCACAACGCATAGGGAGATTATCCGGTCTGTTTCTAAAGTCCCTATATGGTAAATCCCTACGCATAATGATGTCAGGAGAATAGCTGGAAGTTCTCCAAATGATCTTTTGTACCGGGTGTAAAGCCATCCAAATATAAACAATACTTCCCATATTGAAAAAGCGTTAAACAGAATTGATGAGGTAAAAAATGGCTGCCCTATATATTCCCTGATCTCGGAAAATCTCCAGAGGGATAGGATCAAAGAGAATATAACAGCAAGAGGTAAATTCCTTCCTGTAATTCCCAATCCTTTTATCCCCTCGTCAGTTACTCTTGTCACCCAGTATACAGGAAAAACCACACATAATAGGATCACCGTTCCCAGTAACGATACTAAAAGAGAAAGGATCATATTATCCCCGATCAGATTATTATCCGCATAATATGCTGCCCACATAATGAGCACTGTAACAACCGTTGCTGCGAGTTCTTTTTTGTTATTCATATGAAACCTCCAAAGCTGGGTGATTATTTTCCGAGTATATACTCGGATTATGTGAGTATATATTTTTACAGAAAGCATGTCAAGAAATTCCGAGTAATCACTCACAAAAATGTACAAAATGGATGTATAAGTTTATAATAAGGACATATCAAAGGAGAATTTAGTTTAGTGGAAAAGAATTCAAAAGTCCGTATCCCTAAACAGAAAAGAAGCATTCTAAGAAAAGAAGCGCTTCGGGAAAAAGCTCTGTCATTGTTCTGTTCAAAGGGGTTTCAGCAGACAACAACCAATCAGATAGCCGAAGAGGCCGGGATGTCCATTGGAAGCCTATACGAATACTATGCAAACAAGGAGGAAATCCTTTATGACATAGTTGATGAATATTTTACAATTTTCTTAAATGAAGAGGATAAACTGAGAGAACTGTTTTTTTCAGGCATCCGGAATAGGGATAAGAGAAAATGGATAAGATCGATAATAGAGAATCTTATTGAATCCCATAAAGCTTCAAAAAAGTTTAATATCGAACTGCACTATCTTTATTTTCAGCTTGATAAAGTCAGAGAAGCCATCAATAAGCAAAAAATGATTGTAAGAAAGATAGCCGCTGAAGCTTTAGACAGCATTTCCGGAGAACTGACTACAGATGATACTGATATTGCTGCGGTCATTTTTTGTGATTCTATCGAAAAAACAGTTGACAGAATATGCTTATACCCGCTGACTATTGATAATAAGCGGCTCATCTCCGATAGCGTGGAAATGATATATCGCTATTTGTTTTCTTAATCAGAGTCAACGTGGACGGCATATTTTCTATGAGTTCCTGTACCAGTGCGATCTGTTTATGAGCAGATTCGAGGTTCCCAGAATGACTGGGATATCTACGAAAGAGAAGTGATGTAAATATATGAAATATGGGAATATTGTCCGGGCAGTTTTCAGAAATCGTCCCAACCGCTTTGTTGCGGAGGTGAATATAGACGGGCAGAAGGAAACGGTTCACGTAAAGAACACCGGCAGGTGTAAAGAACTGCTGATCCCGGGATGTGAAGTATGGCTGACCGCTCCGGGGACGCCAGACAGAAAGACAAAGTATGATCTGGTAGCTGTCCGGAAGGATACCGGGATCCTCTTCAATATAGACAGCCAGGCACCGAACAAGGTAGTGAAAGAGTGGTTGGAAACTCAGGATTACGACCGGTTGAAACCGGAATATACATATGGCGACTCGCGCATAGACTTCTATATGGAACGCGGTGAAGAGAAATTCCTAATGGAGGTCAAAGGCTGTACGCTGGAGGTTGACGGGATCGGATACTTCCCCGATGCGCCGACAGAGCGTGGTGTAAAGCATATCCGAGAGCTGATAAAAGCAAAGAAAGCGGGATATCTTGCGATCCTTGCCTTTGTGATACAGATGGATGGCGTGACAGAGGTTCGACCTAATATCGGCACACATCCGGAGTTCGGAGAGGCTATGGATGAAGCGAAAAAGGCAGGTGTTGAGGTGTGGTTTCTGTCCTGCCATGTGGAGCCGGGAGAATTGGTGATAAATTACCGTCAAAATGGGGTCAATACAAACACACAAACGGATCAACGAATTGTCTGAGGAACATGATGCTGAAAGACAGGGTAGGATCATAATTCTCAACTGAACAGCTTTCTATCCAGACAGGTCTCCATCCTGTCTATAAATCGCCTGTCAAATACGCTACTACCCATCATCTTTCTTGCCAGACATAGCATGGCAATTATCATCACATATACTGCTGACAAGATTACATAGAACCATATGTCCACTTGCAAAAAACAATATAGAAAATTGAAGCAAAAATGTATGACGATGCCGTAGATCAGATTGTCATTCTTCTCCATAAAAAAGTTCATGATAAAACAAAGCCCCGTCATCACAACAACATTAGATATGATATATGGGATCATCTGGATTCCCATAAAATCTGAATCAACGAACCAAAGTACCGTGTGCCAGAATGCCCATATTACTCCCTGTATTACCGATGCTTTAAAAAAACTGTATTTTCCGTTTAAGTACGGTCTCAGATATCCACGCCATCCGGATTCTTCTCCTGTCGGCCCGGTCGTAACGGAAAATAAAAACGAGACCCAGAATGGATATGCACCAAGACTCCAATATGAGCCAAATTCCCTTCCCTGAATTCGAGATAACACAAAAACCGTTATAGGTGTTGCTGAACTGGTAATAAGAGCTGCAATTACCAGAGTCAAAGCTGAAATTCTTCCTCCCAAAACTCTTTTATAGAAATCCTTAACGGTCTCTTCCGGGCAGAAATATCTAAATCCGACAAGGAGAACTATTGTCGGTGCCCATGCACATACATTTGATAGAATACGCATCACAACCGGCGGGCAGTGAAAGACCATGCTGGCGGTTCCGCATATCCCCAAAACCATGAACCAGAACACAAGATAATTTAATATCACATATCTTTTAATCCTCTTTGTTTCCATATTTCCCCTCTCTCTAAGTCACTGGGGACGGTTCTCGTTGACTTACCCGTTGACTTCCCCATATCGATAATCCAGCCGTAACAGAGCTTTTCCGTCCGGTAATGGTTCAAGCTCCTTCAATGTCTTTTGATAACCAAGTTTTTCCATAGTATCCGAAAGGGTGACCTCTTCCATATGACAGTGAACTTTATTTAATCCGTCAAATGCATGAATATACGGCGAATCGGAAACCCATTTTTCTTCATTTGTATTGATCTGTATCACACAGGATACGTATTTAGCTTTGACCTGATCGATCACTTTTTCAAATGAATCGTACCCTATATACTCGATCAGCAGATTTGCTATCACCAGCTGAGAAATTGGAAGCCTTTCATATTCATTAATCAGATCTATCTTCAGACACTCCAATACATCACTTATGTAGCTGTATCTGTCTAAAACAGTATCTAAATATTCTTTGTTGATATCAATTCCGAATACTTTACGGTATTTTGCCTTACTGATATGTTCAAGTCCGTTCCCTCCGGCAACGCCCAATACCATGGCGTTATCGACCGGATATTCGTCAAACTGCCTCTTCATAATGGAATTTAATATCTGCAGCTGCTTTACCGAATCCAGACTCATGTGTTTTTCATAATCATCAAGTTTTATCTTTTCCCAAGGATTAGCCATTAGCATGGAATGGTATACCATTTTCTTTCGCGGTCTGTTCGAGAACCGGAATGTATTTCGGAAGTCAACGGGGACGGTTCTCGCTGACTTATTTTCTCCCCTGTTTTCTGACTACTATTTCTACCTCCGTCAAGTCTCTCAATCTGTAGAATTCGGGGAATACTGCATTGGTGTAAACCTGATCCCGTTAACAGTCTGTTCCTAACTCCTATGGCCACCCCATAAATTAATCCAAAACACATTCCTGTGGATTGCGTGAATAAGATCTCTTTTTTTATTCTTCCGTGTCTTGTTTTGCTAATATTCATTAGCCGAATTATATCCGCATA
Organism: Lachnospiraceae bacterium AD3010; assembly: GCA_000622025.1. Taxonomy (GTDB): domain Bacteria; phylum Bacillota; class Clostridia; order Lachnospirales; family Lachnospiraceae; genus NK4A144. The sequence goes on along the minus strand of JHWU01000010.1, from coordinate 46,854 downwards.
GCGCCGGCATGTCAAGAAGCGAACGTCCTGAAATATGGTACCTATGGAAAGAAGAGTCAATAATGTCGTTCACTAAGGAATCAATGAATAGTTTTCCCGATCCGTAAAGACCGGACTAGTGAATCTCATGCCACTGTTTAGCGTGGATGCGCTGCAGCCTATTGCCCAGTAAATTGGCCATACCGTGATGTTTTTCTTAAACTTTAATTTAGACAATGGAACTATAAATTAGACAAACTCATTTCGCTTTATGTAACAGCAAGAAGATCATCAACAGTTAGTGACAATTAACACAACAGTTATACAAGACTTGGGATATTTCAAGGCTATGCCCTATTACATTATTTTATAACCTAAAGATCAATATTTTCCGGTTTTACCGGATGGACATGAAAAACGACCGAATATACAAATCAGCTGCCTTACTGTAAAATAAAGCCGTATATTTATGCAAACAAGCAAATCACTTCCAAAGAAGGAGGATAAGACAATGGCTGAGAATAAAAATGTAGAACTTAATGATGAGATGATGGCTGACGCAACAGGCGGCGAAAACAGCTGTCGTCCCCGCTATGAATACGGAAGGGTGACCGGATTCTGGGAAAACTACCATATGAACTGTTGGGCTGTTACCCTGGATGATGGAAAAGAGATAGTTGCCGCATATTATGCAATCGGTAAAATGCTTGATCCCGGTACTAGGGTTAAAGTACAACTCGTAGGAATGGGCAAATGGGATATCGTGGATTTCCCGGAAGGGCCTTCAATTTAAGCACATTTAAGAAGAATTTAACCATTAAACCAGGTAGACCACTTACAAGGAGGATAAGACGATGGCAGATAACAAGAATGTTGAACTTAATGATGAGGAAATGCAAAATGCAGCAGGCGGGAACTGGACTGAAATCGGTCTTCCTCTACCTAAATTTAAGGAAGGTGACCATGTAATAGTCAAAGGCTACGAACAGTATGATGCCGTAATAGCTGAAGTAGAAAAATATCTTTCCGATTCTAATACATGGTATTATGAGGTTCATATTTTCACTCCTGTAGCAACACTTGTACATTCCAGATCTGAGCATGGGCTTTTTCCGGCAACAAAGTAAATAGAATACAACAAACATGGCGCAACTCTGGATAACCCGGGGCTGCGCCTTATTATTTTTCTTTATTTTTGTCACAGGGTATTTGCTGTGGCATTTCTTCTGCTTATTTTTTGAGCTGCAGAATGCTTGCTATCCTTGCCGCAAGTGACATATCGGGCATGGTCTGTAACACGATCCTTCCGGGACCTGTTATCACGGTATTAAATAATCCTTCTCCGCCGAAAAGCACATTTGTTACTCCTGAAAGGGTCTGTACATCCAGGGAACAGGTGGAATCCATCATTACAAGGTATCCTGTATCTATGATCTTTCTTTCCCCGGCCTGGAGTAAATATTCCTCAGCACCTCCGCCGATCTCAATGAATACGGTTCCGTTTCCGCTGATCTTCTGCATTATAAAGCCTTCTCCGCCGAAAAGCCCGCCTGACAGCTTCTTCTGGAAGAATACTTCCATATTTATGCCCTCGGTACTTGCTAGAAAGCTGCCCTTCTGGGCAATTATCGCCTGTCCGGAGGAAAGCTCGACCGCTCTGATCTCGCCAGGGAATGACGCTCCGAAAGCGATCTCTCCGTCAGAGTCAGCCACATATCTGTTCTGAAACATACTCTCTCCGGTCATTGCCCTGCCGAAGAGCTTTCCAAGTCCGCCGGACTGGGTCTCCATCTTTATTGAGGGATCCATCCAGGTCATCGCGCCTGCCTGACAGGTCATAGCTTCTCCTGCGCGAAGTGAACAGGCTACTACCGGAAAGTTTCCGCCTTTGATCTGATATTCCATTGCATTTTCCTCCTTTAAGAAATCCACTGTAATACTGCGGGCAGGGAGACTATTTTCCTGCTTTTATAGGCATTATAACAGATTATTAAAAGAGGCGCAGTCTTTAATTAAAAACCGCGCCTCTTATCCTGATGATTTCTCATATCCAATAGGTTATGAAACTTGCCTGATGCAAGTTTCATAATCCGGTTTACGCATATGTGAGATGATCCTCAACTGCCTGTAATTCGGTGACATTAAATTCGTTCGGATCCGGATTTATGCTATACTTCCACTGATTTGCCTCATTGGAGAAATTTACCGCCGTGACCGACCCGGTGATTGTCATTGTCTGTCCGGTTTGGGGATTTGTTAAAGTATAAAGTACATGATCCCCTGTCTTGAACTTGGGTGAGCCGCTGCCTGAACCGCCAGTTCCTCCGGAAGCATTTGCCATTTCCTCATCATTGAGTTCCATATTCCTGTTATCTGCCATTGTTTCTACCTCCTCTTTTAATAAGTGCTGGGTTGCTGCTTTATTTCTCCACGGTGAGCTTTGTTATGAACACGCCGTCATAGTATACCGATACTTCATCCCCGGTCTTCAGATCCTTGGGATTATAGATACTATATGCCATCCACAGGCGTTTTGTATCGCCTTTAACTACTTCCGGCTCCCTGACCTCTTCGAATACGAATGGATTTACATATACACCCTCTTCCTTTTCGATCACAAACTTTGTCTGGTCGAAGGTTTTATCCGAGCCGGTATCATTATACAGTCCCATACCGAAGTTGAATACATCCCCGGGACAGCTGAGTTTGAGGCTGCGGCATTCTACGTTATCTGATGTAATGAAGAGACCGTCTTCAAGGGGATTCACATCCTTTGATGAATCTTTCTTTTCAAGGACCACGGGATTTTTCTCTTCTTCTTCCTTTGCCTTCTCCATTACCATCTTGGTGTATTCATCAAGATCAACACCGGCAAAGAAGTTCTCAATCTCCTCCGTATCATCCATGGAGGAAACAGGGCCTCCCTTTACAAAGATGCTGCTTACGTATCTGTCCTCATAGTATACCGATACCTCGTCTCCGCCTTTAAGATTTCCTTTATCCATGGTGTAGGAGTGTCTTTCGGTCTTTGCAGAAGCATCCAGCGGACCGTTTTCTTTTCCAAAGGGATCAAGCTTTGTTCCGTCATAATTCTCAAGCCTTAATTTAGTTATGTCAAAGGTCAGATCCCTGCCGCCCGGGTTATTAAGTGAGAATTCAAAACAGCAGGTTTCGGGGGTATTGATTGTCAGCTCCATATCGGTGACGGTAATGCCGTTTTCATCAGTGATAACTGCCTTTTCTGCGGTGCTGTTCCCGTCATCATCTATTACTTCAAGCGTCCATCCGTCCCCTATCTGCCACATCCCGACATATGTACCCTCTTTAAGCTCATCATTTCCGTTGTAGTTACAGATGAATATTTCATCATTGTCGCCCTTGACGTTATAGTGGTTATAGTACTTATCGGTGGGAAGCTTATCCACCACATATCCGTACATATCGTAGCCTTCAGTACCTGTTTTTTCCGTTTCGGCGGCTTCTGCAGGATCATACATTCCCTTAACTACAGCCATGAGATCATGTCCGTCCCTATCACCATACGGAGTATATACGGAATACATCATCTCTCCGTCATTCCAGAGAATATTGCTTATATTGTCAACAAATGCAATACGGATCTGGGCTTCGGCTCCGTTAATTATATCAACACCTTCCGCATCCCATTCGTAATACAGACCGGAAATATCCTTGAATTCTTTGGAGGGTTCCATTCTGGCTGTATAATGCTTCCCGTTAAGGACAAAATCCATTTCAGCCAGTTTTTCTGATTCCATTATTCCGTAGCTGACTTCAGATGCCCCGTCAGAAACCGGGAATTCCCTGTTCACAAGATTTTTAACATCCTCTGCCGTTACGCCGTATTTCCAGGGATTTGCAAGACCCACCGGTTCTGTCGCTTCTGTGGCCGCCACAGCTTCTTTTGTTTCTTCTGTTGCAGGTTTGGTATCCTTACCGGCACATCCGAATAATACAATAGATATTGCTATGGTTGAAATAATGATCATATGCTTCTTCATGGTTTGTCTATGCCGCTCCTTTCCATTTTCAACATCATCCGCCGTCGAAAGCGGCGTCGACCCTGCGTGTGAACCTTAAATCCGGTCAGGAGGGATCAGGACTTTAAGAAAATGAATCCGCCGATAAGTCCGGCGATGATGCAGGCTATTGCGGGGATTATTCCACCCTTTGCCGATCCACCGGTCAGATCTGCTTCTGACGGATTGGCCGGATCATATTTTATCTTCAGGCTGTCGCCTACCTTGTATTCATCCGGATTTGAGGATCCTACAGTACCTTCACTGCTATAGGTCTGTCCATCCACCGTATACTCAGCCACCGGGTAATAGACTCTGTCAATTTTCTCTTCTTTGCTGTTTACCTCTATAAGTGCCTTATTTTTATTGCTGTCATGCCTTACAGATTCCTCTATTTTTACATCTGTGATAACTGCGGTTGTTTCAGCAGTGAGATGCGTGCTGTTATGAACCGTCCTTACTATAAGTAATATCCCGACTGCGAAAAACAGTACAGTGATAAGTAAGATCATGGGCTTAGGCAAACGTCCGGGTTTTCTTCCTGTGTTTATTTTAATATCCATAGTGTTTCTCCTCTCTGTAATTCAGCGGTTTTGTTGTTATGTCTGATAATACGGATTTATTATATTTCAGGGCAGGGATTTTGCTTATCCGGTCGTTTTTCCGGTATATTTGGTATCATAAAATATTCATTCCATTAAAGTCCTTTATGCCTGTTATATTCCCGAGAAAGCTCAGTCCGAAGTTAATGATGCACTCAAATAGATAATACCACCAGAACTCACTCCTTCTTGCTCTTCCATGGAAATCCTTAAAATTTGTTATGACCGATCTTACTGCTTCAAAAATAGACATCGCATGCCAGCCGGATGTTCAGTCTGACTGTTAAGGCAAGTGCGGCTTCCTCCGAGAAACTTTCATCAGGATATAAAATAAACCGGGCTGCGGATGATGCAGCCGGGCTTTCCATTTCGGAAAAAATGCGTAAGCAGATAAGGGGACTTTCCCAGGCCAGCAAGAATGCCCAGGATGGGATATCTTTAGTACAGATAGCGGATGGAGCCCTGGTGGAGGTACACGATATGCTCCAGCGTGGAAATGAGCTGGCTATCAAGGCCGCAAACGGAACAATGTCTGCCTCTGACCGGGCTGATATCAATAATGAGATACAGCAGCTTAAAGAGGCCATAGACCAGATCTCCACCAATACAAAATTCAACGAAAGAAAAATATTCCCGACATCCGGGCTTCATCCGGCTCTTGCCAATGAGGTCACGGCAAACAGTTATACTCTGGAATTCAGGGATAACGGGATAACCACCATTACCCATGAAAGCAGTAGCCAGGGAACCGGTACTGCAGATTCCGTGAATACCGGAAATGCCCTGGCTGATAAGATCGCCGGTGAGTATGTGCCGAATGCGGTGAAGCAGATACTGAGTAAATTTCCTTCCCTCGCGGGTAAAATAAACGGATACAGCGGGGACGCTGCGGACAAGCTTAAAATGGCAATGAGTATTTCTTATATTGATGGTCCGAGTAGTACCCTTGCCAGGGTTAAAGGTTCTTTTTATACATCAACTCAGACGCTTGCAAGCATGGAACTTGAGGTGGACAGTTCAGATTTTAACGAGGATGACGTAAAGAACAACAGTGAGAAGCTTGGAAAACTCGAATCCACAATAGCACATGAGATGATGCATGCAGTGATGGATGCGGCTCTCCCTGCCAGAATGAACAGAGAGGGAGGAGTTGAAGATTTTCCCTGTAAAATAAAGCCGTATATTTAACCAAACAAGCAGATCACTTCCAAAGGAGGATACTGCAATTACACTGATCCGGATCAGTAACCTGACCAGACTGTACTTTGGAACAAGTGCATTTCTCGTATCCAAGTTCATAGATATGTCCGGCCTCGATTATTTTTCCAAAATATCCGTTTCCATTCATCGCTTCGCCGTAAATTTTGTCAAAATCACCACCACAAGACTTATACAAACTGTCCCTTTTGACTTACTATTTGCGGAATTCAGTCTCCACAGTGGGATCTGCCTTTCTCACTTATGCCCCAAAATATTACTTTATATATGGGTATGCAGAACTGCTGAACAGGCATTACACCTAATTGTCTCTCAACCTTGTATCCCTGTTCTAACAAGGCATCTGCACATCTGTCCATTTCTATTTCGCTATAGCAATTAATTGTGTGTTTTCTTTTCATTTTCTGCTTCCTTGTATCTCCAGTAAGTCATCGAGAACCGTCCCCGTTGACATATTAACCGTAGCTATACGTGCTTCGCAGGTCTCACAGTCCAGACCGCAATATGCAATATAATCATTCATTATCAAAATCCTCCGTTTCTCATGTACACTTTACAAAAATGCCGTAAATGCTTTTCTATGTATTCCTTACATTCTTCCTCACACTGAGGCTGTCTGTCTGACCTTGCGATCTGCAAAACAGCCGGTGCGGTAAGCTCTACCGCAAGCAGCTCCGGATCATCCTTTTTTACAAGGCCCCGATCCATCATGCCTTTAATGATCTTTGCAAACATCCTCTGTATCCCATCCAGCTGATGTCTGGTAGTAACCTCGGAAATCCTTTCATTTCGGAACTGTTCCTGGACAAGGAGCATCCTTGTTTTACGGATTACGGGATCCCGCATTGTAAATGAGATCCTTTCCATTGTCACCTGAATAAACTCTTCCCGGCTCCCCGGCACTTTCCCGGTATTTTTCTCAGATCCGAACATTTCCTCATACCGCGCTTCTGCTGAATCGATGAGCGCATTCAAGATGTCTTCCTTGCCCTTGTAGTGCTTATATAATGATGGTGCTTTGATCCCGACAATACTTGCAATCTGCTCCACGCTTGTTCCATCATATCCATTCTCTGCGAATAATGTTAATGCCGCATCAAGTATCTTCTCTTTGGTAGACATGACTCCCTCCTCATTACTGATCAACATCAGTCATACTATAGCTAACGTGCATTAGCTTGTCAAGTGGGAAAATATGGTCAGCAGAGATTCGTTCTCCACTGACCTATACTCTACGGGTCATTATCCGTTTTCCCTTCTTCAGAGATCAAATATACTCATCTGCGAATATTTTTCCGGCAGGTCGTTCATATACCTGAAACAATCCTCCGGTCTTGACAGGATTCCATTTTCCTTACAGATTCTTTGGAGTAGCCCTATCAATTCTTTTGCATTAGGACTTGGCAGCTCATACGCATTCCCATACTGCTTGATGTACCGTTCCTTCATTCCCGGAAAAAACTTGTCAAGTGCTTCATAAAAGTATTCCCGGTCTCCTTCCCGAAGCGTCAGTCCCATACCAAAATCTATAACACCCTTTACTCCCACTCGTACACACTCATTCAGAATTGAGGAAATGTTTTCTTTAGTATCATTGATGAATGGAAGGATCGGAGTGACCCATACGACCGTTGGTATACCTCTTTTCTGCATTTCTTCCAGCACTTCAAGCCTTCGCTTTGTATTGCAGACACCCGGCTCTAAAATCCGGCACAAATCATCGTCATAAGTTGTAAGAGTCATCTGCACCACACATTTTGCTGAACGGTTGATTTCAGAAAGCAGGTCAATATCCCGAAGGATACGGTCTGATTTTGTCTGAATCGCAACGCCAAAATCATTTTTCAGGATAATCTCCAGGCATCGTCTTGTAAGCTTCAAGTTTTCTTCACAGTGCATATACGGATCCGACATCGCACCTGTTCCGATCATGCACTTTTTCCTTTTCGACTTCAGTGCCGCGTCAAGAAGCTCCGGCGCATTCTGTTTTACCTCAATGTCCTCAAAAGGATGCGTGAACTGATAACACCTGCTCCTGCTGTCACAGTAAATGCAGCCGTGAGTGCATCCCCGGTAAATATTCATTCCATAGTATCTGCCGTGACGGGTAAGTATTCCTTTTGAATCAACAAAATGCATGTTAAATGCTCCCCTTTATCTCCTGCACTCCTTGAGCGTCAATACTTCACAGCCCATATCCGCATAGTATTTAAGAATTTCATCCAGCTTTTTCTGTAAAAAATGTTTTTCTTAGTAATAATACTCCACGTGATCTATAAGCCTGTCCCCCTTATAAGAAAGCCGCATTGAAAAGAATGTACCGCCGTCCAGTATATCCTTAAGAAATAGCCTGTCGCCCTCCCATAGATTAAGGCTCATTATTTCCGCTTTATCTATCCATCTGAGCTCACCTTCATCGCATTCTTTCAATTCCCCCGAGTACGCATCGGATGTAAATACAAAAATATATTCATCCTCCCATCCCACTGATGAAAATGTCAGAATACCCCTCATTTTATACGCTGTGATAGTCAGGCCTGTTTCTTCTAAAACTTCACGACATACACATTCCTCCGGGCTTTCTCCCGGCTCAACTCTGCCCCCTACCCCTATCCATTTCCCTATATTGACATCCTTCTGCTTCTTATTTCGAAGAAGCATCAGATATTTACCATTGTCTTCAATATAACAAAGCGTAGATACTATCATTTTTTCCCTCTCTATCCATACTTATAAACCTTCATCTGTTCAGGCAGGCAATGCCCTGTCATTAAGGCTTTTACCCTTGAAAAACATCTTTCTGCAAGGAGAAGAAGTAAGCACCAAAGCAACCGCAAAGCAGAGCTATGATACCATCGTCAGAAGATACTCCTTTACTTTCTCCAGCTTACTTCTCTTCCATTCACCTCCCTCAGCAGTCCGGGAAAAAGGTACCACGACCGAAAGATCCATATGGGCTTTTTCGAAATAGCCATCAGGCTCCGTACTGAAGAAATAAGCATTCCATACATCCTCTCCCGCATTCTCAAAACGCTCCCTTTCAAGATAGATCATTTTTTTACGCTCTTCCTGAACAAAGGCAGCTGCTGCAAGAGGGGATAGCAATGCATACTCCTCCGCCCGGATATCTGTAAAGATATCCGGAAGCTCTGCTTCAACTATGCTTTCCGATTCCCTCAGGATCTTTATCCCAACGGCCTCAAAGGACATTTCGGACTCTGTGAAAATAAGCTTCAGGAGAACTCCCTCATCGGTATAGGGGTGAACACGCTGATAGTCCGTGTCAAAAATAAAATTACCAAGAGAATAGAAGATCATCTTTCCATTATCAAATGTCTCGTAATTCTCAACCACATGAGGATGATGGGCCACCACTGCATCGGCTCCCATCTCAAGATACTTAAGATATCTGTCTCTTGTATAGGGGTTCGGCATGGCTGCAAACTCCTCTCCCCCGTGAGCCACAATTACACACCATCTGCAGTGTTCTTTTATCTCTTTTATCCTGGCTTCTATACGCTCCATGTCATCCCATCGGAACACTCCGGGATCTGTAGCCGTTGCAGGTATACACTCTGCCATGTAGGCAACACCGAACATGCCTATTCCCCCGGCTTCCTCAAAGATAACCGGCTTTGAGGCCTCTTCTTCATTAGTATCGGCACCTATGGTATTCGCTCCCGATTCCGCTGCAAGACGCCTGGTGCTTAAGAGTCCGTCCACTCCCGCATCCATGATATGGTTGTTTGAAATATTCCAGATATCCGCATGGATATTCTTAAGCACAGACACTGCGGCAGGATTAATGCTGTGAAAGAAAACACCGTGACTTCCGTTATCCTCTGCGTCTGTCAAAGCCCCTTCCACATTTGCAACCACATGGTCCGCACTATGAAAAAAATCCAGAAGTGACACCGAAACAAGCTCCGGATCCTCCCACCGGTTCAGCATATATTTATCAAAACCTATATCTCCTGTAAATACTATTGTTGTTTTTTCTTTACTCATGATCTGTTCCGTCATCTCCTCCGATAGCGATCACATTATCTCCTGCTTTGTCCTGACATACCTAGGCCTATGATCCGTAGCGAACTACGCAAGATAATAGCTGATAACCCGAGTGTTTCCGTATTCCTTCCTTACGACAAAAGGGCTGTCAATAAACAGCCCCGCAATTAATCTGTTCAATAAATCTTTGACATCCGCTCTTTATGCCAGAGCACGCAGGATATTTGCACAAAGTACAGCCATAGGTGTACCTACTACATAACCCATAAGAGCCATTAGGATACCTACGGGAACGAGAGATCCTGAGTAAGATCCCGCAAGCACAGGTGCAGATGCTGTTCCGCCGATATTGGCAAGAGAAGCAACTCCGGCTGTAAAAAGATCCAGCTTAAGCACTTTGCAGATAAGACCCATGAGAACCGCATGAATCGCAAGGATGATAAATCCTGTAAGAATCCATGCAGGTGCATCTCCAAGCTCAAGAAGACTTGCACGGCTTGCCAGAAGAGCGATCACCGTATAGAGGAGCAGATTGGATACTTCTGCAGATCCCGGAACTCTTCCAAGAGGAGTAATGGCAGCTATAAGTGAAACTGCTGTTATGAAAAGAACCGTCCATGTTGCCTTATCGGAGAAACCGGTTGCATAATACAGTTTGCCGCCCACATTTGATGCAATGGCACTTGCCAGGAAGGCGGAGCCAATAAGAAGAATGAGACTCTGAAATGTGATCTTATTTGTGTTTGACTTTGCCTCTTCCTCAAGCTTTGATGAAACCTCATCAAGCTTTGAAGTGTCTGCCCTGGTCCACTTATTGAACTTTGGTGCCAGCTGAATAGCCCAGAGTAAAAACATTACCCACAACGAATAGTCGATGGAATCAATGACAAGAGCATAGCCCATATCTGCTTCACTGATATTGAGAGCTGCCTGAACCGCAACCATATTTCCTGATCCTCCGATCCATGATCCGCACAGTGCACCGAGACCCATCCAGGCATCACTTCCGATGACCCCCTTCATTATGAGGAATGCAGTAATAAATCCTATGATGATGGTGACTGTTGCTGAAAAGAATCCAATAATCATCTTTGGACCAAGCTTCAGAACCTTTCTGATGTCACATCTTAGGAGCATGGCAAAAATCATCGCATAGGTCAGATTATTCTTCAATGCGCTGTATGCCGGCTTCGTTTCTTCTATATCCCAAACCTTCAAGGTGCAAAGAAGCATAGCGATCAGATAGCAAAGAACAACAGCAGGCACGTACTTAAAGAATTTCTGAAGACCGCCTTGGGCGTGCGTTGACAGCGTGACCAGAACGGCCGCCATAAACAACAGTATCGCAACATAATCAAAGCCATTAGTAATCATAATAATCCCCCTTCAAATGCCCAAGGTCCTTGTCCCCGCCACAGGCTTTTCTAAAGTGGAGACAATTTCCTGATCATGATATCACAAAGGCCGTATTTTTGCCAAAAAACCGATTATCAAAGGCGTTTTGACCGATTCTCTGTCACTTCAGATCAAGACTCTTTGAAATGTAGTACTTATACCCCAATTCCCTGCAGCGATCCTGGATCTTCCTTTTTAGCCTTCCTTTTCTCGTATATTCCAGAAGAAAAACTTCTTTTCCCTGCTTCTTTACGGCCTCCGTATATGCAAGGTAGTAATCACGATCTTCTTCACTGCTCTCCGTAAATTTATTCCTGTCATAATCCTTTATTGCAGTGAAAACTGTCTCCTGATTTACTCCGTCAAGTATCATTTCCGGAGCTTCACCCTTTTCAAGATACTCCATTACGAAGGTATCTCCGCCATTTATGATCACATCACCCTTTTCTTTCAGACCTCTTAGTATGATCTCTACCCCGTTATAGATGGGCTCCCTGTGATACTGGTAATACACGTCGATATTGTCCACGAAATAACCATCTACACCGGTAGCCTTTATCTTCTCAGAAAGATCCTTCAGAATAAAATCCTGCCACTTTGATTTGGAAACATCCACCCATCTTTCATCAGGCCAGTTATCGTATTTTCCAAGTGTAACATCCAGGTAGTCATTGTAATAATCCCTGTAATTCTCAATGGCTCCGACATTAATATAGCTGTAAACCCTGTGCCCCCGCTCTTTAAGGGTCTGAATATCATCCTTGTCAAAACCGTTCTGTACATCCAGAACTATGGTCTCATATTTCCTGAACTTTCTCATTGCTTTTTTTCCGGCATTCACACCGAGAAAAACCCCATATTCATATTTGACAGGATCCTTACCAATGCCGGGACTTGCAGATACATCGATTTCCCCAAAAACAATAGACAGCAATAATAGAATTACTGCCGCCCATGCAAAAAACCTGTGCCATTTCATATACGTATTCCTCCTGAATGATCATAGTGGTCATGGCTTAGTATTACAGTATCAATTCTCCTTAGATCTATTCCAAGTTTTTTTGCATTTTCAAGTGTCTCCCCGGAAGGTCCGAGATCCATGAGTATCCTATGCTTCATGGTTTCAAGATAAATGTTCCGTAACAACATTACACACTCACATACAGTTTATACAAGCTTATCATCCTCCAAACTGTGAAGCAACCAATTTAAGGTTATTTCTTAAACCTTAGTCGATCATCCTTGAATATCGTTGAAGGAAATATGCGGCTTTCAGCCGCCAAAATCCGGTGCTGTAAACGTCAAAACAAAAAGGGAGTTGTCGTTTACTATATATTGTATAAAAGTGCGGAAAATGCTAGGATATGGACAGTTATCCATGGGAATATGTAAAAGGCAAAAACAAAGAGAGAGGTTGATAATAATTGAATCAAAGTGGATTTGCAAAGCTTATACCCGTGATCTTTTCGGGAATATTATTTTTCACAGGCTGCAGCCGGGATTCCGGAAGCGCAGTCCTAACTTCCGTGCCGGAGACGATAAGGCTTGATGAATGCGCCATAATACACGAACCTGAATTCGGAGGAATATATATCAGAAAAACCATTGAGGAATTTAATGACCTTGGTTTTGAGTTCGGAGACAGCGTCACACTTGAATTCTCCAATGGATATTCATTAGAAAGCCTTCCATATTATAACGGATTTTATACAAAGACGGGAGAACCCCTTCTTGTAGGATATCCTGGGTATGATTACATAAAAGCCGCAATAAGTAATGGCGGTGATCTATGGGATATCGCAGACCTTTCGGATAATGACACTGCAGTCATTACCCTTGAGGAAAAGGGAAAATATAGAGACATACAGAATGCCAGGGACCTGCACTATACTGATGAGCGGGATGATTATGAAAATGATGCCGTATTTGCGAATTTCAGGAGTGTTAAATGCACCGGCATAAATGAGGGTATACTGTATCGTTCCGCATCTCCCTGTGATAACCAGCATGGACGGGCTCCGTATGTGGATAAGCTCATTAAAGAAAACGGGGTAGGATATATTCTGGACCTTGCCGATGATAATGATAAGATTGACGGATACATTAAGTCTGATGATTTTGATTCGCCTTATTTTAAGGAATTGAATGATAAAGGCTTTGTTATTCCTCTTTCAATGAATATGGATTACACTTCTGACAGATTCAGGGAAGGATTGAAGAAAGGTTTCATAGCGATAGCTGAAAATGAGGGACCGTTCCTTGTCCACTGTACTGAAGGCAAGGACAGAACCGGCTATTTCTGTATGCTCCTGGAAGCTCTTTGCGGTGCGACCTATGATGAAATAGTCGATGATTATATGACAACTTACCATAATTACTATCATTTAGATGAAAAGACAGACAAAGAAAAGTATAAGATCATAATAAGGGATGTCCTTGATCCTATGATAGCCAATACCATAGGAAATGGGAATTCCGATATAATGACTGAGGATCTTTCTTCCTGTGCAGAAAGGTATTTCTTAGATATCGGATTAGACGCCGATACGATTTCAAGAGTAAGAAATAAGCTGGAGAGATCGGGAAGATAAGTCAGTATTTTACCGGATGATCAGGATAAAAATAATTGAAGTAAAATAACCAATGGTAACAAATGATCTTCTCAAGTTCAAAGCCGAGTTCAAAGCAGAGAGCAGTGATTATTTGGCATAAATACGACCTTTGTGATATTATTTAGAAGATAGTTGTTTAATACTTTCAAAATAAGGAGATAATGATCTTATGACCAACGAAAAGAAGGTGGAATACACTGCGGAACAGAAGGAAGCTGTTCTTAAGCGTGCAAAGGAACTTGGCAATGTAAAGAAGGCAGCAGAAGAGGCGGGTGTTTCCTGGCAGCTCGTTTCTATGTGGAGAAAGGAAGCTGATCCTTCTGCAACAAAGGCCGCGCAGGCTGAGAAAAAAAGAGCAGAGACTTCCAAAAAAGGAAAGAAGAGCAGCAATACCACCAAGTCAAAAGCTGCTGCCAAGAAGACTGAAACCAAGTCAAAGGCTGCTGCCAGGAAGACTGAAACCAAGTCAAAGGCTGCTGCGAAAAGTGCTGGAAAGAACACATCGAAGAGCAACGCAAAATCCACTGCAAAAACTGCTTCAAAGTCCAAGTTGGGTTCAAAAGCTGCAAAGACATCAGCTAAGACTGCATCAAAGAAGAGTGTTAACACAAGAATCAATTCAAAGAACCTGAAATCTACAGAGGTCAATGTTAAGAAGGATACTCCTGCATCCAGGCTGCAGATAGAAAACGCAGTATTAAAAACCGAAAATAGTGAGCTGAAGAAACAGGTTGCAAGACTTCAGAAGGCTGTACGTGAACTGATGTAAGGTTCCCGGCAAAAAAAAAGATTTCTTTAGAGGCGCATAAGCAATAAGGATTATGCGCCTGTTGCCGTGCCCTTCTAACAGCCATTATTACTTTACACTCACAATCTGCCCTGTTATAGGATCAATAGTCAGACCATATGACTGAAGAGCGGAAAGATATGCCGTCTGATACGCATCCATATCCGTCGGAGCAGTACCGGACGGATTTACAGGATTCACCGTAACCGTGGCCATTCCGGTATTTCCGTAGCTTGTAGTGATCTGCATGTATTCTGTTCCGTTTATATCAATATTACCTGCTCCTATGATCCCATTTGAATAAACTGAATCGTAAGCATTGCTCACTCCGGGAGAATATATTATATCGGTTCTGCTATAATTCCCTCCACTTTGCGGATTTGTCTGAGTAATAATATTTGAGCTTCCGTATGGCATAGTAACGGTATCTGCATAACAAATTGCGGAACACACCATACTGGTGATGATAAAAACAAAAGCAAAAAATCCTTTCTTCATAAGCTTCCCTCCTTATCAAAAATCTATCTTCACTTTCACCCTTCAATGATCTGCCAGTTCTGTAAGTGTCCTGTAAAGTTCCGGAATATCCTGCTTCATCTTTACCGGTTTTCCGTATCTATCTAAAAATGCGTGAGTTGATTTCCCGATGCACACGGTTTTTCCTGATTCATTTTTCATTTCATAATTCAGATGAAGCTTCACACCCTTAAATCGTCATATCCGCTTTCCTTGTCATCGATGCCCTTTACCGGATCAATCGAAAACAGGCCATCGCGGTTACAGTAAAAGAAAATCCTTCTGACGCCTCTGATCTTAAACCGGGTTTCAGCAGAACCTTCCGGATAGAGCGTGCGCATCTGTATATCATCGGATGACACTGCCGCCACAAACGAAATATAATGTTCCTTCGTCATACTGTGGTCAATCCGTACATAATACTCATCTTCAACACGTTCAATATAGACCTTGTGCCGCTCATCAGTCAATTCCGCCTCTAATGGCATAAGCTGGATGCCGTGGCAATGGATCGCCGCTTCGCCCATACTATGTATCACATTCCCGCAAACCGGACATACATAAAACTTCGAGCGCAGCATATTGGCTGATACATTCGCATTATGAATGGTATTTCCAGATATCAGCTCCGTCACCGAAATGCTGAACGCCTCCGCAATAGGCTCCAGCAGGGTAATATCCGGAAGGCCTCTTGAATTTTCCCATTTTGAGACGCTTTTATCACTTACTCCCAACTTTTCTGCAAGCTGAAGCTGTGTCATCTTATTCTTTTCCCGCAGTTCCTTAATAACTGTGCCTGTAACATATTGGTTCATATTCGTTCTCACCTCTTTCTGCTGGTATCGCCCCCCTCACATTCGTTCGGCGGCACATCGGTCGGCGCAATATGGATCATGCTTCGCTTGATAGCGCCTCCCTTATGCACAGATTGTAAATCACTTTTTCTGATAGCGGTACCTACGGAAAGTAGAGTCCACCTCATCTGACTCTTTCCTTCTCAAGCCCCATGGATAGTATCGGTCTGAAATGCTGCAGATTCTTGTGAGGTGATCCTTTTTATCCGAATAACTGTCCGTCAGCATAGGTCCGGGAAAGCCCATATATTTTCTTTCTTTATCACATCATCCGGAATAATACTGACTTATCTTCACGATCTCTTCGCCAAATCTTTTTTCCGCATCCTTCGGTCCCGTGATCCTCACCTTATCCCCCAGTGCGAAGATCCATCCGAGGAACTGATCACTCATAGCTACATCCACGTTTATCTCCGACCAGCCTTTTTTCTTTGCCGGGCGGATGGTAATGTCCTTCCCGAAGCGGTCTATCATGACACCAACCATAATGTTGTCAAATTCCAGCTTAACCTTTGTCTTTTCGCCGCCGAACATACCGAAGCTCATCTTGGCATAATCAGCAATGTTAAAATTCCTGAATTCTTCCCGGCCTTCACGCCTCATATTCAGGATCCGGATGCTCTTCATCTTATCCACGCGGTAATGCTTTATCTTACCGGCTTCTGCATCGTAAGCGATCATATAATAGTTCTCATCATCCCAGGTCAGAGCCCAGGGGCTCACCACATACTGTCCCTCTTTACGGGCCTCCATCTTCTTCTCGATGTTCCATCGCATATAACTGAAGGATATCTGTTTGTTCGCGGCTATCGCTTTATGCAGATCATCGACAATATAGTAAATACTCTCGTTCATGGTCTTTACACGGCCCTGAACCACCACCTGCCGCTTTAACTGCAAAGCCTCATATTCACTTGCCATTTCGGTTAGTTTCCTGATCAGCTCATTTGATTTCTTTTCTGTAATGAACTTGGAGGACTGGATAGCGTCAACAAGAAGCTTAAGTTCCGCAATATCAAACTGTTTCTTCCCGACATGGTAATAAAAACCTTTGCCGACTTTTTCTCCTATGACATCTATGCCAAGAACCCTGAGAGCTTCCATATCGTCATAAAGGCTCTTTCTGTCAGCGGAGACATCATATTTGGCAAGTTCCGCCTGAATTTCCGGCATTGTTAAGAAATGCTCATCATCTGTCTTCTGCGTCATGATCTGGCTCAGATAATAAAGCTTCAACTTCTGATTTGATCCTTTTGGCATGATATCTCCTCCTCTTCGCCAGTCTTGTAAGATAGTTGCCCTGGCTGAAAAGAACATCAGCAGCAGCTCCGGGCGATACATCAGGATCCGTAACATTATAGGATATCAGCTTCTTTACCCCTTTCATCGTTAGATCCCATAATTTGCCTTAGTCGGTTTACAGTTCTCTTCCGCATTTCGGGCAGTACCGGAAATCCTCATCTGTCGTATAGCCGCAGTATCCGCAGGCTTTATACGTGTTTCCGTAATGTCTCCCATCTGCTCTTTTTAGATCACTATTAAGTATCTCTACACTTTCTCCCCGTGCTATCTGCTTTCCTTTTTCAGGATCCAGTTCGTACACCGTATTACAGCAGGATGTCTGTACATAATAATGCCTATTCCACTTAATACAAGGAATAAAGAACAGGGATAAAACCATATACGTCATGAAAACCGTGTATATCCCATATCTTCCGCAGAGACTACAGGTTATAGTCTGAGAAAAGTCAAAATCCTTTCTTCCTTCTGTAATTCCCATTATAAAAAACATATCTGAGACTCCGATCAAGTCAGTTCAGAACCCTCTGGTTTAAAAGAACCGGTATCTGTTTTGCCATATCAATCGTCCTCCTTGTCCTTGCATCCCCTCGTTGTTTTCATCATATCACTTTCGTTCCTGCTTCGATATATATCGGGATACTGTTTCACCTTTCCGTCTGCGACTGCCACATGAGCAGGATTTACAGATATCTCTGTATTTGTTAAAAATAGACCTGTGTGTTTGCTATCAAGATCTCAGGAGCCTATTCAGGAAGACATCCTGATGAGTTTGAATATAAGAGCAAAGAATATGTCTCTGATGATGTGTCTTATCAGAAAAACCAAATGAACTCCAAGGCAGGCCCCCTCAATGGTCTTAAAGTATATGAACCCTGCTGCTGCCCCAAGTGGAAGAAAGATGATCCCTGATGTAAAGATCAGTGTTCCGGTCATGAACTGAATTATAAAGGCTCCGATAGATATCCCTGTCGCTATGTAAAGAAGCTTATCAACACCAAATATGAATCCTATTATTCCAAGCAATCCCATAACCATATAGAAGATATAGGACATATGCAAAAGCCTTGCAAACGTATTTCCTATGGCTTCCTCTGTTTTATCAGAGTTTATCTTATTTGCCGGGTTTCTGCTGTTCTTCCCGATGATCCCTCCGCATTCAGGACAGATAAGGTCATCACGACCGGAAACAGCCAGCGGAGCGAATTCAAAATCCTTTTTACAGTTCTCACAATATCTCAACATTCCGGTCACCATCCTTTAACTTATTCTCATTATACATCAAAACATCGGATAACCACGCACAAGCCGGTGCTCGTTTACGGGGAGCATGTTCCTGGACTTTTGGCAATTCTTCCGATATTTGCCAAAAGAACGGAGGTGATCTGTTTTGGAAAACAATGTTAAGGCGTTTATCGAAACACACCCCACATTCACAATGGGCGAATTTACTGATATGGTACGAATAGAAACCCCTGGCATTGGGCACTCGACGATTTTCCAGATGTTGAAAGATCTCTGTGAATCCGGAAAAATCACGAGGATACGTAACATAGCAGGGTTTATATGACAGTATCCTGTTGGATTCTTATCAAGATACTTCTGATGACAATCTTCTGCAGGAAGACTCCTTTCAGTCGTCTATCAGATACTCACTCAATCTGCCCTTCAGAAGCTCATATCTTTCCTTTTTCTCTTTCTTCGCAAAATGAACCTCCCTGAACTGCTCAGGGTTGTTCTCATAGTTAAGGATCTCATCTCCAAACTGCTCACTGGTAAGGTCAAATACAGATTCACCTATCACATTATAACAGTGATAGTTTCCACCCGGTCGCAGAATCCCAAACACCTTTCCACCAAATATGTCCTGCGCAAGAAAGGCCGTTATAGAGCACTGACCATAGGTTTTATTATCCTCTGTCCAATCGGCTCTCATCCTCGGTGCGCAGGTATCAGCTCTCCAGATATGTGACAGGGCATCATAAAGATCAAGCGGTGTTTTTATCCCTTTATATTCATCTGATATAGCTGGTGTATTGGCATTTTCCCAACCGTAGAATTTATAGCTCGCATCCATAGAATCCCTTTTCACATCTGATGCCTCGCGACCTTATACTCGTCTCCATCTCTAAAGTAGGGACAAGCCATAGTTTTACCTCAATATGGTATTGCTTACAACAATTCCAGCATTTCCTGCGGATTATCCGCAGCCTTTACCTTATCCATGGCTTTTATAATGACTCCGTTTTCATCTATCAGATAGGTTGTCCTCACTATGCCCATGGATACTTTTCCGTAGTTCTTCTTTTCTTTCCATACGTCATAAGCCTTGATTACATTAAGCTCCGCATCTGAAAGCAAAGTAAAGGGAAGAGTAAACTTCTCTTCGAACTTCTTATGGGAAGCCACAGAATCCTTGCTTACGCCTAGAACCACTGCTCCTTTCTCCTGTATCTGCGGATATCTGTCTCCGAACCCACACGCCTGCTTGGTACAGCCGGAGGTGTTATCCTTGGGATAGAAGTAAAGTATTACCTTTTTCCCCTTATAGTCTGACAGGGAATGATCTTTCCCGTTCTGATCCGGTAAAGTAAAGTCCGGTGCCTTAGTTCCTATTTCTAACATAATCATCCTCCAACATTATTCTGCATCCTCATCCATAGCTTCAAGCAGGAAGCTTACCGGCCTAAAGCCATCCGGCCTCTCCCATCCATTGGCTATGAATGTCTGGCCAAGGCTCATCTGACAGGCGTGTTCTATAGGATTCTCATACATTTATGTTCATCCCATCATCACATCTGAATCAAGAATGATCGTAAAGGGTCCTTCATTCACAAGACTCACCTGCATCTCCGCGCCAAATTCGCCGGTACCCACCTTCGGAATCTGTTCCCGGCATTTTGATACGATATACTCATAAAGCCGTTCAGCCTCATCCGGCGCACCTGCATTAATGAATGATGGCCGGTTTCCCTTTCGGCAGTCAGCATATAACGTGAACTGGGAAATCAGAAGCAGTTCGCCATCTACATCCGATAGCGACAGGTTTGTTTTTCCGTTTTCATCCGGAAAGATACGGAGCCCAAGGAGCTTGCTGACCATCTTGTCCGCTATTTTTTCGTCATCTCCCTGTCCTACACCGATCAGAACCATAAAGCCTTTGCCTATGCTGCCTCTGATCTGCCCTTCTATTTTGACGTTTGCTTCCGATACCACTTGTATTACAAAACGCATTGCTTTTCAAGACCCTTTCTTACGTTCTCTTGCAGTCTCTATGAGTCTTTGGGATTCGTCAAATGCATCCATCAAATACTCCTTATCATCAACCTTGCCAATCTTCTCCTGTTTCTTTATATCCTCCCAGTTCTTCCTTCAGATTTTCTGCATTCCCGGTCTTATCCAATATATTTATTCCGGCGATCACTTCAGCTGCTTCCTCTATGCAGGCTGCTTTCAGGCTCAAATGTGTCTGCTCTCTGTCCCAAGGACATCCATCCTCAGCCCGTAGTCTTGCAATAACCGATTTTAATTCGTCAAAACATTCCATATTTTTCACCCGGTATACACCTACCTTACCCATTGTAATCCTATCTCTTCAGTGCTTTGCTTAAACTGTTCGGTATTAGTAATACACCATTCTCTATATTTATCATGCCAAAATGGTCTTTCTAAAATCCTCTGAAAAAATTCCTCTCAAACCGTTCCCTCAAACAGCACTTTATCTCCAAATTTAACCCGTTCAACTCCCGGTGTCTTCTTTTTATTGAAATTAAAGCTAAGCATATATCCGGTAGTCAGATCAAAGAAGTCCAGATATTCTTTTATCTGTTTCTCTCCCTCCTCATTATAGCGTTCTCCCCGCCAGATCTTCAGCTCAACGATATACCTTTTCCCAAGGTAGTGGATGACTACATCCATACGTTTTTGAGTCCGGGTCTGTTCCTCTATGCTGTAAGTTCCGGTACCGTTTATGATCGGAGCAAGATACGTTAGGAACCGTTCCCGGCCTTCTTCCTCAAGAAATTTTTCGCTGTCACTTCCGTGAATCCGGTTATGTTCCTTAATAAAATGGTCCATTATCTTCGGAACATTAAGCCAGCCGTCCGGCGTGACGAAGATGGATTTATCGGCAGCAGCGGATTGCACCAATTCATCTTCTTTTCTGTTCTCACCAATAAAGTGGTTGTAAAGAAGCATTTCGAAGATACGGTTTGAAACCGCCACCTTATTATGTTCATTTCTGATAAACCCGTACATGAACAGTTGTTGCTGTTCATCATCATATGGGAGCCACGGGTATGTTTCTCCCCTTAACAAGATCTTCCGGAGTTGAGTCCTTAGTTCAGGATAGTTGGTCAGCTTTCCCATCACAGACTGGAAAAGGGTATTGTCTTCCGAAAGAATACGCTTCACGGCCTCATCAACCCCATACTGCGTCCAGGCATCCTTATATTCCTTAAACTTTTCCGGAACAAGCTTTTTATCGATAATCTGACAGATCCTGCTTACCAGGAACGGATATCCGTTGGTATAATCTCTTATTTCCCTCGCTATTTCTGCGCTATCCATCCCGGTCTGATGATCAGATTCATATTCATCGAGCATTCCCTTTATTCCGGACTCTGACAGACTCATATCCACATCAAAATCCGCTGCTATGTTCCATGGACTGTTAACCTTTAGCTGATCTTCCGAACGGATCTTGCTCTTTAAGTGTTTTACATCAGTTACACCTGCCAGGATCACAGACTGGAAGGTCTTTATATCCGTATTCCTTTCCCTTTTAAGAAAAAGAGATCTTAACTGCGCCAGAAAATCAAGGAAAACCTGATTATTTGTGGCAGAATCCACCTCATCAATTATCAGGACAATAGGTTTGATCTCTTCCTTAAACCATACTCTGAAAATACGGAACAGATCGTCCAGCTTAACTTTTGACGTCTCCTGTTCCTTTAATTCTATGAATTCTTCCTTAATGCTGTCCGAAATAGTAAAACCATCAAAATCCACGGCATCCAATACTATTCTGGCAAACGCCTGGGAAAACTCTCCACCGTCAGAGAAACTGCCATTTTCAATATCCTGAAAATCAAGACTGAGAACAGTATATTGATCTGCCAATTCTGCGCAAAGGGCATTTATGATTGTTGTCTTCCCGTACTGCCGGGCTCTGTTGATCGTGAAATATTTACCGGCATCAACAAGCTTCCGGATCTCCTGCACTTTGTCGGAAAGATCCACCATATAGTGTTTTGATGGTATGCATATTGCGGTTGTGTTAAAATCTTTCATGAACATACACCTAATAAAGCTTCCATAACCACCTTCAATTGTCTAGTATTCATAGCAATTAATTTATCATTTTCTGATACATGCGCATGATTTGAAAGGTTGCGCTGTTCTTTACATATAGAGTAAATATTCAAAATCTCCTGTAAATCCTTCCACTTAATACAAGACAGAATTGCCCCACTAACCGTTTTGAGTTGACTATTTGTCTCATACGTGTTCGCGGCAGTCTCTTCAAGTGCCCTTATTTCTCTCTGCCTACTCTCATAAGCTTCTTGAGCAATTCTCATACTCTCTCGATTCATCTCATCCATCTGTCTTTGCACCGTGCTCGCCATATTATAAGTCGTACTTAGATCCAAGTTTATTTTTGGCATTTCTATAGGCTTCATTTGGGGCATATTATCGTTCACGTAAAATCCTCCTGATTAACCAGTATTCTTCGCGATTTAGTATTATCTCAGCCTTAAAGCAGGTTGTAAAAGAAGATTATCTACCATCGGATGATAAAATTCTTTGTTATCTGACTTAGATATTGTTGTAATCTTGTTACCTGCATCCTTGCTGGACGCTCCACAATGATAAATCTTTTCCGTCTGCGCCTTATAATCGAGGATAATATATCTATCATGGAACTTTCCGCCTGTTCGTTGGAATGACAGCTTCACATTCGGATACTCTGCCTGAAAAGCCTGAAGCTCTGACAAGCGAAGGATATTCATCAAATTGTCGCTGAAAATGATGATATCCACGTTTGCAGGAACGCTTTTCAGCATCAGCAACGTTTTGGGACCGATGTAGTTATCCACTATGTACAGTTTCTTTTTGGCCTTGCTGTATATATCCGCATATGCAGCATCCGCCTCAAACGTTTGCCCTGCATAAATAACATACTCAATACCCTTATCCGGTAGCGAAAAACTCTGAATTACTTTGGTCAGATCATCCTTTGTAACCATTGCATCCTTAATCTCGCTGATTTCCCTGGTATTTTCCGAAATCTGCAAAGATAGGCTTGCAATATTCGCAGAATCAGACAGTAATGGATCATGGCTCAGATAATCCTTCATTTGCTTAAACGTTCTTATTAAAGCCTTACTCTGTCGAGTCGCCAATTCTCCATTTAACACAGTCATAAGCATGTAGATACCGGTTTCGGTAAATACATACGGCTCATATCTGCTTTTGGGGTTTATGTTTGCGGTCAAAAATTTTGACCGCAAATCAGCAGTTTCCTCTGCTGTTAGCTGAAATCGAAAATCATCCTCGAATTTCTCAATATTATTCTTCACCTGTTGATTAAAGGCTTTCGTTGTGTAACCATAGATTTCTGCCAGATCCGCCGCCAGCATCACACGCTGACCTCTGACCATGTATATCTTTGCCTTAAGCGTTTCAACTGTTATCTCCACTGGAATCAGTTCATTCTTCTGATCGTTCATATGCATGTCCTTTCTGATCTGAAACTGCATAAAATCGTTCCAAACCATTTTATCTTTTTGTTTGCGGTCAAAAATTTTGACCGCAAAATCACTCTTCCCTCTTCACATATTTCAGCTCAATATCATATCCAAGAGCTTCCAACATCTTAACGTAAGTATTATTCACAATTCCCTCATCCCGTCTAATCAGCTTATTCACATATGATGCCGGTGTACCAATCCTTTCAGCAAGCTTAGCCTGTGTCAGCTGTTCCTCTGCACATTTCACCTTGATATCAACCTCAATATTATTCTTTACCATCCGAATCGCCCTATATCCTATAATAAAATTATGTGATTTGTATAAGATATACTACCACAACAAAGCCCTTATGTACAGCCCAAAATATAAAAACGGGATGTCCTCAGACACCCCGAAATACGCTTATTACCTGAATTTCCACACTATCTCCACCTGATGCACCGGCTTCAGGATCACCTTCTCCACAAATGCATCCACCAGCTCTTTGGTCAGCTTATCCGCCGTTATAGTCTCATCCACCACGGCAAGCTCCTCAGGTATAGCATCCAATTCCTTTTCCAAAGCCTTTACCACTTCCGTCTGCTTCTGGATTCCGTCATTTCGTAATATCTTAGAATAGCCCTCAAATTGAAGATGTTGGCGTTCTGATATTTTTTTGCCACCTCAAGCTGCTTCTTTCCATCGTTTCTAAGATTCAGTTGCGAGAGCTCAGTTCTGTATCCCATTCAATTTTTCGTAGGGATAAATCTTCCTATCCTTTCTCCGCTACTATTGACAAAAGTAATACCAACTCCTTTAGCACTTACGAACTCAAAGAAACCGCTGGAAAACGTGACATTCGAATATATATTAAGATTACTGATAGCGCTATATCGTGTAAATCTCTTCCATCAAACATAGTTCCTCCCAAGCTTTCTTAATCTCTGCCCTAAGCATTTCCATCTGGTCTTTTGCTGATCCTTCGGTTCCGACGCTTAGGAGCTTATCAAGATACCCCTGTTCTGACACGATCTTCCTGCTTTCGGGATACACAAGTTCAAAAGCCATACAGCATTGTGACATCAGAGACTCGAACTCGGTACACTCAAATGTTCTCGGAACGCATCTATGTTCCCTTACGCAGTCCATAATTACATCCCTTGCAGGATCAGCCGCTTCACATATACGCATATTCCTTTCATCAAACGGTGGTTCCGTAAGCACACGGAATATGTCGCACTTATCAGCGTCACGGAGAATGGTGCTGTAGAGATAAGTAGTTTTATCCAGTCCCTCCGGAAGATTAAGCTTATTATGAAGCCTTATTGCTGTTTCAGCCACACTTTCCCAATTGGGAATGCCTGTGTATTTGGGAAAAACGTCAATAAGCCTGTCTCCCTTGAAAAGAAGATCTGCCCCAAACTCTGCATGATCCACAGACTTTGCATCCTTGAATGTGCCATATCTCGTCTGCTGTTCAAAGCGGGCTATATCATGAAGAAGTCCGAGAAACCATGCAAAATCACGGTCAGCCTTAAGACTTACCGCAATCCGGTCCGCAATGCATGCAACCCTGAATGTATGATCAATTTTCAGAGTGATCTTCACATCGGAAGTATCATACTTTTCCGAATAATCCCTGAAGACCTGTTCCGCCCTGTTCCTGTCCATTTATCTTTCCTGTATACTGTTCCAACCTCAGTATATATCATCCCGTTTTTCCCCCGGTCTGATCTCATAAGTGAAATAGTTTCAACCTTCAATGCCTCATCTGGCACGTATATCTTGAATGAATCAGGATTTCCCGAATAAGATGCCTTCCTGAGAACTGTAATGTGTGGTGAAAACCTTTTTCGGTCAAACGGTATCCCGTTATCCGCCAGAGCCCTTCGGATCCTCTTCACAAGCTTTCTTAGCTCCTCGTTTTCTTTAATCCCTGCCCAGTACAGATCCCCATAGCTTCCAAAGCCGTCAAGCTCCATGAGAAAGGGCTCAAAATCCAGCGAATCAAGAGCATCCAGCACTTCATCGGGATTTCCATATTCACCGATAAAGGCAAGTGTTAGATGAAGATTTTCATCCCTTGTATAGTTCCCCTTTAATCCACAGTCCCTCATGTCCTGTTGAAGATAGGACAGTGCTTTTTTTATCCTGTCCGTAAACTGTATTGCTATAAATAGTCTCATTGACTTATATTAACCTTTCCCGGAGCAGTGTATTCCTTTTCGTTGCTGTTACATTATGTACGGCGTAGGACAGGGCCTTCTTCGTGCCGATGATCAACAGTGCCTTCTTTGCAACCTTCGATAATCAATCCTCTCCCACAAGATGAACTATCTTATACTCGTGACCTGTCGAAGGAAGAAAAGTCTGAATAACATCCTCCGTTTTCATCTTCAGACTTGATGTGCATACGCAGGGATGACAGCCAAGATACTCGTCTTTCAGCACATCCTCATCTATCAAGAGCTGTACTTTATGATCTTTGTCATTTACAAGCCCCATGATGCTGACAGCTCCGGGTTCAATATCAAGATATTTCAGCATATCCTCCGGTTCTGCAAAGGAAAGCCTTGCTGAGTTTATTTGTGCAGAAAGTTCCTTGGTCTTGAATTTCTTGTCTCCCGGCATCAGCAGCAGATAAAAACTTGTTTTCTGCCTGTTGCAGAGAAACAGGTTCTTGCATATCTGCACTCCAAGCACGGCATCTATCTCATTGCAGGCCTCCATATTATTTGCAGGCTCATGATCTGTACGTTTGTACACTATTCCGAGATTATCGAGATAGTCGTAGGTTCTTACCTCTCTCGGCAATCTACCATCCAGATTCTCTGGTCTTCCGTTAAATAACTCCATTCCCTGAATACTCCTTAATAAATTCCATTAATCCCAGCTCCTCACATATCCGGCCATACCTTACCTGCTCCTTTTCCTTTACGGCTTTTGAGGTATCATTCAGGGTATGGTGGATCACATCGGACTGTGTCAACTTATCTCCAACAAATATTTATATAATTCTCCAACAACTTTTGAACTTATGAACAACTGTTATTATCACCATCATGAACTCCTTTTATATTTTATCTTAAATCCAGCCGGTTGCATATATAATAAATACAACCGGCTTTTCTTGTCACGCATCCTGATAAAACGGATCCTTAAATTTCCACTTGATCTCAATCTCATTTCCCGGATTTACCACTATCTTTTTTATAAATGCCTTGCCTGGCGTATCGAAAACCTCAATGAAAAGGAAATGCCCTTTGCAATAGGCGCACATCCCGAATTTATGATGACCCAAGATGAAAACCATGTATTCAGGATCTATGACAGGCAGGGAAACCTTGTAGATAGCATAGAGAACAGGATTTTCGGCACAGGTGGATGTATCACCGACAGGATCGAAGTGATCAATACTCCTGAAGGCGTGCTTCCCATCACGGATCATCTTTTTGACGGCGATGCCCTTGTTATCGAGAATGAGCAGCTTGGATCCGTTGAGCTTGTAAAAAATGGAAAAGACAATCCGATAATAACTGTCAGCTTCAATGCTCCCCTTGTGGGGATCTGGTCTCCGCCAAAGAAAAATGCCCCCTTCGTATGCATCGAGCCCTGGTATGGCAGATGTGATTCGGAAAATTTTGCCGGTGATCTGCAGGAGCGTGATCACGAGGAACTCCTTGATCCCGGAAAAGAATTCCAGACAGAATACAACATAATTTTCGGTTTGAACTAAAACAAAGTGGAGATCGATTCCGGCTATGGAAGCTATGGTATTTAATATGGATACCATAACCGCATAAAATAAGGACTTTCCATATTTCAGGAAAGTCCTATACAACTGAAATAGCAATTCAATTTAGTATTCCAGTATCATTATCCAGTGCTACTGCCGGCAAGATTATTTCCTTGATACTTCCTTTTTAGGGTCTCACCGATGCAGAGGACAGTGCCTTCTGCTTCGGGGCGGAACTCAGAAAAGCTGCTGACAGCAGTATCAGGTTATCCGCGAGCCGGTCTATGTTTATAAGATGTTCCTCCATACATGCCTCCTTCCGTTGGAAGCGTTATAATGAACAACGGGCCGTATGGCGCGGGCTTAGCGGAAATTCCGCTACTCTTTTTGGAGGTCTGATGCTGTACAATCTAATTGACCTCTTTTTTCAAATTGCACGCGGTACAATATAATATTATTCCCCCATGCGAATCTTTGATCTTTTATTTTCGAAATAGTTCCATACTGCCCAAAGTATATTTTATTATTGCCAAGATATCTGACCGTATCGCCTTCTTGGAATCCGGGATTCAAAAGATCTTCAAGAGAATTGCCCCCGCCGCCTGAAACCTGTTCCAGTTCATCATCAAGGAGCATCCCGGCTTTCTTTATGGTATCCCTTGCTTCTTCTTGGTTTTCAGCCTTTTCTTTCAGGTCTCCTGTCAGTTTCATTGCGGATTCCTCCTTTATTAGTTGTATCGGCACGCGCGTCAAAACGCTTCGCTGACGCACCTGCCTTGTCGTCGGAATGCATTCAAGAAATGACTTTGTCATTTGCATTCCCCCTCGAGCTGTTCTATTACATTATACGACAAAATCGGGGTGTTTGAATCAATCGGCTAAAACGGGAGTTTTGCATATTCCTGACCAGATGGCGGAATATCATCAAGTTTATCTTTCTGCAGCCATGTCTCAGGCTTCGGCGACTCGTCAGTGACTTCCTTCCTATGATCTTCATAAAACATATCAGAATCACAACCACCCGCTACCTTTTCCAGCTCATCATCGGTCAGTTTCTTCTTAATTATCCATTTACTTTCCTCCTCACAGATACAATCGCCTATATCATTACTTTCTGGTTGGGAAGTATCGGTTCAATCCAAAGTAGGCCTAGGCGCACCGCCAGCCACCTGATCCATCTCTTCATCCGTCAGTTCTATCCCGGCTTCTTCAATGAGCTTCTTCTTTTCGTCTTTCGATTCAGCCTTTTCTACCTGATTCTTAAGATCTCCTGTAAGTTTCATAGCTGTCCTCCATAAGGCATACATACCTCTCTATATAGTTATACGAAGAGAATTGGAAAATGGCAACAATATCTGAAAATATTATAAATTTATAAATTGCCAAAGTAAATGCACGTCCTATAGTGCAGTTAATTGGGCAAATACTTCTCATCTACAAAAGTGCATTTAATCTGACAAAAATTTTGTATAAAGGCATCCTCTGGTGAGTTGCGCCCAAAATTCTCCTGCTATATGTAATTTTACACCAAAATCTATGGCTAAAGTAAAAAAATGGTTAGATTTTCAAACCTTAAATACCTGAAAATCTTATTGCGCTATACTAAACGTGCAATTAATTCGGCAAACGTGCAGTTACCTTGGCAAGTGACAAGAGGATCTTTGATTTACATACTGGTATGCATTTGGTATAATTTTGCCATATAGGATGGACAGGAATACGTGATGATGAATGCTTTAGACAAATGCAAAACAAGAGGATGATCCGACAGGATGTCTTATAGAACAGGATACAAAAGAAATGCAGCCATACTCAACAGAAAATACAGTATTTATATGATTCCGGCGCTACTTTCCGCCGTGGGTGTATCCCTAAGTGAATTTGCAGACAGTCTGATAGTCGGAAATCTTCTGAATGAGCAGGCTTTCGAGATCGTCAATCTCTGTATCCCGATTGTATTCATGGCATCCATGATATATACGATCACCGGCGTGGGCGGATCACTCCTGTATGCAGAGTATCTTGCCAGGAAGGATAAAACACGGGCTGATGCTTATTTTACGGCATCAATGATTGCGTCACTCACAGCAGGACTTGTACTTTTTGCCGGACTGATGCTTTTTCGACCCGGTCTTGCCGGTGCATTCGGCTGTCCGGATGCGCTTAGGGATGATTTCAACCGTTATGTAAGCTGTCTGTGCTGGTTTGTCTTTGCAGGTATCGCACTGACAAACATCACCTATTTTCTGCCTGTTGTCGGCAGGCCTTTTCTTTCCATGGGACTGATCGTTACGGCAAATGTATTAAACGTGGGACTGGATGTTATCCTAATCCGGGGGCTTGGATTGGGCTGCGAGGGGGCGGCTATAGCGACGGTGATATCATATATTACAGTTCTTATTGCCGGAGTCCTGATCTGCCGTTTTTTGAAGGTACCGCTTACGCTTAAGAGACTGCAGTATCCCCTACGGACAATATCAGAGATCGTCAGTAAGGGCTTTCCTGTAGGGATAGTACAGATTGGCTACGCCGTTACAGGGATTTTTTGTAACCGGTTAATGAATGTCAACTTCGGTGAGGCGGGTGTCGTGGCAATGTCACTTTTCGGTCAGCTCGATTCTGTAGTTTCTATTGCGCTCAGTGGCGTCGGGGACAATAATGCCTCCTTTACAGCTATGCTTAAGGGTGAGGGTGACTACTTCGGCATCCGGGCTCTGACCAGAAATGTCACGGTCGTGATCTTATTGGTATGCTCTGTACTTGCGGTCTGCTTTACGTGTTTTTCCATACCCATCGCAAAGATATTTAATATTCATGGCGAGGGAGCTCTTAAGCTGATCGTCCGCCTTATCCCCATATATGTCCTTCATTACCCTTTGCGTGGTCTTCTTCTGACATTGCGGGATGTATATAATGCTTTGGGCAGGAGTGTCTATTCCACTGTTCTGGGAGTGCTTGATAAGACAGTATCCATTCCTGTCGTGGGCAGCATCCTGTACCGGCTCTTCGGAGGTTATGGTCTGATAACAGCCTTTCCGGTCAGTATGGCGTTGATCCTGATACTGGTATTGGCCGTGAATTTATATATCGGGCGAAGATCAGGGGGACGATATTCTCCGATCCTGCT
Source organism: Lachnospiraceae bacterium AD3010 (assembly GCA_000622025.1). Classification (GTDB taxonomy): domain Bacteria; phylum Bacillota; class Clostridia; order Lachnospirales; family Lachnospiraceae; genus NK4A144. Next base: position 15,952 of record JHWU01000010.1, on the reverse strand, counting down.
TCTTGACGAGAGTAATCCGCTCAAGGCTCTGTGCGGATTTACCGCTTTGGGAGACCCTGACGGGCTTTACACTGTAGTGGAGGAGGAATTGAGAAAGTATCTTACGGACATGAAGCTTATAAGCAGGACATGTCTTGCAGTGGAGGAGATCTGTACCTATACCCGTGAGAAATGCGGGCCGGACGTTCCGGTCGATATCATGATCAGTGCAGACAGGGACAGAACGATAATAACATGCCGCATTCCCAGTAAACCCTTTTATCCTATAAAGCCCGATCAGGAGAATCTTACAGCCAATGAACTGATGCTGACCAAGCTTTTTCATATCAGGCATGAGTATATTTTTGGTTTGAATTCAACAAGTCTTTGTGCAGGAGGAGGCTATGAAAAATAAGATCGTAGTGGTAGAGGCCACATCAACAGCGTTCGGCTATCTGGAGGACATCCGTGAGCTGGGCTATGAGCCTGTGATCCTTGAGTCATATCTTCCGGATGGCTATGCAAGGAGAAACCTGGATAAGGAGCGTAAGGTCAAGTATTCACATATCAGCTATCCCATTACGTTAATCAAGGAGGACCCTGATTATGATGTGACGCTTCGTGAGATCAAAGCACTTGATCCGCTGCTGGTCATACCCGGAGGCGAAGAGGGCGTCATCACCGGAACACGTCTGGCAAACGATCTTGGCATGGTCGGAAACTCATATTCGAACATTGTAAATATGACACGTAAAAGCCTCATGCATCAGAGTCTTAAGAAAGCCGGTCTGCGCCATATTCGAGGTACAGAGGTGAAAAGCCGGGAGGACTGTCTCAGATTTCTTAAGGAAATGGGAACGGAGGATGTGGTGCTCAAGCATGACCACGGCGCAGCCTCGGTCGGCGTACATCTGGTCCACGGAAGGGATGAGCTTCTGGCGGCATTTGAGCAGGAATGCAGCGCAGATCATAATATGTTCGGAGAGGCAGAGACCCGTTTCCTCCTGCAGGAGAGGATCTTCGGAACGGAATATATTGTCAATACGATCAGCCGTGACGGGATCCCGGCTCTCACCTCATGCTTCAGGTATTTCAAAAAGCGCATGCCCTCCGGTGCAATCATCTACAGTGGGGAAAAATCCATTAATGAACCGGACGAAAAAGAAAGTGAGCTTATCGACTATGCGCTCAAAACAGTGTGCGCTCTCGGTATCACTGACGGTCCGGTTCACGGGGAATATATGATCGACAAAGACGGGCCTGTATTGATTGAGGCCAACTATCGCGTCATGGGAGGAAGTGCGCCTTCAGGCTGGCTGGACAGGGTCTTCGGGTACCATGAAACAGAGGTGATCCTTAACAGCATGCTTGACAAGGAGTATCATGATAAATTCCGGCAGAGAGCATACAGGCCTCTGCGTCAGGGCTATATTAAAGATTTTTCTTCGGCTGTGGATCATCCGATCTCTTCATCCGGGATCATTCCTATCCTGTTGGGCATGAAGAGCTTCTACTCGGGATGGGTTGACAATGCAGGCAAAACCGATATGCTGTATGAAACCAAGGATCTGGAGACTGAGACCGGATGTATTTATATGGTTCATGACGATCCTGAGGTAGTGAAAAAAGAATTTGAACTGCTTATGTACATAGAAGAGAATTACCCTAGGCTTTTGCAGTCTGACGGACCATTCTTAGACCCTCCGGAGGATGCATCAGTGATCACTCCCGAGGTTCTAAGTGTACTTAATGAGGATCCGGAGGTTCTGGCACACAGGATCATGGAATATTACAGAGACAGTGCAACCGGCGAGCCTGTCGTGCCGGAAATACTGCTCGAAGCCTCACCGTATAATCGCCGTATTCTGGAGCTGATCCGGGGCTTTTGCTGATCTTAAATCTTATTCGTTAAGCTGTTTCCGCATTTTTTCTGCGGCCTCTTCCCTCTGTCTCCTCATCATTTGTAAGGTTAAGTTCCCTAAGGCTCTCCCGGTATTCGCCTATCCAAAACTCCAGAAACCCGTTCCGGTTTCAGGGTCATGCTTTCTGCCTATCACGCCTCCGATGGCAGGACGTAATTCAATTTCTGCTGTATACAGAACTGTTATGGACTTTATATGCCCCGCTGCCATTTTATGCTCTGATCCATCTTTATACGAGAATACAGCATGTGTGTGGTGAAACAGTTTTCCATCATCAAAAACTATGTTCCCCGTGACATTAATAAGCTCCAGCATTCCTTCAATTATTTCTGTTTCAAAGCTTCCACTTTCAGGGATAAAGGTCTGCAGATCTCCTCTCCCTTATCTATCCTGATATAGCAAGTATCATTCATCCTGCGGTAATCCATGGCAGTATCACCTCTCTCTAAATATCTTTTCCCTGCTATTAATGAACATCTCCGTCACCTGATCGCTTTCAGTCCCGTTCAAATCTGCGATGATCATTATACCTGTCAATTCCATAATCTGCTACCGTATAGCTGATCACTTGGTCTATTATTTGCCTTGATCTCAGCAGCTGTGATAAAATACGTGCCGGTAACAGTTGACTCCATAGAACTATGGCAAAGAACGAGTATATTATGGTGAAAAATATACTGATTACAAATGATGATGGAATACTTGCTGACGGTCTTATCCGTCTCGCTGCAGCAGCAGTTGATTTTGGAAATGTCTGGGTGGCAGCTCCGGATGCTCAGCGTAGTGCTGCTTCGCACAGCATAACTCTCCATTCACATATTGATGTATTCCCCGTTGATTTTCCGGTTAAAGGTGTAAAAGGATATAAATCCAGCGGCACTCCTGCTGACTGTGTGAGAGTCGGTGTATTGAATTTATTACCGGAAAAGCCCGACATTGTTCTTTCGGGAATCAATAACGGATATAACGTGGCATCAGATATCCAGTATTCTGCCACGGCAGGAGCTGCCTTTGAGGCATCCTTCCAGGGCTGTATGGGAATCGCATTTTCAGAAAAAGATGTCAGTACCCACGAAGTCAGCGATGCTTATTTATCAAAAATACTGGCTGAGCTCATAGACCGGGAAATCCCTTCCGGAACCATCTGGAATGTTAATTTCCCGGGATGTCCTTTAGCAGAATGTAAGGGCGTACTTTGGAACCGGAAAGTATCAGATAAAATGATCTTTCGTGATACCTATGATGAAATCGAAGCGCTGCCTCATAACGGTGTCCGCTTTAAGGTTCATGCCCATAATAATAAGGATGCCGAGAATGATACAGATCTGAAGGCTGTATTTGAAAATTACGTTTCCGTTGGTCTGGTGAAGAATGTAGGATAGACTTCTTTAGTCAATACCTTACCCGGAAGCTTCTTTCGTTCGTATCTACAGCTATCTCCCTGCTGTCGATGTCAGTAATCTCTATGAACCTGCCATTCCGGATCATACTGATCCATCTCTCAATGCTTTCCCTGTCTCCCTGAATCTCTGCTCTGACGCTTCCGTCATATTCATTTCTAACCCATCCGGTAAGGCCAAGAGAGACCGCTGCGTGCTGCGCTGTATATCTGAATCCCACGCCCTGAACATAGCCATGGAACACAAGAGATATTCTGGTCTTTTCACGGGTTTGATGTCCTGTTTCCACTTAGCCAGCCTTCTTTCTTCTTGATCCCGGATACTCTGCGACAGTTCTCTCTTTGCCGAAGACAGCGGATCCTCTGAGGCATTGCCGGTTTCTACAGAACCATATTCCTTTCCGTCTTTTCGCACAAGCTCCGGCATATCCTGTGGATTATCTGCTATCCTTCCGATAGCGCTCTTTTTAAGCATAGAGAGATTCACGCCTGAGGGTTATTCTTAAGCCACTTTATAATGTCATCACTTTCATAAAGCGGGGTCCCGTCGATAAACAGACAGGGAACCTGCTGTTTACCCCCGACATCTACAAGAGTCCGGCGGTCCTCTTCATTCTTGTGAATATCGTGATATTCGATATCACTTCTGCCTTCTTCCTCAATCTCACGGATGACCTTCCTGCAGTAAGGACAGGTTTCAAACATAAACAGTTTTAGATTCATGGAAATCATCCTCCTTTTCTATGCTTCCCTTCGTTGTCTTCCATCATATCATGTTCATACCTGCTTTGATATACCGGGATCCTGATCCGGTATTGCTTTACAGGAACGGCTGTCTTATTATAGTCAGTCAGCCGATCCCATACCGTTTGCTATGATATCATCCGGCGCACCCATGCCGTTAACGCTGATGGATAGGCTGGACCGTTGCATTTATTAATGTTGATCAGATAAAGAGATATTCACCGGTTTCCCAGTTCTACTGCCTTTTTTGCAAAGCGTTTTCCGAAGATCACGAAATTCTCCCTATAATACTCCAAGCCATTATGCTTTTCTTTATTATCGTTTACCGCTACCGGCCCCAGGTGAATGTACGGTACTCCCAGTGAATTTCCACCGGAATAACAGATCATGCCGCTTACCATCTCCATAGTTAATATAGACTGCAGCACAAGATCTCCGCCCCCGTGGGTATACTGTTCAGTAGCAAAGGCTCCTCCCAATTTACCACCAAATCCCAATTTCCCCGATTCAGACATTATCCAGCTATGCATATCCGGAGTCAGCTGTGCCATATACGAAGGTGAACCTATTACGATTCCCCTTGATTCCTTTAGGAAGGCTTCATCAGCTTCATGAATCGAAAATGCCATTGCTTCTGCATCTTCAACCTCATTCATTCCCTCCACGATCCATTCGGCAGCCTTTTTTGTGTTCCCCGTTATTGAATCATATACAACCGCAAGCTTCATATTCATCCTCCTTTATGCCAAACATAAACCAGGAAGGTTTAACATTAATCCCAGCACTGCAAAAGTTATAAGATCAATATAAATTCATCAAAATTTATTGTTTTCATTATAATCCTCTTACACTTCTGTCATTCACAAGGACCGCTCATTCGTTCATGGCTTTTTCAATTACTGCTTTAATGTATAAAAAATCATGCTCGTTTAACTTTCTAATACCTTGCATAAAGTACACACCGAACTTTTTGTTCTGCGCCATAACACCTGCAAGCGGATGAGGCGCATATGGCTCTTCGAGATACTTTAGCTCATCATCCGTAACATTTCTATGGTCAATTATGATCCTTCTGGATAACCCATTGCTTACCGGGATCTCTTGTTTCCGGCTGTCTGTCAAGCTCTGGAAATCCATTCTGTCTTAACGCCTCAAATAATACTATCGCCACAGAGTTTGCAAGGTTAAGTGAACGTATACCATGTCCCATCGGGATCCTTATGCAGTCATCCCTGTTTGCAATAAGTATATCTTCAGGGATCCCGCCGCCTTCCCTTCCAAACATTATGTAATCATCGGGTGAATAATGGACATCAGTATAGCTCTTTTCACCTTTTGTAGTGGCCAGCCAGACCTTTGCTCCCGGATGCTTATCTCTGAAGTCTTTATAGTTCATATATCTGCATAGGGTTAACTGATCCCAATAGTCCATTCCCGCTCTTTTTAGCATTTTATCACTAAGGATAAAACCAAGGGGCTCGATAAGATGAAGGGAGGATCCGGTTGCAACGCAAGTCCTCCCAATATTCCCGGTATTTGACGGGATTTCAGGTTGATGCAGGACGATGTTCATAAGCTCTCCACCAGATCAACAGTTTTTTCTTTTCGTTCCATCTTTTTCCTCCATAATGTATTCCTTTGTTGACATACTTTCGGGTCTTCTTCAGAATTTCATTTACATCAGGTTCCTTCTCATTTCTACTTTTCTTTTTCCCGGGCAAGCCTTAATGTATCTACGCTCCTGTCTCCTCATCCCGTTCTTCCCCCGGTCTGGTCTCATAAGTGAAATAGTTTCAACCTTCAATACCTCATCCGGCACGTATATCTAGAATGAATCAGGATTTCCCGAATGTTTATTGTAAAATAAAAATGCAACACCTTGCCACACTCCGCCCCTTTTCATCCTTCCAAAGATACATATTTCCTGTGTTGATAAAAGCTTCTGCATCTTCACGGTAACCGGCAAGATTCTTCTGATCAATCCCAAGCTCCCTATGAAAGAGATCAAGGAAGCAAACCACTTCTTCCAAGTCTTTCGTATCACAACGGTAGATTTCTCCATCTGCTTCTGTTTCAGGTCTAACCGGATCAAGGCAGTCATAGGCAAACATATTTGTGGTGATTTTAAGCTCCGAACCATCTTCCGATGCATCATCTACAGTCCATATCCAGACCGGAAACGGATGTCCCGTAAAGCAAAGGATCAGTCCTTTTTCCTGCATTTCAACTGTTCTTCTTTTGATTGTTCTCTCAGATTTTCCAAAAATCCCTACAAGCCTTGATTTTACACGGCTTGCAGGGATTGTCGGTATCACTCCAGTTCTTTAGTAGTCATGTGGCTTCTATACAGTCATTTGTGCGGTTTCTGCAAGAATCTCACTAAAGCCGGATCGATCGAGAATGTCGCGCACAAGATCATTCATGCCCTTGAGACTCACTCCTTCTTTACAGCCCTTCTGCATGATCAGCAGAACCCTAAGTCCGGCAGAGGAAATGTAGTCAAGGGCATGGCAGTCAATCTGCACTTTTCTGATGACGTCGGATGCATTCTGTTTCTCGTACTTGGCCAATAGTTGAGGAGCAGTCAGTGAATCCAAGCGGCCGGTCAGCTCTAAAAAAAGCACGCCATCCGTATATTCTTTGCGAATCGTGAAGTGTTGATCCGCCCCGGCGTTGTTCTCAGATAATCCTGCGGAAACAACCTTCCAAAAGGCAATATCTTCCACAGCTTTCAGGACAGCACTTCCCTGCTCAGGTGTCAGCAAGGAAAATGCTTTTGTAGCCACGATGTGACTGCCAATCCGGATCCGTTCTGCTTTCAAGCCATGCTCAGACAGGATGTCCTTCACTTTTTCCACATCCTCCTTCTCATGCCCGTAGCGGACCATAAGACTATTCGTCGTGACGCTCACATCTGCTTTCTCATTGAGAATACTATCCGTATCATGATTGGTATCTCCGGGATGGATAGCACTCAGGATTCGTATATGTTCGGGCATAATCTCGGGATCCGCCGTAATCCAGCATCCACCATGGATATCCAGCAGTTTTTTGATATTCTCCAGGAAGGAATGAATCTCCGCATCACTAAAATACATCAGCAGTCCTTCAGTATTGATACAGATATTCTCCTTCACATCTTCCAGCGCCTTTTCCAGCGATCTGCCGTTTGTTGCATCAACAGGGTTGAAACGGACAAGGCTTTGTTTTTCACTGCTTATCATCGGCAGAATAATACCGCTGATCTCCGAAATGACAGGTGGCAGGTCAAGTCCGATATATGATGAACTATGTTCTGCCGTTTCTATGGCCCGTGGTGTATATCCACAGGGCAGGTCAACGAAAACAGAAAATCCCGAATCTTGTGCCAGAATGCCCATCATATGATATCGTGTCTCCAGAATGATCCGGAAAGTCATCTCTTCCTCCGGTCCCATGCTGAAGGATTGACTTTTCTGTGCATCCTCTGTCAGTCCCAGCTTTTCGGATATCTTGGCGGCATGTGTATTTCCTTGTTGTGCCAGTTGAAACAAGGTCATTTTTGCTGTGTTGAACACAGGATTCGTCTTCTCATATAGTTCTCTGTTATTCTTTAGAGATTCGCTCACGATACTTCCCAACCTTTCTTACCATGTTCTTACCATTTTTTGACCTTACTGAACTTTTGTCATCTCAAAGGTAGCGGTAAATGTTTTGCCGTCTTCATCTTCACGAAGGGCAGACCAGTTCATCTTGTTACCATCTATGGAGATTTCCCACCATTCACGGTTCTCTGCTCCGTTTTCCATCCAGCGGGTGCAAAGCAGGTTACCATCCACGAAGTATTCGTTTAGTGTATCATTGCTTGGGATCCAGTCGTCACCATCTTTATCATAATAAACGAAGGTTCCATCATCTTTGTACTCTTGGCAGGGCATTTTTCATCTCGTTTTCAAGGTATTCCTCATCATCAGTAAATTTCTTTACCCTCGTTTTCATCAGGACCGAGCCAGGTCATGTTATATACTCGATTCTCTTTGTTCAGAAATTGCTGCCGTTCCATCCCCAGTCCTCTGACCCGAAATACCTGATATACATCCTGTCAGGCGATACATCAAGTATATCACCGTAAATCGTGGTTAATTCTTTTGTCATCTGACTGTAGATGTCACGGGCAGCATCACCGAAGATCTTTACCTCAATAAAAGCAGTAGGCTTGGAATCATCCCCTTTGAAATACATTGGGATATCGCCCTCAATTGCCAGCATAAGCCAGCTTTCGCTTTTCCCGGGGATAATGGAAATAGCCTTTCCGAGGCGTTCCTTTAATTCCCTCTCTTTTTCCTTTGTTATGGTTACATTTGTTTTTGTGTCAATGAATGGCATGATCTGTCCTCCTTATGAATTAAGTGAAGTTATCTCTCGTTGTCTATCATCATATCATGTTCGTTCCTGCTTCGATATACCGGGACTATCCACTCCATCCGATTCCCGAGAGAAGTCTTTATTTATCCCCCCATACATCACACGGACTACACCGCCGTTATAATATGAGTTCCGATGGTTTTTATACTGCTCTCACTTAATACCCGATCAGTTCCGGCACAACCGCAAAGAAAACCAGATCCTCAGGACCGTTATTAATCATTGAATGGCAGTGGCCTTTAGGACAGTAGTGACATCCTCCGGCAATTGCTTCCTCCCGGATGTCATCATCATAAATAAAATCAGCCTTTCCACTTATGATATAGATCACCTCATCGCTGGTGACATGTTTATGGTATCCGACGGATGAGCCGGGCTTCAGTATTCCGTACAGGATCTTTCCGTCTTTATCAGAATGCATTTTTGCGATCAAAGCACCTTCGCCGTCCTTGAATCTCGGCAATATCTGCTCTTCCATGCTGTTGAAATCAATGATCATTTTTTTACCTCCCTGTAATTTCCATTTGAGTCATAAGTTTTCTTACTTTATCAATAGTTGCAAATGTTTCGGAAAATGCAGATGCACTCCCTGCGCAAAGTCCGGTGTAAAATGCATCCTCATAGTTTCCGTTTCTGATATAACCGGACAGGAATCCGGCAACCATGGAATCACCTGCCCCGACAGAATTTACGACCTTCCCTTTGGGAGCAATGCTTTCATAAATGTCTCCGTTCCCAGACACCAGCACTGTTCAATATACCTCATTATCCCTGCGTTTTTTCACGATAGGGTTATTCGATATTATCTTCTTATAGCAGAAACAGGTTTCATCATGGTCATTTATTATCCCGCAGGCCTGAAGATGTGAGTATATGGTGATCTCACCCACATACTTGAATCCTCTCTTCTTTAGATCCTTGCTGATTCTCTTGGATAACCCATTACTTACCGGGATCTTCCCATCAGCTTTATTATGACCAGTGTACAGATAGGTCTTTCCATCAGTATATATATCTCTCTTTTTCAGCATCAGATCCCAGGAAAGACCGCACTGCATGCATTCCAGAAAAAGATGCTCGAACATCTTCCGGTCATCATGTACCGGTACTCCCCATTCTGCATCGTGGTAAATCTTGTTTCTTTCATTGGTATCAGCCCATTTGCAGTATCCCATATCCTCTACACATCCATAATTTTTCACCTTTTGTTAACCTGCAATTATTTTCAGTATCTTCCCAATGAGAGATATCTCTATCATACAATTACCCATTTCCCAGCTTTATTTCCACCCTGGCGCTCAATAACCTTTTTTTCTTTCAATGAAGCGAGTATTTTTCTTATGTATCCATCAGAGTATCCACTTACTGCAACTAATTCTCTTATCGTGATACTAGAATTTTGACTTATATAATCGATAACACGCTGCTCAGCCTCATTAATGCTGACCTTATTATCAGTGCCCGTTCCATCACTATTCTTTTTCTCATAATTAAATGGAATAGTAACATTAACGAAATTTTCCATAATATCAAAAGCCTGTTTTCCATAATTGCTTATGATAAGAGGAATGCCATGACCTGTCTGTTCCACGTACCCCAACTGACCAAATATTTTTTGGAGCTTAGAGTTTACCGGCTTACTGATTCCTTTGTAGAACTCTTCTCTGTTTAAATCTACCGGTAATCCCCCTGTAGAGATAATTTCTATTCTGTCAGAAAAAATATAAACTGCTGGTGGATTTCCTTTGTCCCATTTCGTATGAATACATGCATTTTGCCAAGCTTCTTTAAAGCTTGCCATATCAAATAGTTTTTCTTCCGTTCGCCTATGGTTTCCCATAGTAACCATAGTTTCATTAATGGATTCCACATAATCCAACACTTTATCAATAGCATTAACCAGACAAGTTCCCCCATACTCATTTCTCTTTATAAGATCAGTCTTATCTTTTCCTGCAAATGTAACAACTTTTATCGAAATATCATTTTCATCAGCGAGCAAAAATGCCATCAAATTATATTTTCCTTCACTGTTTTTCAACCCTGTATTATCTTCAAAGGTTGTCTGATCAACTGTCAGACCAGCTGTTACATATGCAATTTTAAGTTTATTAAAAGTAAGCGTCTGGACCGGTGCGGGAATCAACGTCAAAATATCCGATGAAGTTTGTCTATCCATCAACTCCTTAAGTGCTGTTGGACTCAATTCTCTATCTTCATCAGCCGATCGCATATAGTAACGTCCATATGCTGAATAGGGTTTTTCTGAACCGCGTACTTCGATTTTTATTACATTTTTGTCATCAATCAATTCATGTTCTATAGTCGGTATAACTTGTGGCTTAAGGAAGTTTGCAATTGCCTGAGATATCTCTCTAAGTGTTCTGTCCCCCATTTGCTGACCGACCACATCCCCATTGTCCTTAACTCCAAAATATAGAACTCCATAGCCATTCTTATTGAGCATAGAAGCCAATGAAGTTATTCCTTCCTTGAGCTCACTAGTTGTTTTCTTAAATTCTATTTTTTCAGTTTCTACTCCTATATTCATAACTTCACATCTCCTAAACGGATTATACTCTCTGAAACAGTTTTTCTCTTTATCAAAGTTTCCCTACTACTATGAATTATACTCTATTCGTTTCTTTTTTGCTACTCTTTTTGCTACTCTTTTTGCTACTTTGTTTGCTACTTTATTTGCTACTCTATTTGCTACCAAGAAAAAACAGCCGATGAATTTCTTCACCAGCTGTTATGTTTAATGCCCTTCGTATTCCCTTAACTTATACTTAAAAAATACTCAATCCGCAATTGTATCTATCTTAGAAAGTGCAAGATCAAGCTGTCCTACTATTTCACCAATAAAACGTGCTTTTTCTTTATAGTCATCAAGATAAAGCCCGCTCGCCATAACCCTCTCTCCTTCTGCCTTTTGGTGAGGGTGAAGTATAGTTCTCCGACTGTAGCATAAAAAATATCCGTCATGACTGGAGAAACGATTTTAGCGAGCAGTGTTATGGATCCTTCAAATACAAGAACAGGTATTGCGGAAAAAGCACACTTATCCCGCATGCCTTGTTCAACGCTGCCTGCTGTTCCTGTTTAAACAGTCTTCCTGTAAAATGACCGATCAGTCCTCCGACGATAATTGCCACCGTATTGATTATGGTTCCTAAGCCTATCATAAAAACGTCTTCTATATATTCTCCTTAGTCGATTATGCTGAAAGATAATCTTTCTATGTTTGACAAATTTAGCATTTGTTATGCGTTTTATCCAGTATTATCAAGGCCACCACTCCTTTTCAGAATCCTCGCAATCCATCTGACCCCTGATGCATAATCGTTTGAGAAATGATCCCCGCCTTGCAGATGCAAGATCGCTTGCTTTCAGGCACCTGTCTTCAGGTGCGCCGATTCCCATGAGGCTGATGGACATCCTCGACAGATATGAACGGAGAAACGGGGAACAGGAGTATCACCATCGTTATGCGGGATCGAAACCGGGCACTCTCCGGCGAGTGTCAGACCCACCGGGATTTTCCATTACTTGCTCTGTGAAAACAGCCAGTCCCTCACCGCAGATATTTTATAGGCATAATCAAAAGAAGTCATATGTTCGCCTGCTCCCGGCATCGGAGAAGTTCCTTCTGCAAGGGTGGTTCCTTCAGTGAAGGTAATGAAATTCGCATTATTTCCCTCTAAAAGCAAGTTGTTAACAGCCTGATCCTGAGCCTCGCTGTCATCTTGTGCGCTCCATTCGGCATGGCTGTATGGTGCACCATCTTTATCAAATACTTCCAGAAGTCCGTTCTGCCCTTCAGATGCTTTCGGATCTCCTGCGGATACTATGTAGAAGAATTTTTTGTCTTCAAGAATATCCAGCTTGCTGTTATCCCACTGGCTTCCTACAAAAAGATTTGCAGCAAACAAATCCGGATATGCAATGTTCAGATAAAATGATGTCATTCCTCCCATAGACTGGCCTGTAGTGTATATCCTGTCAGTATCTATGGCATATTTCTCCGTGAGATGTTTTATAAGGCGTACCGCAACATCTATCTGATCAGAATGATTGTGATCATCATCAACTACTGTATCCGTAAATACCGGAACCACTATAAATGACGGATGTTTCTTCTGTTCTTCCTCTGTAGCCCATATAAGACCACCCCATCCCTGGGTCAATACATAATCAGCATCTTTCCCTATTACGCTTGAATCCGGTATAAACTGTATAAGTGGGTAATTACCGTTTTCATCATAATCTTCAGGAACATACAACTGGTACTCTAGCGATATCCCGCTCTCTTTGTCTTCAAATGTCAGCAGTTCAAATTTCGGTGCAACATCTTCGATCATTTCCTGCAGTTTGGAATCTCCGGATTTGTCGACTGCACCGCCGCCTCTCATTCCTCCTCCGGGACCGCCCAGACCACCTTGACCAGCCGATTCTCCATCCTTTGTTTCCCGGCTCTTTACTTCTGCACCGGCAGATGATTCCGTTTCAGAACCCGAACCACAGGCAGCACAACTTAGCATTATTCCAGCAAGTAAAATACAAATCTTTCTTTTCATACTGATACTCCATTTCCACTTAGTACAGGGCTGATTCTGTGAGAAAGACTTTTCTCAGGGAGCGCAAGCCCGGTTATTATTCTTAAGTATCCGGACTTACGCTTAAGCTGCACGATACTGAAAATGATAATATCAATAATGTGTGAATAATCTGTGTTTGACGGTAGATTTTTTGTTAAAGCTTCAATATTTCTTATATTTCTGCAGAAGATTTTCTGTTTTCCTTATCTACCGGAGGTTTTTTATTAATCATTTTTTTGCTCCTTCCTGTCAGTCTTTTTATCTGATAATCAGTAATACGCAGGATGGATAATAAAAAATGGGGTATAAGATGATAAATAAAAAATGCCCCGACCGGGCAGCTGAAGGAAATGTTATAAACCGGCTGCCCAATCCGGGACGAGAGATTTCATCGTATCAAATTTTTGTTTACTCATGCGAAAAAGTACAAGGAGTGAAGCTGTTTATGAAGGAAATACTTTCTGAAGTTATCCTTATTCAGGTAACAACCGATGCGAGTGCTTCCATCCTTTTTTTCTGTAATATGTTTTATTATACTTTTCTCTGAAAGAACATCCGTCTCCGTTTTATCGCCTATCCTGAATGAATCCACAAAGCTGAAGGCAAGACCGTCACCTTTGCGGAGTCTGTTCAAAAATGGCGCGTCCTTCGGAAGTTCAAAGCATATACCACACTCAGATATATTACATACCTTGCAGGGCATCTCTTTGTTTTCCGTGCTTTCATAGAGATTTGCAAATATATCGGTTTCCAGTCTGGAATATGATCTATTATTGGCCACTTTCTTTAGTTCTCCTCATCAGCGGTTTTCGAAAACGTTTACGCATGTATTATAACACCGATCGATGTAGATGGCACAATATTTCTCAATATTTCCTGATGATCTCCACTACTTCCCCAATGAACATATCATGATCCGGATACGGGAACAGGTGTAAGTCCCGACTCCTTCATCTTATCGATATCACGGCCGGACTTTGTCCAGAGCGTTCCCATGCCGCCTTCTCATTAAATCCGTTGCTATTGTCAGCCTATTTGTTGTCCTCATGATTTATGATCTCATAAAGCCTCTCCGCCAAAACCTTATGTCCCTCTTCAGTTAAGTGAAGAGAATCCACCTCTGAAGGGTATATATCCTCTGCCGCATTATAGAAAATACATCCATATTTCTCTGCCACCTCGCGATAGTATTCAGGAAAATTCTTTGATTCTTCTACTGCTTCCTCGTAGAAAGCCCCGTAGAACGGAGATGTTCTGATGTTTCTGCCGAGCTCCGGAGGAGATACAAGAATGATCTTTGGAACATAACCCTGCTTCTCTTCTGTAAAAGACCGGATGACTTCAACCAATACTGTCACTCCGTCAGCGATATCCTTTGCCGTCAGGTGAAATGTAGCCTTCAGGTCATTGCTTCCAAGCATAAGTATTACAAAATCAACGGGTTTATGTGAATTGAGGCAGGGTTTAAGATAATCAAGTCCGTTTTTCCATCCGTCTACAGGATCATCATGGATCGTAGTCCTGCCGTTACACCCTTCTTCTATAACATCATACTCATCCCCAAGGAGCATCTTAAGCCTTCCGGGATAGCGGATATCTCTGGGATAACGCATTCCGGTTTCGGGGATATAGCCGAATGTATTTGAATCACCGTAACATAAAACCGTCTTCACTTCTGTTACATCCTTTCATAGGGCGATCCCGGGCTTTTTACACTACTGACACTATGTGAGATACAGTGACTGTATTTGGAGGATATCCTCCCAAGACAGCCCCAGTCTGTCCCGTAAAAAGCCGCCAAAGCTGCCGTATTTGCTCTCTATCGTCTGATAATACTCTTCGATATAATCCCTTTCTGCTCCGAAAAGATACTTCAGCGCTTCCTCCGTCACAAGACCGTCCTCTCCGGCCTGTGACTTTACAAACTCCGTCAGAAATGCAATGTCTCCCTGCAGGTATTTATTTGTTGCGAGGTAATCGTCCACGACAGCATTCCTCTCCACGCCCAGGATCTCTTCAACAATCGCCGCTCCTATGCCCGCGCGATCCTTCCCGGCCGTGCAGTGCCATACAACAGCCCTTTCGTGCGGTTTCATCAGAATCCGGATAAACTGCGCATACCCGGCTGCGGCGAGATCACTTTCCGCAAAAGAATGATACATGTCGCACATATACCGTCTTGCCTTATCCGGTTCAGCTCCGAATCTGGAAAACACATTCCGGTCGGCGGCCTTCTCGCGGGTAATCCCCACCGTCAGCGAATCAAGGACCGGAATGTGATGATAACGGATACCCGGTATCTTTATATCCGGCTTCTCTCTACGCTCTCCGTCCGTCCGAAAGTCGATCACCGTATCTGAAAGCAGGGCAAATGCCTTTCTGTCCTGCCCGGAGAGCTCTGAAAGATCTCCGCAGCGTACAAGCTTTCCGCTGACTATCCTCCTTCCATCGGAAGCCCTCATCCCTCCGAGATCCCGGATATTATGAAGCTTTTCAAAAACTAACAGTTTACTGGTACTCATCTTATTTCCTTCACTTTCAAGATGGTGTTCCAAATGTCAAATTATGATTCAGACGCCAAAAGTACTGAATCACTGTTTTGATACAACGAATTGCTCCGTTGCTTTCAGCAACTCTCGCAATAACGGGGCATTGCCGCGCATGGCGCGTCAAAACATGCCCGAAAAACGTCCACTGGACGTTTTTCCTACAAAACTCGCAATCCGCTAATTTATACTCAGTAACGTAAATAACTGCCAGTATCAAAACGGTATAACGAGCAAACGCAGTTAATTGCGTTTGCGAGTATACTACGTAAATTGCTACTTGCGACGGGGCACTGATGCGCTCAGCGCATCAATACGTGCCCGAAAAATGTCCACCGGACATTTTTCCGTGTTGTTTGA
>JHWU01000009.1 GCA_000622025.1 Lachnospiraceae bacterium AD3010 | reverse complement strand
TATTAAGCGCCTGCTCACACTACAGGGTTGAATACTTCTGTACGGAGGACTTGATGGATACCCTCATGCTCCTCAAAAAAACCGACAAGAAAAAGTTCGGAAGCCGGAAGAAACACCTGTGCAGCATAGAACTGCTCATTCTGGATGATTTTCTCCTCCATTCCTTTACCGAGGAGGATGAGATCAAAGCCATCCATGAGATATTAAACAAGAGGCAGGAAGCAACAAAAAGCACGATTATCTGCTCACAGAGACTACCTAACGACTGGAAGGCTCAGATACTGAATGATGAGATTGCAGCTGATGCGATAATGAAACGGGCTACAAAACATTACACTGTGATGATAAATCTGAAGGAAGATAAGTAAATATATGAAATGATCGGCCGGTGATCACCGCCGGCGACCGTTCTATAACCGCACCGCGACCGCTGGACAGCGCACCACCGACCGCCGGAGGCCGCAAAACGCAACAGGATGCGAGATATCGAAAAGAATAATAAGGATCATCCAGAGAAAGTATTTGAATTGATGGGATTTAGTGGTTTTGAGACAATCTCTTCAAAAGATTGGTAGTAGTTGACAGTATGGCATATATGCCATATAATACAATCAGAGGAAGACATATGACAGAGTTCACTGTAATAGCATATGAAAAGAAGACGGGGAATCTCCTGTAGAGGATTTTATCAATGGCCTTGATGTTAAGATGAGAGCGAAAATGTACGGCTTATTATCTATTCTTCAAGAGAAGGGAAATACATTGAGAGAGCCCTATAGTAAGCACCTTGACGATGGAATAATTGAATTGAGGTGTAAAGTCGGGAACAATATAATCAGAGTGTTATATTTCTTTTACTACGAGGGTAAGATAATACTGACCAACGGCTTTGTGAAGAAAACGCAAAAGACTCCGCCAGAAGAGATAAGGCTGGCAAAGGAGCGAAGAACTGATTATATAGAAAGGATGGGATGATTATGAAAACCTTAAACGATATGCTTTCAGAGCAGCTGAAAGATGAAGAGTTTCGTAAGGAATACGAAGCTATACAGCCTGAAATGGATGTGATCAGAGCTATTGTTGATGCTCGTACATCCCAGAATCTTACTCAAAAGGAGTTGGCAGAACGTACAGGAATCAACCAGGCTGATATAAGTAAATTGGAGAACGGTACAAGAAACCCTTCTGTTAATTTACTTAAGCGATTGGCTGATGGTATGGGGATGGCTCTTAGGATAGAGTTTGTTCCGAAGCAGCAGATCTAACAGAAAAAATCTGTCGTACCAAAAAGTGTACATTTTAGAACTTAATAATTTATACCGATAAACGGTACCAAAAAGTAGAGACTTTCCATTTTGGGAGGTCTCTATTTTTGTGTATAGATTTAGAAACTCACAGAAAGGAGAACATTTTTATGAAACGTTATGGTTATCACAGAACAAGCACGAGGGAGCAGCACCTGGATCGAGGTATCGCGGAGATCACAGCATACTGTGAACAGTGCAAAAGTCAAGCACTTTTTTCTCTGGTGATAATAATAATTGAGACTATTTGACACAGTGATGAAAATGATATATCTTTAAAGCAGAAGTACTAACGGAGAACAGAAGCATATGATAGCAGAATGGCATGACAAAGAAGCCGAAAAAATATGGAATATGAAATTCTCGACGAAGCTGCCTCATGACATTCAGAGGACAGCGAGAAGAAAGCTTGTAATGATTCATTCGGCTGCTAACATTAATGATTTGAGAATACCGCCTTCGAACCACCTTGAAGAATTAAAAGGCGATCGAGAAGGGCAGCATAGTATCAGAATAAATGATCAATATCGAATCTGTTTTGATTGGAATAACGGAAATGTAATCATTGAAGAAATCGGTGATTATCACTAAGGAGGTGACATATATGATGGATTTAGAACCTACATCACCAGGAGAAGTATTACGAGAAGAGTTCCTGGAACCAATGAATGTAACTGCATATAGACTTGCCAAGGAGGTACACATTCCGCAGTCAAGGATTAGTGATATCATAACTGGAAAGAGAGGAATTACAGCAGATACGGCTATGAGATTTGCAATGTACTTTGGGACTACTCCGCAGTTCTGGTTGAATATTCAAAATCAGTATGATTTGGATATGCTTAAGATATCAGGTAAGATTGTTGATATTTCCGATATTAGACCTTACAATCTGATGCAAGGATAATGGTTGTACTTTGGTTGCAAATAGTCTTAAAAAGCAAAAGAACCGACGGAATAAATGTAAAACCACAACAACATATAGCTACAAAGGAATCATAAAACCTTAAGCACCTTACAGATCAATAACCTTTATCAAGATATTCAACATCAATCTTTGAGGTTTACACAGAATTATTTACTCTTAATTCATGCCAAAATTGCAGCTGAATCTAATAGCGCTTTGGCTTCATTGTATTCATCAAAGGTTATTCCGGCCTTGATGCAAGCATTTTCAATCGAAATGCTATCTGAGCTGGCAACAGCCTCTGTCATTTTCACAAGCCGTTTTGCATCCGCTATCCGAGCCTTCTGTTCAGCTTCCTCTGCAAACAATCTTCCTACCTTTGTCATAGCTATCCACTCCTTTGTCTTTTTACTAAACTCATCGTCAATTACTTTATCTGAGAATACCAGAATACCTGAAAGCACAAAAACCATGGTATCCTCATTCTTTATTCTCTTTGCCATATTAATGGTATCCTCTATGGCTTTTTTTTGCTGGTCTTTTTTATAGGAAAGAGGAAGGATGATAAATTCCATTATCTCCTCATCCGTAAGATCTTCTCCTGATTTCATTTTGGTATCAAGCCTTTTACTGATTTCATCTGATTTAAGTTCCGACAGAAAAGCAGATACCTCGGTAATGGTCACCATTCCAGCGTTGAAACTGCTCATAACCTCATTTCTTGTCACATCTGCGGTATAGATCACTATCATGACAAGCTCTATATCGATTTTGTCTTCTCCAAAATATCTTTCAAGCACTCTGTACGCATATCCAAGATATTTTAGGTGGTTTCCTTTCTTGTAAGTACTCTCATAATCGATTATGGCGATCCTGCCGTCCTCAAGCAGGAACAGGTTATCAATCCTCAGCTCGTTGGCTGATATCTCCGGCAGATTCGTGGGAAGAACCTCTACAATTTTTGGAAGATTAATACCGTACACATTCAGGGAAAAATCCCTGAACTTCTCTGCAAAGACTTTACTGGCAATGTCTTTGTTCTGATATGCAATTTCTGACAATTTCTACTCCTTTCATTATCGTATTTTGCGCCCGTACAGGCAAGCAATTTATAGAAGATTAATAAAATTGGAATAACGAGGCGAATTGCCTTATAAGAAAAATGAATGATTGGAATAGTATACTATTTAATTATAGATGTCAAGCAATTATTTTTAAGGAGGGCTTATTGATGCGGTCAGAGATAAGGAGAAGTTTATCGTTATTATCGGAGAAAGCGAATATAGCGATACTAAGGAAGGGCTGCCGTTATGGATATGCTTCCCGAGGATGTTGCGGAGGAAGAACCGGTACTGCTTTGCGCAGCAGAGGAGGTCGAAGGGGAATTAAGAACCGTCGGGATCCTCTCTGCGACAATGGACGGTAATTCCTGGTACATTACCCATATCGCTGTGGAAAAGGACATGCGAAGGCAGGGTATCTCTATAGACTATGTCTGTACACTGTTAGATGACACATTAGAATACTCAGGCGCTCTTACTGGTATCTTCTGGTTATCGTATCAACAAATACTTGAGAAATACGGAGATAACGTCAGACTGTTTGCAAACACCCAGAATGACATGTCAGAACGCCTGTTTCTGAAGTTTGCCGCCGGAAAAAAAGAGGTTTACGGGGTGTCGGTTGAGAGGGAAATGGCTCTGTGATTGTTGCAGGAATTGCGAAACAATCCTAATCTTACACAGCCACAGTTAGCATCTATTATGGGGCTCGGAAAATCTGCTATTCAAAATAATATGATTCGGATGCCAAAAGTCACATTTTGATTAAATACGGATTGTTCCGTGCTACGCACTCCCACAATCCTACCCCACACTCGCATTTCGCGGGGCCCCTTCCCCACTTCATGCTCGTGTAGGGGTGCGCCCAAAGTTCTTGTCACCACCACAAGCAAGCTTGTGTGGTGACAATTACTTTTGGCGCTTTAATCATAATATATCATTTCAAGTTGATGTTGGCGTTGTGCCAATTAGAAGAAACAATGATACCGGAATCAGAGAACGGGCTCAATTAGAAATAGATTTTGCGGCAACATTTGGAAGTAAGAAATATATATTCAGTTTGCATTCAGTTTGCCGGATGAGGAAAAGATCAAACAGGAAAAAGCGTCTTTGATCAATGTGTATGATTTCCTGTTAAATGAAAACAGCTTGGACTTATAAGTCAAGAGAACCGTCCCAATGCCGTTAAGTTAAGCATTTTGTCATCCTGAGCGCCAGCGAAGAATCTTTTCTTCCGTAGAGGAAGATTCTTCGGGCTTCGCCCTCAGAATGACACTAACTTAACGCCATTGTAACCGTCCCCGGTGACTTACATGATCGGGGTCTTTGGCGTTACAACAGAATCCGACCTCTTAAGCGTGCCGGATTTCTTCCGGCTTGTAGTATTACTTACAGCCGCCTTCTTCTCTGTCTTCTTTTTAACTGAAGCAGAGTTCCGACTGTCTATCTTCTTTTGCTTTTCAATGAGTTTATCAATATCCGTGTGTCTGACATAAACTGTTTTCCGTCCCGGTTCCTTTCCGGCTTCGGGGACGGTAGGAGCAGCTGCTGTCACCCTTAGCCCGGACATTGCCACTCCCATTTCCCTGCGTCTCTTGCCCTGAGGCGTCCATGGATCCGGATGGGTCTTTACATAGTTTTCGCCGGCTATCCGGATCTGCCGGAACAGGGTTTCCAGCTTGACCGCATCCTTAGAAGGAATATCCACAGCTTTACTGCCGGGGTGCTGCTGCTTCAGACTTTCAAAATAGGTATTCAGCTGCCCTACGGACTTTTTCATCCATTCGTAATGTCCGGTATCTTTCCCGTACAGTTTGCCGCCCATATTGTCAAAAAGTCTTTTTGCCTCAGCAACACTTTTTGCTGTCTCCGAAAGATCAATACTGGTAACAACCTCTTCCTTCATAAAATTGAGCCTGCCTTTTTCAGCTCTGGCATTAATGTATTTTATGGCTTTTTCCGGCTTGTCGAATTTCCTGGATCCATAGCGTTGCTCAAGATTTTTTTTCAGTTCAATCATTCTTTCGAAATAATTCTTATTATTTTCATGAGCGGGATTTCTCTTTGCCAGCTTCTCGATACTGTATTTATCGAATTCACTGTCGGGAACCACGAGTATCCTTCCGGTTTTGAGCTTAGTGGCATCTTTGTCCTTTTTCCATTTGATATCGGCTGTGAGCTGATCCTGAAGCTTTTTAAGCCTTGTTTTACAGGCGTTCATTTCTTCCCCTGTAAAATTCATATCCTTTAATATGAGATCCAGGGTTTCCGGCTTTGTTTCCAGTATCTTTCGGGCGGTGTTTTCCCTCATGATACGCATATTTTCCGGATCCACCAGTTTTTCAATCTCACTGTCATCGGCTTTTATTTTTTTGCCGAAGGACATATCATTATCTATACCGGTGATGCCGGTTATCGCTCCGCCTTCCGTCCTGTAGAGCATATTGCCTGAGTGCCGGTCCTTATTCCCGCAGATATAGTCAAGAACCTGAAGGTCTGAAAGCTGGCGCTTTAATTCTATGCTATCAACCCCTGAAAAATCCTTTCTCTTTCCGACAGACCACATCCCGTTTTTTTCATCCAGGTGACTGATATCATTTCCCTTTGCCTTCTGCTGGAAGGTTCCCGTCTTTTCGACTCCGTTGATCTTCAGCTTGAAGCTTCTGGCACCGGCTATCATTCCGCCCATGTCGAAATAATGGGCTATCGAACTCATAGCCGTATTTCTCTTATCTATACGTTGCCCGGCAGGTATCTCCGCCATCCTATGATTAAGATTGTAATGAGTGTATTTCTTAAATGCATCGTTAAGGATCTCATAATAGTGCCTTCTGAGTTCAATGTTTTCGGTGTTCATTAATTCCTCTTTCAGAGAGGGATCCAGTTTTTTAATTGCTTTACCTGTCGAGCTTACACTTCCGGGAAATTTGAAGAATTCAGCCGCCATCTCCTTATTTTCAAGAGTGTCTTTTACAGGGTTATATAAATCGTCATATAATTCAAACAGCTCTGCCTGCGGCAGACTGTATATAATTCGTGCGATCCGCTCTTCCGTTGAATCCTTTTCGTATTTTTTCTCTGCTTCCTGCAGAGCTTTGGCCATCGTGGTCTCGTAATCATCTACTGTATAGCTCTCGGTGAAAAAACCCTCCTCCACGGTTCCGTCCTCCATGGTAAGCCTTACGGGTATACGGGAGCTCATGGCACCACCCACAGTATTTATACTTTCACCTTCCATGACCTCTGCGCTTATGGAACGTCCTTCCTCTATCACCTTCTGCAGGGTGCGGCCCTTCTCATCGAGAGCGAGAGCTTCCTGCAGGGCACGTAGATCCTCGGATACGAGAGCGCGTATGGCTTTCACGCAGTGCAGTCTTCCCTGTCCGAATCCCGTGTCCGTATAGTTCTTTCCTTCTTTAATATAATCATCACAGGCATTCAGAAGATTCTCATATTCAAAAATGATATTCCCTATATCGTCATCCTTCAGATTTATATCATTTTCATAGTATCTGGCAGTACTGTTCCTGAGCCTTTCTATCGCTCTGTTGACACCCGAAAGGGTCTTTCTGTCATCTTCATTTTCCACATAGACCGCGTCAAGATCGGCTATCGCGTTTTCAAGTCTGTAATCCGGCATACTTTTTCTCCTTTTTTCGAAATGAACATAGGTTCATCAGGATAGGTCTTGTTATTATTATATACAGATGTACCGGGGAAATAAGCCTGCAAGGATTCGGCTGATTTTTCCTGGTCATCTGTATAATGTGTTAAAGGGGTAACTATTCAGAACAGTCACTTGCGGAACCGCAAGTGACGTATGAAAACCAAGGCATAACTGCTGCTGAAATCTAAGCATATGATCAGATCTGTCCGATATAGAAAATGAAGTATTATCTTAACTCGCAGGAAGGAGTCGAAGGTATATGCAGGTTCAGGGATTGAATACAGGAAGTGTTTTCGGGAATGTTAATGTAGCAGGATCTGATACTAAGCAGATGGCAGGTGCGGAAAAGCGAGGCAGCGCGCTTAATATTTCAGCGGCGGATGCCCAGAAATTCCTTGATGGTCAGAATGCCCTGGACCAGAGGAAAGCGCTGGCTAAGAAACAGGCCATGCGGATAGTAAAAGATGCATTTAAGGGAGATGTGAACCTTGATAATATAATCACTGATCTGAAGGACAGGGTCACATCCTTAAGGGACGGGATCAATGAAAAGAAGACCGAAGAGGTTGAAAATAATAAAAAATTAGCCGGGCTTCAGGAGGAATATGGCATAGATCCCGAAGGAGAGGAGCATATAAAGGTTGAGTTACTTGCCCGTAAAATGATGGGAGCAAAGAGTCCTGAAAGTGATGCAGATATTGAAAATGAAATGGAAGGGCTCACAGAATACCAGCGGAAAGCCTTAAATCTTGTAGTAAAAACAAAAGCGGACGGGCTTGAAAGATTTCAGAAGGAACACGAATTAAGAGAGATCATTTCAGGTGTCCGGGAAATAAATATGGAACGCCTCAAAACAAACCCAATGGGTGATGCAAAGGATGAAGCCGCAGAGATAATGGATGCCGCCAACAGAGAAGCGATCCTATCTATTGCGGGAGATGCAAAAGACAATAACGACGAAAAGTCAGAGGAAGAGAAGGAAAAGGCTGCGGATACGGAACCACAACACTCCACCGCTATTACAGCACGAAGCCAAAACTGGTTGTCGCCGTTGCTGCATGGAGGTGGGAGCAGTTCCATGAAGAGAATAAAATGCGAAGACCGGACGCAGACATCAGCAATATGACAGCTGCCGTGATATTAGAGTTTTATCTGGAATCATTTATCGAATTGTACAGGAATTACAAAGATCTTTTGCAATTCAATCAGTTCTTTAACGCATATGTGAAGTCTGAACATATCGACATCGGAACAATGCTTCCTTATCAGTCTATTATATGGAGACTTAAGGAGCAGTATCACGAGGTGTACATAAAGGCTGAACAGGATAAGACTGTTCGCACTGACAAGCCGGAAGAGGAAATGTTCAGTAAGATACTACATATTATGCTGGCGGTAGTTACGAGATATGCGGTAGGACTTGTGTATATCCCGGAAAAAGGATTTGATCCGGAAAAAGAACTGCTATATGTAAAGGAACTGCTTTTGAGAGATTACCGTTTGTAAATCGGATGTATCGATTTTAGTATTTTTTTTATAAATCCTGTTCCATTTTGGATCCTGATACGTATAAGTAATTAGGAAAAAGGGATAACAGGAAAAAGAGAACAGTTTAAGAGGAAAAAAAGGAGAAAGTATATGAATAAAACGATCAGAAGTTTAATGGTAATTCTATTTGCGGGAACGCTCAGTATAAGTCTCTTCACCGGCTGCGGGAAAGCTGCCGCACCTGCAGAGAAGAAGCCGGAAGCTGCCGCAGCGGCAGAGAAGGAGACTGATGAGGAAAATTATGATGAAGAAGACTTCTCGGATGAAGACTTCGTGGATGAAGATTACGAGGATGAAGATGTGATCGAAGACTATGAGGGGGCGGAAGAAGACCTCGAGACGGATACGAAGGAACCGGAAACAGATACTGCCAAAGGCGGTGATCTTAGCAATGACGAGATCGTAGAGCTTGCCAGAAAATACAGTGGTGCTCCGATAGCGGAGCTGGATCAGGTGATGGATAACGGAAATCTGTATATTCATTTATACGAGGATATGGAAGATCATACGGCAACCATCGACTGGTACGAGATAGATCCCAAGACCCTGCAGGGCACAGACTTTACCGGAAATAAGATCGATCTTTCGGGAGTAAAATCCTCTGACGGCGAAGGTGACGAAGGGGAAGGCATCAATATCGCGGACGGAGAATATATTACCGATGAAGAATACGAAGGGGAGCTTTCCGCAGACGGAAAAACCATGACTATTACGACAGCGCTTTCCGAGTTTGTGAACAGCCCGTCACCGTCCTATCCGAAGCAGACCTATGTGATCAATGTTGCGGACTCCTGCAAGTGTGTCCAGTTCCAGGAGGAAACGAAGGAGACCTCATTCTTTGACAGTATGGATCTCATTAAAGACTTCTTAAGCGGAAAGAGCGGACTTCCGATCACTCTTGTGTTTAAGAATAATGAGCTTGTAGAGATCCAGTTCTCCTCTTGAGGTTTTTGAGTCGCGGCGCCATTGCCCGATTAAGGAAATGAGTCTATAACAAAGACTAAAAAGGTCTTGTTAAGCAGATGAATAGCTTAGCAGGGCCTTTTCATTTGAGGCCCAAAATTTGCTTGTGATCAGAATACACATACTGTATCATAATAAATAGTTTCGAGCCGGGTCGGTTAATGAAGCCGATTTATCCGGAAGGATCAGCGCTAAATAAGGATACGGTAAATTTTAGGGGATATGGGAAAATGGAAGAAAGAACGATATTTCGTCAGAAGAGCTTAGATCGTGTTGCATCTCCCGAACAGCTTAACGATTACATTAAAGTGACCACACCGTCAGTGTGGCTTATTCTTTTCGCCACAATTATCCTTATCGTCGGAACTCTTTTCTGGGCTGTTTTTGGAAGGATTCAGGTAAATACTGACACAGGAATAAAGGAAGTGGCACCCATTAACTATGTCATCAGATAAGATCAAGACTGTCAAACAGCCTGTAAAAAAGGGAGTTGCGAAGGTTCCCGTCATCATGCAGATGGAGGCTCTTGAGTGCGGAGCGGCGAGTCTGGCCATGGTCATGGCCTATTATGGGAAATGGATCCCCTTAGAAAAGGTAAGAGAGGACTGTGATGTTTCCCGGAACGGAGCAAAGGCAGGAAATATCGCAAGGGCAGCAAGGACTTACGGCTTTAATGCAACGGGTTATCGTTTTGAACCTGAACAGCTGAAGGCCAATGCGGTATATCCCTGTATTATTCACTGGGAATTTAATCATTTTGTGGTCCTTAACGGCTTCAAAAGAGGTAAGGTATTTATCAACGATCCAGCCAGGGGTGACGTGGTCATAACAGAGCAGGAGTTTGATGAAGGCTTTACCGGTGTTACCGTTGTCATTACTCCGGGGGAGGATTATGAGCCTTCAGGAAGCCCGAAAAGTATGCTTTCCTTTGCAAAAAAACGAATGGAAGGAGCCGGAAGTGCAGCAGCATTTGTTGCCATAACAACGACCGTTACATCCATAGGTGCCATTGCTGCAGCGGGATTTTCGAGGTTCTTCGTGGATGAGCTCCTTGGAGGCAGAAATCCCGGTCTTGTCGGATACTTTATGGCTTCTCTCATAATCCTTACTCTTGTACAGATCGTAGCGGCATGGATAACCGCACTATATTCATTCAGGATAAGCGGCAAGTTTGCGGCGGTCGGAAATGCAACATACTTTTGGCATGTCCTTAAGCTCCCAATGAGGTTCTTCTCGCAGCGTATGGTAGGGGATCTGGAGCAGAGACGGCTGGCGAACGCCAGAATTGCAAATCTCCTGGTCAACATATTTGCTCCTCTTGTGATAAATACAGCGATGATGGTCTTTTATCTCGGTGTTATGCTGTCCTATTCGGTTACAATGACGGCTGTAGGACTTTGTGCCATCGCTTTGAATATGTTGATCGCGTACTATACAAGCCTGAAAAGAGTAAACATCACCCGTGTAATGATGCGTGACGAGAGTAAGCTTTATGCTGAAACGGTTTCCGGGATAGAGATGATAGAGACCATAAAGTCAAGCGGTGCTGAGAACGGGTTTTTCACAAAATGGTCGGGCTATGAAGCCAGCGTTAACAGCCAGCGTGTAAAATTTGCCGGGATCAATGCCGGTTTAGGCAAGGTGCCGATTATAGTCATGGAGCTTGTAAATGATGTGGTTCTCCTTATGGGAGTGTATCTCATCATAAAGGGCGAATTCACATCGGGTATGGTACTTGCGTTCCTGGGGTTCCTTTCCCAGTTTCTGCTTCCTGCGCAATCCCTTATTACAGCCGGACAGAGCCTGCAGGAAATGCGTACGCAGATGGAAAGGATCGATGATGTAATGGAATATCCGATAGATCCGATCCTTGCAGCCGATGGTCCGGAAGCGGAGAAAAATGAAAAAGACTCATTATCGGGAAAACTTTCCGGTAACCTGGAACTTAAAAATGTGACCTTTGGTTACTCGAAGCTGTCACCACCGCTTATAGAGGATTTTTCACTGACCCTGACAACGGGGAAGAGCGTTGCTTTTGTTGGCGGAAGCGGATGCGGAAAAAGTACACTTTCCCGCCTGATATCAGGACTGTACCGTCCATGGTCGGGGGAGATCTTATTTGACGGTAAACCGGTCACAGACATAGACCGTGACCTTTTTATAGGCTCTGTTGCTGTTGTCAATCAGGACATAATCCTCTTCGAAGATACTATAGCAAATAATATCAAGATGTGGGACAGCTCTATAGAGGATTTCGAGATGATACTTGCGGCCAGGGATGCCAGGATACACGGGGATATCTTGAGAAGGGACGGAGGATATTCATATAAGCTCCGTAATGGGGGACTTGATCTTTCCGGAGGTCAGAGACAGAGACTTGAGATAGCCCGCGTTCTTGCCCAGGATCCGACGATACTGATAATGGATGAGGCAACAAGCGCACTTGATGCGCAGACTGAGTATGATGTGGTGTCTTCCATAAGGGAGCGGGGGATAACGACGATCGTTGTAGCTCACAGGCTTTCAACCATCAGGGACTGTGATGAGATAATCGTTCTTGATAACGGCAAGGTCGTTGAGCGGGGAACGCATGACGAACTGATGGCAAACCATGGGCTTTATGAAAAGCTTGTGACTAGCGAGTAGGAGCCTTAAGAAGATAAAATGACAGGCTGGTTTGAAGAGCAGATAGATCTCAGAAAACAAAAGGATATAGAAGCATTTGAGGATTCCTGCCTTAAGATCGCGGGCTCGGTCATGGGGCAGAGGCTTTCTGCTGCCCTGCAGAGTGAGAGAGAGCAGGCAACAGATGCCATCGGGGCGATCCTTACATACTATCATGTGAAAGTGAGGGAGGTCCCGGAAAGACTCACGTCTATCGATGAAGTTCTTGAGTATCTGCTTCGCCCTTACGGCATTATGACAAGGCAGGTGGTGCTTTCCGAAGGCTGGAGAAAGAACGCGACCGGAGCTATGCTCACAACATATGCGGACAGCGCTAAACCGGTGGCATTGATACCGGCAGGGGCGCGGGGATATAAATATGCCGATGTTGCAAGCGGTAAGATGACAGCGGTCACGGCATCCTCGGAAAAGCTCTTTAATTCCGAGGCGATTATCTTCTACAAGGCGTTTCCGGCAAGGGCCCTGACCATAAAGGATCTGTACGGATATATCTTTTCGTCTCTTGACAGGAGTGGTGTTACAGGATACTTCGGCTTTGCCCTTATCGCAGTTATTGTAGGAATGCTTATCCCCTGGATAAATAAGCTGCTCTTCTCGGATATCGTGTCAATGGGAAGTGTACCCGCCCTTGCCGCAGTAGGCGTGTTTCTCATATGTGTGTCTCTTTCAAGACTTATTTTCGGAACGGTACAGGAGCTGTTCCTCCACAGGATGACACAGAAATTCTGTATTTCCATTGAGTCGGCAACCATGATGAGGATCCTGACGCTTCCAAGCTCCTTCTTTACAAAGTACACATCCGGAGACCTTGCCAACCGCGTTAGTAACATCAGTTTCCTGGTATATGAGATCCTGAATATGGTAATGACCTGTTTTACCAGCGCACTTTTCTCATTCATCTATATTTTGGGTATACGATCTTTCGCGCCGGCACTTTCTGTTCCGGCTTTTACGGTGGCAGCGCTTCAGATGCTTATGATCATTCTGGTTATTGTTATCAGGTCGCATATAAACAGGACCCAGATGGAGCTTGCTGCCAGAGAGAGCGGTCTTTCATATTCGCTTATATCCGGAATTGAGAAGATAAAACTTGCGGGAGCGGAGAAGCGTGCCTTTTCGAAATGGGCGAATGCATATGCGGCACAGTCAAAGTATATGTACGATCCGCCAATGCTTGTAAAGGTATTTCCTGCCATCATCACAGCCATATCACTTGCCGGGACGATCATAATATACTATCTCGCCATAAAGACCCGGGTTGATATCAGTCAGTACTATGCGTTCAATGCGGCATTTGCAATCGTTGAAGGAGCCTTTAGCACCCTTGTGCCTATGATAGAGCCTGCAGCACAGATAGCGCCGACCTTTGAACTCCTGCGGCCGATAATCGAGACGGAACCGGAGATCGCTGAGGACAAACCGGTTATAGAAAAGCTCTCCGGTGGTATAGAGCTTTCAAATATTACTTTCCGTTACAGTGAGGATATGCCGCCGGTGCTTGATGACTTAAGCCTAAAGATCCGTTCCGGAGAATACATTGCCATCACCGGAAAAACGGGCTGCGGAAAGAGTACGATGATGAGGATAATGCTGGGCTTTGAGAAGCCTCAGAAAGGTGCCGTCTATTATGACGGGAGGGATCTTAACAGGATAGACTCAAAATCCCTTCGAAGTAAGATCGGAACCGTTATGCAGAACGGGTCTCTCTTTTTGGGAGATATATTCTCGAACATAGTGATATCGGCACCCTGGCTAACTCTTCAGGATGCGTGGGAGGCGGCTGAAATGGCGGGGATAGCAGAGGACATCCGGCAGATGCCCATGAATATGTTTACGATCATAGGGGAAGGAACAGGTGGAATATCCGGCGGTCAGAAGCAGCGCCTGATGATAGCTCGGGCCATAGCACCTAAGCCGAAGATACTTATGTTTGACGAGGCTACATCAGCCCTTGATAATATCACCCAGAAGCAGGTATCGGATGCTCTGGATTCTCTAAAGTGTACAAGGGTCGTCATAGCCCACAGGCTGTCCACGATCAAAAACTGCGACAGGATCATCGTACTTGATGAAGGCAGGATCGTGGAAGACGGAACCTATGACGAGCTGATGGAAAAAAAGGGTTTCTTTGCGGAGCTTGTTTCACGTCAGCAGGTGAAAGACAGGGGGTAGTCTTTTAGAAACCGAAGCCATACAGATCGGGAATAAGGATATCAGAGGCTGATAGCCTGTCTTGACCGGCTTTTCTACAGCACTCATTTTGATAAGACTATGAAGGTTGGAGCCTCCGTTGTGGTAATTACTATGTTAAAAGTGTTACAGTTTCTCCGATGCTCTTTTTCTGTTCGCCGGTTCGACGGTGCTTGGCAGAAGAACAAAGAATAAAAAGAAACCAGCGCCAAGATGCCTGGAGAAAAGAAAACAAAGAACGAAATGCCCATTTAGGGAGACGGAACGCTATTAAACCCGGCGGATAACCGGCCCAATCACAGAGAATATGGAGGAGTGGATAATCGTGAGGCTTTTACTTAATTTATTATGGATCATATTTGGAGGATTACTCAGTGCTCTTGGATGGGTGCTGGCCGGATGTCTGTGGTGTATTACAGTGATCGGCATACCTGTGGGGATTCAGTGCTTCAAGCTGGCATCCATTTCGCTCAACCCCTTTGGAAAGGAAATTGTCTATGAAAATACCGGAGTAGGGTCTTTTTTGCTTAACATTTTGTGGCTGCTAATATCGGGATGGGAGCTTGCGCTGGGAAATGCGATACTCGGCATTATCCTTTGTATAACCATTATCGGTATTCCGTGGGGCAAGCAGTACTTTAAGATCGCTAAGGTTGCACTCATGCCGTTCGGCGCTGTTGTTCAGCGTGAGCAAGTATTATAAGCGCTGAAGGAAGTCACCGGAACCGTCCCCAATGACTTGCTTTTCTTACCAGAGCGTTGGACAGGGCGCTGCCGCCCCTTGATGCCAGTCAGATTGCATTATCATATTTCAATATATCTCCCGTAAGGCTAAAGGATGTTTTATACACTTCGTTATACACTTCGGACATAAATTTTTGTATAGCTTAGTCATTTTTTGACTAGCGCTTCCATACGAAGGGTGCGTTTCTTTAAAGTCGCAGCCCGCCGTGATCACTTTTCCATTATCAGCAACAACACCCGCGCAATAAATTTCATAGGTCTTATAAAAATCAGATTTCCCACCTGCTACATTCTCCAGCTCATCATCGCTAAGCAGCATCCCTGCATTCTCAATGAGGCTCTTCTTTTCCTGTTTTGATTCAGCTTTTTCTACCTGTTTCTTAAGATTTCCTGTAAGCTTCATAACCGTGTCCTCCGAAATTGGGCAGCTTTTACCTCTTTAATTATTTATACGTATAAAAATCGGAAATGGCAATAATATATCTCGGAATGATTTTGGTTTTGGTTAAGATTTTATTGCTGAAAAAGTTGTGAAGTTGTGAAAAATCGAAGGACTGTCTGACTATGGAATCCGATGGTATAATCTGATAAAATAATATGATCTGATGAGTCATGAGACCCGGTCGCTTAGAGTCAAATGGGCAGTCTGCTGCCGGATAGGCGGGAATATGATACAGAAAAAATTTTTATATAAGGATATTAGCGCCGCAGAGGAAGCGATTCCTGAAATTCGGAGTCTGCTTGAAAATACCCCTCATAAAGCAGCGCTACTTACATTTTATGAAAAGGGTCTCGCTGCCGGGGATGTTGAAACCTATATTAAGCACATAAAGGATTCGGGGGATCCTGATCTTTTGATCGCAGGAATAACTCTTACCATGATAGCGGAGCTCATGCCGGAGGGAGAGGGAATACTGCTTAACCTGATCCTTACCGAAGAATCTGATATAGAGGTGATAACCCTTCCCTGTTCTCCGGGGGGCGAGGAGAATGCGGCAGATATACTAAAGCTTAAGCTTGATTCCCGGGATGATGTGAAGGTAGTGGAGTTATTCAGCAGTAATATGCGGCTTAACAATACTCTTTTTATCGAAAATGCGATGAAGGGGCATGAGGATTCTGTCCTTTTCGGAACTACCACGATCAAGGGGCTTCCCACAAAGATGTCTGTGGTGGAAGAAGCAAGTGTTGTGGAAATAGAACAGATAGAAGCGTCTTTCGAAAGCAATGAGTTTATCTTCGGAGACGGCATTTTGCAGGAAGGTTTTGTGGCCGTTGTCTTTTCGGGTGAGAAACTGGCGGTCCAGGCAAATTACGCTCTTGGCTGGAGTCCGATAGGACGAAGGCTTTATCCGGAACTCGGATCATCTCCGGATAAAGGAGAGACAGTGGTAAATACTATCAATTGCGCTGCAGCAGTTGAAATATACAAAGAATATCTGGGAGTATACCCGGATCCCTATCTTATCAGCAATATCTGCGAATTTCCGTTTATGGTGGAACGGGACGGAATAAACATTTGTCTTATTCCCATTGACTGCGGAAAAAACGGAGAACTGTATTTCATGATGAGTCTCCGGAAAGGGGAGCCTTTGAGACTCTCCTTTGCATCTCATGACGAAGTACTAAATGCCAGTCATAGTTCACTACTTAACATGGAGAATTTCAAGCCGGAGGCGCTTTTTCTAACGCTCTGCGGCAATCGCATCAATTTCCTGAAAGAGGATGCCCATCTGGAATGGGACGGCTTCAGCAAGACCTGTCCGGGTCATGCGCTCATGCACGGAGCATGTGAACTGTTTTATCATAAGGGAAAGGGCGGGATCTTAAACAGTGCTCATCTTGCCATCGGTTTGAAGGAAGGGGAAAACATGGTGCCGGATTCAGAGCATTCATTTCTGGAAGTGGAGAGCCTGCGTCATGGACGTATTCTTCCTCTTTCCGACAGGATGTCGGTATTTTTAAGCAAGATCACATCTGAGCTAAAAGAACTTGCAAATGAAGCGGATCGTGCCAACAAAGCAAAATCAGCCTTTCTTTCCCATATGTCACATGAGATCAGAACGCCGATAAATGCGATCCTCGGTATGGATGAGATGATCTTAAGGGAGAGCAGTGAGGATGAAATCCTGGATTACGCTGAAGATATCCGTTCAGCCGGAAACAATCTTCTGGGTATAGTGAATGACGTTCTTGATTTCTCAAAGATAGAAGCCGGGAAAATGACCATTATTCCGGTGGAATACGAGATCAGATCCATTATAAACGATCTTTACAATATAGTACGGATGCGTGCCGACAATAAGGGGCTGAAGGTCATACTGGATATTGACCCCTCGATCCCTTCCGTGCTCTTCGGGGATGAGAACAGGATAAAGCAGGTGGTTTCCAATATCCTGACCAATGCGGTGAAATATACAGAAAAGGGCTCTGTTACTTTAAGTATCAGAAAAACAGAAGACAGCAGCCCGGAGGACAGAGATGCCCTAAAGCTTTCATGTCCCGGAGAAAATCCTCCCGATAGCTCCGTAAGGCTTCTGGTGACGGTGAAGGATACCGGTATCGGTATACGGCCGGAGGATGTTAAAAGGCTGTTTAGGAAGTATGAGCGTATGGATGAAAAACGTAACCGCATGGTTGAGGGTACAGGTCTGGGGCTCAATATCAGTAAGCAGCTTTTAGAGCTTATGGGAAGCAGTCTTTCCGTGGAAAGTATTTACGGAGAGGGATCAACCTTCGGTTTTGAGATCATTCAGGGCGTGGTCAACGACGAACCTGTCGGAGAGGTCAAAGGCAGGCTTAAAAATCCGGAGCATCACAGGTACCGGGTCAAGTTTACGGCAGAGGATGCACGTATCCTTGTGGTGGATGACAATATGGTAAATCTGAATGTGATAAGGAAGCTTCTGAAGGAGACCCGGATACAGGTAGATACAGCAGTCTCCGGAGAGGAAGCCCTGGGACTCGTAAAGAAAAATGAATATGATGTTATCTTCTTGGACCATCTTATGCCCAATATGGATGGGCCGGAAACCCTTGAACATATGAGAAGGATGAAGGATAACAGATCGGAGAATGCACCTGTCATCTCTCTTACTGCAAATGCCCTGTCCGGAGCAAGGGATCAGTATCTGAAAGCGGGGTTCAGGGATTATCTTTCAAAACCTGTAGATCCGCAGAATCTTGAGGATATGCTTTATAATTATATCTCTCCGGAAAAGATCAGGACTGTAAAAAAGAATGATGAAAGACCGGAGCGGGAGGTGAAGAACCCTCTTCCCGAATGGCTCAATAAGGTTAGTGGTATTGATGCGGAAATGGGACTTAAGAACTGCAGTACCGTGGAGATATATTTGACCGCCCTTGAATGTTTCTATGAGGTGATCGGTGAAAATGCGGATGAAATAGAGGAATACTGGAAAAAGAAAGACTGGGAAAACTATACAATTAAGGTACATGCCCTGAGATCGTCCGCAAAGCTTATCGGTGCTTCGTCACTGGCCGGTCAGGCAGAGATCCTGGAAAAAGCAGGGCATAACTCTGATACGGAGGTTATTTTCCAAAACACGGAAAGACTTCTCAATGACTATCGTGCTCTGAAAGGTGAACTTTCCGATCATTACAACAAGGGACTCATATAAAAAGCGGAACCGCTATACTGCCGGGGATGTATCCTTGATGAATGTCAGGTTGTAAAAGAATCTTCAAGCAGCAGGCAAAGGAGGAAAAGATATGAAGAAAAAGGCAATCGTATTGATGCTGGCCGGACTCATGGTCTTTACGGGATGCAGCGCCGGAACAAGCGGCGGGACATCCGTCACAGGGACGGCAGAATCCGCAGCGGAGACCGAAAACGGGACGGAAGAAGGACAGACAGGAGAGGCAGACAGCAAAGCGACGGAAGCGGACGGGACTTCGGCTGATACCGGGACGGCAGCTGAACCCGCCGGATCAGATACCGGCGCTCTTACGGGAGATGAGTGGCTCCAAAGCGAGGTGGAAAGGATGCAGGAAGGCGGAGCTCTGGATCCTGCATTCACCATAGTAACAAAGACAACGAAGGAGGTTCCCATTTATTTTAATTCCCAGGACGATAAGGGGAGTGTCACCCTGGCCTTTTTTGATGAGGACGGGGTTGTACCCTATATTTCCCTCTCGGATGTACCGGCCATTGTGGAGAAAGCCTATCAGATACAGTATGCCGATAAGAATTATAAGCTGAGTTATTCCGCGGAAGGCAATACGGCGACACTGACCCGGGAATCCGGCTTTTGGATGAAGGCAGATGCGGACAGGGACACGATTACCTTTCTCGATCTGGACGCTTTCTTAAAGGCATCCACGATGGCATCGCTCTTCGACGTAGTGCACGAGGGAGGCTTAAAAAGCGAGGCTAAGACCCAGCTGTTCCAGCACAGAGGGAATTCCTATGAGCGCTATGGGGATGCGGTGGTGCTGCCGCTTAAGGACTATGGCATAGAGCTTATAAAGGACGGAGAGGATTTTTACATGCCCCTTGCCACCGTGAACGATTTTCTGATGGCCCATAATTACATTCCCATGGTATATAACGGACAGAGTGTGATCCTCTATGTGGGCAAACTAAATGAAACTGAGATGGGGAAGGTATATTATGAAGCCCCGAAAGGAAAGATAAGCCCCTCCATGTCCAGGTTTTCCTATAACGAATTGTGCCTTATGCTGGATTACCATTACGGCTTAAAGGATACCCATGATATCAGCAAATTTGACAGTTTCTTCCTGGGGACCGGATTAAAAGAGCGCTTAATGGACCCGGATCCCATGGTGGCGGACAATGCGGTGGAGGAGCTTTTAAGCCTCCATTTCGATGACGGCCACAGCGGAAATCCCGTTCCCTCTTTTTACTCCGGGGCTGATGCCGAGCTCAACGAAAGCTTCGGCAGTGCGGCATTATACAGTGGAATGGATGCCATGCGTTTCCAGGAAGCAAGGGATAAATACTACCCGGATGGCGTTCCCGGCTATGAAGAAGTGGGGGATACGGCTTTTATTACCTTTGATCACTTTACCAGTATTCCCGAGGATGCGGATTACTACAACAACCCGCCCACTGAGGCTGATCCCACTGATACGGTGGGTCTGATGCTGTATTCCTATGCACAGATCAAAAGGGAAGGGAGTCCGGTGAAAAAGGTAGTGCTGGACTTATCCTGCAACGGGGGCGGGGATAGCACCGCGGCAGGCTTTGTGTTGGGGACATTCTTAGGAACAGGAACCTATTCCGTCAGAGACAGGATCACGGGAGCCATGTCCAATGATTATTTCAAGGTGGATGTGAACCTGGATCATGAATATGATCAGACGGATTCCCTGAGGGATTACAAGCTGTACTGCCTGATCTCTTCCAGCAGCTTTTCCTGCGGCAATCTGGTCCCCAATGTCTTCAAGAGCACCCATCTTGTGACGCTTCTGGGCCAGACCTCAGGCGGCGGTTCCTGCATGGTGCTGCCGGCGGCCACGGCCTACGGGATGACCTTCCAGATATCCGGGCCTTTCCAGATGTCCTTTGCCAAAAACGGC
The DNA here is from genome assembly GCA_000622025.1 of Lachnospiraceae bacterium AD3010. Lineage (GTDB taxonomy): Bacteria > Bacillota > Clostridia > Lachnospirales > Lachnospiraceae > NK4A144. Next base: position 129,965 of record JHWU01000009.1, on the reverse strand, counting down.
AGTTTCTATGATGTGGATACCGGCGCGGAAGCGGACATCTACATCGATGATCCGGAAAACTTCTATAAGCGGGAGGCGCTGGTAAAGTATATCGACAGTCAGCTGTAAGATGTAAGCATGGCTGTTGCCGGCTGCAGCGCCCCAGGTACATCCGGTACGGAGACAGCAGAAAGCGCGGGTGAAGAAAAAGGATCCAGTGATGCGGAAAAGCCCGCTAAAGCGGATACCAAATTTACGGAACATCAGAATGGAGCTGTCGCACTAAGTGGTGTGCTACCCGTCAAGAGGACAGTGAATAATTAAAAAGTTTCGTGCCGCCAGTCGAGCAATCGGCTGGCGGTATTCTTATGCAGCAGCGCAGTAGCTTTCATGGTATTCAATAGGAGTCATCAGCTGAAGCTTTCGTTGGATCCTTTCCGTGTTGTAATACTTGATATAGGTTTCTATGGTATTTACAAGGTCTGATCTTGAAGTGAACCGTCTCCCATAATACGTTTCCCTTTTCAGAATCCCCCAAAAGCCTTCCATCGGACCGTTATCAATACAATGGGCCACTCTGGACATGCTCTGCTTCATATGACGCTTTTTGAGCCTTGCAGAGAATTGCTTGCTAGTGTACTGGAAACCTCGGTCACTGTGAAACAGCGGATGGGCATCCGGCTCAACTGCTACAGCTGCATCAAATGTGTTCATAACAAGCGGATTGTCGTTGTGGTCATCTATCCTGTAAGCCACAATCCTGCGATCATAAAGGTCCAGAATGGCGCTTAAATATACCTTGTGGACTTCAATGCCAATGTAATACTTGAACTCAGTCACATCGGTCAGCCACTTCTCGTTCGGCCTGTCTGCATGGAAATCGCGGTTCAGATAGTTCCTGGCAATGTGTGCAGGATCATCGCTGCTCCTGGTACAGCTCTTCGGCTTCCACTTGATTGCAGACTGGATGCGTTCTTTGCGGCAGATCCTCAAGACACGCTTTTCATTCACAGCGATACCATGCTTCCTGTCCAACTCATCCCTTATCCGCCGGTATCCCATGTCAGGATGCTTTTCATGGATATCCTTGATCTTCTCAGAGATCTCTTCATTATATTTTTCGCTGAAACTGACAGGGTCTTTCAGCCAGCGATAGTAAGCGCTGCGTGATAGCTGAAGATGCCCACATAGCCTTTGTACGGGATAGTGTTTCTCTTCAGACAGTTCTTTGATCGCTTGATATTTATACAAATGTCGAGTTAGAGATAGCGATCTTTCATCTCTAACTCTCTGACTTTTTTTAACAGATCATTCTCCATCTGGAGGTCACTATTCCTTCGCTCCAGTTCTGCAATCTTATCCCGCAGTTCTTCCTCAGGCGTCCTGGCAGGCTGTGTACCTGCGCGTCTTCCGCGACGATCCTCCAGACCGGCTGATCCCATCTTTTCATAACGCAATACCCAGTTACGTACCTGTTGATAGGAGCAGTTGTATTTCAATGCAGCCGCACCATAATTCTTATCATTGGCAAGGCAATCCCTTACTATCTAAAGACGCTCTTCCGGTGTTGTGTTTCTGGCTTTCCTCATGTAGCTACCTCCACCGCTTCCGCGGCATTTGATTTCTCTATGAGTATTATACTGTTTTATCCAATCTTGTAGCGCCTTTTTTGACCGAATTCCGTACCGCCTCATTATCTCCAATAGAGATCCCTCTCCTTGAAGATAATCATTAACTGCGCTAAGCTTCAGTTCCAAAGGGTAGTGCTTGTTATGCGTCTGATTCAAAAGACCGCCAGGACCTTCGTTCTGATAAATGATAACCCATTTCCGGAAGGAATCTGTTCCGTTTCCGGACAACCCGGCTAATCTCCCAGCTTCTCTGATTCCAATTTCGCCCCTCAGATACTGTTCAACTAACTGGACCTTAAGGACTGGATCAATCTTACTCTTTCTGGACATAGAAATACCCCCAAGTAGGTTTTATATTTCAGTGTCCTACTTGAGGGTAGCATATCAAAGAATGGTGTGACAGCCCCTTAATTTCTCTGCTGAAAAGTTGTTGCAACGTGTTGCAACGGGTCAAAAAATCCGTGAAACACTTGAAAATACTGGGCAAATAAAGAAAGCAGGTGATGGGAATCGAAGAATTTTTTATACTCACGATGCCCATAAATACAGGGTTCTTTTTCGTGGTCAACCAAAGGTCAACCAAAAAATTTTGAGGAAAGGAGAACCTGCTGAATGTCTGCTTAACCCTTTAATTTTGATCATGTTAAAGGGTACCACCAAACTTAATTGATGATACCCTCTCATTTGAATGATTGTGATTAGATACTATTCAGTGATACGCTGCCTTCGTAGTTTCCACTAAACTCCAGATTGTCACCGTTTACTTTCCACATGTTCTTTTTAACCTTTTTATACTTTGGCTTACTCTCATATGGATTCTTTACTTTTACAGACTTAACTGTTCCACCCTTACGTTTTAGCTGCACACTTACGTCACGCCCATCTACAAGTAGAGGTGATATTTCAAATTCTACTGTCTGCCCTTTAAGTGTAGATGATAATGACTTATTGTTTCCTTTCACTCCTTTGATTGTTACTGTAGCTGTACCTGCGTTTTTATTGTTCTTGAACTTCAGCTTAGGTCCATGCTTTTTATCCTGTGAGTTTATCTGCACACCATTGTATGAAATCAGTACGTAGGGCTTAATCTTCTTACCAGTATAAGGTATATCAGAGGTTACCTCTATATAGTTACCATTACCAAGGTCTTTTCTTACAGTTGTATTATATACTCTTACTCCACCCCACCATCTGCCAAATATGTATCTCTTTGGCATATCTGTGCCATATATCTTTTTATGAAGTGCATACACATCAGAATCTGAAGTATGTGTCTGCCACTCAAGAGGATATCCAGGTTCAAGGAAGCCTACATTCATTGGTATTTCTGTTCCAAAAACCTTATTTGTTGGATCAACAATGAATCTGCAATCTTTTATGATGACCTCATTCCATGCATGATCAAGATTTGCTACTGCTTTACAATTTATACCAAGCTTCTTTAGTATAAGCTGATATGCATCTGCATATCCACCACAGACTGTTAGCTTCTGTATTAATGCACTATATGCTTCACCTGCGTATATTGTACCATATTCTTCGAGTACTTTCCTTTCTTCTTCTGAAGAAGGATATATATTTTTATTATATACTTGAGTATATACTTTACCATCAGCCAGATAGTAAATTTCATTGAACTCTGGTGTTCCTATTGCTGGGTATGTATCTGGTCTTCCATTTGCTATTTCAATTGCTCTATTATTCTCATATTCAGCCTGCGTTAGATAGCTAAAACCTAGGAATAATCCTGTGTCTTTATCATACCAGTAAGAAAAAGGAGTATTGCTAGCTGTCCATGTAGAATATTTTATTCCTGCATACTCTGATAACCACTTGAATGAATAGAATGCCTTTTCAAACTCATCCATGTCATCTGTGATGAATTCTTTGATGAAAGCATCTGCTGCATTGTTTGCTGAAGCCAACCTCTTAGCATATCCTTCGTCATTATACCAGCCATCTTCATCTGTTGGTAAGCTTGCAAGTTCTGCATAGCCATCTTCTTCAATGCTACTGAGTTCTGCATAGGGTTCAGCCTCTTCAATGCTACTGAGTTCTGCATAGCCATCTTCTGATTCTATGCTAATTTCTGCACCAAATGCAGATGTCATGCTACTCAACAACATGCTGGCTGTTAAAGTGCAAATCAATAAGTTGCGTATTCGTCCTGTTTTAATCATGTCTTTGGTTTCCTCCGAGTATAGGGTACAGTCATAGTATTCCATTATATAGAATGATTATATGCATTGCAATATGCAATATTTTCTGCAATGCATAGTTATCGTACGTTTTGTAATAAAGTATAGCTATAAGAGGGCAAAAAATGGCATTTCATATTAAACCAGATAAAAAGGAGAGCGAGAATAAAACTATACGCTTTCCCCTCCCTTTGATAAAACGTATAGAAGAAACGATCAAAGGGGAAAATATTACTTTTTCTCGATTTGTTATTCAGGCATGTGAGTATGCTCTTGATAATTTAGAGGATCAAGAGGACGAATAATATTCGTTTATCAAACCGGAAAACAATTCTTTTCATCGTGCTCTGTCATACATTTCTTTTTTAGCAGATACATTCCAATCTTTGGAACGAGCATTCAAAAAATCAATATACATTTTACCCACTATCTTAATACAGTCCCTTTTTTCAACGACATTCCCCCAAAATGCAATATACATATAAAACTACTGTATTGTGATATGACTGCATAGTTTAACCTTTTGAAAGGAGGATATAGCCATGCTCATACATTTCTTTTTTAGCAGATACATTCCAATCTTTGGAACGAGTATTCAAAAAATCAATATACATTTTACCCACTATCTTAATACAGTCCCTTTTTTCAACTACATTCCCCCAAAATGCAATATACATATAAAACTACTGTATTGTGATATGACTGCATAGTTTAACCTTTTGAAAGGAGGATATAGCCATGCTCATACATTTCTTTTTTAGCAGATACATTCCAATCTTTGGAACGAGCATTCAAAAAATCAATATACTTTATAAGCACTATCTTAATGCAGGCTCTTTTTTCAACTACATTCCCCTAAAATGCAATATACGTATAAAACTACGTTAATTTGATAAATATACATCTCATTTATTTACTACATCTTTTGAAGAAAGGAGGAAAAACTGATGCTCTGTAAATTTCTTGGAATGAAACCGGTTCATTTTACGAACCCGCAAGGCTTGGAAGTTAAGGGAACAACGATTTATTACGCATTCAAGGATGAGGCAATTGAAGGTTATGCCGCAGAGAAGGCATTTTTGAGGGAAGATCATAAACTACCGGCAAACCTCGAGCCAATGGAGGACGTGGAAATTACCTTTAATTATCGTGGAAAAGTGATCGCTGTTACAAAACAGATTTTGAAACCGATTCAAAAATCGTAAATCCATTTCGTGGGGGATGGAGAGAAATTTTTCTGTCCCCCTGCAAACAGACAGAAAGAGAGGAACTGAATTATGCAAAGTATTATATGCGTTACTGGTCTTGTTCTATTGTATTTCTTACTTATTTCATCAGGTCTTCTGATTGAAAAAAAACTGCACCAAACGTATCGTCTCGAACAGCTGGTGTTTGTTCTTAAAAGAGACATAAAAAGAATATTCAGAACCCTAATTTCAAAAGTAAGGGATCGATACGTTTTCGATTTAGCTTTTTACGATGAGATAAGAGGATTGGTAAAGGAATATGCCAACCTACAATTTCATATTCAAGTGGGTCAATATTTCTACGATTTAAGGAAAGAAAGAACTCCATTTGTGGGGATTGAATTCTTTCCGTTGAATTCCAACAACGATGATGATTATATGCAACTAACAAATATTATTATAGTAAAATTCAAGACATATCTAGATGCATCAGGCTTGATCTGGAAAAACTTCGCTTACTATAGCAAGGGCAAGGATTTTATCAGGATTTTAGTGTTTTATCAGGAATATCCCGAAGATGAAAAAGGTTTTATGGCGCGTTACAAGTTCGTCCTACGCATGAATAGGAAAGGCGATTATGGAATGATAGAGGATGAGCAGTTGAATGATGAAATAAACAATATTAAATAAGGCAGCGATGTTAATTAAATTAGGCTACTGGCGAAATGACTGGGAAAACCTTGGCATAAAAACCTCTGTTTATTGGGATACAAAAACAGTAAATAGCTTGATGATTGCAGGAATAACGGGCGGAGGCAAGAGCGTTTTAGGACAACTTATTGCAAACCAGCTCTTGGGTACAGATGCTAAAATCTCGATTTGTGACTATAAGGCAGGTGGAGATTGGAGTGATATTGTACCTAATTATGGAGAATATAAGGAATGTGATAAGGTTTTTGATGATTTCTATAATGATTTTTTAACAGCGGTTAAATTAAAAGCCACTCATGAGGACAGATATTTATTTTTTGATGAATTTTCAAGCTATGCTCTTTCAAAGGATACTAAACGCTTTAGGATACTGATGGATAAGGTCTCAAGCATAGCCTTTATGGGACGTAGCTTTGGGTATCATCTAATTTTTATAAGCCAGAATTTTAATGCGAAGGTGCTTGATACCGCCATCAGGGAGCAATTCGGGATAAAAATATACATGGGGTCAACCATTTCAACGGAGTCCGCCACAATGCTCTTTCCAAATTGCGATATAGATAAAAGTAAGCACTTAATGCGCTGTTGTGGATATATCTCAATGCCTGAAAAGGAAATAGGGGTTTTACAAATACCATATATCCGAGAGCCTGAAAAACTAAAGAAATTATTGGAATACAAAGGACAAGGAAAATGATTTATCAAAAGAGCAGGGCGTGGGCGAAGCCCTAAGCCCTGCGTTACTTGACTATAATATCATATACGATTCATCAAAAATCATAATTTAACATTTTCAACATTTTCATATCATAAATCAAGGAGGTGATAATATGGGATAACAGACCAATCAGCTGATAATGAAAACAGCGAGTATATTGATGATGTGGTAATTGTCAAAGATTACATAATTGCTAAACGATTGGTATACCTCAGAACTCAATGCAAAAGCAAAAATTTAAGACCTAACAGAAGTCCCAAAAACTCAGTAAATGACGAAAAATTAAAAAACAACCTGACAAGAGCAAGAGGGAAAATACTTGAATACGCTCTTTGTAATCCTTGGAATTGGTTCTTCACAGCGACCCTTGACCCTCAGAAATACGATAGGACAAACCTGAAAAAATTTCAAAAGGATTTCACAAGGTTCTTAAAGAAATTCGGACGAGATAACGGTTTATCAATAAAATATTTGATAGTACCTGAATTACATGCTGATGGTAAAAGCTGGCATGCACATGGTTTTATCAGCGGACTTCCAGAGGATAGGTTGACAGTGTTTAGTTATTCCAAAAGGCTGCCGCAATACATAAGAAAAAAACTCTCTTATGGATATAAGATATATGAATTTAAGCCATACACTGAAAAATTTGGTTTTAATGATTTTGAACCCATTATAGATTTACGACGTTCCGCACATTATATCTGTAAATATGTCAGCAAGTCATTAGGCAGGAGCGTTTCAGAATTGGGGATGCATACATATTTTGCCAGCAAGGGATTGAATACAGCTAAAGAAATAGACAGAGGTACACTTAAACCTGACAGTAATATAACATTTGATTACGAAAGCGATTATTTTGGGGTCAAATGGCTTGATGAAAATGAGGATTATAGGCAATACTTACGTACCCCAGATGATGATTGGATTTTAACAGATTATAATCCTTTTGAGGATTAAAAGAAAGGAGGGAGCTTTTTAGTCATTTAACAAAAATACAATACTATACTACTACCTACCGTCACCTATTATAACAATACCTACAACACCTACAAGCGTCTTTCATTACCCTACTATTCTCTACTTTATCCCTACTTTTCCCTACACACCAACATTATCCAATAATAATAAAATGACATAATAAGCATTTATGTTATGGATGAGGAAAAAATTCTTTTAGAAAAAGCTAAGTATTTAATTAATAAAGTATGTGGTAAAATGACTATTGCAGATATTCAGCAGGAAATAATGGAATCTGTGAATAATCAAAATATTCTTGCTCTCCACCATGTATGGGAGCAGGACATTAAGGGCAAAGGTCATTACTATGTAGTTTGGCTGCTTGATGAAAACGATAGGAGGCAAAAACAGGCTAAAAAAAAGAACAGAATTGAACTGGAAAAATTGATAATAGAGCATTATAAAAAAGTTCACGCCTTACAGACAGTTAAGGATTTGTATTATGAATTTTTACAATACAAAACATCCCTTGTAAAACCAAATACCATAATGCGATATCGTAGCGACTGGGAAAACTATTATTCCAGAGACAGGGAATTTATTTATAAACCTATCAGAAGCCTGAAGAGAACAGACATAGATTTGTTCTTTGGAAATATAGTTAAAACCCATGATCTCAACACCAAGGCATTTGGTTCTATATGCAGTTTGCTCCGTCAGATGCTCTTATATGCTATGGATAAAGAATATATTACCCAGACGCCCTTCAGGGTAAAGAGGGAGCTTAAAAAACAGTGTATTCCTGTTAGGAGAAAAGCTGACAGACAGGAAACATATACTGATGAGGAAATAAAGCTGGTTTGTGATGAAATGGAGCGGAGATATAACGATGCTCCAAATAATACAGCTCCCCTTGGTGTTATGCTTGCTTTTGAATTAGGGGTGCGTATAGGCGAACTGATGGCATTGCATCTTTCTGATGTGGACTTTGAGGAGCGTATGGTTTTTATTCATAGCCAGTTAACCGCTGACTATGACATGGCAGATCTTGATAATATCCACAGGGCAGGATACAAGGTAGTGGATTACACCAAGACGCCAAATAGCGAGAGGGTACTCCCTTTAACTGACAGAGCTGTTGAACTGTTAAACAGGGTCTTAGCTGCCAATAAGCAGTATGGATATGAGGCAGATGGCTATATTTTCCTTAATGCCAATGGAATACAGCCTCCCAAAGCTGTGGAAGCGCAGTTAAGGAGCGGCTGCAACCGTATAGGGATCAAATACCGTAGTCCCCATAAAATACGCAAATCCTACGCCTCCACCTTGTTTAACAACGGTGTTCCTATTACAACAATCCAGAAACTTCTGGGTCATTCAGAGCCAAGTACCACGTTGAGGTATTATACCTTTGATAATACTAACAAATCAGAGGTGTACGAAAACGTGAAAAACATCTTAAATAACAGGTTTGAGGGTTAGTCAACCAAAGGTCAACCAAGAAAATCTGCCTGATTCTTTTTAATAAAATGATGGGAAGCCCCAAAATAAGGGACTTCCCAACAAAAAATAAAAAGCAGGTGATGGGAATCGAAGAAACATCCGGTCCCGGAACCCCAGTAAAATAAGGAGGTCTGAGCGTCCACTTCCACTTTGTACCAGATTTGTACCAGGTTTTATAGCTTATTTTACCGATTAAAGTCTACTCTCAAAGTCTACTTCTGCGTCAGAAGAGACGATCACGTTATAAGTCATATTTTCCCCTCATATCTGATATCATATCATCCGCGTTCCTAAACTTTCCTTCAGATATATGTTTTCTTGACTTCTCAAGTTTTTCAAGGATTTCTGTTTCTTCCAAGGATTCAATGACGGATTTCTGGTTCAGCTTTTTCGAATGGAAATCCGTTATTTGCAATAGCCTGAATAAGAAAGATTCTTATAGCGCTGGCGGTATCTGTCCCCAGTTTCTTAAAAAGGGCATCAGATTTGGTTTTTAACTCGTCTTTAACACGAACCTGTATTGTACTTGCCATGGGAATCTCCTTTTATCAATATCGTTATGATCTCAATGATATTGAAACACATTTACAGCAATTCTGAAAAGGGTCTGCAGGTACTCATTTCAAAGAGCCAGGCTTAATGATGTAATGACAGCAAAGCCTATCCCTCAATCATCCGAAGCGATTCCACAATGTAAGCGAAGGCCTGCGGGCTTTGGCTACGCATATAGGAAAGCTTTTTGTATTGGCTTTTTCCTATATTTGCCTGAAGGTATGGTTCGGGGTCTTCTATAGGTGTGAAGGGCTGGTCCGTGAGCATACAGGAGGCGAGGTACATCACATGGCTTCCAGCAGGCCAAAGGCAAACAGGACTCTTTCTAAAAGAGACGGGTCCTTCTTATATTTTTCACGGAGGGTATTCACATATTCTATTGTGTAGGTTTCTTTTGTGATCAAGAGGTTCTCCTTATCAAATGGTCATCAGCTGTACATTGGTATTTGTTTTTATGAAAGATAGTATGTAGTCATAGAGATGGCGTCGCTTAGCATACCGGAACATACGTGTTTCATCTATACAGTATTTTCGAAATACATCTTCATAAATACGTGGATATTCGCTTCGCTCGATCAGGTTTCCGGAAAGCTTTTTTGATAGCAGATCCACCAATAATTTTTCTATCGCGCAAGAGTGATTTCCATTCGGGGAGGGTGCCTCGGAGAGTAGCTTTTGAACAACGATATCTGTTTTTGGAGCGCGCTGTTTGTAAAATGTATCCGATGTTGGCTGGATCATGGCATAAGGGTACTTCATGTGTAATAGTTCGTATACGGTATCCACAAGCATTGCTTCCACTTCTATAATTACCACATTCTTTGCTATCTGATGATTGACGAAATCATTCATCTGGATTAGTTCCCACATTTGAAAATTCACAAGCGGATAGGCTTTGGTGATCTCTTTTTCAAGATCAAGGTATTCCGGGGAATGAGGATAGGAGTATTGTTTTTTCGCAGGGGCATCCAGAGGGATGCGGTAGTATTTTCCGGCGCCTGCGGATGCAAGGCTGCCCTGTTTGCGCAAAGTGACAAGCATCCAGTTGATGGATGCCTCGGTGCAGTCCGGGTATATTGAGTGGACTGCTTTGCGGAATGTGTTTTTATTGAAAATCCCTTCGGCGGGGAGGTGCGGTAGTACGGTGGTTGTGTTCATGGTTAGGATCACCTCGCGTTAATCTATGCTATAATTCGGCAAAAAGACAGAAAATTGCCGTTTCATAGTTTTATTATAGCTATTGAGGAAATATAATCAACTATAATACGGCAAAAATGAGAAAAAATGATGGATTATAGTTTTTGAAGCAATCTTAGAAGTCTATTGAAACAGCACGTTTATTAATGCTCAGATTAAGTCACCGAATTCCTTATCTTTGATACGCTTCAGAAAATCCTTGCGAAGATCGTTATAAGAATGGAACAAAAGAAGAGCATCCGTCTGAATTCAATAAAAATGGCGGAGAGAATCCCCGCCCAATCGGTTGGACCAAGATCTTTCGACCAGCCCGCAACAGGCATGCCTGTCACTGATAATATAACAAATTCTGACTCGGATATTAAACAGGTTTTTAAGGACATCCGTTCCCTCGTAAAGATAGATGTCACCCAAGGATTTATGCCTCTTTTACTTTATATTTCTTATCGAGATACTGCTTGATATCGGTCATGGTGACCTCACCACGTTTTTCTTTTTCAATGTATTCCTTGAATTCTTTCGTAGGTTCAAGACCATCAACCTTTATCATACCTACTGCATAATCCCATGCTTCTGAATTTGTCATATCTGTACTCCTCAAAAAGAATATTTTTCCTGTCAAAAAATAATTCTCGTACAGTCAGATTTTAACATAAGTTTTGATAAAAAAAACGAAAAAAATCAGCAAAAACGAGGTCAAAATGGGGCAAATTAAAATTGCAGAGACATATATAAGTAAGCGATGGGTCGTTATGCTGACGGATATTCCGCAGATCACGGTTACAATTCCGACTATCAGGAGTATCGGAGCGGTAAAGAAATGATGGGCGAACTTCATAATCTAATGAAGATGGCACCTAATGAAGAGGTGAAACGGAAATACGAAAGTTTTATCTTTGAAATGGAACACATGATGTAAGAAAAATCCCCCTGTGACAAGTGTTACAGGGGGTTATTTCGTGTCATATCTTGTGTATAAACCCTTGACAAACGTTGATAATACGTTATCATTTTTATCGAACATACATACGATCTTGGGGCTTAAAAATGGCTGAAACCCTTGATATTACTGGGCGCAACAAAAAAGCAGGTGATGGGAATCGAACAATCACCGCTGATCGCAAATCCTTGTAAATACTGGCTTTGAAGGCTGTTAGATTTTTGTTGCAACGGTTTTTTAAAAAGATACTAGTCCTATTTTAATTCTGAATTACTCCCTTTGAAAGAAGCTTTTTCTTTCTCTTTTCTTTTTTCTCAATGAAAGATTTGTATTCTTCGGAGGCATTTTTGTCAATAAACTCTTCTATGGTCATATCTTCCTTGAGATCATTAACCATAATCATAAGCCTGTTATTTTCCGCTTTTAAGTTTTCGGGTATGTAAGCCTGCATTTTTATACCTCCTTCTTTAATAATTTATATATTTCCTTCGCAAAATCATTCCCACAACCGCCTTTATGAGACTCCAGTGCATATGCAAACACTTCACGGGGATCCCTGGCATCTGCAAGATCTGCGGTAAGTTCCATTCTTATCCTGATGTAATCGGCTGCGTTTATTCTAAAGCCAAGATTCCTTCTTGCGGTTTCTACAATCAGTTCCGAGTAACCAATTCCCTTTTCTATACTTCTGGCATAGTCGAGAGCATGTGCCGCCTCATGGACTCCTGTTCCGTAATCCTGTAAACCTGATTTTCCTACCCTCGAAAGACCAGAAGTACACCAGTCCCCCATAGAAGCGATGTTTCCTACGTACCTGATAGTATGTAGTGTTCTCTGGATTTCCGGAAATTCCGTAAGCATATCGTCATATCCGGCGAGAGTGCTCTTCACAGCCAATAATTCCTTGTTATCAAATCCCTCGACCACAACATTGTGAAGTGTCAAGAACCTATCTTTTATTGACGATATATCGTCCAAATCTATTACCGGACTCTTACTTATTGAACGAAGATCATCAATGTTATGTATATTTTTTGCCCTGTTAAGTACTCCTTCCATCACATTCATTATATCAAATTGAAGATGAAGTATCTATTCACGATTTTTAATTTGTGATAGCCCCGATGTCAGAAGACCCCGGAACTGATTTACAATGCCGTGATTATGTCTTTCTTTGCGGTTCTTTGTAGTACCATTGGATTTGACAAGGTAGTTCAGACAATAAATAAACTAAAGGGGTGAATATATGACAGCAGAAACCTTTTTACAGAAAATAACAGGTTTGGGGGTTAGTCAACCAAAGGTCAACCAAGAAAATCTGCCTGATTCTTTTTAATAAAATGATGGGAAGCCCCAAAATAAGGGACTTCCCAACAAAAAACAAAAAAGCAGGTGATGGGAATCGAACCCACGTGTCCAGCTTGGAAGGCTGGTGTTCTACCATTGAACTACACCTGCATAAATAATATAATTTATTGGAGTGATCGGGGTGACAGGATTTGAACCTGCGACCTCCTGGTCCCAAACCAGGCGCTCTAGCCAAACTGAGCCACACCCCGTTCGGGGCATCCACGGAACTCCAAAACCGTGACGCAAATGATATTATAGCCAAACACCCTTCCTGTGTCAATTACTTTTTTTCAGACAGCCTGTGTTCGTTTACGGCAAGGCTTTATTGTGATATAGTATTCGTCATACGCAATGATATCAGGCAGGAAGGAGCAAGGTGGATAGATGAAACAGTTAATGCTCGGAAATAAGGCAGTTGCCCGCGGATTATATGAGTCGGGAGTCTGCTTCGCGTCAAGCTATCCGGGGACTCCCAGTACGGAGGTCACAGAGGAGCTGGCGAAATATGATGATATTTATTCGGAATGGGCTCCGAATGAGAAGGTTGCAATGGAAGCGGCTTTCGGGGCTTCTCTGGCAGGGCGCCGTTCATTCTGCGGGATGAAGCATGTGGGGCTGAATGTGGCTGCGGATCCCTTATATACTATGTCATATACCGGGGTAAATGCCGGAATGGTTATTGTGGTTGCGGACGACGCGGGAATGCATTCCTCCCAGAACGAGCAGGATTCTAGACACCATGCCATTGCTTCAAAGGTTCCTATGCTGGAGCCATCGGATTCGCAGGAAGCATATGAATTCGCGAAGCTTGCTTTCGAGCTGTCGGAGGAGTTTGACACACCGGTATTGTTGAAGATGTGTACAAGGGTTGCCCACTCCCAGTCAGTGGTGGAGTCCGGAGAGCGGGTGCTGCCGGAAAAGAAGCCTTATGAGAAAAATATTCAGAAGTATGTAATGGCTCCGGCGAATGCCATAAGGAAGCATCCCGCTGTGGAAGAACGTACAAAGAAGCTTATTGAGTACGGATGCACAAATAATGTGAACCGTGTGGAAATGGGCGGAACCGAAACCGGGGTAATATGTGACTCCACAAGCTATCAGTATGTAAAGGAGGTCTGTGGAGACAGTGTTTCCATTTTGAAGATTGGATTGGTGAATCCTCTTCCGGACAGGCTGATAAAGGAATTTGCATCGAAGGTTGAAAAGCTGATCGTGGTCGAGGAGCTGGACCCTGTGATAGAGGATCATTGCAAGGCTCTTGGACTAAAGGTATCGGGAAAGGATATCCTTCCCATAACCGGAGAGTTTTCCAGGAACATAGTAGCTAAGGCTTTGGGAATTGAAGAACATAAGGGAACAGTCCTGGATGAGAAGCTCCCGGTGCGTCCTCCCGCTATGTGCTCCGGCTGTCCTCACAGAGGTCTTTTCTATACCTTAAAAAAGAATAATTGCACGGTGCTGGGAGACATAGGCTGCTATACACTGGGCTCTGCGGCTCCTTTAAGTGCGGTCGATACGACTCTTTGTATGGGGGCCTCCCTTTCGGCAGTTCATGGCTTTAATAAGATGGGTGGTAAGGAGACGGAGAATAGCACCGTTGCCGTTATCGGAGATTCGACATTTATGCATTCCGGAATGACCGGACTTGCAAATATCGCCTATAATCAGAGTAATTCGGTTTCAATAATCCTTGACAATTCCATCACCGGAATGACCGGTCATCAGCAGAATCCTCTTACCGGGTACAATATCAAGGGCGATCCTGCGGGAAAGATAGATCTGGAGGCTCTGTGCAGAGCCATGGGCTTTAACCGTGTACGGGTCGTGGATCCTTACGATCTGAAGGAATGTGACAGGGTTATTAAGGAGGAGCTGGCTGCGGAGGAGCCCTCAGTCATCATTTCAAGAAGACCCTGCGTGCTTCTTAAATATGTAAAGAAGAATCCGCCGCTTAAGGTTGACAGGGATAAGTGTGTGGGCTGCAAGTCCTGTATGAAGATCGGCTGCCCTTCCATATCCCTTAAGGATGGGAAAGCGCACATAGATGCCACACTCTGTGTCGGATGCGGTGTGTGTGAGCAGATGTGTGCAGTTGACGCATTTTCTGCTACCTGATATGGATTCAGGGACTTGGAGCGGACGGAGTAAAGGTCCTTCGCCTCGCTCGGAATGACAGAGAAATAAGGAGATCACTGAAATGGAAACCAGAAATATAATGATAGTCGGAGTGGGCGGACAAGGCTCTCTCCTTGCCAGTAAGATACTGGGATATCTTTTATTAAACGAAGGTTTTGACGTAAAGGTATCGGAAGTACACGGTATGTCCCAGAGGGGCGGAAGTGTTGTGACATATGTTCGATACGGTGACCGGGTATATTCACCCCTGGTAGATGAGGGAGAAGCGGATGTGATCGTGTCTTTTGAACTGCTGGAGGCCGCACGCTGGATGAAATATCTGAAAAGCGGAGGCCAGATAGTTACCAATACCCAGCAGATCGATCCTATGCCGGTTGTAATGGGTGTTGAAGAATATCCGGAGAACCTTGTGGAAAAAATGAGGGATAAAGGGGCAAAGGTTGATGCGCTTGATTGTCTGAAGCTGGCTGAAGAAGCAGGAAATATCAAAGCAGTAAATATAGTGCTTCTGGGGAGGCTTTCACACTACTTTGATTTTTCAAAGGATGCGTGGATGAAGGCACTTGAAGCTAATGTACCGGCAAAGCTTCTGGAAATTAATAAGCAGGCATTTGACCTCGGATACAAGGCAGGTGAGCAATAAGGAGGAATTAAAAAGGATGGAGAGGTATTTTCAGAAGAAGTTTGAGTGTATGCCCCTGAAAGAAATGAAAAAGCTTCAGGATGAAAAGCTCGTTAAACAGGTAAAGCATGTTTGGGACAATGTGCCTTACTACAGGAAGAAGATGGAGGAAAAGGGAGTAACACCCGATGACATTAGATCAAGGGATGATCTTCATAAGCTTCCTTTTCTTTCAAAAGCAGACTTAAGAGAGTGTTACCCATATGGTCTCCTGGGAGTTCCCCTTGAAAAGTGTGTGCGTATCCATTCCACATCGGGAACCACCGGGAAAAGAGTTGTGGCCTTTTATACAAAGGAAGATCTGGATCTCTGGTCTGATTGTACCTCCAGAGCCATTACCGCGGCGGGCGGCACAAAAAAAAGCGTGGTACAGGTGGCTTACGGCTTCGGTTTATTTACAGGTGGAGCGGGCCTAAATGACGGAAGCCATAAGGTTGGATGTCTTACAGTTCCCATCTCATCTGGAAATACCGACAGGCAGATCATGTTTATAAGGGATCTGGAGGCTTCCATTATCTGCTGCACGCCGAGCTACGCTGCGTTTTTGGGAGAGAGGATGAAGGAGATGGGTCTTTCACCTGAGGAAATACCTCTTAAGGCAGGAATATTCGGCGCCGAAGCATGGAGTGAGGAGATGCGCCGTGACATAGAAAAAACAATGGGGATAAAGGCCTATGATATCTATGGTCTTACGGAGCTATCAGGACCCGGAGTGGCTTTTGAGTGCTCAGAGCAGAAGGGAATGCACGTAAACGAGGATCACTTTATTCCTGAGATCATAGATCCCGATACCGGGGAGGTTCTTCCGGATGATACGGAGGGAGAGCTGGTATTTACGGCTCTTGATAAGGAGGCATTTCCGCTTCTCCGCTACCGTACGCGTGATATCTGCAAGCTTTCACGGAAGAAATGTTCCTGCGGACGGACCCTTATCAGAATGGCGAAGCCTAAGGGACGTACGGACGATATGCTCATTATCCGCGGAGTAAATGTATTCCCGTCACAGATAGAGACAGTTCTCTTAAATAACGGCTATGCCGCAAACTATCAGATCATAGTGGGCAGGGTAAACAATACGGATACACTTGACGTGCATGTGGAGATGACCCCGGAAATGTTTACGGATAATCTGGGTGAGATCGAGGCACGCCAGGCGAAGCTGGTTGCCGGAATGCAGTCAATGCTCGGCATAAAGGCAAAGGTCACTCTTGTAGCTCCGAAGTCCATTCAGAGATCTGAGGGCAAGGCCGTTCGTGTCATTGATAACAGAAAGATCTGAGGAGGGCGATCTAATGAGTATAAAGCAGATTTCGGTTTTTATGGAGAATAAGCCCGGCACCCTTGAAGAAATGACGGAGGTGCTGGCAAAGAACAATATCGATATGAGAGCCATTTCCGTGGCGGAGACAGAGGACTTCGGAATAGCAAGGCTTATAGTGGATGATGTCTATGAGACCACCACGGTATTAAAGGATGCGGGATTTGTAAACCGCCTTAGTGATGTTCTGGCGGTCGAGATACCGGATGTGCCCGGGGGACTGAATAAGGTTCTGAAGACACTGTCCGCAGCCCAGGTCAATCTGGAGTATATGTATGCATTTCTTGGGGGGAAGGAAGTCAATAAGGCCTTTCTCATAATGAAGGTTGCACACATAGACAGGGCCGAATCCACTCTGGAGCTTGGGGGCTTCCATCTGGTGGATCAGGAAAACATCGCTGAATTATAGATCACAGTATCTCCGCCAGCTCCAGAATGAGCCTTTCGCTTTTTTCCCAGCCGAGGCAGGGGTCGGTTATGGATTTTCCGTATATTCCCTCACCGATCTTCTGGCAGCCGTCCTCGATATAGCTTTCTATCATAAGACCTTTAACGATATCCCTTATGGTCTTTGATACATGACGGCTGTGGATCACGTCCTTTGCGATACGGATCTGCTCCAGGTACTTCTTTCCGGAATTTGCGTGGTTGCAGTCTATGATAACGGAAGGATTGTCCAGTCCGTTGTCCTTGTAGCTTTTTATGAGTGTCCGGAGATCTTCATAGTGATAATTCGGATGATTTATACCGAAGGCATCCACATATCCTCTTAAGATCGCGTGGGTAAGTGGATTGCCTTCGGTCTTTACTTCCCAGCCTCTGTAGAGGAATTTCTGTCTGCTCCGGGCAGCGGAGATGGAATTCATCATGACCGTGATGTCACCGCCGGTGGGATTCTTCATTCCCACGGGAATACCGATTCCGCTGGCAACGATACGGTGCAGCTGGTCTTCTACAGATCTCGCACCTACAGCCACATAGGATAAGAGATCGGACAGGTAGCGGTGGTTTTCGGGATAGAGCATTTCCTCCGCACAGGTGAAGCCGGTTTCACGGACCACCCTTGTGTGCATCTCCCTTATGGCGATTATTCCCGCCAGAAGGTCCTCGCTTCCTTCTGGATCCGGCTGGTGCAGCATTCCCTTGTAGCCGGTGCCTTTGGTGCGGGGCTTATTCGTGTAAACCCTGGGGATTATCAGGATCCTTTCCTTTACCTTATCGTAAACACCGGCAAGCCTCGTGAGATAGTCCATTACCGCTTCCTCATTGTCTGCGGAGCAGGGTCCGATTATTAGAAGAAAGCGGTCATCCCTTCCTTCAAAAACAGCCTTTATCTCTTCAAGGCGCCTGTCTATAATTTTGCTTAATTCCTGACTTACGGGAAACTGTTCCTTAAGCTCCATAGGAGTCGGCAGCTTCCGTATGAATTCCATCGGCATTTCCATAGTATCCGTACCGTTCCTTTCGAACAGTAACAAAAATAACATACTTCCGGCGCGTTTTCAATGAAAACCTGACAAAATGCTTGACCTGAAGTCATAAAGCGGCTATAGTAATGCCGAAACTTAATAGGAACGCTGGGGGAGCTTTCGCTGAGAACCTGTGTTGAGCAGATGTTTTGCAGAACACGGGGACCCTTGGACCTGAACCGGATAATACCGGCGTAGGAAAGCAGAGACATTTATTTTGATGTCATTTTACCCCTCCGTGCGCATTTTTAAGGAGGTTTTTTTATGTCTATTTTTGCAACACTCACAGAGGACGGAAGTTATGCACTTACAGGAGTAGGCTATACGGCGATCATTGGGCTGATGATCCTGCTGCTGCTTCTTGCCTGTTACGTTACTTCTACAGCAACAAGGATGAGAACGGGAACCAAAAGACTTGTTTTTGCTGCCATGGCAATGGCACTCGCCTATGTAACATCATTTATCAAGATATTTCATATGCCAATGGGCGGATCAGTCACGCTGTTTTCCATGTTCTTTATCACTTTGATCGGATACTGGTACGGACTCAGGACCGGGCTCAGTGCAGCCCTTGCGTATGGTCTTCTCCAGCTTATAGTTGATCCCTACATTTTAAGCGTACCACAGGTATTCTGTGATTATATCTTTGCTTTCGGAGCTCTGGGGCTCTCGGGTATTTTCCATAATGCAAAGCATGGATTGATAAAAGGGTATATAATAGGTGTCATCGGGAGATTTGTATTCGCCTTCCTTTCAGGCTTCATCTTCTTCGCGGATTATGCCCCCGAGGGAATGAATCCTGCAGTGTATTCTTTTACTTATAACGGTGCATATATTTTTGCGGAAGCAGGGTTCACTATTGTGATCCTTCTTGTGCCTGCGGTTTCTAAGGCATTGAACAGCGTGAAAGCACTTGCGCTGCAGCAGGAGGGCGTTGTAAAGACTGCCTGAAGCTTCCGTACAAAGGAGGAAAGATGGCAATAATAGGCGGTATTATGGTGCCTCACCCGCCCCTCATTGTTCCGGAGGTGGGAAAGGGTGAAGAGAGAGTCATAGAAGAAACCACAAGGGCATATGAAAAGGCGGCGGATTTTGTCGCCGCCATGAAGCCCGATACCATTGTCCTGTCATCGCCCCATGTGGTGATGTACGGAGACTATCTGCATATCTGTCCGGGAAGCGGAGCCGGAGGGAATCTGCGTCAGTTTAATGCTCCCGGGGCAGGAATGAATGTGGACTATGATACGGAGCTCAGGGATCGTATCGTGGAGCTCTGTGCCGAGGTGAATTTTCCCGCAGGTACGGAGGGAGAGAGAAGTCCCGAGCTTGATCACGGCACCATGGTACCGCTTTATTTTATTCTGAAAAAATATAAGGATTTCAGGCTTGTGAGGCTTGGGATATCCGGTATTTCTCTTTTGGAGCATTACAGCCTGGGAATGATGATAAAAAAGGCGGCAGAAGAGCTTGACAGACGTGTGCTCTATGTGGCGAGCGGGGATCTTTCCCACAAGCTTCAGGTTCATGGCCCTTACGGCTTCGACCCCGCAGGACCTGAATACGACAAAAGGATCATGGAGGTTATGGGGAGCGGTGAATTTGAGAGACTATTGGACTTTGAGCCTGAGCTCCTTGAGAAATCCGCAGAATGCGGGCACCGTTCTTTTGTGATAATGGCCGGAGCCTTTGACAGAAGCGCTCTTGAAATAGAGAGGCTTTCCCATCAGGATGTGACGGGTGTGGGCTACGGTATATGCACCTTCCGCGTAAGGGGAGAGGATCCGAAGCGGAATTTCTTTGATAAGTGGTATTTTACCGCAAAGGAAAGGTTTGAAATGAGGAAGAATTCAGAGGACGAATATATCAGCCTGGCCCGCAGGACTATAGAAAGCTATATCAGGGACGGGAAAATAATAAAACTGCCCGAAGGACTTCCTTCAGAAATGCTTGAGAAAAAAGCCGGAGCCTTTGTGTCCCTCCATATCGATGGAGCGCTGAGAGGCTGTATCGGGACCATTCTTCCGGTAAGGGACTCAATTGCGGAAGAGATCATAAGTAACGCGATAAGCGCATCCACCAGGGATCCCAGATTTGCTCCGGTCAGGGTGGACGAGCTTCCGTTCCTTGAGTACAGTGTGGATATTCTAAATGAACCGGAGGAAATTGATTCCGAAGAAGAGCTGGATGTGAAGCGTTACGGCGTCATCGTCACTAAGGGAATGAAGAGGGGACTTTTGCTTCCGAATCTTGATGGTGTGGATACCATAGAAGAGCAGGTTGCCATTGCGAAGCAGAAGGCAGGTATATCCGTTAATGACAAGGATGTACAGCTGGAACGCTTTGAGGTTACTAGGCATGAGGTGTGAGGTCTGTTTCCGCCACTGCGACCTGAAGGAGGGCCAGACAGGCTATTGCAGGGCGAGACATAACGTAAACAGGCGGATCGAAGCCAGGAATTATGGGGTCATTACCTCTCTTGCTCTTGATCCCATAGAAAAGAAGCCGTTGTACCGTTTTTTTCCGGGAAGCCGCATATTGTCCCTGGGTTCTTACGGCTGCAATCTCCGCTGCCCGTTCTGCCAGAACTATGAGATCTCCCAGACAGATGATACAGGCTTTGAGAGGGCGGATCCGGAGTGGATCTTAAGTATTGCGGAAAGAGAAAGGAAGAACGGTAATATCGGTGTTGCCTACACCTATAATGAAGCGCTGGTAGGTTATGAATTCGTACGGGACACTGCACGTATGGTCCAAAGAGCCGGTATGAAGAACGTGCTGGTTTCAAACGGTACCGCGGAGCTCACTGTTTTACAGGAGATCCTTCCATATATTGATGCTATGAACATAGATCTTAAATCCTTTTCGAAGGAGGTCTACAGGGACGTCCTGCAGGGCGATCTCGATCAGACCTTAAGCTTTATAGAGGAGGCTGCAAAAAGCTGCCATATGGAGATCACCACGCTTATCGTTCCGGGGATCAATGATTCGGCCGGAGAGATCCGTGAGATAGCCTCCTGGATAGCGGGACTTAATGGCGGTAAGGGAAAAGAGATCCCGTACCACATATCCAGATTTTTCCCGCAGTATAAAATGACTGACAGAGAAGCAACGGACAGGAGGCTTATCTATTCTCTTGCGGAGGCCGCCAGGGAAAGCCTCGAATACGTGTATGAAGGAAATGTGTGATGAAGATATCGGTTCTCGGAAAAGACGGTTTTTTAAGAAGGAATTTTATTGAAAATCTGAGGGCGATCTGCGACGGAAGGAACCGGAGCAGGACCGAGCTTTCCATTAGCTCGGTTTCAGCTTCTGAGGGAGGTGATACATTGATAATCCTTCCCTCGGAAGAAGATGATGCCCTGAAGGTAAGGCTCGGAGAAAAGGAGATCTTTAATTACAGCGCTCCTATGATAGTCGGGAAATGGGACGATTCAGGTTCATTTATGCAGCGGCTCTGTGAAGCTGCAGCGGAGAATAAGGATTATCCGGAGTATAGAGAAGGTGCAGTACTGGAGCTGCTTTTTGTGGAGGATCTTATAGAGACGGTACTGGATCTGCTGGAAGGAAAGGAGGGGTCCTTTCCGAAAACCTATAAGGTGACGGTGGATTCCGTTATCGAAGCACTGGAATCATTCAGCCTTCTGAACAGCACGCTCTTTATCCGGGAAATGCCCCGGGACAGCTTTTCCTATAAGCTTTATTCCCTCTATCTCTCGTTTCTTCCCGAGAAGAGGATGTCGTATCCCGTCAAAATGAATACGGATAACAGAGGGGTTTTCAGTGAACTCATCAAAACCGAGAGCTGCGGGCAGGTTTCCGTTAACATTGCGAAGCCCGGTGTGACACGGGGGCAGCACTGGCATAATACAAAGTGGGAGATCTTTATTGTGGTATCGGGTCACGGTCTTATCAGATTAAGAAAGATCGGAAGTGACCGGGTATACAGCTTTGAAGTTAGGGGTGAGGATATGAGAGCTGTCATAATGCTGCCGGGGTACACTCACAGTATTACAAATCTTGAAAAGGACAGGGATCTTGTAACGGTGATGTTTGCTAACGAACAGTTTGACAGCGAAAAGCCGGACACCTTCTACGAAGAGGTTTAAGCGATCATCTGCGTTTTAGACAGGCATTTTCCCGGAAATCAAAAAGCCCGCGGCACAATTGCGGGCTTAGAGGGAGTAAAATAATTAGTTTTAAGGAGAGTTATGAAAAAGTCAATTCACATTTCTTTTATGAATCATATGATACAGGGAAACTGTGTCTAAAATTCGTTATCTTTGAAAACGGTTTGTGTCTTTGAACAAAAGAATTTCTTAAAATTTCTTATGAAAAGGTAAACAGCAGAAGGCACTTCCGAAGAAGTCCTTGACGGTACAGTATTTATCGGCAGTAATCAGTATCCAGCCCTCTATGCAGCGGGGCGGAAGCAGCATGGGAAACATATGCTGCTTTACTATTTCTTCTTCCTTTGGAGTGAAATCCTCTCCCAGTATCCCTCTGGCATAATATACGCTGCGTTCACCATGCTTAAGCGCCAGATCGCTGTGAGTCGGGAAAACATCTTTATTATGCCGGTCAGACATTCCCAGATCATGGCAGAGAGCCGCAATTATAAGCTCTTCTTCACTGATCATAATATTAAACTTCTTAAGAAATGAATAGATCCTGTTGCAGACTAAAGTGACCGAGATAATATGCCGGTCCAATGTGGTATTGATGTGGTGCGTCTGACCTTTAAGTCTGGAAAACACCTCGCTTCGGAGGATCAGACTGATTTCTCTTTTAAGCTTTTTATTCATGACAGCTCCGCAGATATCTTTTTCATGAGGCGCCGGAAAAACAGAGTGGACAGGATAAAGGAGCCGATCTCCGCAATGGGGAACGCCCACCACACGTTATCCACAACTCCGGTAAGGGACAATAGCCAGGCTGCGGGTATCAGCAGCACAAGCTGTCTTCCGACTGAGATTATCAGGGAATAAATGCTTTCGGAAAAAGCCTGGAATATGGAACCCATGGCAATACAGGCTCCTGCAACGGGGAATATGAGACCCATAATTCTTAAGGCCGGAATACCGATCCTTAGCATATCCTCAGAGGCATTGAAAAAACCGAGGAGTTTATCGGGCATTATTTCAAAGATGATAGTTCCGGTTAACATAATACAAACAGCAAGAACTATGGAGAATTTTAGTGTTTCATATATACGCTCTTTTTTCTTTGCCCCGTAATTGTAGGCAAGGACCGGGATAACGCCGTTATTCAGACCGAAAACCGGAAGGAAGAAGAAGCTCTGAAGCTTGAAGTACGCACCGAATACGGCTGTCGCGGTGGTGGAGAATACAATGAGGATCCTGTTCATGAGATAGGTCATTATAGAACCTATGGACATCATCAGTATGGAAGGAACCCCCACCATATAGATCTCCTTTATCACAGAGACGTCTATATTTAATATCTTCTTAAATGAAAGATTTATATCACTGTTGTATTTCAGGTTCAGGAACAGACCAAGCAGGGCTGCTACGGACTGGCCGAAGATCGTGGCAAGCGCTGCGCCGGCGACGCCCATTCGCGGGAGACCGAAAAGACCGAAGATCATTATCGGATCAAAGATAATGTTGATGATGGCTCCCGTTGCCTGGGATATCATACTGTAGAAGGTCCTGCCCGTGGACTGCAGGAGACGCTCAAAGGTCATCTGGAAAAAGAGACCGAGGGAAAGGCAGTTTACCATCCTGAGGTAAGTTGCTCCGTATTCCAGAATCTCCTTTTCATTTGTCTGTGTCATTATAAAGCCACGGGAAAGAAAGAGTCCTATGATCAGAAAGAGAATATAGCTTAAGAAGGTCAGGAAGATACCCATATTCGCCGCCGCATCCGAACGGTCAAAGCGTTTCTCACCCAGGGAGCGGGAAAGAAGGGCATTGATGCCCACGCCTGTTCCGCTTCCCACTGCTATCATAAGAGTTTGCATAGGGAAGGCCAGTGTAACCGCCGTCAGGGCGTTTTCATTGATCTGGGAAACAAAAATACTGTCAACTACGTTATACAGTGCCTGCACCAGCATTGAGATCATCATGGGCAGGGACATGAATATTACAAGCTGTTTAACGGGCAGAACACCCATCTTGTTTTCTTTACGGGTTGCCATTAATTGCCGGTATTTCTCCTTTCAAATGATAGGGAAGTCTTCATTATAATATTATAATTCTGATAATTCCAGCTTTGCGTGCTTACAAAGGGCCTGGAAGGTTTCTTCACTCAGGTCATGTTCTATCTTGCAGGCATCCTCTCTGGCCACATCGGGATCAACTCCAAGCTGCATAAAGAATTTTGTGAGAGTCTTATGTCTGGTATAGGTTCTGTCAGCTATCTCCATACCGGTATCCGTGAGAACCAGCATACCTGCGTGGTCACTTGTGAGATAACCCTTTTCCTTAAGTCTTTTTGTGGAATAGGTCACGCTTGGCTTTGTGACACCGAGATGCTCCGCAACGTCGATAGAGCGTACATAGCCCTGCTTTTCCTTTATCATAAGGATGGCTTCCAGATAATCTTCTATGGTTTTTTCTACGTTCATAAAAATCTCCTGTAAATGTTATATGGTGAAGGAACAGGAAGGATCTTTCAGCATAATACCACAAAACTCTGTTCATTTAAACTCAAATTAAAAATATTTAACTTTAGTTCCAATTATCCTTGACAAATAAAAAAAGGGGAGTTATAACAGGTTAGAGAGGGCTAACAGAAGGTGAAGGGGGTTAACAAGTATATGATACCACTTATTATGGCCGAGCCGGGCGAAGAAAACATTATCAAAAGGATAGGAGGAAATCCCGAGGTTAAAAGGCATCTTGAGGATATGGGCTTTACTCCAGGTGGTAGTGTAACGCTTGTCAGTGTCGTTGGGGGAAATGCGATAGTTAAAGTGAAGGAATCAAGGATCGCACTGGACGAAGCCCTGGCGAGACGGGTTATGGTGTGATAGTAAAGGAGAGAGAACATGAGTACTTTGAGGGATGTGAAGATCGGAGACACCGTTACTGTGGTAAAGATTCACGGTGAAGGTGCTATTAAACGGCGGATCATGGATATGGGAATAACCAAAGGGACCAGCGTGTATGTACGAAAGGTTGCGCCGCTGGGAGACCCTGTTGAGATAACGGTCCGTGGATATGAGCTTTCATTGAGAAAAGCGGATGCGGAGATGGTAGAAGTGACGGAGGTGGAGAAGTGAGTATCAGAATTGCGCTTGCAGGTAACCCGAACAGCGGAAAAACCACATTATTTAATTCCTTAACGGGTTCAAATCAGTTTGTGGGAAACTGGCCGGGTGTAACGGTTGAAAAGAAGGAAGGAAAGCTGAAAAAGCATGAGGACGTGGAGATAATAGATCTTCCCGGTATCTACTCTCTCTCTCCCTACACACTGGAGGAGGTTGTTGCCAGAAACTACCTTATCGGAGAACGTCCCGACGCCATTCTCAATATTATAGACGGAACCAATCTGGAGAGAAATCTCTACCTTTCCACGCAGCTTATTGAGCTGGGGATCCCGGTAGTCATCGCGATCAACATGATGGATGTGGTAAGGAAGAACGGCGACAGTCTGGATACGGATGCACTTGCGAAGGAGCTGGGCTGCAGGATAGTGGAGATATCGGCGCTCAAGGATGAAAAGACACTTGAAGCTGCAGAGGCAGCCGTAGAGGCGGCAAGATCCGGGAAAAAGGTTCCCCTGCATACTTTCAGCGGTCCTGTGGAGCATGCTCTTGCACATATAGAGGAGGCAATAGTCCATGACCTTCCTGACGAACAGCAGAGATGGTACTCCATAAAGATCTTCGAGCGGGATGAAAAGGTTTTGGAAAAGCTTAATGTTCCCTCGGACAAGCTTGCCCACATTGAAAAGGATATTGCAGCGGCAGAGGAGGAGATGGATGATGATGCCGAGAGCATCATCACTAACGAGCGTTACATCTATATCGCCGATATACTTAAGGGTATTTATAAGAAAAAGAATGCCGGAGAACTCAGCAATTCGGACAAGATAGACAGGATTGTCACCAACAGGATCCTGGGACTTCCCATTTTTGCGGTTATTATGTTCCTGATCTACTGGATCGCTATGGTGGGAGTTGGTGCTCCCGCTACAGACTGGGCAAATGACGGGCTTTTCGGAGACGGCTATCATCTGTTCGGAATAGGTACGCCAGCTGCAGAGGAGGCCGGGGAGAATTATACCGCCGCTATGCAGGCCGTGGATGCCTATATGGGCTTTGATGATTCTGCAGATATCGAGGCTATGAAGAGCTTTTCGTCAGACGATGAGGTTGTTTCTTATACGGTCGAAGATGAGGAGACCCTTGAACAGAGCGAGATATCGGTATATTTTGACAGTGTTCCCGAGGACGCGGGAGAAGATGTGAATGCTATGAGCTTCAAGGACGCTGTCACATATTTTGAAGAGAACGGCCTTGAGGAGCCCGATCCTGCGGATTACGGAATATGGGTACCCGGTGTTCCGGCAGTTGTAGAGGGTGTTCTTGACAGCGTAAACTGTGCGGACTGGCTGAAGGGCCTTATCCTTGACGGTATTGTTGCTGGTGTTGGCGCGGTTCTCGGCTTTGTGCCCCAGATGCTGGTTCTTTTCTTCCTGCTTGCCTTTGTGGAAGCCAGCGGTTATATGGCAAGGGTTGCCTTTGTACTTGACAGGGTATTCCGCCGCTTCGGCCTTTCCGGAAAGAGCTTTATTCCTATCTTAATAGGAACAGGATGCGGAATCCCCGGAATCATGGCGTCCCGTACGATTGAAAATGAACGTGACCGCCGTATGACCATAATGACTACAACCTTCATACCCTGCGGAGCCAAGGTTCCCTTTATAGCAATGATAGCGGGCGCCATATTCGGCGGAAGTGCCGTTGTTTCCACAGGTGCATATTTTATAGGTATCGCAGCTATCATCAGTTCGGGAATCATACTTAAGAAGACAAAGATGTTTGCCGGTGAGCCCGCTCCCTTTGTAATGGAGCTTCCCGCATACCACTGGCCTACACTTATCAATGTTCTGCGCAGTATGTGGGAGAGAGGCTGGAGCTTTATCAAGAAGGCCGGAACCATCATCCTTCTGTCAACCGTAGTGATCTGGTTCCTGTCCCGCTTCGGCTGGAGAGACGGAATATTCACCATGCTCGAGGAGGAAGAGATTGGCGGAAGCATTCTGGCAGCCATCGGAGGAGTCATCGCATTTATCTTCACTCCCCTGGGATGGGGTAACTGGCAGGCTGCCGTGGCTTCGGTAACAGGTCTTGTGGCCAAAGAGAACATAGTAGGAACGATGGGTGTTCTGTACGGCGGAGAGGGATCTGCCTGGGCAGCACTTGCTACAGCATTCACCTCGGCTTCAGGCTTGAGCTTCCTTATCTTCAATCTTCTCTGTGCTCCCTGCTTCGCAGCCATGGGTGCCATCAGAAGAGAGATGAATAATGCAAAATGGACCTGGTTTGCCATCGGCTATGAGTGCGGCTTTGCCTACCTCGTATCCTTCGTGGTATATCAGATCGGAAGCGCCCTTGCAGGTTCAGGCAATATAATAGGAAGCGTACTCGCAGTTATTGTTATCCTTGTATTCATCTGGCTGCTCTTCAGACCCTACAAGGAATCCAATACTCTGAAGGAAGCCTCGGTGGGAGCGTGAGTAATATGTAATCCTGAGCGAAGCGAAGAAACGTTCGCGGGGCACTGCCGCGCATAGCGCGTCAAAACGTGCCCGAAAAACGTCCGCTGGACGTTTTTCCATCCTGAGCGAAGCGAAGGATCTTTAGAGGGGTTAAGCTATGAACTGGATTATTAATAATCTTGGAACGATCATAGTCGGAGCCATACTTCTTGCAATTCTCGCAGGTATACTGTACAGTACCATTAAGAAGTCCGGAAAAAAAGGCACGGGCGGCTGTGGCTGTGGCTGCAGCTCCTGTCCGGGCAGCAGTATGTGCCACGGGAAAATGTGAGTAAGCAGTAATGCCAAAAGTAAAATCCGGAAAGAACAAAACCATTGATATCTCGCTTGAAGAGGGACAGAGGTATCTCGCCGGATCAGTAAAAATCGAATCACAGTCTTCTTTGGAAGACATACTTGACAAGACAATCCTCGGGGATTGTCTTGCTGTCATGTCGCTGCTTCCCGAAGGCTTCGCAGATCTTGTCATTGCAGACCCGCCTTATAATCTGGATAAGGATTTTAACGGCCGGAAGTTCAGGAAGACCTCTGATGAGATATACGCAGACTTTACGGAGTCCTGGATAAAAAAGGTCATCCCGCTTATGAAACCCGAAGCATCCATATACGTGTGCTGTGACTGGAAGTCAGGTTCTGTTATTGAAGGCATATTAAAAAAGTATTTTATTATCCGGAACAGGATAACCTGGCAGAGAGAAAAGGGACGGGGAGCTTTAAGCAACTGGAAAAACGGAATGGAGGACATCTGGTTTGCCACAAAGTCCGGATCCTATACCTTCAATGTGGAGGACGTAAAGATACGGAGAAAGGTCATTGCCCCGTACAAAGTAAACGGAAAGCCGAAGGACTGGGAAGAAACAGGCTCCGGAAATTTTCGAAATACATATCCGTCAAATTTCTGGGATGATATATCCATCCCTTACTGGTCTATGCCGGAGAACACGGCACATCCGACACAAAAACCCGAAAAGCTGCTGGCCAAGCTTATTCTGGCAAGCTCCAATCCCGGAGATACAGTCTTTGATCCCTTTTTGGGCTCCGGTTCAACCTCCGTCACTGCGAAAAAGCTGAGACGTCACTATGTGGGTATCGAGCAGAACGAGCAGTATTGCGCCTGGGCCGAAAAGCGTCTGGAAATGGCCGAAACGGATAAAGGTATCCAGGGCTACTCAGACGGAGTATTCTGGGAGAGGAACACATCCGCATTGCAAAAAAACCAGTCTAAAACGAAATAAGCCCACCTGGATATTTAGGATTAACAGTGGAAAACATTTAAGATTCTTTGAAGATCGTGGATTTAATAGAGTAACTGTGATAAAATGCGGCATTAGAGGTTTTTGAATCCGGTGGCAGATCAGGCGCGGCACCGGAAGAAGAATATGCCTGAGGAAAAGGACGAAAAATGAAAAGATCATATTATTCTAAATTCTTTACAATTTTATTTGCAATGATGCTTATTTCCGTATCATTTACGGGATGCAGGATGAATCTTCCCGATGTACACGGTATTGGACCGGATGGCGCGGCTGCAGACGCTGAAGGCGGTGAAGAAGGTGACATGGATATTGATGATGTCCTTGGAGAGGATGATAATACGGATGTCACAGCGGGAGCTGCCGAGGACGGTGAATACAGCATGACGGCCGTTTTGAATAACAATACTTATTTTTATGTGGACACACCCGAGGTGGTACTGAAGGATCAGAGCGCAGCGAAGCCGGTCAATGTGAAGGACAAGGCAGGAGATCTGAATAAGGCGCGTCTCGCATATCTTACTGCTTATTATGAAGGAGATGAGACTTCTGCAAAGGAGGATCTTGCCGAGTACGAAAAGGCAACTCCGGGAAGCACGGAAATGGATGCCATCAGGTCATTTTATCCCGAGATAGGTAAGGTATTTGCCCAGTTTGAGATAGCAAATTATGACTTTACGGCACCTACGGATGCTGATGATACTACGGTGACATATGATGTCTATTCATCTGCAAACGAACCGTTCACACTGGAATTTTCCTTTGATGAGGGTGTGGTTACGGATATAAACTTTAGCTATGACGGAGAACTGGAGTAAGAGGATAATACGAAAGATCACAGCTCTTCTGCTGGCCGGAACAATGGTTTTTGTAACCACGGCCTGTGGGAATCCGGCAGGATCGGGAAATGCGGCAGGCAGTAAAGAGCATTCCCGTCACGGAGGGACAGCCGGAGCTGAAACGGAAAACAGCACTGATGCCGGGACAGAAAATGAAACCGGAGATACAGTGGCGGAAGCGCCGGGGAAACCGGGCGCTTCTTCCATTACTGTGATGTGCAGCCAGGGATGGATCAAGGATGCCGAAAAGGAGCTGGGAAAAAGGTTTGAAGAAGAGACAGGCATACAGGTCGACTATCAGATAATTCCCGCAGACCAGTATCAGGACAGGCTTTTATCCAGACTGAACAGCGGAGATGCTCCGGATATTTGGGGTGCACAGTCAGGGTTTGCGCTGGAAACCGTATATAATGTTACAGAAAATGCAGTGGATCTGACAAAGGAGGACTGGGCTGATGCTTACAGCTCCTTCTCTGCTTTCCAGACAGGTGTGAACGGTGTAAACTATGGCCTGACATATTTTGATACTACAACAGATTATTATATGGTTTACAACAAGAAGCTTTTTTCGAATGCGGGTGCTGAGGTACCCACTACCTGGAGAGAGCTTCTTGAAACCTGTGAGAAGCTTTCATCCAAGGGAATAATCCCGATATATGAGCCTGTGGCTGACGGCTGGCATACGCTTATGCTTTTGACGGAGAATATGCAGGTCCTTGAAAGGATAGATCCCGGTTTCATAGATAAGCTTAACAAGAATACGGCCACCTTTGCCGGTAACAGGAATATGCAGAAGGCTGTCGAAGAGCTCAATGAACTGGCCGAAAAGGGTTATTTTGGGGAGAATTACTTAAGTGATGAAGTCGATGATTCGGACGAGCAGCTTGCAGCCGGAAAATACGCCATGTGTATGCTGAAAGCCGGCACGATAAGGGCGATCGTTGAAAGTGAAATGAATACCGAAGGCTATAAAGAGGAAGATTTCGGACTCTTTCTGCTTCCTGTTCTTGATAATCAGTATCTTAATGTCCATCCCACGGGACCGTCCCGTTTCATTTATTCCGGGTCAGAAAACATAGAGGCTGCAAAAAAATACCTTTCTTTTCTTTGCCGAAAAGAAAGCGTACAATATATGATTGACAATTCCACCGATGTGGAGAATCTTCCCCTGGATGTGGGGCAGACACCGTCGTATTCCCGCACCACAAAGGAATTCCTGGACAGATTTGATGAAGAAAATTCAGGAATGGTGCTGCAGGATACGGTACTGTATTTTAATGAACAGTGGATGGATATAAATGCTGATCTTTCCACTATGTTTATGGGAGATATGACTGCTCTGGATGTATTAAGGAGTATAGACCAAAGGAGAGCTGCTCTTGCTGAGGAAGCGGGAGATGAAAACTGGAAATAAACAGGATGTGAAAGGAGAGTTTATCATTAATGGCTGTGTACAGTAAAGTTAATACCGACCTGAATTTTGTAGACAGAGAAAAGGAGGTCGTAAAATTCTGGAACGAAAAGGATATTTTCCGGAAGTCCATGGATTCCAGAAAAGAGGGAGAAACCTATACTTTTTACGATGGACCTCCTACGGCAAACGGGAAGCCTCATATCGGGCATGTGCTGACCCGTGTAATAAAAGATATGATCCCCAGATACCACGCTATGAAGGGAGCCTATGTTCCCAGGAAGGCAGGATGGGATACTCATGGCCTTCCGGTAGAGCTGGAGGTGGAAAAGAAGCTAGGCCTTGACGGGAAGGAGCAGATAGAAAAGTACGGCCTGGAGCCCTTTATAAAGGAATGTAAGGAATCCGTGTGGAAGTACAAGGGAATGTGGGAGAAGTTTTCCGACCAGGTTGGATTCTGGGCGGATATGGAGCACCCGTATGTCACCTATGAGGATGATTACATTGAGTCCGAATGGTGGGCGTTAAGTGAGATCTGGAAAAAAGGTCTTCTGTACAAGGGTTTCAAGATCGTGCCTTACTGCCCGCGCTGCGGGACACCTCTTTCAAGCCACGAGGTTGCCCAGGGATATAAGGCGGTAAAGGAAAGATCGGCTATCGCAAGGTTTAAGGTAAAGGATAAGGACGAATACATTCTCGCCTGGACCACCACACCCTGGACCCTGCCAAGCAATGTGGGTCTCTGTGTCAATCCCGGAGAAACCTACGTGAAGGTTCATACAGCAGACGGTTACACCTATATCCTGGCTAAGGCCCTGGCAGAGAAGGTTCTCGGAGGAGAGGACGCCCCCACATCGCCTTATGAGATACTGGATGAATTCACCGGTAAGGAAATGGAGTTTATGGAATATGAACCTCTTTTCAAGTGTGCCGGTGAAGCTGCGGATAAGCAGAAAAAGAAAGCACATTACGTTGTGGTCGATGACTATGTGACCATGGAGGATGGTACAGGAGTGGTTCATCAGGCTCCGGCTTTCGGTGAGGATGACGCCAGAGTAGGCAGAAAATATGATATGCCCCTTGTACAGTTTGTTGATGATAAGGGGAATATGACGGAGGAAACTCCCTTTGCGGGTCTCTTTGTAAAGGATGCGGATCCTGAGATCCTGAAGGATCTGGATTCAAGAGGTCTTCTTTTCTCAGCCCCGAAATTTGAGCATGACTATCCCTTCTGCTGGCGCTGCGATACACCGCTTATCTACTATGCGCGTGAATCCTGGTTTATAGAGATGACGAAGGTGAGGGATGACCTTGTTGCCAATAATGAGAAGATAAACTGGATCCCTGCGACCATAGGCTCCGGAAGATTCGGCGAATGGATAAAGAATATACAGGACTGGGCGGTTTCCAGAAACAGGTACTGGGGTACGCCTCTAAATATATGGGAATGTAAGGAGTGCGGACACAGGGAGTCCATAGGCTCCAGAGAGGAACTCTACAAGCTGTCAGGAAATGAGAAGGCGCACACGGTAGAGCTTCACAGGCCGTTTATTGACGAGATAGTATGTACCTGTCCGGAGTGCGGCAAGGAGATGAGGAGGGTTCCGGAGGTTATTGACTGCTGGTTTGACAGCGGGGCCATGCCCTTTGCCCAGCATCACTATCCTTTTGAGAATGAGGAGCTTTTTAAGGCGCAGTTCCCCGCTTCATTTATATCCGAGGCGGTGGACCAGACAAGAGGCTGGTTCTACTCTCTTCATGCGATATCCACGCTTCTTTTCAACAAGCCCTGCTTTGAAAATGTTATAGTACTGGGTCTTGTTCTGGATGAAGACGGAAATAAAATGAGTAAATCCAAGGGCAATGCCGTAGATCCCTTCACGGCGCTGGATACCTTCGGAGCGGATGCCATTAGGTGGTACTTCTACATAAACAGTGCACCCTGGCTTCCCAACCGTTTCCATGACAGGGCGGTTACGGAGTGCCAGAGAAAGTTTATGGGGACCCTCTGGAACACCTATGCTTTCTATGTGCTTTACGCGAATATCGATGGTTTTGACGCAAAGGACTATAACCTTGACAGGGACAGCCTGAGCGTTATGGACAGATGGATACTGTCACGCCTGCAGTCTACGATAAGGGAAACCGATGAGGATCTGGGAAATTACAGGATACCCGAGGCGGCAAAGTCTCTGCAGTCCTTCGTGGATGAGCTCAGCAACTGGTATGTGAGGCGCTGCAGGAAGAGATATTGGGCAAAGGGAATGGAGCAGGACAAGATAAATGCTTATATGACCCTCTTTACCTGTCTTGTGGATATCTGTAAGGCAGCTGCACCTATGATCCCCTTTATGACCGAGGAGATCTACCAGAATCTCGTTGCTGGAAATGACAAAAATGCTGCGGAATCCATTCACCTCTGTGACTATCCTGTGGCAGACGTGTCTCTTATAGACAGTAAGCTGGAACAGGATATGGAGGAGGTTCTCGATATCGTTGTTCTCGGACGTGCCGCAAGAAATGAAAGCGGGATAAAGAACCGTCAGCCCATAGGACAGATGTATGTAAAAGCCCCTGAAATGTCGGATTTCTATAAGGAGATAATCGCTGACGAGCTGAATGTGAAGAAGGTAGACTTCTCAGAGGATGTCAGGAGCTTCACAACCTATACCTTTAAGCCCCAGTTAAAGACAGTGGGACCGAAGTACGGCAAGGTACTTAATAAGATAAGGGAAGCCCTGAAGGAGCTTGACGGAAATGAGGCTATGGATACCCTGAAGGCCGAGGGAGCTCTTAAGTTTGATTTCGACGGTACTGAGGTTTCATTGGCCGAAGAGGATCTTCTCATTGAGATGAGCAACAAAGAGGGCTTTGTGGAGCAGAACGACAATAATGTCACGGTAGTTCTGGATACCAATCTAACGGAGGCTCTGCTGGAGGAAGGCTATGTAAGAGAACTCATCAGCAAGATCCAGACCATGCGTAAGGAAGCGGGCTTTGAGGTAATGGACAAGATAAGGATCTCCATGACCGGAAGCGAAAAGCTGGAGGAATATCTGAATGCGAACGCTGCCTTCATAAAGACAGAGACCATGGCATCCGAGATCGACCTTGCAGGTCTTTCGGGCTATACAAAGGAATGGGATATTAACGGAGAAAATGTCACTCTCGGGGTTGAAAAGATGTGATGCTGCAGAAAAAACTATAAGAAAGGAGTGTTACAGACTGAAATGGTACATAGCAGAAAATTTGACAAGGCAAAATTCAAAAAGCAGATAGAGGATAATGTCCGTTCCCTATACAGGAAAAACCTGAAGGAAGCGGATAAGCAGGAGATATTTCAGGCAGTCTGTTTCGCGATCAAGGATACCATTATAGAGGACTGGATGAACACCCAGCAGGCATATGAGAAGGAGGATCCGAAGACGGTCTACTATCTGTCCATGGAATTCCTGATGGGCAGAGCACTCGGAAACAATCTGATTAATTTATGTGAATATAAGGAAGTTAAGGAAGCATTAAAGGAGCTGGGAGTGGACCTTAATATGGTCGAGGACCAGGAGCCTGATGCAGCTCTAGGAAACGGAGGCCTGGGAAGGCTTGCAGCATGTTTTCTTGATTCCCTTGCAACCCTTGGATATTCTGCATACGGCTGTGGTATCAGATACCGTTACGGTATGTTCAAGCAGAAGATAAAGGACGGATACCAGCTTGAAATACCGGATGACTGGCTCAGGGACGGCAATCCCTTTGAGCTCCGCCGCAGGGAATATAAGAAGGAAGTTAAGTTCGGCGGTTATGTCCGGGTGGAGACCGACAGCAACGGACGTAATCATTTCATTCAGGACGGTTATCAGTCTGTAAATGCCATACCCTATGATATGCCTGTGGTCGGCTACGGAAACGGAATAGTGAATACCCTCCGTATCTGGGATGCGGAGCCTGTAGAGTGCTTCCAGCTGGATTCCTTTGACAAGGGCGACTACAGGAAGGCTGTGGAGCAGGACAACCTTGCGAAAAATATAGTAGAGGTTCTTTATCCCAATGACAATCACTATGCCGGAAAGGAGCTCCGCTTAAAGCAGCAGTATTTCTTTATCTCCGCATCGGTGCAGGAGGCGGTTGCAAAGTATATGCGTAAGCATAGCGACATAAAACGCTTTGCGGAAAAGAATGTCTTCCAGCTGAACGATACTCATCCTACGGTGGCGATACCGGAGCTTATGAGGATACTTATGGATGACTATGATCTGACCTGGGATGAGGCCTGGGCAGTCACCACAAATACCTGTGCAT
This sequence comes from Lachnospiraceae bacterium AD3010, assembly GCA_000622025.1. GTDB lineage: Bacteria > Bacillota > Clostridia > Lachnospirales > Lachnospiraceae > NK4A144. The sequence goes on along the minus strand of JHWU01000009.1, from coordinate 93,888 downwards.
ATACGAATCATACGATCATGAGCGAGGCACTGGAAAAGTGGCCGATAGAGCTCTTCTCACGTCTTCTTCCCAGGGTTTACCAGATCATAGAGGAGATAAACCGCCGCTTCTGTCTGCAGATACAGGCAGCCTATCCCGGTGATCAGGAGAAGATAAGGAATATGGCCATTATCTATGACGGACAGGTGAGAATGGCCTATCTGGCGATCTGTGCCGGCTTCTCCGTAAACGGTGTGGCCCGTCTTCATTCGGAGATCCTGAAAAAGAGAGAGCTCAAGGATTTCTATGAGATGATGCCGGAGAAGTTCAATAATAAGACAAACGGCATTACCCAGAGACGTTTCCTTCTTCACGGAAATCCCCTGCTTGCTGAATGGGTCACGGATCATGTGGGACCTGACTGGATAACGGATCTGAAAAAGATTCACGGTATAGCGGTTTATGCTGATGACAAGAAGGCGCAGAACGAGTTTATGAACATCAAGTTCAAGAATAAGCAGCGTCTGGCCAAATACATTCTGGAGCATAACGGAGTGGAGGTGGATCCCCGTTCCATTTTCGATGTGCAGGTAAAGAGGCTTCACGAATATAAGAGGCAGCTCTTAAACATTCTTCATGTGATGAGTCTTTATAATAAGCTGAAGAGACACCCGGATATGGATTTCTTCCCCAGAACCTTTATCTTTGGAGCGAAGGCCGCAGCGGGATACAGGAATGCCAAGCTCACTATCAAGCTTATAAACTCAGTGGCTAATGTGGTAAATAATGATGCATCAATAGAAGGAAAGATCAAGGTGGTCTTCATTGAGGACTACAGGGTCTCCAATGCAGAGCTTATTTTTGCGGCTGCAGACGTTTCTGAACAGATCTCCACAGCAAGTAAGGAAGCATCAGGAACAGGATGCATGAAGTTTATGCTGAACGGTGCCCTGACTCTCGGAACCATGGATGGAGCCAATGTGGAGATGGCCGAAGAAATGGGAAGCGAGAATATGTTTATCTTCGGAATGAGTGCAGATGAGGTTATGAACTATGAGAAGAACGGCGGTTATGACCCCATGGATATCTTTAATTCCGATCAGGAGATCAGGGATGTACTGACCCAGCTTATAAACGGTTTCTATTCGAAAGAAGATCCGGATCTCTTCAGGGATATATATAATTCCCTGTTAAATACACAGAGTACCTCTAAAGCGGATATGTACTTCATATTAAAGGATTTCCGCTCCTATGCCGAAGCGCAGAGCGAGGTGGAGAAGCAGTATCGGGATAAGTCGTTGTGGGCGAAAAAGGCCATAATAAATGTAGCATCAACAGGTAAGTTCTCATCCGACAGGACCATAAAGGAATATGTGGATGAGATATGGCACCTGGATAAAGTAACATTGTCAAAGAGAATAAGGAAATAATACGGAGTTGATATGAATGACGCAGTAACAGTACGGGGTTCCGGAGCATATCTGCTGAAGGGAACTGAGATAAGCGACCGTGCACCGGAGGGTGTATCACAGGAAGAAGCACGTAAGGGTACCATTGCTTATGGGATCCTTTCATCCCACAATACATCGGGGGATGATAAAAAGCTTAAGATAAGGTTTGACTGTATTACAAGCCATGATATCACCTATGTCGGTATAATACAGACAGCCAGGGCTTCGGGACTTAAAAAGTTTCCTCTGCCCTATATTCTCACAAACTGTCATAATTCCCTCTGTGCCGTGGGAGGCACCATAAATGAGGATGACCATGTATTCGGTCTCAGTGCGGCCAGAAAGTACGGAGGAGTTTATGTGCCTCCGCATCAGGCTGTTATCCATCAGTATGCCAGAGAAATGCTCGCAGGCTGCGGCAAGATGATACTGGGCTCCGATTCCCATACCAGATATGGGGCTCTCGGCACTATGGCCATGGGAGAGGGAGGACCGGAGCTTGTAAAGCAGCTTTTGAACCAGACCTATGATATAGATTACCCCGGTATTGTGGCGGTCTACCTGACCGGAGAGCTTTCATACGGTGTCGGTCCCCAGGATGTGGCACTGGCTCTGATCGGAAGGCTGTTTTCCGATGGGACAGTAAAGAACAGGGTAATGGAGTTTGTAGGCCCCGGTGTATCTGCTTTAAGTGCCGATTTCCGGATCGGTGTTGATGTAATGACAACCGAGACCACCTGCCTTTCATCCATATGGAGAACAGACGGGAAGACGGAGGAATTTCTTGCCCTGCATGGCAGAGCGGGTGACTACAGGGAACTGAATCCTTCAGACACTGCCTATTATGATGAGGTTGTGACCGTGGATCTTTCCAAAATAAAGCCTATGATTGCCCTGCCCTTCCATCCCAGCAATGCCTATACCATAGAAGAGCTGAATCAGAATCTTTCCGATATACTGTCGGAGGTGGAGAAGAAGGCAAAGGCTTCACTGGGTGACAGAGTGGAATTTGATCTTCATAAGAAGATAAAGAACGGAAGGCTTTTAACTGATCAGGGAATAATCGCAGGCTGTGCGGGAGGCGGTTTTGAGAATCTCTGCGCCGCAGCGGATATACTTAAGGGAGCGGATATCGGGAATAATGAATTTACAATGAGTGTTTATCCGGCATCCATGCCCGTATACGCGGAGCTTGTTAAAAACGGAGCAGTTTCAAGCTTTATAGATGCAGGCGTAGTGGTAAAGACCTGTTTCTGCGGTCCCTGCTTCGGGGCAGGAGATACACCCGCAAACAATGCGTTTTCAATTCGCCATTCAACCAGAAACTTCCCGAACAGGGAGGGCTCAAAGGTGCAGAACGGACAGATATCTTCCGTTGCTCTTATGGATGCCCGTTCCATTGCAGCCACGGCTGCTAATAAGGGTATCCTTACACCTGCGTCAGAGCTTGATATCGAGATCGGAAAATATAAGTATTTCTTTGACAGGGACATTTACGAAAAGAGGGTATTCGATTCAAAGGGGAAGGCAGACAGCGGAGCTGAGCTCATTCTCGGACCGAATATCAAGGACTGGCCAGAAATGCCGGAGCTTACCGAAAATCTGCTTATAAGGATAGTTTCCGAGATCCATGACAGCGTCACAACAACCGACGAGCTGATCCCTTCGGGCGAAACCTCATCGTACAGGTCAAATCCTCTGGGGCTTGCAGAATTTACGCTTTCACGCAGGGATCCCTCATATGTCGGGAAGGCAAAGGATGTTGCTGCATATGAGAAGGCCAGGGAAGAGGGAGTATCCTCTCTTGAAAAAATGCTGGAGGCATCCGGGGAACTGAAGGAAGTTATGAGCACCGTACAGGAGAGGTTTTCTGATGCAGATTGGAGCAATACGGGAATAGGCTCTGCTATCTTTGCGGTAAAGCCCGGAGACGGCTCTGCCAGGGAACAGGCGGCATCCTGTCAGAAGGTTTTGGGAGGATGGGCTAATTTCGCCAATGAATATGCCACCAAACGATACAGGAGCAATCTGATCAACTGGGGTATGCTTCCCTTTGTGATAGAAAAGGGTGAGCTTCCCTTTAAGAATATGGATCACATCTTTATTCCCGGCATCAGAAAGGCAGTTGCCGGAAAAGAGGGAAAAATAAAGGCTTATACCGTTAAGAACGGGAACCTGAAGGAGTTTGATCTGTCACTTGGCGAGCTCACGGATGACGAGAGACAGATAATACTTAAGGGCTGCCTCATTAACTATAACAGAGTATAGGGGGAAGATCCTTCAGGATGACAGAGTGCTCATTCTTCCAGGGCAAATTCGATGGACAGGAGTTTATCCGGGTGATCCTCATCGAAGCTCAGCGTCATCAGGAACTGGTATTTATCCCCGTTGTAAAGATCCATTACGACTTCATCATCATCATTTTCTGCAGGATGATTAAAGTCATAAGCGGTTATACCGAACTGTGCGATGAGCTTTCCAATATCATCGGATACAGCCATAAGAGCGCTAAGCTGCTTATCTGACATTTTGTCCACATCTTCATAGTCTTCAACATCACCGGCGGCAGCTTCCCTGTCGCCGTCCTGATATCTGGTATAGTATTCAAAACGGACATCATCTATATTACCCCCGGCCTTTTCCGAGGCCGGGCTGTGATCCGTGATCTTTTCGATCTTCATAGCTTCCCTGACCGCAGTAACTGTAACCTTTATCTCATTGTTCTCTCCAATAGTGGCTTCGGCGAGCCAGTCATCATCATCCCAGGAACCACGGGTCACATCATGATTGTCACCGCCCTCATCCTCTTCCGGGGCCTCATCCTCGCTTACAGAGCTGTCCTCTTCTACAGGCTCTTCTTCTATGGGGAGCTCCTCTTCTATATCCTCTTCCTCGATCTCGACGGGTTCTTCTTCGGGGGAATAGGTTGGAAGACTATTTTCAATCTCCTTATCGCCTCCGTCCACTTCACCTACGGTTTCCTCAGAGACTGTCTCATTCTTCTCTACCTCTGCTTCCTCCGTAGCTTCCTTCGGGGTATATCCGATCCAGTCCTCCGCACCGGCTTCCATACAGCCTGAAAGGGCAGAAGGAAGGAGAAGAACAAGTGTAAGGGATAATATGAATTTTTTAATACCTCCGGTTTTTCTCATAATTCAGGGAGCGGCAGAGTATCCCCGATACCTACTATTGTTCCGGTAAGATCGTAAAAGTGCAGATCCGTGTCCTCTTTCCAGCTCAGCATACTATCCTCATCAAAGACAAAGATCACGTTATCCGGAGGATCGCCAAGAGTACACGTCCGGTGGTAGTCATCCAGGGTCTGTTCTATTTTATCATTGATATTTCTGGCGAAATAAAAGCGGTTTACGGTAAGTCCGTATTTATAAGCAAAAAATGCAACCTTCTCCATAATACTGATATCATCCGGCACGATAACGATATGTTCATAGGACGAAAGCTTTGCAGTCAGTGCTTCGTTTTCAAGGTCCAGGTTCCATTGCCTGCCTATGGGGATAAACTGTTTACGGTTCGATATTATAACCTCGCGCATATCAAGAAACTGGACACTTAAGCATAACACCAAAATGACAGCAGGAAAAAGTCTTTTTTTGCTGCAGCTTGAAAGAAGCGTTACGGCAGCAACTATTAGAAGGATCATGGCAGGCCAGATAAAGCGCCCGTTTGAACGGAAGATACCAAGTATCCTCTCCACTGAGCCCGGTATTTTTATCCGGAAAAGCAGGAGGGAATTTAAGGTGATATCCGGGAATATGGACATCAGGAAAAATACAGGGCAGAGAATGAAGATCAGGTGCCTCCGGTCAGGTTTTTCAGCATTCTTTCTGTTAAGTGCATAATACAAAACGGAGAAGAGCAGTAAAATAAGGCCTCCAAGCCCCAGATAGGCAAAGCCCTCATATTGATTGGGGTTTTGCAGCGGGAGTGTGGGGAGAAAACAGCTCATATCCAGGGGGTTTATGAAGGTATTCAGGTTTGAACTGTATCCGACGAGACTGTAGGAGGTATCTACATTTCCGTAAAAGGCTCCGGTAATATAGAGCCCTACATATGTCACCAAAGCAGAAACGGCCCCTGTAATAAGCGCAGGGATAAAGGTCTTATTACGGACGATCTCGTAAATAAAGGTGAATACTGCGATCAGCGCACCCATTGCCCAGAGATAGGGGTGGAGCATTACCGCAAGGAAGAAATAAGCTCCCCAGACAAAGCACTTTTTTTTCAGAGACCATCTGTATGAATCCTGAAGAAATATAAGGAGCGGAATGATGATGAGATAGTGGGCCGTAAGGGATGTATGATAAAACATCCGCTGCAGCATAGCGAAGCTCTCTGCAATAAAGGGAACAGAAAGGACGGCAAATAAGGGATTACGGGTGAGCTTATATACTAAGAGCGCTGCAGTGCCTCCCGTCAGGGAAAAGGAGAAAAAACCGTAAAGCCCGAAGTACTGGAAGGTTTCGGGAAGAAAATCCCGAAAAAGCTTGCAGACCAGGGCAAGAAGCGGTATGGAATCTGTCCAGAGTATGGACATACTGTAAGGATAAGACAGAGAGTCCATAAGTCCCAGGGGGAAGGTCCAGGGTGAATTACGGAAATGGCACCAGCCGATATAATGCTGGTGTATGTCCACATCACTTACCCTGAATATCCATCCGTCATTTGTGACATCAAGAACATTTACCCCATAGGTCAGGATAAAAAGAAATGCGCCGGTAATACATCCAATCAGAAATATGATACCGGCGCTGCTCTTATTTTCTTTTATCTTTTCATTAAAATTCAAAGCTCGATTTCCCTGCCTGAAAGCAGCCTGTAAGCCTCTTTATATTTGCCGATGGTCTTCTCTATTATATCATCGGGGAGGCAGTAATTACAGGTCGGATTTTCCTTCAGGTAGTCTCTCACGAACTGCTTGTCGAAGGAGGGTTGATTTTTACCCGGCTCATAGCCCTCCTTCGGCCAGAATCTGCTGGAATCCGGAGTCAATAGCTCATCTGCCAGAACTATATTATCATCCTCATCAAGTCCGAATTCGAGCTTGGTGTCTGCAATTATGATGCCGCGGGTGAGTGCGTAGTCGGCGCACTTTCTGTATACCTCAAGGGTATAGTCCCTTATCTTTGCGGCATATTCTCTGCCCTTTCCCGGGAATTCGTTGTTAAGGATGCTGGCACTTTCCTCAAACTTTATATTCTCGTCATGAGTGCCTATTTCAGCCTTTGTACTCGGGGTGTAAATGGGCTCCGGGAGCCTGTCGCAGTTCCTTAAGCCTTCCGGAAGCTTTATCCCACATACGCTGCCGTTTTCCTTGTAGCTTTCCCATCCGCTGCCTGTGATATAGCCCCGGACAATGCACTCTATGGGTATCATACGCAGCTTCTTTACCAGCAGTGTCCTTCCTTCGAATTCCTCTGTACGGAAGAACTCGGGCATATCATTTACATCACTGCTGACAAGATGGTTTGGAATGATGGCCTTTGTGAGATCAAACCAGAATTCGGAAATACGGGTCAGGATCTTTCCCTTACCCTTTATCTCATTTTTCAGTATGACATCAAAGGCGGATATACGGTCCGTGGCGACCATGATCAGGTTGTCATCGGTTTCGTATATCTCTCTTACTTTTCCGCTTTTTACCGGTTTATATTTCTGCATATCCTTTTTGTGCCGCTCCTTTCACGGGGATCCGATCGGATCTTTAGGCTTATTCTCCGTCGTAGGGTACAACCGCACCCTCATAATTATCATTTATATACGAAACTATCTCATCGGACTTCAGCACTCCTGTAAGAGCCTTTATCTTTTCGGCTGACTCGTTTCCCTCCTTTACGGCAATTATATTTACATACTGCTGGATCGCTTCGCCGTTGGCAGCCTCAACCGCAAGGGCATCTTTTCCAACGTTCAGACCGGCTTCAAGAGCATAGTTTCCGTTGATAACTCCGAAAGCAACGCTTTTAAGCTGCTTTGGAACCTGTGCCGCTTCCACCTCAACAAGCTCAAGGTTTTTGGGATTCTCCGCAACGTCATTTACAGTAGCGGTCACACCCGCACCTTCTTTAAGCTTAATAAGTCCCTCCTGCTCCAGAAGGAGAAGGGCACGGGCCTCATTGGTGGTATCATTGGGGATAGCAATCGAATCCCCATCGGCGATATCCGAAAGTGATGTCTTGCTTCCCGCGTAAATGCCGAAGGGCTCATAATGTATCTTTCCGTTTTCCGCAACAGCAAGATGGGTGCCGTTTTCCTCATTAAAGGAATTCAGGTAATTTATATGCTGGAAGTAATTTGCATCAAACTCTCCCTGTTCCACAACGTTATTCGGCTGAACATAGTCTTCGAATACCGTAACCTGAAGATCGTAGCCCTGACCCTTTAATATATCCTTTGCCTTATTCAGGATCTCGGAATGGGGTGTTTCCGATGCGGCGATCTTTATGACCTTGTCGTTTCCGGCTGAGGATCTGCCGCAGCCCGCAAGCAGTCCGGCCGTTAATGAAGCTGTCAGTAGTAAACCAAATAATCTTTTATTCATAATGCTCTCCTTTTTATGCTTTATCGTAATTAAACCCTTCTCTTGTCAAGCTTTGCAGAGATAAGGTTCCCAATGAACTGGAATATCTGTACCAGAAGCACCAGAAGGATAACAGTGACCCAGAGGATGTTTGCCTGATAACGGTAATATCCGTAACGGATCGCTATGTCTCCGAGTCCTCCGCCTCCAACGGTTCCCGCCATAGCGGAATAGCCGAGAATGGTGCCGGTTGTAATGGTAGCGCCTGAGATCAGGGAGATCTTTGCCTCCCCGAGAAGCACCCGTGTAACTATCTGCATATTATCGGCTCCCATGGATTGGGCGGCTTCGATAACGCCCTTGTCCACTTCATTTAGCGAGGATTCCACCATACGGGCGATAAGGGGAGAAGCCGATATCACCAGCGGCACGATGGTTGCCGTGGAGCCGTAGGTCTTTCCAACTATAAAAAAGGTGATGGGAAGGACCAGAATGAGGAGTATCAGGAAGGGAATGGAACGCATGATATTCGTAACCGTATCCAGAACCTGATAAACCACTTTATTCGGGTGTATTCCGTCCTTTCCGGTAACGGTCAGGACTATGCCCCAGGGAAGACCGATAACATAACCGAAAAAGGCAGATACTATTGTCATATAGAGGGTGTCGATTATTCCCTCCGCTATCATCACGATCTCCTGAGACGACACCTCATTCACCCCCTTCCGAAGCATCATCGGTGATATCTTCCACCGCAAGACCTCTTTCCTTAAGGTAGGATATCTGCTTTTCAGCAATATCATTGTCCTTTGAAAGACCGAGTATCATCTCGCCTCTGGCAACGCCATTCACATCCTTTGTGTCGGCATACAGAATGTTTACAGGAGAAGAGAAGGTGAGGATCATATTTGCGATAACCGGTTCATAAGAGGAGGTACCTGAAAATACTATACGTACCCGCCTGTTTTCCACAAGCTTCTCCATCAGGAGAGAGGGGGCCTTTTCTGCCTCTTCCTCCCATTGATCCGGATCCTTTCCTTCTATAATAAGACGTCTGGCAGCCTTTGACTTCGGATGGGTGAAGATATCCTCCACCAGACCGTTCTCGACGATCTCCCCGTTTTCAACTATTGCCACATTGTGGCAGATCTCCCTGACCACATTCATGGAGTGTGTGATTATTATAATTGTGATGCCCGTATCCCTGTTTATTTTCTTAAGAAGCTCCAATATCTGCTGGGTGGTCTGGGGATCCAGGGCACTGGTTGCTTCATCACAGAGCAGTATTTCCGGATCGCAGGCAAGAGCCCTTGCTATGGCGACTCTCTGCTTCTGCCCGCCGGAAAGCTGGGCTGGATATGACATAGCCTTTTCCGAAAGCCCCACGGTCTGAAGAAGCTTCATTGCCTTGTCGCGGGCATCCTGCTTACGTGTGCCATGTATTGTCAGCGGAAAGGTTACATTATCAAGTACGTTGTTCTGCATAAGGAGATTGAAATTCTGAAAGATCATCCCCATATTGCAGCGGAGCTTCCTAAGCTCCGGCGCTGTCAGGGTGCTTAGATCCCTGTCCTGTACAAGAACGGTGCCGGAGGTGGGTTTTTCAAGAAAATTAAGGCAGCGTACCAGTGTGCTCTTTCCCGCACCGGACATGCCGATTATGCCGTAAATATCCCCCTTTTCCACGGAGAAATTGATATTTTTCAATGCTTTTACCGTGGAATCCTTATTGGTAAAGGTTTTTGACAGATTTTTTATCTCAATTACAGGCATACGCTGGAATATAGCATTGAAACAAATGTTTGTCAACAGCCGTGCTATTTGATAAAGTAGTATTTATGAATAAATACAAGAATCTGTTTCTGCAGCAGTCCTATAATGACAGCACGGCTCTTTACCGGGATATAATCGAGAGGGAGCAGAAGGCATACGAAAGACAGATAACTGTCTGGGACTATGTTATCCTGTCCGCCTCCAACGAATCCCAGGCGGTTTCCTACCGGGAGCAGATAGCTATGAGGCTTAAGGGGAAGCGGCTGCCGGAGAGAACAACATATGCGGTGGTGCCGGATCCCGCGGGTAAGCGGGTAGGCTCAGGCGGAGCGACCTTAAATATTTTAAAATACATAAGGGAAAATGATGACAGACCATTAAAGTCACTTCGTATCCTTGTAATGCACAGCGGAGGAGATGCCAGAAGAACTCCGCAGTACAGTGCCTGCGGCAAGATATTTTCTCCGGTTCCGAGGATGCTGCCCGATGGGCATAGATCCACTCTTTTTGATGAATTTATGATAGCAATGTGCGGGATACCGGGAAGGATATCCGGCGGAATGCTGGTTTGCTCCGGGGATGTGACCCTTCTTTTTAATCCCCTGCAGCTGGATTTTTATGAAGAGGGGGCGGCAGCCCTTTCCATAAAGGAGCCTGCGGAGCTTGGAAAAAACCATGGAGTGTTCTTGGGCTCCAAGGATGGCTACGTCAGGCGCTTTCTCCATAAGCAGACCGTGGAGAGCTTAAGGGAAAGCGGAGCATCGGACAGCTCGGATCTTGTAAACATAGACACAGGGGCAGTTATTTTCAGCGGTTCACTGGTTGAAGAGCTGTATCGGCTTATATCGGACAAAAAGGATTTTGAAAGTCTGGTAAATGACCATGTCCGCCTCTCCTTTTATGCGGATTTTCTCTATCCGCTTGCAGAGGACAGTACCCTGGAAAGCTTTTATGATGAGAAGCCTGAGGGGGATTTCAGTCCCGAGCTTCAGGCTGCGAGAGAAAAGCTTTGGGAGCACCTCCATAAATACCGTATGAAGCTTATCCGTTTCTCACCTGCTTCATTCCTGCATTTCGGCACCACTGCCGAGGTGTTGAAAATGGTAACGGATGACATAGAGCTCTTCAGTTATCTCGGCTGGTCGAACAGTGTAAACAGTAATTACCGGGGCCGGGATTTTGCCGCGTCAAATTCATATATCAGCTTAAGTGCAAGCATAGGCAGAGGATGCTATATCGAGGACAGCTATATCCATCATAATTCCGTGATAGGAGAGGGTTCCATTGTTTCCGGTCTTACCGTTGGAAGGGCATCGGGAAGTTCGGGCACAAAGGAAAAGACGGTTATTATTCCGGAAAATACCGTGCTGCACGGTCTTAAGCTCCTTGACGGCAGATTTGTCGTGAGAATGTACGGTGTAAATGACAATCCAAAGGAACGGAAGTGGTTCGGACAGGATATAGACGAGTGTTTATGGGATAAGCCCCTCTTTCCGGTACGGAACAGCATGGAGGAGGCACTGGACGCGGTCCTTTCGGGTGCGAAAGACGGGGAGTTATTAAGCTTAAAGGACAGCTTCAACAGGGCAGATGTAAAGGAGATAATCCCCTGGCAGGAAAAGCTTAATGACAGGATGAAGGCAGGAAGCCTTATGGAAGCCATAAGAAAGGGTGTTCCCGTGGAAGAGGCAGAGAGTATCTTCAGGACCGGCATTTCGAAGAGGGTCGAGGATATGCTGCTTTCAAAGGCCGAGCATCTTAGAAACGATAAAAGTACGGAATTCAGCCAGAAGATCAGGATCTACTATTATCTTTCAAAGGTCATCGACAAGGAAAGGATGGCCGATAAATGCTTTAATACAATAAGGGATACTGTACTGAAGACCGCCTTACAGGAGACCGGCTACAATAAGGATTTCACGATAAAAAAGGATGAGGTGGTGGTAAGGCTGCCGGTAAGGGTCAACTGGGGCGGAGGCTGGTCCGATACCCCGCCCTACTGCATGGAGCATGGAGGGACTGTTTTAAATGCGGCTATCACCTTAAACGGGGAGCTTCCTATAGAAGTGACCTTAAGGAAGATAGAAGGAAACAGAATAATACTGACAAGTACGGATATAGGAAGCTACAGGGAGTTTACAAGCCTGTCCGAGCTTATGGACTGCCATGATCCAATGGATGCCTTCGCGCTTCAGAAGGCGGCGCTTATCGCCTGTGGAGTGATCCCCTACGGTGATGAGGGCGAAAGCGAAGGGACGGATCTGAGTGAGATCTGCTCGCATCTCGGCGGCGGTATCTATATGAATACACGGGTGATAAATATCCCAAAGGGCAGCGGACTGGGCACCAGCTCTATCCTTGCGGGAGCCTGCGTAAAGGGGATTTATGAGTTCCTGGGTGTGTCCCTTAAGGATAATGACCTCTATAACCGTGTGCTCTGTATGGAGCAGATAATGTCTACAGGCGGCGGCTGGCAGGATCAGGTTGGCGGTCTGGCGCCGGGGATAAAGATGGTGACTACGGATGAATCGCTCCGTCAGAAGATAATCTGTACTCCGGTAAGGATAGGGAGAAAGACCCTGAAGGAGCTTAACGAACGCTTTGCCATAATCTATACCGGACAGAGAAGGCTTGCGAGGAACCTTTTGAGAGATATAGTCGGGAAGTATATCGGAGGAGATCCGGATGTGTGCGAGGTCTTATATAAGATCCAGCAGGTTGCGGTGCTCATGCGTCTTGAACTGGAAAAGGGTCACGTAGACGGCTTTGCAAAGCTCTTAAATGAGCACTGGGAACTTTCGAAAAAACTTGACAGGGGATGTACGAACACCTGTATTGACCAGCTCTTTATGGCAATAGAGGATCTTATATGCGGAAAAATGATCTGCGGCGCCGGCGGCGGCGGATTTATCCAGGTAGTTATGAAGGAGGGCGTGGTGCTTGGCGATCTCCAAAAACGCCTGGATGAAGTCTTTGCCGACTCGGGTGTTTCTGTATGGAAGACGGAGATATGTTAAAAAAGAGCCCGTTGGGGCTCTTTTAAGATTCTTCGCTTCGCTCAGAATGACACAATGTCATCCTGAGCGCCATATGTCATCCTGAGCGTCAGCGAAGGATCTTTCATCAATCCAGAGCTTCCTTCTGAGGTACCTCCACCTTCTTTTCAAAGCTTGTAAACATTTCATCCACGTCCTTTCCATCCATCTTCGGGGTGCAGAGGCTTATCAGAGGAACCACGATAAGTCCTCCGACCATTGCTATGACGCCGGAATTTATCGATGACTTGAAAATCGTTCCGAGAACCGGTCCCCAGGACGAAACATCGGTACCGGAGAGTGTGATGTAAAGCTGTATAAGGGAGATCCCCACACCCCAAACATAACAGGCGGCAACTGATGCGCGTGTGATGCCCTTCCAGTAGAGACCGTAGAGGAAGGGGGCGAGGAAGGCTCCGGCAAGGGCTCCCCAGGAAATACCCATCATCTGTGCAATGAAGGTGAGTCCGGGATAGGAATCCTTCACGACCGCAAGCAGAGCAGAGATCACGATAAAGAATACGATAAAGATCCTCATTCCGGTGACCTGTGCTTTTTCAGTCATTTCCTTCTTTACGGTTTTGATAACATCCAGTGTAAATGTAGAGCTGGAGGTGAGTACCAGGGATGAAAGGGTCGACATGGAAGCGGCCAGTACAAGTACTATCACAATGGCTATTATGACAGAGGGAAGGGTTGAGAGCATTGTAGGAACTATGGTATCAAAAAGGGGCTTTCCCGTAGTCTCGTTAAACTTTATCCTGTCGGCATAGAGACGTCCGAAGCCTCCGAGGAAGTAGCAGCCTCCGGCTACGACAATAGCGAAAATGGTGGAAATGACGGTTCCCTTATGAATGTCCTTTTCACTTTTGATCGCATAGAACTTGCCTACCATCTGCGGAAGTCCCCAGGTCCCAAGAGATGTCAGGATAACGACAAAGAGGAGTGAGAGCGGGTCGGGACCGAAGAAGGATGAGAAGGCTCCGTGCTCCCAGTTTTCCGCAGGGATGTCGGAAAGCCTCTTTGCGGCCTCCGTAAGCCCTCCGTTATCATTAAGTACAGCAATTATGACTGCAGAGATCCCGAAGAGCATTATTATTCCCTGTATAAAATCATTTATGGCTGTGGCTGTATAGCCGCCGAAGATCACATAGATACCCGTAAGCACTGCCATTATGGCTATAACGGCCCAGTAGGGAAGGTCGAATACAAGACCGAAAAGACTGGAAAGACCGTTGTAGAGAGAGGCAGTATAGGGTATAAGGAAAATGAAAACTATGATGGATGCAGCTACCTTAAGGCTCGTGGAATTGAATCTTTTTCCGAAGAAGTCCGGCATAGTCTTTGCATCCAGCTTCTGGGTCATTATCCGTGTACGCCGTCCAAGGATATTCCAGGCGAGAAGGGAGCCGATAAAAGCATTTCCAAGACCTGCCCAGGTGGCTGACATTCCGTAGAGCCAGCCGAACTGTCCGGCGTAACCCACGAAGATAACCGCCGAAAAATAGGAGGTTCCGAAGGCAAAGGCCGTAAGCCAGGGACCGATTGACCGTCCTCCCAGTGCAAAGCCCTCCACATCTCTTGACGCATTCCTGCTGTAAAAGCCCACGGCTATCATTACGACAAAGAACACAACCAGTAACACACTGCATAATACCATTGTTTCCATATTAACTCTCCTTTAGATTTGATGGCCCGGGAAACGGAGTCAAAGATCCTGTTGTATCTCCTTTGCAACAAGCTTATCTGCACCGTAGCGCTTCCTTAAGAGCGGCTTTTCTATCTTTCCGGTCGCATTTCTGGGTACCTCGGCAAAAATGATGCGGTGAGGTCTCTTGTATCTTGGAAGTCCTTCACAGAATGTGTTTATCTCCTCTTCCGTAGCCTCCATTCCCTCCTTTAGCTGTATTATGGCTCCGGCTATCTCTCCTAGCCGTTTGTCCGGAAGGCCGATCACGGCAACATCATTTATCTTTTCGTTACCGCGGAGGAAATCCTCTATCTGTACCGGATAGAGATTTTCGCCGCCGGAAACGATAACATCTTTCTTTCTGTCCACCAGGAAGATATAGCCGTCTTCATCCTGCACTGCCACGTCTCCGGTTTTCAGCCATCCGTCTCCGGGAAGGACCTCTGCACTTGCTTCGGGATTTTTGTAATAGCACTCCATAACACCGGGCCCCTTTACACAGAGCTCACCCTCGCTGCCCTGGGGAACTTCCTTATAATCGTCATTCACGATCTTCGCTTCCCAGTTGTAGCCGGGGATGCCTATGGCACCTATCTTGTCCTCATGATGCAGACCCAGATGAACACAGCCGGGACCTATGGATTCGGAGAGACCGTAGTTTGTGTCATAATCATGATCCGGGAAATAATCCTTCCAGTGCCTTATAAGAGAAGGAGGAACGGGCTGTGCACCTATGTGCATAAGCCTCCACTGCTTAAGGTTCGGATAATCGGAGAGCTTAATGTCCCCGCGGTCAAGGGCATCCAGAATATCCTGTGCCCAGGGTACAAGGAGCCATACGATGGAGCATTTCTCCTCAGAAACCGACTTCAGTATCACATCCGGTGCCGTGCCTTTCAGGAGAACGGCCCTGCTGCCGGAAATCAGACTCCCGAACCAGTGCATCTTAGCTCCGGTATGGTACAGAGGCGGGATGCAGAGGAATACATCATCATGGTTCTGCAGATGGTGCTTTTGCTCCACCTCCGCCGACTGGGTAAGGGACCTGTGCTTATGCAGGATAGCCTTCGGAAAACCGGTGGTTCCGGATGAAAAATATATTGCAGCCTCATCATCATCCGATAAGGGGATAAGAGGAGGTCTGCTGGAGCAGTCGGCCGTAAGCTCCATATAGCTGTCGGCGAAGGTCGGACAGTTTTCACCGACATAGATCAGGAGCCTTCCTTTGCTCAGCCTTTCTTCAATAGCCTCTATTCTCCCTATAAACTGAGGTCCGAAGAAAAGGATGCTGACGTCGGCAAGATCCGCACAGTATTCTATTTCATCGGATGAATAGCGGAAATTAAAGGGAACGGCCAGGGCTCCGGTCTTTAATATACCGAAATAGATCGGCAGCCATTCCAGGCAGTTCATCATAAGTATTGCAACCTTTTCGCCTTTCTTTATCCCTTTTTCGAGGAGCATATTGGCTACACGGTTTGCCTTTTCATCAAATACACCCCAGGTTATCTCATGGCGGTATGGCAGATCCTCGGTCTGCTGTATAAGTGAATAATCCTTCCAGGTGATACGGCGTATCTCCTTCATCTCGGGATTCAGCTCGACCAGAGCCACCTCCTTGCCATAAAGTCTGGCGTTTTTTTCCAAAAGATCGGTTATCGGCATTTTTTCCCCCTATAATTTAATATTTTTTACAACACCTTTTTGTGATTTAACGCGTCAACGTCCCAAAGTATACCACAGATTTACTGTAATTTCCATTTTTCACCATTTGTTGTTGAAAATACCCTAAAAGTGGTATAAAATCAGCTTATATTTGTCAAACATGCAGGGGATGCCACATCATCCACCGGAAATGCATGTATTAAATGCCCAAAGAATGAGGCGGACTGATATTATTTAAGGAGGAAAAGAACAGCATGAAGAAAATCATTAACGAAGCTAGCCAGGTTGAGGAGCAGATGGTTGAAGGTTTAGTTAAGGCTTATCCCGATTATGTTAAAAGGATACCCGGCACCACGGTTGTTGTGCGTTCAGATAAGAAGACCGGAAAGGTTGCTCTCATAAGCGGAGGCGGAAGTGGACACGAGCCCGCTCACGCAGGCTATGTTGGAAAGGGAATGCTGGATGCTGCGGTAGCAGGTGCTGTATTTACATCACCTACACCGGATCAGGTATTTGAGGGCATAAAGGAGATCGCTACCGACCAGGGCGTGCTCATGGTAGTAAAGAACTACACCGGCGATGTTATGAATTTCGAGATGGCTGCTGATATGGCACGTGACGAAGGCATCAAGGTTGATGAAGTTGTTGTAAATGATGACGTTGCAGTTGACGGATCACTTTATACCGTAGGACGCCGCGGAATCGCAGGTACGGTATTTGTTCATAAGATCGCAGGAGCAAAGGCTGAGACAGGCGCAAGCCTTGAGGAAGTAAAGGCTGTTGCCGAGAAGGTTATAGCAAATGTACGTTCAATGAGTATGGCTATCACCCCCTGCACGGTTCCCGCAGCAGGAAAGCCCGGATTCGAGATCGCTGATGACGAGATGGAGATCGGTATCGGTATCCACGGCGAGCCCGGAACACATAAGGAAAAGATGCAGAAGGCTGATCAGATCGTAGACCAGCTTCTTGACAAGATACTTGCGGATATAGACTTTGCCGGAAGTGAAGTTGCGGTTATGATCAACGGCTGCGGCGCTACACCTCTTATGGAGCTCTTTGTAGTCAATAATCATGTGAGCGATGTTCTCGCATCAAAGAATATCAAGGTATACCGTACCTTCGTAGGAGAGTACATGACCAGCCTTGAGATGGAAGGTTTCTCGATTTCGCTCCTGAAGCTTGACGACGAAATGAAGACCCTTCTGGATGCAACCGCTGATACCCCTGCATTCAAGAAACTCTGATTCAACCGGCTTAAGGCGGGCGGATAGGCATAAGCCTATGCCGTTACAATAACTAAAGGAAGGACGGCATTCGACAGGAAATGACAGACAGTAAGAAGGTAATAGAGATAATAAAGGTAATGGCCGAGATAATCCATGAGAACGCACAGTTTCTGACAGATCTGGACGCACCCATTGGTGATAACGACCACGGCATCAATATGGATCGCGGTTTTCAGAAGGTTTTGAGCGATCTTCCCGGTGTGGAAAAGGATGATATAGGCGCGATACTGAAAAAAGCTGGTATGGATCTGGTTTCCACAGTAGGCGGTTCATCAGGACCCCTTTACGGTACGGCATTTATGAAGGCCGGGGCTGCTGTGGCAGGAAAATATGAGATCAACGCCTCTGATTTTGTAGCTATTATGGAGGCTGCTGTGGGCGGCGTACAGCTCAGAGGCAAGGCGGAAAAGGGTGAGAAGACCATGATCGACGCCATGATACCTGCTCTGGAGGCTATTAAGAAAGGTGTTTCGGAAGGCAAATCACCGGCAGCATTTCTGGCAGATGGCGTCGCAGCGGCAAAAGAGGGTGTAGAGTACACAAAGACCATTATTGCCACAAAGGGACGTGCCAGCTACGTGGGAGAGCGTTCCATAGGACATCAGGATCCCGGAGCCACTTCTTTTACGCTCCTTTTGGAGTCAATAGCTGCACTGTACTGATCTTTAAGGAGGGGGCTTATGGTTGGAATAGTTATGGTATCCCATAGCAAGACCCTTGCTGAGGGTGTTGTGGAACTGGCAAGACTCGTAGCAGGCGAATGCCCGATGGCCGCTGCCGGAGGATTGGAAGACGGCAGCTTCGGTACCAGTTATGAAAAGATAGAGGCAGCGATCAATTCCGTTTACAGTGATGACGGAGTGATAGTTATCATGGATATGGGTTCCTCCTGCATGACCACGGAAATGGTCATAGAGAATATGGAGGGAAAACGTGTTGAAATGGTGGACTGCCCTATGGTAGAAGGAGCGGTTGCCGCAGCAGCGGAATCAGAAGGCGGCTCATCTCTCGATGAAGTAAAACAGGCCGCGATGGAGGCTGCAGGCGAAGCGAAATTCTGAGATCTTTGTAAAAAACAAAGTAAACCCCGGCAGATGTATTATTTAAGCTGCCGGGGTTTTTTCTTTGAAAAGATCCATTCAGGCGGGCTGATCCTTTCGCTTCATTTTCATTTCATACATACGCTGGTCGGCAAGGAAATACACTTCCTCCGTGGTGTGTCCGAGAACCTCATTTCGTCCGGCTATGCCGTAAGCCGCCCTTACCGGAAAACCTAAGGATTTTTCGGCGTTCTTTTCAAGGGAATCAAGCCAGCCGAGTCTGTTTAGAAGCTCCTGCTTTGCTGCATCATCGGATATTACCAGGAATTCGTCTCCGCCGGGTCTTATCACATTTCCGATGTCAGAGAAGCACTGTGAAAGAATATCCGCAAATGTTGTTAATAGCTTATCTCCGGCAAGATGTCCCTTGCTGTCGTTTATCTGTTTCAGTCCATCCACATCAAAGCTTATCATATAATAATCCCGCTGAGACCGGTCAAGCTCTTCCATCCTGTCCTTACAGTAGGTGCGGTTCAGAAGACCAGTCAGACCATCGGTATAGGCAATGTGTTTTAGGCTTTCCTCCTCTGCCTTCCTGACATAGGACTCGTAAAGCTCATAAATATATGAACCTATCATCATCATAACAAGGAGAACCGTTCCGTATAACAGGAAGGAATGCTGGAATTCCTGTAAGCGGAAGTTGAATATCCGGTTAGCCAAAAATCTGATGGCTTCGATACCAATGAACAAAAAGCAGGCCATAAGCTCTCTGAATCGCGCGGCTGAATAGGACCCCTTTCTGTCACAATCCTTCCACTCCACAACGGCGATCGTTATCATGCAGGCGATCGCAAGAATCTCATAAGCATAGCGTACATTACAGATATGTATGACATTGGAGAGCGAAAGCGCCACAATGATGGCAATTAAAATCTGCAGTGAATAGAAGATAACCTTCTGAATGATCACATTTTTTGTTTTTTTCTCCCTGTGAGCAGAGCTTATTATGCGAAGGACGGGAAGGACACTCAGCAGACCGAAAAAGTATCGGACAAAGGTATTCCAGGAGAAATCCATGGAGAAGAGCTGGATCGCCTGTATTTCACAGATATTCCAGCAGCCCACGACGAAGAACAGGATACCTGTCTGGTTCAGCCTGCTCCAATCCAGGCCTCTAAGGGCAAGAAACATGGATATTATCATAAAGACCACTCCGGCCATGACCAGTGAGAAGGATACGACCACCGGGTATATATTGCTGTTAAGATAATCTTCAAAGCCCCAGCTGGTCTCGTCCAGTGTTATCTTCGGAATATATGAGAATGCGTCGTTGTCACCCACCTTAATGACTATTGAGACAGTGCCTCCCTGGCAGCCGTCCGGCAGGCGGATAAGATGTACTGCCGAGCCTACCATCTGCCCTGCTGCGTACTCACTGGAACCGTAGCCGTAAACAATCTTTCCGTTTACCTCCACGGAAATGGTAGACAGCTGAAGCGGAAATATTATGGCGTAACCGTCCGGAAGGTTTTCCGGAAGATGATTTTTCAGGGCTATGAGATCTCCTTTTTTCACACCTCCGACAAATCTGAAGTGGTCAAGATCCGTATCGGGATATTCCGCACCGCCGTAGCTTATGGTCCAGCCTTCGCTGAAATCGATCATCCTGTTTCTGGAGGTGTTTCTGATAAACTCGGAAAATAAAACCGTCCCTAAAAGCACCGCGAGCAGCAGCAGAATAAATACTATTTTTTTAGTGAGTTTCCGGTTATTTTTCATACCTTGAGCAGGGAAGAATCATTCCCTTTCCTTCTTCAATCTTTTTTTCATTTCATACATCCGTCTGTCGGCAAGACGGTAAACATCTTCGGGTTCTCCGGAGTCAACCTCTCCGCTCCAAGCCATACCAA
Source organism: Lachnospiraceae bacterium AD3010 (assembly GCA_000622025.1). GTDB lineage: Bacteria > Bacillota > Clostridia > Lachnospirales > Lachnospiraceae > NK4A144. The sequence continues at coordinate 73,515 of JHWU01000009.1, read as the reverse complement.
AGGATGCATCTATATCAAAGGGAATATTCTCTTCCCTGCCTATTATCTTCTCAAGCTTGCGTATGAAATCTATCTTTTTCTTCATCTCCGCCTCTGTGGTATCCGAATCGATGTAGAGGAATTCATCACCGCCGACCCTGTAAATATTACGGTCGTCACCGAAGGCTTTTATGATTATCCCGGAGAAGAGCATGATGTAGCGGTCACCCATCTGATGGCCATGGGCATCATTGACGGTCTTCAGGCCGTTCAGATCCATATCCAGCATAAAATAGCTCACCTTTTCATCTTTCAGCTCCTCAAAACGCTTTTCGCACATACTGCGGTTCATCAGATCCGTCATCTGATCTCTGAATGCCAGTTTCTGCAGACGCTCCCTTTCCGTATCCTTTAAGCGCATATCATATATTTCCAGGAGAAAGCCTATGGCCATAACAACTATCAGCACCATGGATGCAAAGGGAGTAATAATAGTGTTAAGTTGAAGAGTAAGCTTATTAAAGAGATTTACCACATAGTATATGGAAAGCTCCAGTATGATCATGAAAAGGACCAGGAACATTCCCATCTGATACATTCTTTCGGAGGGTTTCATTCTTCTCCACTTGGAGCTCCCGGCGAAAAGAAGTGTCAGGACCACCGGCACAAGAAAAAAGTGAAAAAATCTGGTGAGCTTCGTAACGTTCATAATTCCGCTGACCTGCAGTACAAGGGCTGAAAGGAAGAATACGGCGGCGATACAGGTCATAAAGGCTATGAATTTTTTGATCCTCGGGGATGCCGATTGCCTGAAATGTCTGCTAAGAAAAAGCGCCGGAACGGGAAGGAAATACATGGCGAGATACTCCAGTATGGAGTTTAACGTAACATTTCCGGAAAACAGCTGCAGTGCTTTTATGGTGGCGAGACACCAGAGCCCCGCCGTACAGGAAAAAACACCGATTATTGCCAGTGGATAGAACCGCCGGTCAATATATATCGCCATAACTGAAAGTATTACCAGGAAGATGCCTGCAGCGAACAAAAAAAGACCGGAAAAAATACCGAACATTCTGTCTCGTGAATAAATGGAAACTGCTCCGTCGGCAGAAGTGAAGATTATTTCCGGAGCTGAGTGTATGGCATTGTCTTCGGAAGGTATGAGCTCTATCTTAAGCTCTTTTTCATAGAAGCTGCTGGGGAGAAGGACAAAGTGGAAACCGCTGCCGACCATTTTGTGATCCTCAACCTCCTGAATGCCGTAGCTGTAAATCTGCCGCCCGTCAACCAGTACCCTTATGGCGGAGAGCCGGGAATAGATACGGAGTATAAGCGGATCGTGGCTTTTTATGCTTAAGGGATGGGTAAGGATAAAGCTCTCCTTACGTTTAACATCCTTGAACACATCGGACATTTCCTCAAGGGATACATTCAGGATAGTCTTGTCCCCGTTCTGGACCTGCCATCCTCCGGGGAGCTCAAATATCTCACTTCCGCCGCTGTGGGCCTCTATACCTCCAAAAACAAAGAGAACAAGAAAAACAGCTATCAGGATGCAGATAATGATCTCTCCTACGTTTTCCTTTTTCGCTTTTTCCATCAAACCGTCCTAAAAATAATTATACGAGCATACCGCAACGATAATGCCGAGAACACTGCCTGCCAGAACCTGAGTGGGAGTGTGGCCGACAAACTCTTTAAGCTTCACATCCATGCTGAGGCTCTCCTCACTCAGACGGTCCAGAAGCTCAAACATTTCATTTATCACCTGTGCCTGCTTGCCTGTTTCCAGCCTGACACCCATGGCATCATGCATTACAATAATGGAAAGTATGGCAGCTATGGCAAAATACACGGAATCAAAGCCGGTTGTAAGGCCGGTCATTACCGCCACACTTGTAACCGTGGCGGAATGGGAGCTGGGCATGCCTCCGTCGCCTGTAAGTCTTCTTAAATCAAGCTTTTTATTTATCATGGCATGGATAATGGTCTTCAGAACCTGTGCTACGGCCCAGCCTGTTATTCCGGTGATCAGGATCCGGTTGGATATCAGTTCTTCAACAAATGTAAGCATACACGTCTATCATAATGCTTTTGCCTTCAAATATCAACGAATTTGATCCCTGCATTGTATTGACATTTGAACAATTATGTACCAAAATGTATACAATGAACACGCTGAAGGAAACGACAGAACCGGCATATGCAAAGATCAATCTCGGTCTTGATGTAGTCGGAAGCAGAAGTGACGGATACCATCTTTTAAAGATGGTTATGCAGACCCTTTCACTTCACGACACCGTAACGGTCAGAATGGTTGAAGGGGATTCCGGCATAAGAACCGTTACCGACAGTGATCTGGTTCCGGATGACAGTCATAATCTGGCATTTCGCGCAGCCGGACTCCTTGTGGAAAAATATCACATAGATAAGGGGATCGAGATAGAGATAAAAAAAAGGATCCCCGTGGCAGCGGGACTGGCCGGAGGAAGCAGTGATGCTGCGGCGGTTTTAAGAGCCATGAACAGGCTTTTCGGCCTGGGGCTTGATAATGCAGGGCTAAGGGAAACCGGTCTGAGTCTTGGCGCTGATGTTCCGTACTGCATTGAGGGAGGAACGCGGCTTTCGGAGGGCATTGGAGAGATCCTTACCCCGGTGGTTCCGGAGCTTAAGGGATTAAGCGTGCTTCTTATAAAACCGGACAGTGGTGTTTCCACAAAGGAGGTCTATGAGGCCTTTGATGCATTGGATATTGTGGAGCATCCTGATACCGACGGGATAATAAAAGCCATCAAGGCAGAAGACATACCAGCGCTGGGTAAGCTTCTCGGCAATGTTCTGGAAGCGGTAACGGTGCGGAAGCTTCCGGAAATAAGCAGGATAAAGGATTTCTTAAAGCAAAAGGGGACTATGGGTGTCCTGATGAGCGGAAGCGGTCCGACAGTTTTTGCCATAGACAGCAAAAGGGAGCTTCTGGAAAATACCTTCAGTGAGGCAAAGGAGCTTTTCTCCGGGTATGAAGTGATCCTTACCGAAACGCGATAATAAACAGCGAAGCAAGAATCTTACTTAATTGAAAGGAAAATAAAAATGAGTCTGCCGTCATATACCGATTCCATCAATGATGCGTTTCTGCCATTAAGAGATACGGTGTTCAATCAGCTGAGACTACAGATACTTCATGGCGAACTGAAGCCGGGTGAAAGGCTTATGGAGGTAGCGCTGGCTGAAAAGCTGGGAGTTTCCAGGACACCTGTCAGAGAGGCCATAAGGATGCTGGAGCAGGAAGGACTCGCAGTATTGCTGCCCAGGCGCGGTGCTCATGTGGCAAGCATAGACAATAAACAGCTGGAGGATATGCTGGAGGCCAGACGGACGCTGGAGGCTTTTACGGTAAATGCTGCTTGCGGACGGATATCAAGGGCACAGATAGAGGAGCTCCGGCAGTTCAATATGAAGTTCAGGGAAGCCGTAAAGAGCGGTGATACCGTTACCATGGCGGATATTGATTTTATTTTTCATGAGGCCATAGCCAGGGCCGCCGGGAATAAAAGGATAATGGAGATGCTGCAGCTCTTAAGGGAGCAGCTTTTCCGCTATCAGTTCGAGTATCTCAAGGATACCGCCGATCACCGGCATCTGGTGGAGGAGCACGAGCTCATCTGCCGTGCCTTCGAAGAGGGAGACAATAATAAGGCAGTGGAGATAATAAAGCTCCATATAGACGACCAGGAGCTGGGAATATACTACCAGCTGGAAAAAGAAAACCAGACAAAGACCAAAAAGAGACGATTTGAATGAAAAAAGACGTGATAGTTGCCATAAAAGGACTTCAGATAGACGATACCAGTGATGATGCCGTTGAGATACTCGTGAACGGAAAGTATAACGAGAAGAACGGCAGGCATTTTCTGCGCTTTGAACAGTATGAAGATGACGGCACTCCCACAAAGAATGTTCTTTCCTTTGACGAGAAGGCCATGGAGCTGACGAGAAGAGGAGGGACCCAGCTCCATATGACCTTTATGGAGAAGGAGAAAACCCTGACAAACTATACGACACCCTTTGGTGCACTTATGGTCGGGGTCAATACCGACAGGATCTCTGTGGAAAAGAGTGATGACAGGATACATGCGGAGGTTGATTACGGATTGGAATTCAATTATGAGTATGTTGCCGACTGTCAGCTGTCACTTGATATCACTCCCCGGCCCTAGTACCTCGGATATTCTTTGGTACATTCGCTTGTCTGATCGTGCATATGCTTTTCACTATCGATCAGAAATGCCGGTTTTCAGTATAAGGGCTCCGGAGGTATATATATTTTAGGAGGAAGGATCTACAAATGAACACAGTAACCATAGTACTGCTCGTTGTCCTTGCGGTTCTCGCAATAATCCTTGCGGTCCTTGTTTTCGTCGGGAAGAGAGCGGAAAAGAAGCAGGCGGAGCAGCAGGAGGCTATGGACGCCGTTAAGCAGACGGTTTCCATGCTGATAATCGACAAAAAGAAGATGAAGATCAAGGATGCGGGGCTGCCGGACATAGTGCTTCAGCAGACCCCCTGGTATCTGAGGGCCACCAGAGTACCGGTGATAAAGGCAAAGGTGGGACCGCAGATCTTAAGTTTTATTGCGGACGTATCGGTATTTGATATCGCCCCCGTAAAGAAAGAAGTAAAGGCTACGGTGAGTGGCTTGTACATCACCGACATGAAGGGCATAAGGGGCTCTATTCCGCCTGCTCCCGCAAAGAAGAAGTCAAAATTTGCCGAGTGGCGTGACAATCTGCAGGCAAAGGCCGGTGCGAAGCCACTGAAGTGAGAGGGGAGAAGAAAATGAAAAAACATATCATAACTGCGGCAGTGTTGCTTTTTTGCCTGTCGCTTTTTGCCGGGTGTTCTAAAAAAACAGGGGAAGAGGCTCCCGAAACCGTAACCCCGGGAAGCAGTGAGAGTGCTGATACGGGAAAGAGTCTGGAAACAGCTGATCTTTCGGATCTGATCACCCTGGGGGATTACAAAGGCCTGAAGGTTACCCTTCAGGATACCGTTGTTACAGATGATGACGTTCAGGCCGCAGAGGACAGTGCTCTGTCCTTAAAGAAGACTCAGGAGCCGGTAACGGACAGGGCTGCCAGAGAAGGAGATACGGTCAATATCGACTATGAGGGAAAGAAGGACGGGGTTCCTTTCGCAGGAGGTACAGCGAAAGGTCGCGATCTGGAGCTTGGAAGTCATTCCTTTATAGATGGCTTTGAGGATGGCCTTATAGGTGCAGAGATAGGGGAAACCCGGGATCTCAATCTGACCTTCCCGGAGGAATACCATGATAAAGATGTGGCGGGACAGGATGTGGTCTTTACCGTTACGGTAAACTCCATAAGTGCCAATATTATACCGGAATTAACGGATGCTCTTGCACACGAACTTGATCCCGATCTGTCTTCGGCAAAGGAATACAGGGAAAAGCTGAGAAAATCCCTGCAGGAATCAAAGAACGAAGCGGCAAAGGCACAGGCCTTCGGAGAGCTTCTCACCGCTGTTCAGGACAAATCGGACATAGCATCCGGGGACAGGCTTCCGTCCTGGCTTCTTGATGAAATAAAGAAAGAGCAGAAGGAAAACTTTGAGGCGAGTCTTGAGATGTACGGGATAGATCTGGATACATACCTCAAGCAGCAGGGTATGACGGAAGAGGATTTCGACGAGACCCTGGATGCCTATGCGCGTTCGATCGCCTCGCAGCAGATTGTTGTTCAGGCTCTTGCAAATGCCGAGAACATCAAGGTCACAGATGAGGATCTGAAGGCACAGTATGAGAATGATGCAGCCTCATACGGCTACAGCTCCGGAGCGGAATTTGAAGAGGCTGTAAAGAAACAGGGAGCAGAGCAGACCTTTAAGGATGCGACCCTTACCCGTAAGGTGGAAGAGATGCTTCTGGGATATGCCGATATCCAAAACCCTGAAATGATAAACTGGTAAAGAGTCCGGTGCCCGGGAACTGCCGGGTGAGGAAAGAGTAAAAGGAGACAATATGGAACACTTAACTGAGATACGGTCGCTTTTCCGCGATACGGAGAAATATATCGACAAGGAAGTTACGGTGGGAGGATGGATACGTACAAACAGAGATTCAAAGTCCTTTGGATTTCTGGTGGTGAGTGACGGAACTTTCTTTAATACCCTGCAGATCGTTTATCATGACAGCCTTGATAATTTCGCCGATATCTGCAAGCTGAACGTCGGAACCGCAGTGATCGCAAAGGGAAAGCTTGTTCCCACCCCGGAAGCAAAGCAGCCCTTTGAGCTGCAGGCAGCGGAGGTGACAGTGGAGGGATCCTCCACTCCTGACTATCCACTGCAGCCAAAACGTCATTCAATGGAGTTTCTCAGGACCATTACCCATCTCCGTCCGAGAACGAATACTTTCCAGGCAGTTTTCAGGGTGCGTTCGCTTATTGCCTATGCCATCCATAAATTCTTCCAGGAGAGGGATTTTGTTTATGTGCATACACCCATAATTACCGGATCCGATGCTGAGGGAGCCGGGGAAATGTTCCAGGTGACGACCCTTGATCTAAACAATGTGGGACGTACAGAAGACGGGCAGGTGGATTATTCAAAGGACTTTTTCGGAAAGCCTACGAATCTCACTGTTTCCGGACAGCTAAACGGTGAAACCTTTGCCCAGGCCTTCAGGAATATCTATACCTTCGGGCCTACATTCAGGGCAGAGAACTCCAATACCACCCGCCACGCTGCGGAATTCTGGATGATAGAGCCGGAGATCGCCTTTGCAGATCTTGAGGATGACATGGCACTGGCAGAGGATATGATAAAGTACATAATTTCATATGTACTTGAAAATGCTCCCGAGGAAATGGCCTTCTTTAATCAGTTTATCGATAAGAAGCATGAGCTTCTGGAAAGACTGAAAAATGTAGTAAGCTCCGACTTCGGACGGGTCACCTATACAGATGCGGTAAATATGCTGATGGAGCATAATGACAGCTTTGAGTACAAGGTTTCCTGGGGTGCTGATCTTCAGACCGAGCATGAGAGATATTTAACCGAAACACTGTTTAAGAAGCCGATCTTCGTGACCGACTATCCAAAGGAGATCAAGGCATTTTATATGAAGCTGAATCCGGACGGAAAGACGGTGGCCGCAATGGATTGTCTTGTTCCCGGTATCGGAGAGATAATCGGGGGATCCCAGAGAGAGGACGATTATGAGAAGCTGAAGGCACGTATCGAGGAGCTGGGTATGACTGAGGAGCAGTACGGCTTTTACATGGATCTCAGGAAGTACGGATCCACGAGACATGCCGGCTTCGGACTTGGCTTCGAGAGGGCGGTAATGTATATTACCGGAATGGAGAATATCCGTGATGTCCTGCCCTTCCCGAGAACCGTGGGTACCTGTGAGTTATGAAATCAATCCGCATTGTAAGCGTTTTTCTCACAATTGCATTATCCGCTTCTCTTACGGTGAGTGCCTTCGGCGCACGCACCGTTACTGACGTGAAGAAGGAGCAGGCGGAATCCCAGCGTCAGCTGGAGGCTGCGGAGGAGGAAGCCTCCGATATCGAAGGGGAGAAATCTCTTACTGAGGAAGAACTGGAGGAGAATAAGGAGCAGCTTGCGCAGATCATTGCTTCCGTAGAGATAATCGAGGACGAGATAAAGGACAAGAATAAAGCCGTGGAGGAGGCCGAGGAACAGTATAAGGCAGCGAAAAAAAAGGAAAAATCCCAGTATAAAGCTATGAAACGCCGTATAAAGTATATATATGAGCACGGCGGATCGACCGGAAATCCCTATGCCGAGTTCTTTTCCGGAGCAACGGATTTTGCCGATATCCTGAACCGTTCGGCTTATGCGGAGGAGATTTACGAGTATGACAGAAATCTGCTGAATGAATATCAGGAAGCCAGAAAGAGGGTCAAGGAAAGTGAGGAAAAGCTGCAGAATGAGCTTGATGAATTAAATGAGATAAAGGCGACCTATGAAGAGGAATCTGCAGTCCTCGAAAAGACGATTGAAGAGCAGCAGGCAAAGGTTGACAATTTCGATGAACAGCTTGCAAGTGCCAGAGCAAGGGCGAGCCAGTACAAAAACAAGATCGCCGCACAGAATGCAGAGATAAAACGGATCGTAGAAGCGGAGGAAAAGGCCGCGGCAGAGAAGAAGAAGGCTGAGGAAGCAAAGAAGAAGGCAGAAGCCGAGGCGAAGAAGAAGGCCGAAGCAGAAGCGCGGAAGAAGAAAGAGCAGAAGGAAGAGAGTAAGGAAGAGGAAGGAGAAGACGAGGAACAGGAGTATGCTCCCGAAGACGAGGGAGAATACGAGGAGTATGAGGAAGACGAGAAGGAAGAAGAAACATCCTCGGAAGGTGGCTCCGGCACCGGCAGTGAAATAGCTGCTTATGCCCAGAGATTCCTCGGCAATCCTTATGTTGCAGGTGGGACCAGTCTTACAGACGGAACTGACTGCTCGGGCTTTACCCAGTCTGTGTACGCCCATTTCGGCTATTCCATTCCGAGGACCAGCTGGGAGCAGCAATCGGCAGGAAGAAGTGTATCCTATTCGGATGCACAGCCCGGGGACATTTTCTGTTATTCCGGACACGTGGGCATCTACATCGGTAATAATACCATCTGCCACGCCTCTACTCCGGAAACGGGAATAAAGCTCACTCCCGCAACATACAGGGATATAGTCACTATCAGGAGAATCGTTTAAGGAGGGGAGTCCATGGCGAAAAAAAAGACAGATGATACGCGTTATGATGTGGACCCGGAGGTACCTAAGTACGGGCGTTACCATATGTATCCGCTGGATAAGGTCAGCGGGTTTGATATAAGACCGGGCTTTTATGATCTTATGGGAGCCACTGCGATCCCCTGCGGGGTAAATTTTACCATTTCTTCCAATCAGGCTACAGACATAGAGCTTCTCCTCTACAGAAAAAACGAGGAAGATCCTTTTGCCGTCATTCCCTTTCCCAGTAATTACAGGATAGGAAATGTTTTTTCAATGATCGTTTTTGACCTGAATATAGAGGATTTTGAATATGCCTACCGCGTTGACGGCCCCAATGATCCGAAAAAGGGGATAATCTTTGACAAGAACAAGGTGCTTCTGGATCCCTACGCAAAGGCAGTCACCGGGCAGCATGAGTGGGGCAGGTCAGAGAGAGGTGATTACCATGCAAGGGTGGTAAAGAATAACTTTGACTGGGGCAAATCAGAGATGCCTCTGACTCCGATGGAGGATCTCATCATCTATGAGATGCATGTGAGAGGCTTTACGAAGGACGAATCATCCGGAGTGACCGAAGGACGTAACGGTACCTTTGAAGGCGTACAGGAGAAGATACCCTATCTCAAGGATCTGGGGATCACCGCTGTGGAGCTTATGCCCATATTCGAATTTGACGAGATACTGGGAAGAAGGGATTTCTACGGCAGGGAGCTTATGGACTACTGGGGCTATAATACGGTGAGTTTCTTTGCACCGAATACGAGCTACGCCTCAGCCAGAGAGCATAACCGTGAGGGAAGCCAGCTGAAGGCTCTTATCAAGGCCTTTCATGACAACGGGATCGAGGTATTTTTGGATGTAGTCTTTAATCATACTGCCGAGGGAAATGAGAACGGTCCTTATATTAGCTTCAAGGGTCTTGACAATAATATTTACTATATGATGACGCCTGACGGATATTATTATAATTTCTCAGGCTGCGGAAACACCTTAAACTGCAACCATCCCATAGTCCAGAAGATGATAAGGGACTGTCTCCGTTACTGGGTAACGGCTTACCGTGTGGACGGCTTCCGTTTCGATCTGGCAACCATTCTCGGGCGCAATGAGGACGGTTCACCGATGTCTGAGCCGCCGCTTCTGCAGAGCCTTGCCTTTGACGCGATCCTTGGAAAGGTAAAGCTTATCGCAGAGGCCTGGGATGCAGGAGGTCTCTATCAGGTCGGATCCTTCCCTTCCTGGAACCGCTGGGCAGAATGGAACGGACGCTACAGGGATGATATGCGTTCCTTCCTTAAGGGAGACAACGGCAAGGCCTGGGCTGCCGCAAACCGGATCACAGGATCGCCGGATCTCTATAATGACGACAACAGAACCTACAACGCCAGCGTGAATTTCATCGTGTGCCACGACGGCTTTACCCTTCATGACCTCTACGTATACAACGTAAAGCATAATGAGGAAAATAACTGGGGTAATACCGATGGGAGTAATGAGAATTACTCCTGGAACTGCGGAGTGGAGGGAGAGACCTCGGATCCCGAGATCAGGTGTCTCCGCCGCAGGATGATGAGAAATGCCATGGCTGCACTGCTGTTATCCAGAGGAACTCCAATGTTCTATATGGGTGATGAATTCGGAAATTCACAGGGCGGCAACAACAACGCATACTGCCAGGATAACTATATCTCATGGCTTGACTGGGAAAAGCTGGAGCTCAATGTCAAATTCCATGATTACGTTCGGGAAATGATAGCCTTCAGAAAGAAGCATATCGCCATAAGGAAGGAGTGTGAGCCCTGTTCTCTTATGTTCCCTTCTGCGTCGATCCATGGTGTGAACCCCTGGAACGCCGATTTTAATGACGATTCCCACTACGTGGGAGTGATGTTTGCCGGCAGAAGACCGAACGGCAGGGGAGATGATATTGTCTATATTGCCCTTAATACCTATTGGGAGGATGTGGAGATAAGGCTTCCCGAGCTTTCTGTTCAGAGCGGTCTCAAGTGGACCGTTGCCATAGATACCTTTGAGGAGGATTCCTTTATAAAGGGCAAAAAGGAAGCGCCTTCCGTGCTCACAATCAGAAGACGCTCCATAATGGTCTTTGTTGCGGTACCGCTTAAGTAACCCCTTTATACGGCGGCTTCCCTGAAGAGCCTGCATTCCACAAGCTTGTCGATCAGCGGTATCAGACGGTCGATGGGCACATTGATCCGGTTTGAGATGTCTATTAGATCATTTGTGCCGTCGGCGTATGCGATAAGGTCCTTAAGGGCCAGTGTCTGCTGGTATGTAGTCTTATCTGACATAGTGGGAACCAGCCCGCGGCGTCCGAGCTGGGGTTCTCCGAGAGTCGTCACCTTAAAGTTCCTGTTGTACTCCAGGGCATCTATGACTTTTTTCATCACATCAAAGGATCCCTGCAGACCGCTGGTGGAGATAAAGTCCAGATTGTCGGCGGAGGTATGGTATTCGGGGAACACATGGTACTTTGACCTGCAGAAGGCCACCATGGGCACATCCACTCCCGGTGCCTGATACTGTCTTTCATCCGAGCCCCTCTTTGTGTAGTCATAATCCTTGTACTCCGGATAATGGAATTTGAGTACATTTTCCAGAACCCTGTCCGCCAGTGTATTACCATAGCGTGAATGAACAAGTGAATAGGTCCTGTCATCCCCTACACAGGTAAGATTGAAGGCTGCTTTTACGTGGGACTGGAGATGGGGCAGATTCTTGCTTATGTAAGTAAGGGCGCCTATGGTCTCCGGTGCCAGTACCAGCCGGTAGCTGAAACGTCTCTTCGGAAGTGAATTAAGATAGCGGGCGAGTTCTATGATCAGGCTGGGTCCGGAACACTCATTGTTTGCCATTGAAGGATGACAGGTATAGCTGGAAAAGAAGATCTCCTCATCCCTGTCTCCCGGAAGCAGTATCTCTCCGTAAGTAAGGCTTCCATCCTTTAATTCAGAGTCGATAAAAACCTGGTATTCCCCTTCCTCAAGCTTCATAAATTCATTGTATGCCATGCAAAAGCCCCAGCGTTCCTCGTAATAGCTGGATGCATAGGGGATTAGATCCGGCTGCTCCGGAAGGGTGGTGATATGCTGTTTTAATTCATCCAGGGTAACGGTTTTATTTACAGGGATACTGTAATGAAGGATATTCAGATTATTCTTTCTGAATTCGCAGATCATATCGCCTCCCGGGGTGCGGATATAGGCGTCATTGATATTCCATTCCCTGGGGACCTTCCAGTCCAGAACCTGGGTGCCTGTAGGAACTTCGTGCATTTCAAAGGGGATCTCCGGTATCTCGGACTGAAGTATCCGGAAGGTCTCCCTTGCCCCGTTACCCGTGATGCTCCTGCATATGGGAAACAATCTTGTGCAAAGTCCGTACATCTTTCTGCCTTCATTCATGATATTACAGTTCCTCCTTTAAACAAGTTAGCATTTCTCTGCCCGGATCGGCAGAATGTCAGTATATTTAGTCAGATCTGCTCCGGGACGGACATAGATCCGAGAGAAAGCACTCTTTACACTTAGGCTTCCTTGCGGTGCATATCGTCCGTCCGAGAGTGATGAGCTGGAGATTTATAGCCGACCATTGTTTTTCGGGAAGCTTTTTCATGAGATCAAATTCGATCTTCACAGGATCAGCTTCCTTTGTGAATCCGAGACGGTTTGATATCCTTTTTACATGGGTATCCACCACGACGGAAGGGATATGGAACACATGGGTCCTTATCACATTGGCGGTCTTTCTTCCTACTCCGGGAAGAGAGGTAAGATCCTCTATCGATGAGGGTACTTCGTCATTGTAGCTTTCATTAAGGATCCTGAAAGCTTCTATTATGTGTACTGCCTTGGAGTGGTAGAAACCGACAGAGTGAATGTCATCCTCCAGGGTATGAAGGTCGGCTTTCGCAAAATCCGAAACCGTACGGTATTTCCTGAACAGGTCCTTTGTGACCAGATTTACCCGTTCATCCGTACACTGCGCCGAGAGCATGGTGGCAACAAGGAGCTCGTGGGGATTATTATAGTCCAGAGTGGGTTCCGGGATGATGCCATATTCATTATTCAGTCTTTCCAGTATGGCGGCCGTCTTTTTGGTCATGAGATTATTTCCATAAGGCTCTTAAGCTCGTTCAATGACTTCAGGATCTCACTGCGGGAGTGGGTGTTTTTGTCAAGACCTTCGGCTTTTTCGATCAGGGAGAAAAGCGCTTCCCTTTCTTCATTCTCAAGGTAAATATGTCCGAGCCTGATCCAGCAGGCTGAGATATCCGAGCCGGCAGACAGTGCAAATTCCAGCAGCATACGGGATTCATCCTTAAAGCCCTTTTCCAGATATGCCTCGGACAGCCTGTCAAGGGTACGGCAGAGAGTAAGGTAACGCTGATCGGCCCGGGAAAGCTCCTCCATATTTTTGTTGCCGTAGGACAGCCTTATATCAGTATTGCTGATACCCGACAGATTCAGGACCTCTTCTTTTGTGAGATTTTCCAAAGTTTTCTGATACTCCTTGATTGACGGGTCATCTGTGCTAATATGGACAGGCAGGTTTTCGGGGAACCTGACATAGTCAAGATCCTTTATGGATCTCGCGGGAGCCCTGTATGATTCACGTTCCCTCTGCCAGAATTCCTCATTTATCTTTCTGGAGCGGGCGTTGCTTCTCCGGATAGCATTATTAATGATGAGTCCCATAAGGACGATGCTTGTCAAAGTAAGGAGTTTCATCTATAATCTGTATAAATTATGCGGAAAACAACAAAAAACCGCTATATCTTGTAGGAGCTTAAAATGAATTTCTTTAAGTTTTTTAACAGCAAAAACCGTAAAGCCATCGCTTCCATAATAGTGATCGTGCTGATCGTTGCGATGATACTGATGTTCCTGCCCGGTAATTGATCTGATTATAACACAGACCCGAAGCAAAGAGGATAAAATGAGAAAAATTATATATACACTGCTTTCTGCTTTTGTTCTCCTGATCCTTGCGGTCTGCCCGGTATTTGCCGCGGAAGAGGATGCCGTCATAAAGGAGGGTGTCTTTGCGGGACCGGTGGATCTGTCCGGTATGACGGGAAGTGAAGCGGAGAATGCGGTTGACAATTATATAGAGGGTTTGAAAAATGCGGAGCTCACTCTTTCCTGTGTAAGCGAAAACACGGTTTCCGTAAAGGTGTCGGAATTCGGTATTTCCTGGGGAAACAGGGAGATCATTCCGGATGCCGTGTCTCTTGGAAGGTCGGGAAATATCATCAAGCGCTTCAAGGATCTCTCCGACCTGAAAAGGCACAAGAAGAAATATGAGCTGGAACTGGCATTTGATGATGAGGCTGTTAGAAAAGTGATCGGGGAAAGCTGTACTGCCTATGATACAAAGCCGAAAAACGCGGAGCTCATTCCGGGAGACGGCGGCAGCTTCACCATTATCGAAGGAGAAGACGGTCATGCGGTGAATATTGATTCATCTGTGGCAGCAGTCGAGGATTATATAAACGAAGACCTCACGGAAAACGGCGGTTTGGTGAAGCTGGTCATCGACACCGTAAAGCCCAGAGGAGATACCGAGACCCTTTCAAAGATAAAGGACAAGCTTGGAAGCTATACCACAAAATATGAGACCAGCGGAGCCGACAGGAGCGCCAACATAGCCACCGGCTGCAGGCATATCAACGGAACCCTGCTGTATCCGGGAGAGCAGTTTTCGGTATATGAGCACGTGAGTCCCTTTACGGAGGAAAACGGATATCATCTGGCAGGGTCATATCTGAACGGTCTTGTTGTGGAGTCCCTGGGAGGAGGCATCTGTCAGGTTTCCACGACCCTCTATCAGGCGGTACTCAGAGCGGAGCTCCAGGTGGATGAGAGAAGTAACCACTCCATGGTGGTGGATTATGTTCCGCACGGAGGCGATGCCGCCATAGCGGGAACCGCCAAGGATTTCAAGTTTACCAACAGTACGCCCTATCCCATATATATAGCGGGACAGACCGGAGGAAAGGCTATCAGCTTCACGATCTACGGAGTGGAGACCCGTGATATGAGTAAGAGGAGCCTTGACTTTGAAAGCGTGGAGCTTTCCAGAGAGGAACCGGGACCCGACAAGGTTATCGGTGACTCTTCATCACCCGCAGGCTCGGTTCATACACAGTCTGCACATACGGGGTACCGTTGTGAATTCTGGAAGATCATAAAGGAAGACGGGAACGAGGTGTCCCGGGAAAAGATAAGCACCAGCACATATAAGGCGGTGCCGAGGATAATCACCATTGGAACGGGAACGGATAATGCCGTTACAAAGGCTGCTCTGGATAACGCTATCGCCACCCAGAATCCGGATTATGCAAAGGCCGTGGCCGCATCTGTGGGCCTGGACGGCGGAGCCGGAGCTCTTGCTGAGCAGCAGATGAATGCGGCAGCGGGAGCAATCGTGGACGAGGCGGCAGGTGCTGAGGAGGAACAGGCTGTTCAGCAGGCAGAGCCACAGGAGGAACACCATGAAGAACAGCAGCCCCAGCAGGAATACCGGGCTGAAGACGAGGAGGAACCTGACGGCTGAGAATATAGTTCTCACAAAATGGATAGGACTGTGCGGGAGCAGTATCATTGCACGTAAAAGGGAGGAGGAACTCCTTCAAAGCTTTCCTTCCTGTTTTGTTGAAACGGTAAGGGGTTTTGAGGACCTCTTATCGACAGATATCGAAAAGGAACTGAAGGCCGGATACGGGACAGATTATTTCAGCGAAGTTGAGGGCGGAGGTATCTATGCTGCCCTTTGGGAAATGGCTAAGTCCCTGGGTACGGGGCTTGATGTTTTTTTAAAGGACATACCCGTGAAGCAGGAGACCATCGAGATCGCAAATTATTTTGATGTGGATCCTTATTATCTGCTCTCCGGGGGAGCCTGTCTTTTTGTAACGGACAGAGGCTATGAGCTTACAAGGGCCCTGAATGAAAGAGGTATAAACGCTGCGGTCATAGGGGTTATCACCGACAGTAAGGACCGTGTCATCATAAACAATGGCAGCAGAAGATTTCTGTCACCGCGTTATACGGATCCGATATCGCTGTTCTTATAGTAAACGAAATAAATTATTTGTCGTTCACTATGGGCGCTTACGAAGCAGCAGGAAGGATCTTTGCATATAGAAACTAGAAAGGAGCGGCGGGTTAAATTTATGGATAAAAATGAAAGCCGTATCAGAATTCTGAAGGCGATAGAGCACGAGGCCAGGGTGGATATTTCAGAACTGGCTGTGCGTCTCGGTATGGAGCAGACCGAGATACTGAATGAAATGAATGAGATGGAAAAAGAGGGCATTATCTGCGGATACCTGACCCTTGTGGACTGGGACAAGACCGACGAACAGACCGTGACAGCCCTTATTGAGGTGAGATGTACCCCTCAGCGGGGACAGGGCTTTGATGTTGTGGCCGAGCGTATCTATAAATTCGCCGAGGTTAACAGTGTGTATCTTATCTCTGGCGGTTTTGACCTCCTTATCACCATAGAGGGGAGGACCTTAAAGGAGATATCCAGGTTCGTTACGGAGAAGCTTTCGGCCCAGGAGGCCGTGCTTTCCTGTGCGACCCACTTTATTCTTCGAAGATACAAGGATCATGGCACCGTTCTTGCCAAAAAGTACGAAGATGAAAGGCAGCTGATATCACCATGACAGATCCTATATCAAAAAGAGTGACGGAATTAAAGCCCTCCGGGATAAGGAAATTCTTTGACATAGTAAATGAGATGAAGGATGCCATATCTCTCGGTGTGGGTGAGCCTGACTTTGACACACCCTGGCACATAAGGGATGAGGGCATCTACTCCCTGGAAAAGGGCAGGACATTCTATACGTCAAATTCGGGGTTAAAGGAGCTTAGGGGCGAGATATCAAAATATGTGGACTCTTCCCAGGGCATAAAGTATGATCCGGATAAGGAAGTCCTTATCACGGTGGGAGGTTCGGAGGCTATAGACCTTGCCTGCCGTGCGCTGCTCAATCCCGAAGATGAGGTCATCGTGCCGGAGCCGAGCTACGTTTCCTATATTCCCTGTGCGGTAATGGCAGGTGGAAAACCGGTGGTCATAGATCTGAAGGAAGAGAACGAATTCCGCCTTAAGCCGGAAGAGCTGGAGGCAAAGATCACCCCGAAAACAAAGCTTCTGGTGCTTCCCTATCCCAATAATCCTACAGGAGCCATTATGGAGGAAGGGGATTTAAGGAAGCTTACGGACATAATAATCAAAAACGATATATACGTGATAAGTGACGAGATATATTCCGAGCTGTCCTATAAGGAAAAGCACGTAAGCATAATATCACTTCCCGGGATGAAGGAGAGGACCGTTTATATCAACGGTTTTTCGAAGGCCTATGCTATGACGGGATGGAGGCTCGGCTATGCCTGCGCACCGGCCAATATCTGCAGCCAGATGACAAAGCTGCATCAGTTCTGCATAATGTGTGCACCCACCACCAGCCAGTACGCTGCGATAGAGGCCTTGAAGCATGGGGCCGGAGATGTGGCGGAAATGAGAGAAGCCTATAATGAGCGCCGCCGTTTTCTGATGCATGAATTCAGGGAGATGGGGCTCAGGTGCTTTGAACCCTACGGAGCGTTCTATGTTTTTCCGAGTATAAGCGAGTACGGGATGAGCAGCGAGGAATTCTGTACAGAGCTTCTGAAGAAAAAGAAGGTGGCTCTGGTTCCAGGTACTGCTTTCGGGGAATGTGGTGAGGGTTTTGTGCGTATATCCTATGCTTATTCCATTGATAACCTGAAGACTGCTCTTAACAGGATAAGAGAATTCCTGGAGGAGCTGAAAGAAAGCGTGTAAGAGGAGGATCCTGCCTTGAAGATGCGGAGAACGCTTTATCTGAAGTTTCTCCTTATATATGTGCTCTTCGGAATAGCGGCAGTAACGGTCATTGCAACCTTCACCAGCCGCCGGACGCTGCAGCACCTGACAGACAGATCCGCTGCATCTCTGTATAGAGAGGCAAGCCTGATCGCCACCAACTATGCGGTGCAGATCTACGATAAGGATGAGAACGCGAAGACCGGGGCGGAGATGCAGCTGAAGGCTATAGATACTTATATTTCCGCAGAGATCTGGATCATAAACAATTCCGGGAAAGTACTCTTTGACTCAAGGCAGAAAATAGACAGTAACAATGCCCCTGTATACAGCAGTTTTAATCCAGCGGTGTCGGGCGGCTTTTATATGACCGGGGATTTCTACGGTGCTTTTAAGGAAGAAGCCTTAAGTGTCTTTTCTCCCATTACGTCAAACTTTAAGGTGATAGGCTATGTGGTGATACATCAGTCCATGAAGTCCATAGTCGCTTCCAGAAATGAGATACTGAATATCATGTATCTGACAATGGGAGTCATACTGCTTCTGTCACTTTTGATCCTTCTTGGTTTTACCGTCTTTGTTTATACACCTTTGAAGAATATCACCATAGCGGCAGAGGAATACGCAAAGGGCAATATGACCTACAGCTCCAATGAGAGCTACCGCCGGGATGAAATGGGATACCTGGCGGGTACGCTTGAATATATGGCGAGTGAGATAGCAAGATCCGAAGAAAATCAGAAGAAGTTCATAGCCAATGTTTCCCATGATTTCCGCTCGCCGCTTACTTCCATCAAGGGCTATCTGACGGCTATGCTGGACGGGACCATACCGGCGGATATGCATGAGAAATATCTCTCCATCGTATCCAATGAAACAGACAGGCTTACCAAGCTCACAAACGGTCTGCTGGAGCTCAATACACTGTCAAGCAGGGGCTCGATGGTATTGGAGAATACGGATTTTGATATTAATTCGGTCATCAAAAGGACTGCTGAGACCTTCGGGGGAACCTGCACTGAAAAGAAGATCAATATTGAGCTCGTACTTACCGGGAAGAAGCTGTTTGTAAATGCCGATATGAGCAAGATACAGCAGGTACTGTATAATCTTCTGGATAATGCCATCAAGTTTTCATATACCAACTCCATAATAAAGATAGAGACTACGGAAAAGAGCGAAAAGATCTTTGTCTCGGTCAAGGATCACGGGATCGGCATTCCCAAGGAATCCATCGGGAAGATATTTGACCGGTTCTATAAGACCGATTCATCCAGAGGAAAGGATAAGAAGGGAACGGGACTGGGACTCTCCATAGTGAAGGAGATTATACAGGCTCATAATGAGAATATAAACGTTATATCCACGGAGGGTGTGGGTACCGAGTTTATTTTTACTCTGCCGAAGAGCAGGGAGGAATGAGCAGACTATAAGCCCGTTATATATGGTAAGAAGGAGAGTAAGATGAAATACGGGAATATCAAGTATAATGACATAGCAAACGGTGTGGGAGTGAGGACGACATTGTTTGTGTCAGGATGCACCCATCACTGCCGGGAATGCTTTCAGCCCGAAACCTGGGACTTCGATTTCGGGGATGAGTTTACAGAGGCGGTTGAGGATGAGATAATCGAATCACTGAAGGATGACTTTGTGGAAGGACTCACCCTTCTCGGAGGAGAACCCTTTGAACCTTCCAATCAGAAGGTACTCAGGCCCTTCCTTCAGAGAGTGCGTAAAGAAGTGCCGGGAAAGAGCATATGGTCATTCTCCGGCTATACCTGGGAGGAGCTTAACGATCCGGAAAACACGCGCTGCTATACTGAAGACACTCTCCCTATGCTTAAGCTTCTGGATGTTCTCGTGGACGGTGAGTTTCATATAGAGGAGAAAAATCTGGGACTTCGTTTCAGGGGAAGTGCCAATCAGCGGGTACTGGATGTGAAAAGATCGCTTGAAACCGGTGAAGCAGTGCTGTCAGAATATAACGACAGGGAACAGATCGGCGTCCTGCCATCCTGACCTGCCATCCTGACCGCCCCGGGGAGTGGGATTGTACTTTTTTTAGAACAAAAATATTTTTAAAAATCCTAAAGTAAAAGAAAAAAAGTCCGATAAACTAATTGTAAACGGAAATAACTGTGGCACGGACGCTGCAGGAGCAAATGACAGGGAAAGGAGGAGTCGAAAATGCGCATAGATCCATTATCAACCATTCAGAACGTATACGGAACACAGCCGAAAAGGAAGACGGCAGCCGTATCAAAGACAGGTTACGGAAGAGATGCTGTTGAGATCTCAAGTCTCGGAAAGAGCTTTAATATAGCTAAGCAGGCCGTAAAGAATGCGGATGATATCCGTCAGGAAAAAACGGCTCCGTTAAAAGAACAGATCAAGGCCGGAACATATGACGTATCCGGTGAGAGCTTTGCTGATAAGCTCATGGAAAAACTCGGACTCTGAGGTCCGGATCAATGAGAGGTAGTTTCAGTTGGCCAGTTTAATGGAAGAACTGATCCGCACACTGGAAGCGGAAGAAGAAAAATATAAAGACCTTCTCGAACTATCAAAAAAGAAAACCCCCGTCATAATAGAAGGGGATATTCAGGAACTTCAAAAAATCACGGATGAGGAACAGAAAATAGTCGATGAAGTATCCGCTATGGAGCAGAGTCGGCTGACGGTGATGGGAGACATCGCCAATGTGCTTAACACGGATGTTGAGTCTTTGAAGCTTTCGTATCTCGAAGAGGTACTCGGGAAAAGACCAAAGGAACGCGAGGGACTGGCCCGCGTTCATGACCGGCTCAAAGCCACAATCGGTGAGCTGATGGTGATCAATAACCAGAACCGCGAACTGATCCGTCAATCCCTGGACATGATCGATTTTAATCTGTCGCTGGCAAAGGCCATGAGGACAGCACCGGAAACGGGTAATTACACGAAGAACGCAGCGAATGCGGGAAGCGTATTAGGAAGTGCTCAGGGCGGCTTTGATGCCAAACAGTAAAGGCGTAATGCCGGAAAGGACTGTTTGAGGTGATCATATGCCGCTTATGAGCGCTCTTTATGTTGGGGCATCGGGTTTACAGACAAGCCAGAATGCGCTCAATACAACAGCACACAACCTTGCAAACGTAAATACCACCGGATATACGAGACAGCAGGTATATCAGGGAAACAGGGAGCTTATAAAGATAGGCGAGTCCTACAATAACACCCTGCAGTCCGGTCTCGGAGTGGCATATACGGATGTCCGTGCTGTAAGGGACGAGTTTCTCGATACCCAGTTCAGGACAGAATCAGGCAGATCTGCCTATTATTCCACAAGCTATGAAGTAGTACAGGAAATAAATACCCTTTTCGGCGAGACGGAGGGAACGGAATTCCAGACCTCCCTGCAGAATCTCCGTGATTCCCTGGAGAATCTTGCGAAATCTCCGGCCGATGCCACTGTACAGGCTGCTCTTGTCAGCACGGCATCACAGTTTTTGGATCGAGCAACCGCAGTATATACCGATCTGCAGACCTATCAGGAAAACTTAAACCAGCAGATAAAGGATCAGGTCGACAAGATAAATGAATATGCGGAAAATATAGCAAAGCTCAATCTGGAGATCACCAAGTATGAGGTTACGGGAATAGAGAGCCCCAACGACCTCCGGGATGCCAGAGATCAGCTCCTGGATGAGCTTTCCGCCTACGGGAAGATCACTTACAGGGAAGATCTCTACGGCAGGGTCAAGGTGTTTTTCGAGGGTGTTACCCTTGTGGATGAGGACACTACCAATCCCATGGAAGCCAAGGTCTTAAGCGGAGACGAGGACAGCGGCTTTGTGACTCCGGTCTGGACACGTTACAATGATCAGGCGGTCTTTAATGATCTGCAGCCTATAAATGCGGATATCGGTTCGGACAACGGTTCCCTGAAGGCACTGTATTTCTCAAGAGGAAATCAGTACGGAACCTGGAGGGATTTACAGCCGGAAACCTATGACAAGACACTGAACCCGGATTCCAGATATGAAGCATATTATGAGCCCGGAAAGACCTCCTTTACCGGACCCCAGGACTTCAATATTTCCGAGATCCAGGCAGAATTCGACAATCTGATCCATAATATCGTCACAAAGATTAACGATATCCTTACAGATAACAATACTAATAAGTCTCCGGAGCTTTTTACCAGGATAACGACACATAACACCGAGACAAAAACCGATTATCTTACTGATACACCGAGTAAGGACGTGGAGGATAAGGAGCTTGATATAACTATTGACGGCAAGCGCCATATCAATGCCACCTATACTATCGCAAATCTTATGATAAACAAGGATCTTCTGAGACAGCCCACTCTTATTTCAAACGGCTTCTTAAAGAGCGACCAGACAGTGGATTACGATAAGGCAAAGGAGCTTGCGGACCTGTTCACTACAGAGAAGAGTACGCTGAATCCGAATACGGTCACGAAGTTCGCTTATGAAGACTATTATATTGAGATAGTTAATCAGTACGCAAACGTTGGAAACACTTACAGAAGCCTGACTCAGGGACAGGAGGCGGCAGTGCTTTCCATAGAGAATTCCAGGCAGCAGATAGTGGGTGTTTCAGACAATGAAGAGCTCACAAAGATGATAAGGTTCCAGAATGCGTACAACGCCAGCAGCCGTTATATAAACACCGTAAACAGTATGCTGGATACACTGCTTACTTCACTGACATAACAGTATGACATTGGAGGGAATATGGGTACATCACAATTTTTCGGTCTTATGATCGGATACTCCGGATTAACTGCATATCAGGCGGCTGAAAACACTGTGGCAAATAACGTTGCAAACGTTGAGACCGAGGGCTATACCAAACAGTATACCAACAGGAAGGCATCTGACGCTCTTCGTACCTATACTTCCTACGGTATGCAGGGAACGGGCGTTACAGTCAAGGGAATTGAGCAGTACAGGAACCTTTTTCTGGACAGCAAATACCGGGCAAATGAGGCTGACGTGGGACGCTATGAGACCCAGGAGAGCCATATGATAAGGATAGAGAAGTATTTTGAGGACAGCAGTACCGTAAACGGCTTCTCTACCATCTATAATAAATTCAATGCAGCACTTGAGGAGCTTGACAAGAATCCCGGACAGACCTCAACAAGGACCGCATTTCTGGGAGCTGCCCAGACCGTAGCGGAGTATTTCAGAAATATTTCCGCGAACCTGAAGGCAGAGCAGGAATCCATAAACGGTGAGGTGAAGACCACTGTTGAAAGGATAAACACCATAGCCGAGGAGGTAGCTGCGTTAAATAAGCAGATAAACCTTATAGAGCTCTCCGGCCCTAAGGCCAATGAGCTTCGTGACAAGCGTGCGCTTCTGGTTGACGAGCTTTCAAAGATAGTTGATGTAGAGGTGTCCGAGGTACCGATCCTCAATGAAGCAGACAATAATAAGCCCACCGGGGCGAACCGCTTTACCGTGAAGATCAGTAACGGCAATACCCTTGTAAGCAACTATGATTACAATACCCTGGAGCTTATCGGAAGGTCGGAGGAATCAAAGTACCACCAGACCGATGCGGACGGACTCTACGATATACGCTGGAAGGAGACGCTGTCACCCTTTAATGTGCTGGCCGATAATCTTTCCGGAAGCCTTAAAGCATTGATGGAGCTTAGGGACGGGAACAATAACGAGATAATCCATGGAAAAGCCGCAAAGGCCGACTATGATGAAACTGAAAAAAAGATCAAATTTACCGCTGAGGGTATAACGGATGAAAACCTGGAGGAGATGATATCAAAGCTTAATATCGCCGAAAAGGGTACGGTTATAATAAACGGCAGCCAGTACAACTATGACAGCTGGAGCGTTACGCGGAACGGAAGCAGCTACGAGTTTACCCTGAATAAGATCTCCTTTATGTCAAATACAGGCGAAAAGACAGAGGGTCTTCAGTACAAGCTAAAGGATACAGACAATACTATCGAGCTCGGGACCGCTGTGGATTATCAGGGGATCCCATATTACCAGAGTCAGATGAATCAGTGGGTGCGCCAGTTTGCCTATAGATTCAATAAGATTGAAAAGACCGGACAGGATCTGAACGGTAAGGATATGACGACCTCCTTCTTCCAGTGGAAGGATAAAAGTCAAAGCGGTCTTCAGGAGTTCAAGGAGGATTACGGTAATCCGGAATCCTTTGATACAGCTCAAGAACGTACCGATGGGGGACCGTACAATTACTATTTCCTTACGGCGGAAAATCTTTTTGTAAATGAGAATATAATAAAGGATCCCCGCCTTATGAGCACCACATCCAAGGACGGAGATGTGGATACGGATGCGTCAGACATAGTTGATAAGCTTTTGAAGATAAAGGACAATAAATCGGTAATGGAATTCAGGGGCTGCACCTCCGCCGAATTCCTGACC
Source organism: Lachnospiraceae bacterium AD3010 (assembly GCA_000622025.1). Lineage (GTDB taxonomy): Bacteria > Bacillota > Clostridia > Lachnospirales > Lachnospiraceae > NK4A144. The sequence goes on along the minus strand of JHWU01000009.1, from coordinate 49,450 downwards.
TGTATCCTTTCGGACATCTCTTTGAATTCAATGAGTGCAAAGACCTTCAAGACCAACAGCGGTAATATCAGGTCTGCGATACAGAGCCAGAAGGATTCCGTATCCTCTGTAGATGATGATGAAGAGGCACTGGACCTTGTGAAATTCCAGAATGCGTATAATCTGAATGCAAAGGTGATCCAGACAATGACAGAGATTTATGACAGACTAATACTTCAGACAGGTGTATGACGGTAAAAATGTCATCCTGACTTGAGGGCGAAGCCCGAAGGATCTTCCGTAAACAGGAGAAGAAAACACATGCGTATCACAAATCAGATGATGGACAACGTGTCCGTATACAATCTCAATACAAACAAGGCTCTTCTGGATGATCTGAATAACCAGATGTCCACAAGGAAGAAAATTAACGATCCCACAAAGGATCCGGTGACTGCCGTATCTTCCTTAAGATACAGGGGAAGCCTCTCCGAGTATACCCAGTATCTCGGAAAGAACGTGACCGATGCAGCCAGCTGGACAGACAGCACCCGTGCAGCAATAGATACCGCAAAGGAGCTTATGCGTTCCCTGAAGGCTGAGTATACCTCTGCATCGAACGGAACAAACGAGAATACTGACAGGTGGACTTACTACGACAACATGGTCAATGTCGTGAACGAGTATTTCTCCGTAGGAGATACCACCAACGAAAACCGCTACCTCTTCAGCGGTGCACGAACGGGGGACAGTCTGACCTTTAGTGAGAAGAATTTTTCCGACAGAGCAAAGAAGACAAACGCAGACAGCGGTGAAGAGGCAAAATATGATTACGTTGCAATAAAAGAATTGTTTGAGCTGAATGATATAGAAAGCTACTCATATACCGTAAAGGTGGATAACAGCGGAAACGCTCTGGGATCAAGCGGAATAACGGATGACGACATCACGACAGTGACCAGTGAGACAGACGAGACACGGATACAGGACGTAAACGTATTCAGACTGAGACTCTCATATGAGAATCTGGATGCCGAGCAGACTTATTACAGCGAAAATGCTTCCACCAAGGCGATAGAGCCTGACAGTACAAAGAGCTATGAACTTGAATTTTCAGATGGAACTTCCTTTGAGGTGGAGCTTATAGCTTCGGATTCCGAGAAAAGTGAAGCTGATTTTACCGGAGCAAATGCGAATAAGATCTATCTTAATACGACAACAGGAAATCTGCTGTTCGGTACAGAGAGACAGGAAGAAATATCAAAGAAGCTCGCATCGGGGGCTACAGCCTCCTTTAAGTATAATAAGACCGGCGACAGCTGGAAGGAAACAGATGCAAAGCCCGAGCACTATTTTGAGTGCTATGACATAGGACTCGGAAAGGGAGCGGACAATGCCATTAAGTACCAGAATTCAGTTGATCCTTCCGGTGGAGAGCTGCTTAGCTACCGTCAGGAGATAAATTACAATGTCGGTGAAGGAATGCAGGTGCGTGTAAATTCCAATGCCGACCAGGTTTTCACTCTTGATGCCCGCCGGGACCTGAATGAGATGAGGGATGCTCTCACGACCTGGGATGAGGCCAAAAAAAAGGTGGCAAGGCTTCAGGAGATGCAGGAAGATAAGATGAAGTATGATACTACAAAGCAGATGACGATCGCTGATCTTCTAAAGGCCGCGGAAAAGGAAACGGAATACGCCAAGGAAAAGGTGGATACCATGCTTAGTAACGGCATAACCAGATCCGGAAATTACTTTGATGTTGTCAATCTTGCCGGCACGGAGATGGGGACCTCCATCAACAGGCTGAATCTGATAAGAAACCGGCTTACGGAGCATCAGGCCACCTCTACGGCTCAGGCATCGGATAACGAGAATATCGATATCTCCACTGTGGCGGTGGAGGTAAACGCCGCAACGATCTCATTTAGCGCGGCATTGCAGGTCACGGGAAAGATAAGCCAGCAGTCTCTTGTAAACTTCTTATAAAACAGACTAAGTTTTTTTATGGCTGTGCCGATATATATAGCAGATGCGACAATCGGCACAGCCGTTTTCATCTAAATATACGGGTTTCACGGAAGAAACCTTACTTTCCTGAATGGATTCAGGGTCTGAAGTGCTGATATCAAAGCTCCGCATTTGTCATTCTGAGCGAAGCGAAGAATCTTTACTTAAGAGCAGATCTTCCGGGAAAGGCTCCCGGAATAATAAGGATCCGGGAGGTAGGTTTATGCGAGTAACCCGTAAGATGATGAATGACAATTCCATATATAATATCAATGCCAATAAGGAATATATGGACAAGGTCAATACCCAGATGGCTACACAGAAGAAGTTTGTGGATCCTTCGGACGATCCGATAACTGCCATTCGGGCTCTACGCTTCCAGAGTAATCTCTCTGAAGTTACCCAGTTTCTAGACAGAAATGTATCGGATGCCATAAGCTGGACAGAAAGCACGCAGACATCCATTGACACAGCAAGAGAGCTTATGCGTTCCCTTAAGTCGGAGTATACCTCAGCGGCTAACGGAACCAACGAAAGCAAGGATCTCTGGATCTACTATCAGGATATGAAAAATGTGGTGGATGAGTATTACTCCATCGGAAATGCATCAAGTGAGGACAGGCATCTTTTCACCGGATACCGTACTCAGGACAGCCTGACTTTTACGGACGCGGATTTTGAGGATCGTCAGAGCTCCGTTCAGAACGGAAAGTACCAGTATGTGGGAATAAAGGAAACCTTTGATCTTGAAGATCTGGAGGACTACGGATATACCTGGAGAGATTCAGGGACACCGGGAAAGGGGACCACAGGAATAACGGATGATGACATAAACGGTATGAACGTGGTCAGTGAGACGGATATCGGGAAGGTGGATGTGTACAGGCTCCGTCTTTCGTATGAGGATATTGATAATATCGATATGTTGAACCCCCAGAATATAAGCTATGATTATAAGGATGAAAAGGGGGAAATAAAGACTGCCACAACAGATGTGGGAAATCTTGTGGTGAACGGAGTGACTCCGCCGGTCGGACCTTATCCGGTTAAGACTGTTACAAATGATACTGAGGTCGGTATCATTTCGGACAGTGATGAAACCGTCTACCTTAATACTACCACCGGCAATCTTATTTTCGGGAAGGCGGTTCGGGATAAGCTTGCCAAAGCCATGTCGGATGCCAGGACCGATGAAAACATAGAGATATCCTTCCAGTATAATAAGTCAAGCTGGAACAAGGGAGATGTAAAGCCCGAATATTATTTCAACTGTGTGGATGTGGGCATGACCCCTGCCAATCCCGCGGATAAGACAAAGCAGATAGTATATACGGATTATAGACAGACTATGAATTACCATATGGGTGACAGCCAGGATCTGAAGGTAAATGCCAATGCCTGTGATGTATTTACCCTTGATGCCCGCAGGGATCTGGATGAGATCTATGATTACCTGAACCTGATGGACAGTGCCCGGAGTAAGGTTGACCGTCTGACGGAAATGAAGAATAATACTACCAGATACTCTTCGGACGAGGATCAGAAAAAGATACAGGATCTTCTGGCAGCAGCGAGAAAGGAACTGGAATACGCACTGCAGCGGGTCAATGAAGCCTTCAGTACAGGCATAACGAGATCAGGAAAGTATTTTGATTTCGTCAATACAGCAGGAACGGAGATGGGGACTGCCGTGAAGCGGCTGGAGCTCATAAAGACCAGACTTACCGAGGACAAGACAACGGTGCAGACCCAGACCTCAAATAATGAGAATATCGATCTGTCCACCCTTACAGTGGATTTAAGCGAAGCTACGCTTTCCTACAATGCGGCACTGCAGGTAACGGGTAAGATCAGCCAGCAGACACTGGTGAGTTATATCTGATCAAAGGTTTTTTCGGCAGTGCCCCGAAGACATGAAGATGATGAGTCTTAATGATAAAAAAGAGGAGGATATTTAAGCATGGAAGTGAACACCAGATTATTTGGAGAGATTACCATCGATGATGAAAAGATCATTGAATTTCCGGGAGGGATAGTTGGTTTTCCGGATCTGAACAAATTTGCCATTGTGCATGATTCGGAAAAGACTGACGGTTCGTCCTTAAGCTTTTTGCTTTCTTTGGATGAGCCTGCTTTTGCAATGCCTGTAATGGATCCCCATATTGTCAAGCCCGATTACAATCCTATGGTGGAGGATGACCTCCTTATCCCGCTGGGAGAGCTTGTCCCCGAGGATACCATAGTTCTTGTGACCGTAACGGTTCCCAGAGGAGAGATAGAAAAGATGACGGTAAACCTTATGGCTCCTGTTATCATCAACGCGAAGACCAGAAAGGGAGCCCAGGTGATACTTACCGAGGACGGTTATGATATACACTTCCCTATTTACGATATCCTGTCTGCCGCAAAGGAGGGAAAATAAATGCTTACCTTATCCAGAAAAAAGGGTGAATCCCTTGTGATAAATAATAATATAGAAGTGACCATACTGGATATCCGCGGTGATCAGATAAAAGTGGGTATCGCGGCTCCGAAGGAGGTTCCGGTGTACAGGAAGGAGATCTTCCTTGAGATCCAGGAGTCAAATAAGAACGCTATGAACCTTGACGGTATGGATGCCTTAAAAAATCTTTTTTAAGCCCTAAGTTTTTTTGTATGTTCGTCCGATAATACTAGTGTAGAGCTCCTGATATCGCGCGTTTGATTTGGATGCTTCGCGTAGAAGGGAACGACACGAGGACACATGGAGGTGTAGAAATGGCTTCAATCAACAGTATCAGTAATACAATTTCACAGACGGCAGGCTACGGATCGGGTGCCCCCGAACCGTCACAGAGCAGTGTTGCCATAACTCCTGCCGAAGGAACGGATTCCGTAAAGAAGATCGTGCATGAAGCTCCCGAGTCACATGATGAGAAGGAACAGGATCAGTCGAAGTCATCGGGCTCCAATACCATGGAGAACATACAGGAAGCCCTCGGAAACAGCAAAACTGCCAGTGAAGAGATAAAGAAGGCGGTTGAAAAGATCAATGAAAAGATGATCTCTCACTCCGAGGCCATTTTCGGAATTCATGACAAGACCAACAGAGTAACGATTAAGATCGTTGATAAGGACACAAAGGAAGTAATAAAAGAACTTCCTCCCGAAAAGACCCTGGATATGCTTGCAAGGGTATGGGAGATGGCAGGTATCCTTATCGACGAGAAGCGCTGACGAAAGATGAGGTGAGGTTATGGGTACAGATCGTATCAGAATGACCGGACTTGTGAGCGGACTTGATACAGAGACCATAGTACAGGCTCTCGTTTCGGCAGCAAGCTACAAGACCACAAAATTAAAGAATACACAGACCAAGCTGGAGTGGAAGCAGGAAATCTGGAAGAGTATGAACTCTGAGGTTTATTCTCTTTACACCGGAAAGCTTGACAATCTCCGCTATGAAGGAAATTATAATGCCAAGAAAGCGACGCTTGACAATGATATTGCAACCGTAACCGCCGATAACAATGCAGTATTGGGTTCACAGACCCTGGAAGTGCATCAGATGGCTACGTCGGGATACCTGACAGGTGCTTCCTTTACCACAAAGGATGGAGGATCGGTAAGCGCATCTACTCTCTTCGGGGATATCGTAAAGGACAGCGATTATACCACAGAGGAAAAAAACCAGCTTCTGGCAGACGGCATCAGTATCAAGGTTAAGGTCGGAAAAAATGCGGAAGCCAAGGATATCAACATAAAGCTTGATGATTCCATGGATGCGATCGCAGAAAAGTTTTCAAAGCTTGGCTTAAGTGCGAATTTTGATGCCAATACGGGGAGATTCTTCATCGCTTCAAAGTCATCGGGTGAGGATGCAAACTTTGAGATTGATTATTCCTCTTCGGGACCAAGCGGACAGAAGATCCTGAAAAATCTGGGTCTTGCTTATTCTATCAATGAGACTACCGGAGAATACGGGGCGATTGACGGAGTTACAAACGGACCGGTAAAGATCAAAGGGCAGAACGCAAAGGTAGTTCTGAACGGAGCAGAATTCGAATCGGCTTCTAACACCTTTAATATAAACGGACTGAATATCACCGTTAAGGGAATTTCCGAAAAGGATTCGTTGGATTCTACGAAGTTCAAGGCTTCGACCATAACCACCAGCGTGGATGTGGATACAATCTATGATTCCATAAAGGACTTCTTCAAGACCTATAATGAGCTCATCAAGAAGATGGATACTTATTATAACGCGAAGGCCAACAGAGATTATGATGTGCTTTCGGAGGACGAGAAGGAAGCCATGTCCGATGAAGAAGTAGAGAAATGGGAAAAGACCATTAAGGATTCCCTGCTTCGTAAGGATGATAACCTGAGCACCCTTATCAATCTCTTTAAGGACGGTCTGTCAAAGAGTATTAATATAAAGGATGCAAACGGAAAGGAGACTACATACAGTCTTTCAGCCTTCGGAATAAATACACTCGGATACTTTGAGGCCGGAGAGAATGAGCATGGTCTGTATCATATAGACGGCGATCCGGATGACGAGAGTTCAAAGAGCAAGGACGACGCACTTAAAAAGATGATAGCTTCCAATCCCGAAGCAGTGAGCGGATTCTTCTCACAGCTCTTCAAGGGTCTGTATCAGGGTCTGAATAAGGAAATGAGATTTATAGAAGAGACCCGTTCGGCTATGAAGGTTTATGATGATAAGGTTCTTCAGAAGGAGTATGATAAGCTTACAAGCGATATCAAGAAGCAGGAAGAAAAAGTGACCGAGATGGAGGATCATTACTACAGTAAGTTTACAGCAATGGAAAAGGCGCTTTCGAAGATGAACGCCCAGAGCAGCTCGTTTGCGTCAATGCTTGGACAGTAATAAATACACGGATGTATTCCGAAGACAGCTTAAAACCAGGAGGACAGGGATATGTTATCAGCCAATGCTTATGCACAGTACAACAGAAACAAAATTTTAACGGCTTCGCCGGCAGAGCTGACGCTTATGCTCTATGACGGCTGCATCAAATTCATCAACATCGCTATAATGGGCATAGATGAAAAGGATATAGCCAAGGCAAATACCAACATCAAAAAGGCGGAAAGGATCATACTTGAGCTTCAGTCCACATTGAATGAAAAATATGAGGTAGCAAAGGACTTCAACGCAGTTTATTCATACGTGAAGAGGAGACTGCTGGAAGCAAATCTTTCAAAGGACAAGGAGATCCTCGAGGAATGTGCAGGCCATATGCGCACAATGAGGGATACCTGGAAAGAGGTTATGAAGACTGCACACGTTAATGAGAGAGTAGCGAAACAGGCGTAAAGCATGAAAAATTCTTATGTCAATATCCTGATAGAAAGCCTTAAGGAAAAGAATGACGTTCTGGATGAGATAGCGGCGGCAGATGCCCTTCAGGCAGAACTTTTCAAGGCAGAGGAACCTGATCTGGATGCCATACGCAAGAGCCAGGACAGGATAGGTGAGCTGGCGGAGAGGCTTAATAAGCTCAATGAGGGCTTTGAATCCGTATATGGACGTGTAAGAGGGGAGCTTCAGAAAAATAAGGAGCTGTATCGTGATGAGATAATCACAATGCAGGAGCTGATTTCCACCATCACCGGAAAATCCGTGAAGATAGAGGCAGAGCAGAGCCGGAACAGGGCAAGCGCCGAGCGTTATTTTAAGGACAGAAAAGACAGCCTGAAAGGGCAGAGAAATACCGTGCAGAAGATAAATATCTATGCAAACCAGATGCACAATGTTGTCCCCAGGGGACAGATAGACGCAACCTTCCTGGATAAAAAGAAATAAGAACTTAGGAATACATTTTACTGAAAGACCCGTCGATGGCGGGTCTTTTATTGATGAGCGAAAACGGGAACAGTTTAACAGAGTATCATAAATATGGTATACTGTTCTGGACCTTTTTTAGAAACGGAGATTTATTAAAATGGCAAGCAAAGTAAAACAGACTGCCCATGAGCTGTTATCACTCAGATTCGTTAAGGAGATACTGGGTATCTATCTTTTTTTGATATTTGTGGTCTATCCCCTGTATTACGAGGATTCATACTACAATATGGGAGACGCAAAATGGAATTTCTTCAGGACCGTAACCTACTATATTAACGGTCCCATGATGAAGATACCCACCTTTCTTGTGTTCCTGCTGCTGTTTTTCATATGGTATCAGATTGACCTTGCCCGTTCAAAACGTATAGTTGATTTCTGGAAAAAGAATGTGACCACTACGGATAAGTTTGTGCTGTTTTACCTGGTCGCCTGTCTTATTTCAACAGTCCTCTCACCTGATAAGGAAACGGTCATTTGGGGTTATGACGGATGGTATATGGGAATGATCGCGCAATTTGCTTTCTGTGCCCTGTACTTTTTTGTTTCCAGGTTCTGGCGCTGGGACGACATAATGATCGCCTTTTATCTTCTTGCTTCCACAATAGTCAATCTGCTGGGTGTGCTGAACAGGTTCCATATAGATCCTTTGAATATGTATGAGGGCCTGGATGAATATTATCTTACCCTGTTTTTGTCTACCCTGGGTCAGTCCACATGGTATTCAAGCTATGTTATGATCTTCTTCTCCATTGGAATATTTATGTACTGGTATGCGGAAAAGAAGTGGGTCAGGAAGCTGATCTTTGTCTATATGGTCATAGGCTTTATGACCGCGTTGGTGCAGGATTCGGACAGTGCTTTGTTTGCGCTTTACGCAAGCCTTTTAACTCTGTTCTCCTTCTCCTTCAGGGAGAACAAATATATGAAGAGGTTTATGGAGATAATTCTTATTATGCTGCTTTCCTGGAGAGTCATCGGCTTCCTGCAGATGGCCTTTCCGGAAAAGGCTGTTCCTCTGGGAGGCATAATGACCTATGCAGCCCAGGGTGTGGCTCTGTGGATCCCGATAATCCTCCTTGCCGTCCTCTATATACTCTTTATCAAAAAGGATAAGGAGGGTACAGTGGATATCACCACGCTCACCTTCCTTAGGACTGCAGCCTATATTCTTACGGGTGTGGGGATATTGCTGATCCTGATCTACATCTATCTGAATACCAGGAAGCTTCTGCCTCCCTCCATCAGCTCGGACAGCTGGTATCTTGTGTTTGATGAATTCTGGGGAAATAACAGGGGAAGCTCATGGATGGTGACACTGGATTCCATACGGCAGACTATCTATCTGGAGCCCGTTCGTTTCATCTTCGGAGCGGGACCGGACTGCTTCTATGATACAGTCTACACTTATCATGCAGAGGAGCTCATAGAAAAGTGGGGTGAAAACACTGTACTTACCTGCGCTCATAATGAATGGATGAGCCAGATCGTGAGTGTCGGTATCGTAGGAGGAATAGCGTATATCGGTATCTTTATCAGTGCGTTTCTGACCTTTGTAAAGAAATCAGATAAGATCCCGGAGCTCATAGCTCCTGCAATGTGTGTTGCCGCCTATTTCTGGCATAATTTCTTCTGCTACCAGCAGATAATCTGTACTCCAATTATATTTATCATAATAGGAGCCGGAATAAGCATTGTGAGGACAGGCGGCCTGAGGGCGATATACGAGGCAGACTGACGGAGAAAGCGTAGGAATATCGGAGGTTTAGGAAAATGTTTGATTATCTTATAGTTGGAACCGGATTATACGGCGCTGTATTTGCAGCCGAGGCAAAGAAAAAGGGAAAGAGCTGTCTGGCTGTTGAAAGACGCAGGCACATAGGCGGAAATATTTATACGGAAGAAAGCCATGGCATCAATATCCATAAGTACGGACCGCATATCTTCCATACCGACAGTGACGAGGCGTGGGATTATGTAAACCAGTATGTACGCTTTAACCGCTACACCAATACTCCTGTTGCCAGATATGGAGATGAGCTTTTTAACCTCCCCTTTAATATGAATACCTTTCACAGTCTCTGGGGAGTAAAGACGCCCGGGGAGGCAAAGAAGATAATAGAGGCCCAGACCCGGGAGGCCAGGGACAGGATCGGAGATACTCCGGCGAACCTTGAGGAACAGGCACTTATTCTGGCGGGAAAGGATATTTACGAGAAGCTGATAAAGGGTTATACCGAGAAGCAGTGGGGACGACGCGCCACAGAGCTTCCGAGCTTTATCATAAAGAGACTGCCCTTCCGTTTTTCATTTGACAATAACTATTTTAATGACCGCTATCAGGGAATTCCAATAGGAGGCTATACTCCGCTTATTGAGAAGCTCTTTGAGGGTACAGAGGTCCGCCTTGATACTGACTTTTTTGAAAATAAGGAGGAACTCCTTAAGGAAGCGGAAAGGGTGGTGTTTACGGGACAGATAGACGCCTACTTTGATTTCTGTTACGGCCCTCTTGAGTACAGGAGCCTTAGATTTGAGACGGAGGTTCTTGATACGGATAACTTCCAGGGATCTGCCATAGTGAATTACACCGAGTATGAGATCCCCTATACCAGGATAATAGAACACAAGCATTTTGAGGAATTTGGTTCCTATGAAAGGAAGTCGGAGGCCGGAAAGACAGTCATAACCCATGAATACCCCGCAGCCTGGAAAAAAGGTGATGAGCCCTATTATCCCGTAAATAATGATACAAATAATGCTCTCTATGAGAAATACAAAAAGCTTGCCGGGGAATCGGGAGTATTCTTCGGTGGCCGTCTCGGAAAGTATAAGTATTACGATATGGATGACGTGATAATGGACGCGCTGGCAGATACAAGAGCGATACTGTGAAAAAGTCATCCTGTGCGTATAAAAAAGTCATCCTGAGCATGTAAAAATGTCATCCTGAGCGTGTAATAATGTCATCCTGAGCGTCAGCGAAGGATCTTCTTCGCTTCGCTCAGAATGACATTATACAGTAAAGATAAGCATCAGCAGTAGCTGGAAAAGAGCATTCCGCTGTACATACTGGTAACGTAAGGATTCGGGAAATTCTTTCCCGGATTTTTATATGCAACAACGACCTGATCCGCATATTTCATGGGATTCAGAGAGATCTCATTACTCTTCCGGGTAAGGGCATTTGTGAATTTCTGTATGGCTGAGAGACTTTCCTTAGGATCGGCCTCTGAAGCGGAGCTCATAAGAAGCTTGCTGTCGACTGAAAGTGTTCCGTCCTCCTGCAGCGCCAGACCCACTGCATCAAGAGCATTGGCGTAGCTGCCTGCAAGAGTGGACATTTCATACATAAACTTCCCGGAGCGTCCATAGCTGTTTGTGTACTCTGCAGCTTTCCTGATAAAATCATTATATGCCCCGGCCAGGTTATTGATATTCTCCGTAAGCGCGTCCAGATCGGTCTTCAATCCGATATGTACCGAGCTTCCCTCCTCTGTCAATCCCTTCAGGTTCAGCTCAAAGGATTTATCCACGGTGAAGTTATTGGAAAAGGCACTGTGCTCTTTTCCGTTTATTGTAAAGGCTGCATTTGAAGGATAGTGGGAAACATTGTTTATCCCGAAGTAATCCACAGCTCCCTTTGTTCTGCTTGTATTCTCATCCGAAACAACGAAATTCAGCCCGTCTGCTCCGCGGATGCCGGTGGTGTTGCTCTCTATACGGAGTGCGCTGCTTCCTTCTCCGGGGATAACGGAGGCGCTCAGACCGATATTTGCGTGGCTTATGAGCCTTGCGATACGGCTTTCTATGTCGGCATTATTATCGCCTTCTTCAATGCTGAACTGGAATTCATAGTCCGTGTCATTCACATTGATATCGAAGGAATAATTGCCGGGCTCCATGCCCATTTCATTATCCGGAAGGAAGGAACCGATGTTTACCTGATTTGATGCCAGATTCTCAACACTGATATCAAAGGAAGGAGCGTCATTAATGGTATCGTCAGGGCCGATATACTTTGCTTCTACCAGATCAGCGTCACTTGATGAGGCGATCTTCTTATCAAGAATACTGGAGGAATAATCCGAGCTCAGGGAGGAAATGGTATTCTTCAGCTCGCGGGCATCTTCCTTCAGATTAACCGCAAACTTCTGAGACTCCCCACTTTCGTCCATCAGAAAGAGAGGTGCATCTTCGTTCTGTTTTACGATGGATTTGTAAACAGATTTCAGCTCGTCACGCTTATGGGAATCATAGCGCGAAGATTTCGGCGCATATGACGTCAGAATATTCGAATAGATGTTATTGACTGTGAAAGCTGACATACCGGATCCCTCCTTTCTGCATTATTCCCGTCCCTGGGAACTGCGGTTCCGTCCGCAGTACGTAATCTTATCCATAACAGAATATATATCAGCGAATATAGTATCCCTATTTATAAAGCTACTAATACAATCATAATTTAACACAAAAATGTCAAGAAAACAACAGTTTTCCTGACATTTCGAAGTTGTTGAATGTTCTTTTTTAAATACAATTCTGACGGCTGATCGTCACATCTTAACGAACAGATCTCTGTACCAGCTCAGAGCATTCAGGTAAGCGTCATAGACCGTGTCCATATCGATATCGTCAACTACCATCCGGCGGCATACTTCGATAAAGTCTGCATTTTCATAAAGGCGGACAAAATCGATGACCGGGGCAAGCTCACCCTTGCCGCTGATCAGGGCATCATTGATGTTCTTTGCGACGTGGAGCATTTTAAGCGCTTCATCCATGGGCTTGTCAAGCATAATGTCTATGCAGGAGAACAGTCCTGTAAGGAAAAGCTCGGCTGAGAAGCCCGCAATATTGAATACCGGCGCAAGGTTTTCCGCAAACTTTGCGCGGACCATTGACATTCTGGTGATCTCACTCGGCTTGTCGGCGCAGAGCTCCTTGGTGACCGCAGTGTTGATCCAGCGCTTAAGCTCTTTCTGACCAAGCATGGCGGCTGCGTGGCGGACAGAGGTGATCTCTGAATTGATGGCGATGTGGTTGACTATCTCAAGAAGTGAGATGACCAGACCGGCATCTCTTCCTATGACATCTGCCGCATCCGTCAGATCGAAGTCCGGGGCGTTGACTATGTTCAGGAGCTCAATATAATTGATCTTTAAGGGATTGACTTCTTTTTCATTGCTGGTAACCGGCATCCTGAAGAATTCACCCTCATAGAGGTCGTATTTACCGTCGGTACTTAAGGCCGTGTATTCATCCTGGCTGTTCACGTTCACGGCAATGAGCTTCATATCGGGATAGAGTTTATTGAAATAGATCTTCGCTTTTGAGATCACTATTTTTTTGTGATCGAGAAGTACATAATCACATTCGGTAAGGATGGGCCGGTATGCCTCAAACATATCAACCGTAAGCTTTCTGATGGCGAAACGGAAGCCCTCGCCTCTCAAGAGCTTTATCCTCTTAACATAGTCCTCATCGGGTGTTATCGAGTTGTCCATCAGGAGGACCACACGGTTTCTCGGAACTGTGCACTGCGATACAATATCCGCAAAGATATTGATATTATCCACAGGAACAAAAACCTGCTTCTCCTCGTTCAGGACAGCAGTGCCCATACTGCCGACGACTTCAAGACCTGATATCCTTCCGACCCCGTCGTATTTTGCGGCAACCGCCATATCGGGATTCAGGAAAGGATTTTCCTTCTCGGAGAATACAGAATAGGCCTTAACAGCCATTTTTTCATTAAAAAGAGGCATAAGTGCAGCAAGCATAATGATCTCCCTTCGCACAAGAATACTTAATTTTGTAACTATTATACATTATTTTTGCATTTTTTGCATTAATTATGATAGAAATATATATAAATATGTTACAATTCTGTTCATATGGCTGAATCTACACGATGGTATAAGCTTGATAACGCTGCAAAGATTGTGCCTTCCCAGGCCAGGGGCGCCGATACGAGAGTATTCCGCCTGACAGCCGTATTAAAGGAGGATGTGGATAAGGAAATACTGGAACAGGCTCTTGAAGAGGTGGCTCCGGAATTTCCGATCTTTAATGTTGTCCTGAAAAGAGGCATTTTCTGGTATTACCTGGAGGACAGCGGAATTTCTCCGACGGTGTCTGAGGAGGGGGAATACCCCCTGGAGGCGATCTATCATCCGGGACGCAGAGCTCTTCTCTACAGAGTAAACTATTTCAGGAAGCGGATAAACCTGGAGGTTTTTCACGTTCTCGCAGACGGAACGGGAGCCTTCATGTTTTTGAAGCATCTTGTGGCGAAGTATCTGGAGATCAGGTATTCCCTGCCGCTTACACGCTTTGATGATGATATCTCTTCAATGCAGGAAAACAGCGCGGACGCCTTTGACACTTTTTATGAAAAAAGTGCGAACCTGGAGCAGCTGAAGGATATGGGAGCAAAAAGGGCCTGGCAGTTAAACGAAGAAAAGGATCCGAACTTACGCTGCCATCTCATAGAGGGAGTTATCCCGGCAGACCAGTTTCTGAAAAAGGCCAAGGAATACGGCACCACAGTGGGGATACTGTGTGTGGCGGTCTATATCGAGGCCGCCATTAAAAGGATGACGGTCCGGCAGAAAAAGAGACCAATAGTGGTGAGTGTTCCCGTTAATCTAAGGCAGTTCTACCAGTCCTATACTGCAAGGAATTTTTTCAGCGTGATAAATATTTCCTTTGATGCCACAGAATATAACGGTACTCTGAACAGCATAATCCCCGGAGTGAAGCAGGCGTTTGAGGAGCAGCTTTCGAAGGAAAAGATCAATGAGAATATGAATTCCTATGCGGCACTTGAACATAATATCGCGGTAAAGATGATACCGCTGATCATCAAAGACATAGGTATCTATCTTTTCAGTATGATTGCTAACCGGGGCGTCACCTGCACTATGTCAAATCTGGGGAAGATAAGCATGCCAGAGGGACTCGAGGAGTACATTGATTATTTCAGCGCATTTATGGCAGCGCCCTCGGAGCAGATCTGTGTTTCAACCTTCGGGAACAGGATGGTTTTCGGAGAGGTAAGTCCCTATCTGTCCCATGGCGTTATGATGAATTTCTTCAGGATCATAAGCGGAATGGGCATAGACGTGGAGATTTCGAGCAACGACTTTGATGCCCGGGAAGGAGAGACGGAAAATGCAGTACTGCCCGAAGTGCAGGGTTAATATACACGGGCAGAAAAAAGCCTGCCCCCTATGCCAGAAGAAGCTGGAATACAAGGAAAGTGACGAAGGGAGCTTCCCCGTTTTTCCGGAGAGGAAGATCTCAAGTGTGACAGTGATAAAGATACTCACCTTTATCCTGGCGGCTTTCTGTATAATCACGGGAATGATCGGATTCATGCTGCCCGAAACGGAGGCAGTTATAAGGATATGCCAGATAGTGGCTTTCTTTATCTGGGGTGATGTTTTTGTCATAAATTACTTCAGGTACAATATCCTGAAAACCATTACCATTGAGGCTCTTATAGTTATGATCGCGGTGCTGGTCACCGATCTGCTTACCGGCTGGCACAGATGGTCCGTCACCTGGGTCATACCCAGCATGCTTTTGGTGATGATGATCGTGACGCTTATCATTTCGAAGGCGGCCAGATTTCACGCTGATGAATTTATTTCATACCTGGTCCTGGATTCCGCCGCCGCACTCATCCAGCTGATCTTTATAAAGCTTGAAATGAACTGGTTTCCCTATCCCGCAATGATTATCGTAACACTTTACCTTCTTCTGGATGCGGGTGTTGTGATATTTAATTTCGGGGATCTGATGAGTGCCATTGCAAGGAGGCTGAACCTTTGATCACTTCTGTCAGACCGAAATTTCCCGTGGCTCCGGAGCTAAGGACCCGTCCACGTTTCAACACCTGGTACAGGGTCCCGAAGGAGGAAGGGATTACCGGGGACGGTGGTCCCTGGCACTTTTATCTTTCCAAGGGGCATGAGAGGAATCTCCTGATCTTTTTCGCGGGAGGAGGTGTCGCCTGGGATGCCTTTACCGCATCTCATCCCACCGAGGCGGCAGGGGTACTCAAAGGGGATCCGGGATATTACTGGGCGAATCTTCGTCCTGTTACCGAATTTATGAATATAAACCAGGGTATCACAGAGAACCGTAATGCCCTGAATTACTTTTCCGACTGGAATATGGCGGTGATAACCTATTCAACGGGAGACTTTCATCTCGGAGACTGCGATTATTATTATGACAGAAGGGATCCGGGAAAGGTAATGCATTTCAGAGGGTACAGGAATTTTTCCATCGCTCTCGAGGAGATAAAGAGGCATTTCCCGGAGCCGGTAAAGCTTCTTATCGCCGGAGATTCGGCGGGGGGCTTTGGAGCTGCAGCACTGGCAGGGGAAATACTTAAACATTATGATCCGGAAAGGCAGGCCGTGACCGTCTGCTCCGACAGCTCTCTTCTGCCCTGGAATAAGTGGAAGAAGATCATGAGGAAGAGATGGAATACAAAGCCTGAGATATATGAAAGGGTTGTGAGTGACAATCCGGTTACCGACTGGTACGGGGCATTGTACAGGGAGTACGGGGACAGGATAAGATATCTGTATACCTGTTCCTGCAGGGATGAGGTGCTTTCCGCATACTGGAATGCCCTTAAGGGGAATGATTATGTGAGCGATGCGGGGATACGCCTGGATTTCAGGGATGCCCTGAAGTCCATGGTCTACGATCTTTCAGATATCACAGGATCCTTCTGCTTTTTTCTTAATGACCTGCCGGTGCATACATCCATCAGAAACCCGCTCTTTGGCACAAGCCTGGTTGATGGAATAAGCCTGCACGAGTGGCTGAAATGTATGGTTAACGGCGAACATTTCAATGTGGGTATGGGGTATATCGCCGGGGATCGCGGAAGATGAACGCCAGCGCTTTACAAAAACGGGCAGAGTTGCTATAATCTCTCTGATTTGGACGGATCACAATGGGGCGATTCAGTATGATCGCCCTATTTTCTTATATCGTAAGGACCTCAGCACCGGATCTTTAGTGCTGTGCGGTGGTCGGAGTCCGAAGGATCGGAAAAAGGAGGAGTGGATATGAAAAAGTTACTGAGTGTGTTACTTACGGTTGTTATGGCAGCGTCAATGCTTGCCGGCTGCGGCGGAGCCTCTTCCAAGGCTTCGGGAGACGATACATTCAAGATCGGAGTCATAGGACCTCTTACAGGGGGTGCTGCGGCTTACGGTACCGCAGTTCAGTATGCGGCAGAGATCGCTGTTGAGGAGATCAATGCTGCCGGCGGTATCAACGGCATGAAGGTTGAGATAAAATCAGAGGATGATGAGCTTGATGCCCAGAAAAGCGTCAATGCTTACAATACCCTGAAGGACTGGGGAATGGATGTGCTTATTGGATCCGTTACCAGTGCCTGCTCGATTGCGGTTTCGGAGGAGACAAAGAACGACAATATGTTCCAGCTTACTCCCTCGGGATCAGCTACAGAGTGTGTAAAGTATGACAATGTCTTCCGTGTATGCTTCTCGGATCCTGCACAGGGAACGGCATCTGCACAGTACATAGGAACTAAGGGCATTGCCTCCAAGGTGGGCGTGATCTATGACAGCTCCGATGTTTACTCATCAGGAATTTACCAGAACTTTGCTACGGAAGCAGCAAATCAGGGATTTGAGATAGTTTCCGCTGAGGCATTTACCGCTGACAGCAAGACGGATTTCTCGGTACAGATCCAGAAGGCAAAGGATGCGGGAGCAGAGCTTGTGTTCCTTCCTATATACTATACCGAGGCTTCCCTTATCCTTCAGCAGGCTGATAAAATGGGGTATAAGCCCATATTCTTCGGGTGTGACGGTCTTGACGGTATACTCGGGGTGGAGAATTTTGATGCAAGCCTTGCAGAGGGAGCAATGCTTCTTACTCCCTTCGCTGCAGATGCGTCGGATGATATGACAAAGAAGTTTGTTTCTTCTTTTGAGGAAAAGTATGAGATCACACCGAACCAGTTCGGCGCAGATTCCTATGACGCTGTTTATGCCATAAAGGCAGCAGCCGAAAAGGGCGGCGTTAAGGCAGGGATGAGCGTATCCGAAATATGTGAAGCACTTAAGAAGGGTATTACTGAGATAAGCCTCGACGGACTTACAAGTACCGGAATGACCTGGGACAAGAGCGGAGAGCCCACAAAGGAGCCTAAGGCTGTTGTTATCCAGAACGGAGCTTATGTTTCAGCACAGTGATAAGACAGTATGAGTTTTCTTACTACTTTTGTAAACGGGCTTAGTCTCGGAAGTATATATGCGATCATAGCACTTGGCTATACCATGGTTTATGGTATAGCCAAGATGCTTAATTTTGCCCACGGAGATTTCATAATGGTGGGCTGTTATATTATTTTTCTGTTTTCATCCAATCTGGGACTGCCTCCCTTCATCTCCATACTGATAGCCGTAGTATTGTGTACGGTTCTCGGGATCACGACGGAGAGGGTGGCATACAGACCTTTAAGAAATGCGGCATCTCCTCTGGCAGTGCTTATAACTGCCATAGGTGTCAGTTATTTTCTGGAGAATCTCGCGCTGCTCATATTCGGGGCGGATACAAAGTCTTTTTCTTCCGTTATTTCCTGGTCGGGACTTTCCTTATTCAACGGAGAGCTTCAGATACAGGGGATAACCATAGTGACCATTGTGGTGAGCCTTCTCATTTTGCTTGTGCTTCAGCTCTTTGTGCATAAGACAAAAGAGGGTCAGGCAATGCTGGCCGTTTCTCAGGACAGGGGAGCGGCAATGCTTATGGGAATAGATGTAAATAAGACCATAACACTGACCTTTGCCATAGGCTCGGCGCTTGCGGCAGTGGCGGGAGCTCTTCTAGCATCGGCCTATCCCTCGCTTACTCCGTATACCGGAGCGATGCCTGGAATAAAAGCCTTTGTTGCAGCGGTGCTTGGAGGTATAGGCTCCATTCCCGGTGCAATGATAGGAGGTCTGGCTCTCGGAATAATCGAGATCCTCAGCCGTACCTACATATCCTCCCAGCTTGCGGATGCCATAGTATTCGGTATCCTTGTAGTGGTGCTAATAGTTAAGCCCACCGGTATCTTGGGTAAGAAGATACAGGAAAAGGTCTGAAGGGAGGAAAGAATGAAAAAGAAGATCAGTTTTTCCAAAACTTCATCGCAGCGTTTTGTAACCTACGGAATGGTCATTATTGCCTGGGCCGTATTGGAGATCTTCCTTCATACCGGCCTTATGTCCAGTCATCTGGAAGGGCTTCTGGTGCCCATGACCTATTATGCCATTGTGGCCGTGGGACTTAATCTCTGTGTCGGGATCCTGGGGGAGCTGTCTCTGGGACATGCTGGATTTATGTGTATCGGAGCCTTTTCCAGCGCTCTTTTCTCACTTTTGACAGTGGGAAAGCTTCCGGACGGATTGAGATTCCTTCTGGCTCTCATTGTGGGAGTACTGCTTTCGGCTCTTGTCGGTTTCCTTGTGGGAATACCTGTTCTCAGGCTGAACGGCGATTACCTGGCCATAGTGACCCTTGCCTTCGGCGAGATAATTAAGAATATAATCAATGCTCTTTACCTCGGGGTGGACTCCGGAGGAGTGCACTTCTCATTTGAGAGCCTTATGGCGCTCAATATGGAGCCTGAGGGGACGGTTCTGATAAACGGAGCCATGGGAGTTACGGGAACTCCCCATGATGCGAATTTCACCATAGCTGTGGTCCTTTTACTCTTCGCACTGGTGATCGTACAGAACTTTATTGACTCAAAGGACGGAAGGGCAGTAATGTCAATAAGAGATAACAGGATAGCGGCTGAATCCATAGGGATACCTGTTACAGGATACAAGATGCTGGCTTTCACCATCTCGGCAGCCATAGCAGGTATGGCCGGCGTGGTATTTTCCCATAATATAGCGACTCTTCAGTCTACCAGCCAGTATTTTGGCTATAACGTATCCATAATGATACTGGTGTATGTCGTCCTTGGAGGGATAGGCAGTATACGGGGTTCTGTAATTGCGGCCACTGTGCTCTACCTTCTGCCGGAGCTCCTGAGGGGACTTAATAAGTACAGGATGCTGATCTATTCCATCGTTCTTATCGCGGTAATGATCATAAACTGGGCTCCGGGGGTAATAGAAAAGAGAACGGAATTCTTTGACAAAATAAGAAGGGGGATAAAGAATGGCGCTGCTTGACGTAAAAAACCTGAGCATCACCTTTGGCGGCCTCCATGCGGTGGAAGAATTCAGTCTCTCTATTGAAAAGGGGCAGCTTTATGGTCTCATCGGACCTAACGGCGCCGGAAAGACCACGGTCTTTAATCTTCTGACCGGAGTATATAAGCCTACTCAGGGCAGTATCATTCTGGACGGAAGGGATATTACGGGGCACTCTACCGAGGAGATCAATAAGGACGGGATAGCGAGAACCTTTCAGAATATACGGCTGTTTCAGAAGCTGTCTGTTATTGATAATGTAAAGACCGCGCTTCACAGGGGCTTTGGCTATTCCACATTTGAAGCCATGTTTCACTGCGGCAGATATGCCTCTGTTGAAAGGGAGATGGAAAAGAAGGCAACGGAGATCCTGAAGGTGTTTTCCCTTGATACCGTGTCCGGTATTTTATCATCCAATCTGCCCTACGGACAGCAGAGGAAGCTTGAGATAGCCAGAGCTATGGCAACCGAGCCGAAGATACTTCTTCTGGATGAACCGGCAGCGGGAATGAATCCCAATGAGACAGCGGAGCTTATGGAAACCATAAGCCTCATAAGGGACAGATTTGGGATAACCATACTTCTTATAGAACATGACATGAAGCTGGTCTCAGGAATATGTGAGCATCTTACCGTATTGAATTTCGGAAAGATCCTCGCAGAAGGAGATACAAAGGAAGTATTGTCGGATCCTGAAGTTATCAGGGCTTATCTTGGAGATGACGAATAAATGCTCTTAACCATAAAGAATCTAAGTGTATATTACGGAGTGATACAGGCGCTGAAGGAGATCAATTTCAGCGTGGACAGAGGAGAGATAGTGGCGCTTATAGGTGCGAATGGTGCAGGAAAGACCACTACCCTCCATACCATATCAGGTTTGATAGACCCGAAGGAGGGAGAGATCCTTTTTGAAGGGAAGGATATAAGGCGGGTTCCGGGACACCAGAGGGTGGCTATGGGAATAGCCCAGGTCCCCGAGGGGCGGAGAGTCTTTGCGGATATGACAGTGGAGGACAATCTCCGGATGGGAGCATATACAAGGAAGGACAGAACGGAATATGCCGATACTCTGGATATGGTCTTTAACCGCTTTCCCAGACTGAAGGAACGCAGGGGGCAGCTTTCAGGGACACTGTCGGGAGGTGAGCAGCAGATGCTCGCTATGGGCAGGGCACTTATGTCAAAGCCGGATATCCTTCTTTTGGATGAGCCGTCAATGGGGCTTTCTCCGATAATGGTCAATGAGGTCTTTGATATTATCAGACAGGTACACGAGGACGGGACCACCGTACTCCTTGTTGAACAGAATGCAAAAAAAGCTTTGAACATCGCCGACAGAGCCTATGTCCTTGAAACAGGATCCATAACGGTTACCGGTGAAGCGGAGGAGCTTCTTAATAATGATTCCATCAGAAAGGCATATCTGGGAGAATAAGATGAACTATGCGATAACAATAGCAAGACAGTTCGGAGCAGCGGGACTGCCCGTTGCGGAGAGACTGTCAGAGAAGCTTGGGATTGAGTATTATAACAGGGATCTGGTGGACAGAGCTGCAGAGGAGCTGAAGATCCCGGCAACCGAGGTCCTTGAAGAAGAGGAATTGAAGGATGAGGGCCGGGATTCGTTTTTTGAAAAGCTCTATCCTTTGGGGAACGGCCCCAAAAATAAGCAGGACAAGATCTTTGCAGCCCAGTCCCATGTGATACAGAGACTGGCAGAGAGCAGATCCTGTATAATAGTCGGCCGCTGCGGTGATTATGTACTTAACAGCCATAAAAATGCCCTGCATATTTATCTTCATGCTTCCATGGAGTACAGGATAAAAAACTGTATGGATTATCTTCATATGACGGAGGAAGAGGCTGCTAAAGTGATACCGAAGGCAGAGAAGGCACGGAACAGATACTACCTTCATTACACGGGTTATATGCAGGATGATCCGGAACACAAGGATTTTATCATAGACACTGAAAAATTCGGGATAGAGGGAACAGCGGATATCCTTTCGGATATTGCCCGCACCTTTCTTTCGGGAAAATGATGGAACCGGGCAGGATAAAAAAGCTTAAGATCGCAAGGATCGTGCGGCAGGGGGCTTACCTGAGTGACGGAGACGGGAAGCCGGGGGAAGAAGTGCTTCTTCCCGGGAGCCAGATCCCAAAGGGGGCAAAGCCCGGGGATGATATAGAGGTATTTATCTATAAGGATTCTTCCGACCGGCCCATCGCTACCACGACGCATCCCCTTATCACTGTAGGAGAGGTTTCAAGGCTTAGGATAAAAGAGATCACAAGGATCGGAGCCTTTCTGGACATGGGTCTTGAACGGGATCTTCTTCTTCCCTTCTCTGAACAGACTTATCGGGCAGAAGAGGGGAGCTATGTGCTTGTAACTATGTACGTGGATAAGAGCGGGCGGCTTGCAGCCACAATGAAGGTGTATGAATTTCTTTCAAAGGACTCTCCATATAAGGAGGATGACGAGGTTCAGGGTATAGTTTATGAGATAACTAAAAGCTTCGGAGCCTTCGTTGCGGTGGATGAGAAGTATTCGGGTCTGATACCGGCAAAGGAGTTTAACGGGGAGGTAAAGGCCGGGGAGCGTATTTCCGCGAGAGTAACAAGGGTTCTCCCGGACGGAAAGCTTGATCTTTCCATCAGGAAAAAGGCATATCTTCAGATAAATACCGATGCGGATGCGATATATGGATATCTGCTCTCAAATAACGGCAGGATACCCTTTACGGACAAGGCGGATCCCGGGCTCATAAAGGAGACCTTCCATATGAGCAAGGCTGCATTCAAGAGATCTGTGGGGCATCTTCTGAAGGAGGGAAAGATAAGGATCACCGAAAGCTCCATTGAGCTGTCCTGATATTACTTGAGCTTGCAAGAGTTTAAAAAAATGATAAACTTGAAGGCAGGGCTGAAACAGAAAGAATGATAAGCAGCCGTAACAAGTGCAGGAGCATTGAACTGCTGCCTGCGAGAATCAAAGTAAAGGAGAAAAGAACATGAAGGTACAGAATATTACAGACATTGATAAGTTTTTTAAGGTGGTTGACAGCTGCAAGGGCAAGGTAGAGCTTGTTACCGGTGAAGGTGACCGCCTGAACCTTAAGAGCAAGCTTTCCCAGTATGTTTCCATGGCAAATATCTTTTCTGACGGAACCATTTCCGAGCTTGAAATAGTTGCATATGAGCCCGAGGATATCGATAAGCTTGTTAACTTTATGATGAACCAGTGAAAATAAAGGGAATGACGCCGGTAAGATCCGGCATAGTATTTACACTGATAATAATTCTGTTTACCGGAGTCTCTCTGATACTGTCCCTGGCGGCATTACGGGGAGGCTCTGATAAAATACCCATTTTTCAGAATATCATTATAAGTGAAAGCATTGTGCTGCTTCCGGGACTTATTGTGGCTACGGTATGCGGCTCAGAGGTTGAAGAGATATTCAGGTTCAGGAAGCTTAAACCCCTGACCTGGGTGCTTGTTGTCGTATTTATGTTCTGTATAGAGCCCCTTGTTTCTGCGGTGAATGCGCTTTCCCTGCTTTTTTCCGAAAACGCTGCAATGGATATCGCGGAACAGTACATGGATCAGGAAAGCTCCTTGCTTTATGTGGCGCTTGTTATGGCGGTTATAGGCCCTCTTGCTGAGGAGCTGGCCTTCAGGGGGATAATATATGCGGGCCTTAGAAAGTCCGGGAGGCTTTTATCCGCCATAGTTCTCCAGGCACTGCTTTTCGGACTTATGCACTTAAATATCAATCAGATGAGCTATGCCATAGTCCTCGGGATAGCCTTCGGGATCCTGGATGAGACCACAAACAGCCTTTGGCCCGGGATAATTGGGCATTTTATGATCAATTTCGGAAGTGTGGTGGTAGTTTATCTGCTGGATCATTTTTTCCCGGACACATTTAACGATATCACATATTCCCGGACGGAGATCCTGTTTTCATTTGCATTCTATGCAGTGCTTGCAATACTTTTCACCGCTCTTGCTTTTCTCGTACTGAAGCTCATTGCGAAAAATGAACCGGGAGGACAGTTCAGGCTTCACAGGATCTTCCACTCGAAAGATCTGAAGGTAATTACTGGTGACGGAAGTACCGCGATAGTAAAAAGACCGCCTGTCTGGACTGTGCCGGTGGTGATCGGGGTTGTGATAGCGGTTATTGAAATGGGTCTTACCTTTTTAATGACAATGTAAAAGCCGGTCTCATTTAAGAGCCGGCTTTTTCTGTGTCGATATTAAGGAATCTCTGATCCCTTATGCCCGAATATCGATGTTTGCTCCCAGCGACGGATTGACGGACTGCTCCATCATGCTGACTGTAGCCGCGCCCATGCTCTCCTGAACATTGAGAGCATTGGAAAGAAGAGCGGTTCCCACATCCTGCAGGGTTTCATTTCTGGCCATATACATGGACAGACTGGCTATATCGGGCATCGCTAATGATGACACATCCATATGTCCACCCCCTTCTTAAGAGAAAATGCTTTTTCGCTTTTCAGGGCTTTTCCAGTTTATATAGAGAAAAGGAATAGCGGTCAAAAGCGAAGTCACCTGTATATTTCGGATTATACCCGTATTTATCGGCATTTTCAAGGGCTTTTCCGTTTTCTCCGTTGACAAAAAGCCAGAGAGTTCCCTTTGTTTCACCGGCATTTTTCCAGTTCGTTTTTTTAAGGCCGGGATAATAGTATCTGAAACAGATCTGAAGCTCAGGCTTATCCTCGCTCATTATGCAGGCATCATCGCCACCCAGATTTTCATCAAAGAAAGCCTTCATGTACGTAACACCCGGATCATATTCTTCCCGGAAGGCCTGGAAATAGCAGATCACCAGGGTGGCAGCGATAAGGGCGGCAAGAACTCCCGATATATACCTGTTATCATTAAATGCAGCTATGGCGAGATCCGAAAGTATGGCAGCTCCAAGCCAGAGGACCGCTAATGACGGTACCAGATATCTGGCGGTGAAAAGGCTCTTTCCGGAGATAAAGGACACTCCGTAGCCGAAAAGCAGGGTCAGATACGGTACAGATAAAAGAAGGAGCCCGTAGGGATGGGATTTACCACCGGTTTTAAAAATAAGGACAAAAGCTGTGAAACAGAGGTAGAAAAGCAGAAGGGCTGAAAGTACGGTCACGTTGGTAACAAAGGGGAAGCGGAGATCGCTGAAAAATGAACCCGGTGTAAGGGGAGCCATGGAAAACCAGGAGCCGGCGTTTTTTATCTGATATGAGCTAAGGAGAAGTCCGGGCAGATATAAAAGAATAAAGAGTCCCAGATTTTTGAAGAATTCTCCCAGTCTGTCCCTGTCATTAGAGCATATTGCCGTGACGAGGAGTAAAAACCACATCATACCGCAGGAAACAAGTGCAAAATGATGTATATAACCCGCAAATACAGAGAATAACATAAAGCCTTTTAAGGAAGCCCTGTTTTTCAGGATATCGGTAAAATCGATCGCTGCCATTCCACAGGCGAAAACACCCCAGCTGTACATTCTGATCTCGACTCCATAGTGGAGGAAGTGGGGCATACTGAAAAGAAAGAGCTCATAGAGGAAGGCAGGGCGGAAGCCGAAAATTGAGTAAAGCTTCCTTCCGCCGAAAAAGAGAAGGAGCACCATCGGAAGGCAGGAGAAAAGCTTCAGCACCACAGGGGAAAATCCGAAAATAAGGGTCAGGAGCTTACCTGCGATATTGTAAAATGGTGGCAGGGTATCGGATACGGTATCGTGGATGACATTATTGATATTTCCTCTTATCAGCGAGGCGGTGAAGGCCTCGTCCACCCAGAGATTGTCATTAAATGCCAGGGAAATATAGAGGGTGCTTCCGATAACTGCCGTGATAAGGAGTACGGTCTCTGCACTAAGTCTTTTTCTGATGCCTTCAGCTACGTTCATAATGGGATTATACCACAACTTTTCTTTGGAATTTTGAGGTTTTAATACTGTGTGTTATAATACCTTGTTATGAGAAAAATTACCGTTTTGGGAATAGAACTAAATGACTACTCTGTACGTGAATCGATGCGCAGAGTAGCTCAGTATCTTAATAACGGGATTTGCAATACGGTGGACTTTATTACCCATGATGCCCTTCTTCTTGCTTCCGCGGACGAAAGTATCAAGAGTGATCTGGAGGGCATGGATATGGTGATCTTTACCAGCAGTGACATACTTGAGGCTGCCAATGTCCACAGCAGGAGCAGGGCAAGGGAGATAGAAAGCAATCTTTTTCTGAAAGCTCTTCTCCGTAAGCTTGCAAAGGAGAAAAGGTCCGTTTTTCTCATTTCATCGAATGCGGTAAAGCTCGAGTCCCTGGCTTCTTCACTCCGGGGCTTTTTCGGGGAGCTTAATATAGTGTCCTCCGTTGCCGGAGACGAGAGTGTGGGAGGTGACGATTTTATAGTAAATGAAGTAAATATGAGTATGCCGGATGTTGTGATAATGAACCCGGACGGTTTTGAAGCGGAGAACTTTATCCGTGAAAACAGGATGAAGATCAATGCTCAGCTCATAGTTATACTTCGGGATGTATCCCTGAGAGTGACCAGTGACGGAAACATCAGAAAAGGCGGTATAGGCGACTTTCTGCTGCGGAAGATATTCAGACGGGCAGCAGACAATTATGAAAAAGAGAATAGTTCCTTATAAATAATGCACAAAAAGTATCCGTAAAAGTATTCCATTTTTTGTCGTTTTGTATTATAGTAAACATCAGATAACTCTGTCGTTTACTATGAGGAGAAGGAATATGATATCAAACCAGATACTTCAGAACACTATTGATGGTCTGAAAGAGATCACAAGAGTAGATATGTGCGTCTTCGATACGGAGGGAAAGGCCCTTTCCTACACCTTTAAGGCCGAGAATGTGGACTCACAGGATATTGCTTCCTTTGCATCATCTCCTGCGGACAGCCAGGAGATACACGGCTATCAGTTCTTCAAGATACAGGACGATGATGGGCAGATGGAGTATGTGCTGGTAATAAACGGAGGCACCGAGGATGCCTACATGGTGGGTAAGATCGCGGCCTTCCAGATACAGAGCCTTCTGGTGGCGTATAAGGAGCGCTTTGACAAGGATAATTTCATAAAAAATCTCATTCTGGACAATCTCCTGCTGGTTGATATCTTTAACAGGGCAAAAAAGCTCCATATCAATACCGATGTAAGGAGAAGCGTTTTTCTGGTGGAGGATGAAGGAGAAACCAATACCACCGTACTTGAGATGATGAGGGATTTCTTCATCTCGGCTCCTACAGATTTTGTCACTGCCGTGGATGAGAAGAATGTAATAGTTGTCCATGAGATGACTGAAGAGGATACTGCGGCGGAGAACAGGGAGCTGGCCTCGGGTATGCTGGAGTATCTGAATAAGGAGGGTGAAGAGAAGGTCAGGATATCCTACGGTACCACTGTTGATGACATTAAGGATGTGAGCCGTTCCTACAAGGAAGCAAAGATGGCCCTGGATGTGGGCAAGATCTTCTTCGAGGACAGGAATGTGGTGGCTTATTCTTCTCTCGGAATAGGAAGGCTTATCTATCAGCTGCCCATACCTTTATGCCGTATGTTCATACAGGAGATATTTGAGGGGAAATCACCCGAGGAATTTGATAACGAGACACTTGCGACCATTAATAAATTTTTTGAGAATTCCCTTAACGTGTCGGAGACCAGCCGTCAGCTCTATATCCACAGGAACACACTGGTTTACAGACTGGACAAGCTGCAGAAGACCACGGGTCTGGATCTCAGGATATTTGAGGATGCCATTACCTTCAAGATCGCGCTTATGGTGGCAAAATATATGAAGTATATGGAAGATACGAATTACTGAAGGAAAATACATGATCATTCTGGAAGACGTAAATAAATCATTTTCTATGGGCTCACCGGCATTGAATAACGTGAGCCTTCACATTGAAAAGGGAGAATTTGTTTTCATAGTGGGAGATTCCGGCTCCGGAAAGTCCACTCTCATTAAACTTCTGCTAAGAGAGCTTACCCCGACAAGCGGAAAGATAATCGTAAACCACACTGATGTGGTCAAATTAAAGCACGGAAAGATTCCAAGATACAGAAGGGGTATCGGTGTTGTATTTCAGGACTTCAGGCTTTTGAAGGACAGAAATGTTTATGAAAATGTGGCCTTTGCCCAGAGGGTGATCTCAGTACCCGGGAGAGAGATAAGAAAGAATGTTCCCGGGGTTCTTTCCCTTGTGGGTCTTGCAGAGAAATACAAGAGTAAGCCGAGAGAGCTTTCCGGCGGAGAGCAGCAGAGGGTCGCCCTTGCCCGGGCTATCATAAATGATCCGCCGATCCTTCTGGCAGATGAGCCAACGGGAAATCTGGATCCGAAGAACACCTGGGAAATAATGAAGCTTTTAGAGCAGATCAATAAAAACGGTACCACTATCCTTGTTGTCACCCATAACCGCGAGATAGTAAATGAAATGCGGAAAAGGGTCATTACCATGAAAAAGGGAGTGATAGTAAGTGACCAGAAAAAGGGTGGTTATATAGATGAAGATTAGTGCATGGTTTTATTCCCTGGGACAGGGTGTAAAAAATATATTCAGGAATAAAACATTCTCTCTCGCGACTATAGCGACCATAGCGTCCTGCGTGTTCCTTTTCGGTATGTTTTATTCCATAGTCCTGAACTTTGCAAATATCGTACGTAAGGCCCAGTCAGGAGTCGCCATTACGGTATTCTTTGATGAGGGTCTGCCGGATAATGATATTAAGGTCATCGGAGATGAGATAAGTAAAAGGGCGGAGGTGTCAAAGATAGTTTATGTTTCCGCCGAGGAAGCCTGGGAATCCTTTAAGGCGGAAAACCTCGGAGACTATGTTGACAGCTTCGGTGATGACAACCCCCTTGCCGAGGATTCAAATTACGAGATCTATATGAATGATATCTCCATGCAGGAAAATCTGGTTACCTACATAGAATCCCTGCCCGGTGTCCGGCAGGTCAGAAAATCCGCTGTTGTGGCAACAATGCTTACAAGTGTGAATTCACTTATAGGCTATGTTTCCATGGGTATTATCCTTGTTCTTCTTGCAGTTTCTATTTTCCTTATCAGCAATACCGTTTCTCTCGGCATTACGGTAAGGCGTGAGGAAATATCCATAATGAAGCTTATAGGCGCAACAGATTTTGTGGTAAGGGCGCCCTTTGTTATCGAGGGAATGATACTGGGCATTGTAGGCGCAGCTATTCCCCTTGCAGCGATCTATTTTATTTACAAGAGAGCAATAGAATATCTTGTGGAGAAATTTTCTGCACTGGATTCTCTTCTGCAGTTCCTGTCTATTACAGAGATATTTACTACTCTTGTTCCGGCATCCCTGATACTGGGAGCCGGTATCGGTTTTCTCGGAAGCTTTGTAACGGCCCGAAAGCATCTCAGAGTATAAAGACATGAAAGAAAAGCCCGGTTTCTGGGGCGGCCTCATAACGGGGCTGCTCATAGCTCTAATTATTCTCATCCTGATCCTCTTCGGAGAGTCTGTTCATAATGCGCTCCTGGGGCGGGGTTTTTCTCTTCCCGGAAGCAGCGGGGTGCTTACCTCCGAGGTTAGGGAAAAGATCGATCTCATTAACGATTACATCAATTTCTACTATCTTGATTATATGGAAGATGACAGTTCGGGAGAAACCCCGGAGGAACGTGCCGAGGGCATGTACCGGGGGCTCGTGGATTCTCTTAATGACCAGTATTCCGAGTATTACAGTACGATGGAGTATTCCCGCCTGCACGAATCAAACCAGGGCTCCTTTGAGGGTATCGGCGTGATGATATCCCCGAATGATGACGGTTATTTTGAGGTATCGGGATTTACTTCAGAGGAATCCGCCGCAAAAAAAGCCGGAGTAGAGATCGGAGATATCTTTTACAAGGTTGACGGAGAGGATGTGATCGGCGTTGATATCTCGGAACTTGTGGACAAGGTCAGGGGAAAGGAAGGAACCAGCGTTGACCTTGTGATGCTCCGTGGTGAAGAAATGGATGAGATGGAGTTTACGGTGAAACGGATGAGGGTGGAGTCCATAACCGTGTCTCATAATATGCTGGAAAAGAATACGGGTTACATCATAATCGGATCCTTTGATGATATCACCGTGAAGCAGTTTGAAGATGCTCTTTCAGATCTAAAGTCAAGGGGTATGAATAAGCTTATTCTGGACTTAAGAGGCAACGGAGGCGGAATGGTGAATGCAGCGGTAGAGATCGCTGATGACCTTATCTCCACCGGTGTCGTGACTTATACACTGGACAGGCAGGGTACGCGAACGGATTATGAGGCGGTCACTCCTGAAGAGCTGGGGATGCCTCTGGTGGTTCTTGTGGATTCCCACAGTGCAAGTGCGTCAGAGCTTCTCACCGGAGCGTTGAAGGATCATGGTATCGCTAAGGTGGTGGGAACCACTACATACGGAAAGGGTATAGTACAGAATATTTATCCGCTCACAGACGGTTCCGCTCTGAAGCTTACCAATGCGAGGTACTATACACCAAACGGTTCGAATATACAGGGAATAGGGATAGAGCCCGATATCGTGGTGGAACTGGACGTTGATGCCTATAAAAAGGACGGAACGGACAACCAGCTGGACAAGGCTCTAGAGATCATCAATAAGTAAAATGGCACTGTTTTAAGGTGTGCAATTTATACACATATTTGTTAAATTTCCGAAATTTTATAGTAATATTTACGAAATAATTCTTGAATAATACCTGCCTAGGTAGTACAATTATCTTGTTTATTAACACGCGGAAAGGGGCGGAAGACCCCGGAAAATCAAGGAGGTAATTGTAAATGGCAGTTAATCGTTTTGTCCTTAATGGTATTTCCTACCATGGCCACGGTGCTATACAGGAGATCCCCGGTCTCATCACATCCAGAGGGTTTAAGAAGGCATTTGTTGCATCAGACCCTGATCTTGTTAAATTCGGCGTTACAAAGAAGGTTACCGATCTTCTGGAGAAGAACGGCATAGGATTTGAGCTTTATTCGGATATCAAACCAAATCCCACCATTGAAAATGTTCAGCACGGCGTAGAGGCATTTAAGAAGTCGGGCGCTGACTGCATGATAACCATAGGCGGCGGTTCTTCCATGGATACCGGTAAGGGTATCGGTATAATAGTAAATAATCCGGAATTTGCAGATGTTCGTTCTCTTGAGGGTGTTGCTCCCACAAAGAAGCGTACCGTATTCACCATTGCAGTTCCGACAACAGGCGGTACAGGCGCAGAATCCACTATAAACTATGTTATCACCGACGTTGAGAAGAAGAGAAAGTTTGTCTGCGTAGACCCTAACGATATCCCTGATATCGCTGTCGTAGACCCTGATATGATGTCTTCAATGCCTAAGGGACTTACGGCATCAACAGGTATGGATGCCCTGACACACGCTATAGAGGGCTACACCACAGGAGCTGCCTGGGAGCTTGCAGATGTGCTGAATCTGGAATCCATCCAGCTTATTGCCAAGAACCTCCGCAAGGCTGTTGAAAATGATCCCGACGGACGTGAGGGAATGGCTCTTGCACAGTATGTAACCGCAATGGCTTATTCAAACGTGGGCCTCGGTATCGCCCATTCCATGGCGCATACCTTAGGTGCTGTTTATGACACGCCTCACGGAGTTGCCTGCGCGATGATGCTTCCCATCGTTATGGAATTCAATCAGGAATATACCGGAACCAAGTTTAAGAATATAGCCGAGGCATTCGGCGTTGATACCAGCGGAATGGACGAGAAGGCTTACAGAAAGGCCGCTATCGATGCTGTACGCCAGCTTTCCGTTGATGTAGGAATCCCCACAAAGCTGGAGAAGCTTAAGGAAGAGGATCTTCCTTTCCTTTGCGAATCCGCAGCAGCAGATGCCTGCGCACCGGGCAATCCCCGCAAGGCAGAACTCTCCGACTTCGAAGCAATGTTCAGAAAACTGATGTGATAAACGAACACTTGCGAAGCAAGTGTTCGTTTATCAACGAGCAAAAATATCGAAGATGTTTTTGCGAGTATGCTAAAAGTCAGTAACTTACGATGGAAAAACGAAGCAAGTGTTCGTTTATCAACGAACAACACGACCAAAAACAAGTATATTTTTGGTCGTTATAAAATATCTCTGATGTTTTTGCGAGTATGCTAAAAAATGGCACGTTTCTGAAAGAAACGTGTCTCGCGAAGCGAGATTGAGTTCGAGCAACAAGCTCGAACTCAACCCCAACGAGCAACACGACCAGTGGCGCCCCCTTAAGCGGGGGCGCTTTCATATTGTATTAAAATTGATACAATTTACGTGTTTAGAAATCCGTACATTGTCCGATATAGAAAGTGTAATTCAAAATTGATGAAATCAAAATTGAATGGATTCCCGTTACAACTTAATTACTTACATGGAGGTTTAATATGGTAGTACAGCATAACATCACATCAATGAATTCAAACAGAATGCTCGGCATCACATCCGATGCTCAGGCAAAGTCCACCGAGAAGCTTTCATCCGGTTACAAGATCAACCGTGCAGCGGATGACGCAGCCGGCCTCTCCATCAGTGAGAAGATGAGGAAGCAGATCAGAGGTCTTACACAGGCTTCTACAAACGCAGAAGACGGTATAAGCGCAGTACAGACAGCAGAAGGTGCACTCACAGAAGTACACGATATGCTTCAGAGAATGAACGAGCTGGCAGTTAAGGCTGCAAACGGAACAATGTCATCTTCCGACAAGGCTGACGTTCATAACGAGATAAAGCAGCTTTCAACAGAGATCGACCGTGTAGCTACAACCACAAAGTTCAACGAGACCTATCTCTTAAGCGGAAGCGCAGCAGGAAAATCTGAGGATGCAAAGTGGAAGGGAAGCCTTTCTTTCGCACTCCAGGTTGGTGCTGACAATAAGGCCAATAACAGAATAACAGTAAATATATACTCCATTACTGCATCCGCAATCGGCGTGGGTGTTAACGATGAAATAAAGTATGATTCTATCATAGAAAAATACCACTATGGTGTTAATGATAACGGTTCTATCGTAAAGATTAGCGGAAGGGCATCAACTGACGATAATAATACCCAAAACAAAAAATGGGATGACAATGTTTCAATTAAAGCAGGATCTATACTTCCTCTGGGAGCTACCAGTGGAGATAATCAGAATAAATATGATACCGACCCTGATGCCTGGAAGGATATTCATCTTGTAAATGATAATACTAAGATCAAGGGTAAACTGAATAATGATCAAGACGGCCCTGTCGGCGGCGGCTACATCAGCGTGAAGACCACCTCAACAGCCCGTGCAGCTATCGACAATATTTCAGCAGCTATCAAGCTTGTATCTGCAAGAAGATCTGCACTCGGTGCTATCCAGAACAGACTTGAGCACACGATCAAGAACCTGGACAACGTAGTTGAGAATACCACAGCAGCAGAGAGCACGATCCGTGATACCGATATGGCATCCGAAATGGTTACCTATTCGAAGAATAACATTCTTCAGCAGGCCGGCCAGTCAATGCTTGCACAGGCTAATCAGAGTAACCAGGGTGTTCTGTCACTCCTTCAGTAATAAGAATACATTCAATTCATACTTATACACCGAACCCGTCTCTTTCACGAGGCGGGTTCAATCTTTTATATCGCAGCGCAGCTGCCTTCACTGATTTGCTAAGCAGGCAAAATCCCCTTATAATAAAAAACAGACACCGAAAACGGTGTCTGCTGAATGAATTCCCTTAGCGGATGTATCAGACGATATAGGGCTCGAGAACCTTTAATATCTCATCAACACTGTCCTCTGCATGGATATTGAGGTCAATGGGTTTTGAAAGGTCAAGGCTGAAGATACCCATTATGGATTTTGCATCAATAACATATCTGCCTGATACAAGATCAAAGTCATAATCGAATTTTGTGATCTCATTAACAAAAGATTTTACTTTATCGATAGAGTTCAGGGAAATTTTAACTGTTTTCATTATTATACCTCCTGAATATAATGCGTTCTCAGGAAATAATATAAGCCTTTGCATAGTATAAAGTCAACTGTCAATGAGAAAATTCGTCGCTATACACAATCTGGGATGTAAGGTCAATGCCTATGAAACTGAGGGGATGGCGGAGAAGCTGATCAAGGCCGGTTTCTCTGTTGTTTCCTTTGAGGAAAAGGCGGATTATTACGTCGTAAATACCTGCTCTGTCACAAATATCGCAGACAGAAAATCGAGGCAGATGCTCCACCGGGCTAAGAAGCTGAATCCTGATGCCGTGATAATCGCTGTAGGGTGCTATGTTGATACCCATGGCAGGGATGAGGTCTGCCTTGATGGTGTGGATATAGCCCTTCCGAATAAGGAAAAAGAAAATATCGCAGAAGTCATAAAAGCGTGGGATGAAAGCCACAGGGAAGAAGCGGGTGGCTTAAGAGACAGCGCAGCATACGGAGAGGTCATACGAAACAGCGGAAACCAGCATCATATTTCCGGTGAAGGTATATATACAAGGAAATTCCTGAAGGTTCAGGACGGCTGTAATATGTTCTGCTCATATTGTATAATTCCCTATGCCAGAGGCAGGATACGAAGCAAAAGGATCGCAGATATTTTATCCGAGATCTCTTCCCTCTCTGAAAAGGGCTATAGTGAGTTTGTGATTACCGGGATACATCTCTCGTCCTTCGGGATTGAGCGACCGGAGGATGATGAGGATCTTCTGAAGCTTATAAAAGAGGCGGACAGGCTTCCGGGAGTAAAGAGATTAAGACTCGGTTCTCTGGAGCCACGGATCATCACGACGGAATTTGTCGAAGGGCTAAGAGGAACGGAAAGCCTCTGCCCTCATTTCCATCTTTCTCTCCAGAGCGGATCGGACACGGTACTGAAGCGTATGAACAGGCACTACACCGCTAAGGAATACCTGCAAAGCGTGGAGATCTTAAGATCATATTTTGACGATCCTGCTCTGACAACCGATGTGATCACAGGTTTTCCGGGAGAAACGGAGGAAGAGTTTGAGGAGACATACCGTTTCTTAAAGAATATCGGCTTTTATGAGACCCATATCTTTCCCTATTCCAGGAGAAAGGGGACGGCTGCGGACAGGATGGAAGGGCAGCTTGCCAATTCCGTGAAGCATGAGAGGCTTACTGTTCTGCAGACTCTTGACTCGGAAAACAGAAGGAAATATGAGGAGAGACATTTCGGTAAGCAGGCGGAGGTACTGTTTGAGGATGGAAATGAAGGCTATACAAGGGAATATATCCGCGTGAGCTGCCCAGAGGGGAGGATCAAAAGCGGAGAAATACACACGGGCACCATAACCGGGAGGGATGTCGCCGGGACACTAATGTTTACATTGTCATCCTGAGGGCAGTAAATTGCCAACCGGAGGTCTGTCAAATGTCATCCTGAGGGCAGTGAATTGCCAACCGGAGGTCTGTCAAATGTCATCCTGAGGGCTTTAGCCCGAAGGATCCTGAAAGGACTTGTAAAGATATGAAATACATAAAATACACTATCAAAACCGTAAAAGATGCAGAAGATATAATAGCCGCGCTTCTTACGGATCTGGATGTGGAGGGCGTGGAGATAGAGGATGCCTCCCTTCCCGATGATATCAGGAAGAACGGTACCTTTTATGATGTGCTGCCGGAAAACAACATAGAGGGTGATGATGCCTTTGTGTCCTTCTATATCGAGGAATCGAAGAACAGGGATGAGATATTGAAGGATGTGAGCGCTCTTTTGTCAGGTCTGAGGGAAAGTACGGAAATCGGAGACGGCGGGATAAGCGTATCGGAAACAGAGGATAAGGACTGGCTCAATAACTGGAAAGAATTCTTTAAGAGCTTTATCATTGATTTCGAGGACGGAAAGAGTGCACTCTTTATTCCATCCTGGGAAAAGATGCAGGCAGAAAAGAATTATGACTATGTGATAAATATCGATCCCGGCACAGCCTTCGGGACCGGTGCACATGAGAGTACAAGGCTCTGCGTCAGGGCTCTGGAAAAGCATGTTAAGGCGGGATACCGCTTCTTAGACGTGGGAGCGGGCAGCGGGATACTGTCGCTTCTCTCCTTTAAGTTTGGGGCAGCATCAGGCCTTGGCACCGACATAGATGACGGAGCGGTCCCTGCGGTAAAGGACAATTTTGAAAAGAACGGTTTAAGTGATGCAGCCTATCATCTCATAATCGGAAATCTTCTGAATGACCAGAATGTCAGGGATCACGTGGGCTTTGGTTACGACCTGATCGTAGCGAATATCCTGCCGGATGTTCTTATACCCCTTACGGATCTCATTCCGGAAATGCTTAAAAAAGGCGGAATCTACATTGTGAGCGGGATCATCGACTTCAAGGCTGAAGAAATGAAGAAGAACCTGGAATTTAATGACTTTGAGATAGTTGAGGAAAACCGTGACGGGGAGTGGGTGAGCTATGTATCGGTTCTTCGTTGATCCCTCGGATATCAAAGGTCACGATATTTATATCGGCGGCAGGGATCATAATCACATAAAAAACGTACTCAGGATGAGGAAGGGAGAGGTAGTCAGTATATCGGACGGGACTTCAGACAGGGAATACCGCTGCCACATAGAGGATATAGGCGAAGAAAAAGTACATTTAAGACTTGATTTTATCAAGGAAGCGGATGTAGAACTGCCTGTAAGAGTCACTTTGTTTCAGGGAATACCGAAGTCCGATAAAATGGATTTGATCATTGAAAAGTGCACAGAGCTTGGTGTAAATGAGATAGTACCGGTGGAGACTGCACGCTCCATTGTGAAGCTCGATGAAAAGAAAGCGGAGAAAAGGAGGGAGCACTGGCAGGGGAAGGCCGAGGCTGCCGCAAAGCAGAGTAAGCGGGCATTCATCCCTGAGATACACGGGATAGTAAGCCTGAAAGAAGCACTTGATATGGCGGAAGATTTCGATCTCAGGCTGATCCCGTATGAAC
Source organism: Lachnospiraceae bacterium AD3010 (assembly GCA_000622025.1). GTDB lineage: Bacteria > Bacillota > Clostridia > Lachnospirales > Lachnospiraceae > NK4A144. The sequence continues at coordinate 12,339 of JHWU01000009.1, read as the reverse complement.
TGTCGGAGAATTTCAAAAAAACCCGTGATATAATATCGGGGATAAAGCCGGGAGAGAGGATCGCGGTGTTTATCGGCCCTGAAGGCGGTTTTTCGGAGGAAGAGATAGACGCGGCAGAAATGAAGGGCTTCATCCCGATAACTCTTGGCAGGCGGATACTCCGCACGGAGACTGCAGCCTTTGTGCTGCTTTCCTGGATCATTTTTTTATTTGAAGGATAAAGAAAAATGGAGATTTATCTTGATAACGCAGCCACCACAAAGGTGGAAAGCGAGGTTGTGGAACTGATGAACCGTATCTTTACTGAAGATTACGGGAATCCGTCAAGTTTACATAAAATAGGTTATAAGGCAGAGCAGTACATAAGTGAGGCTCTCAATGTGTTTTCCGGAAAGCTGAAATGGAAGAGAAAAAATGTGCTCTTTACATCAGGTGGAACGGAAAGCAATAATACAGCCCTTATTGGTAGTGCACTTTTCAGGGAGAGCAGGGGGAAGCACATCATAACAACCGAAATAGAGCACCCTTCGGTTTCTGAACCGCTTAAATTTCTGGAAAGCAGGGGCTGGAAAGTGGAAAAGACCGGCGTAAATGAAGATGGTGTTATCGATCCGGAGGAATTAAGGTCAAGGATACGTCCCGATACGGTGCTGGTATCTGTTATGCATGTAAATAATGAGACCGGCAGCATACAGCCGGTGGAAGAGGTGGGAAAGCTCATAAAGGAAGCCAACAGCGAATGTCTTTTCCATGTTGATGATATACAGGGCTTCGGGAAGCTTCCTCTGGATGCTGTAAAGGCACATATAGACCTTTTGACTGCAAGCTCGCATAAGCTGCATGGTCCAAAGGGTGTGGGACTACTGTATCTTTCGGATATAGCCACCCACATTAAGCCATTGATGTACGGAGGTGGGCAGCAGAACGGACTCCGCTCCGGAACCATCAATGTTCCCGGAATAGCCGGCTTTGCCAAAGCGGCGGAGCTTGTTTTTAAGGAGCGGGAGGAAAGCTTTGAACGTGTAAGTAAGCTTAGAGAGGGCTTTGTCTCTGAAGTTCAGAATATTGAGGATGTGAAGGTCAACGGTGGGAAGAGCGTTTCGCCCTACATCGTATCCCTTACGGTACGGGGAGTCCGTTCGGAGGTAATGCTCCACGCTCTTGAGGACAGGGGGATATACGTGTCAGCCGGATCAGCCTGCTCCAGCCATAAAAAACACGTTTCACCCACATTAAAGGCAATTGGTTTAAGCGATGAGGAGGCGGAAGAGACCATCAGGCTTTCATTTAACCGACATAATTCAGAGGAAGAGGCAGCGTATACGATCGCGGCCCTGAAAGAACTGATACCGTCCTTAAGGAGGTTTAAGAGAAGATAATGGGAGACAGCAGATTTCAGGCTTTTTTATTAAAATATGCAGAGATCGGGGTAAAGGGAAAGAACCGTCATATCTTTGAGGAAGCACTGGAGAAACAGGTAAAGATCCACCTCCACCGGATCGGTGCGGATTTCGAGGTATCCCGCATAAACGGACGTATCTACTGTGAAGCAAGCGGCAATTTTGATCAGGATAGCGTTATTGCCGAGCTTAGGACCATATTCGGAGTTGTGGGTATCTGTCCCGTGACTATAGTAGGGGATAAAAGCATAGAGGGGATAAAAGAGGCGGCCGTTAAGTTTATAGGAGAAAATTATGACGACAAAAGCTTCACCTTCAAGGTGGATACCAGGAGGGCAGACAAGAGCTATCCCCTGACATCAATGGAGGTTGATGCGGACGTGGGAGAGGCACTCCTTGATGCATATCCTGAAATGAAGGTTGATGTACATAAACCCTCAGTGTGGCTGCATGTAGAGCTTCGGGAACGGGTCTTTATGTATTCGAAGATAATAAAGGGGGCGGGAGGACTGCCGCTCGGTACCAACGGAAGAGCTCTGCTCCTTCTTTCCGGGGGCTTCGACTCCCCTGTTGCCGGCTATATGGTATCAAGAAGGGGTGTATATATGGATGCGGTATATTTCAATGCACCGCCCTATACCTCGGACCGGGCGAAGCAGAAGGTCATAGACCTTGCAAAGGTTTTGTCAGGATACACGGGACCAATAAACCTCCATATCATAAACTTTACGGATATTCAGATGGCAATTTACGAGAAGTGTCCCCATGACGAGCTGACCATTATAATGAGGCGTTATATGATGAAGATAGCGGAGCATATCGCCAGAGGAACGAAGGACTGCTTTGGCCTCGTTACCGGAGAGTCCATAGGGCAGGTGGCCAGCCAGACCTTAAAGAGCCTCTTTACTACCGATGAGGCTGCGGATTTTCCCGTATACCGGCCGCTTATAGGCTTTGACAAGCAGGAGATAATAGACAAATCCGAGGAGATAGGAACAGCGGATATTTCAATCCTTCCCTATGAAGACTGCTGTACGATCTTTGTTGCGAAGCACCCGGTAACAAAGCCGAACCTGAATATAATAAAGAATTCAGAGTCCAGGCTTTCCGGGGTGATAGAAGAAATGATAAAAAAGGCCATCGAAACCGATGAAGTGATAACGGTCAGTAAGGATTATCAGTAAAGTGTCCGGTCTGTACGACCGTATTATACAGTTTCCAGCTGTTTCTTCAGGACAGTTGCCACTGCCAGGTCTCCCAGCACATTTACACAGGTGGCGCCCATATCCGCAAGAGTGTTGACCGAAATATACACACCAAGTATCTGCTGCACAGGAATACCGGCTATGGGAGCCAGGGCTGCAAATGCCGCGATCGCTCCACCCGGAACACCCGGGGTTCCTATGCTTAAAAATACATTGCAGGCAAGTATCGTTACCATAGTTCCCACCGACAGCTCTATTCCAAGTGCTGAAGCAAAGAAGGTTATCATAAAGGACATCACAATGGATACGGCGTCCATATTTATCGTTGCGCCCAGAGGAAGCACAAGGGATGCGATCTCCTCAGGCACTTCCAGGTTTTCTGTTGCACACTTCATGGAAAGAGGAAGGGTCGCATTCGATGAACAGGTGCTGAAGGCATTGATGGATGCCGGAGCCACGTTCTTAAAGAATGCTAATGGATTGTATTTTCCGAAAACCTTGACTATACCGCCGTAAACTATCACCGCATACAGGAAATATGTGACATAAAGGGCGATCATCACCTGTGCAAGCTGTATCACGGTCTCCCTGCCGTTTGTGTGCATTACCGTAGCTATGCAGCAGAATACGCCGATCGGGGTAAAGAGCATCACCTTTCCTACGACAAAAATGGATATCTCATCCACTGCCCGGCAGAGCTCTACAAAGGCCTTCGCCTTCTCCTTCAATGCAAGACAGGAAAGGCCGATGATAACGGCAAAGGCAAGGATCTGCAGCATATTTCCCTCGGTGAAGGAAGTAAAGGGGTTTCCGGGGATGATATTTTCAATGGTATCCACAAGACCGGTAAAGGTGGCGGCTTCAACTTCTGTATCTGTTGGAGTGATCACTGCTCCCTGTCCGAGATGAAGTATCCGCGGGAGAACCAGCCCAAGAGCGGAAGCTATTGCTGTGGTCACGGTGAACCAGATAAGAGAATAAAGACCTGTCTTTCCGGTTTTTGCAATGCTTCCCATGCCGATTATCCCGATAATGATGCTGCAGAATACCAGCGGATATATCATCATCCTGAGCGCCGACATATAAATGGTGGCGACTACGGTAAGAGGCATGTACAGCCATTCAGGCATTACAAGTCCTACGATTATGCCGAGTAAGAGTCCTAGTGCTATCCACAATGTAATTTTATTATTCTTTCCCATAATTTCCTGCCCTGATCTAAATTTTTCGTATCTGTTCAGGATCATCCGGATCCCGGAGAGATACTTTTATCTGTTTTCATATGTCTCATATGTTGAGATTTTCCTGTGGAATTATGGCACAAAAGATCCGATACGTCCAATATATGATTTTTATAGCGGGTTATAGGAAATAGCTATAACAGACCGGGTTCCGGAGAGATTGATGCGTTTATCCAATTTCTTTGACAGTCTCATAGACATTAGGCATAATGACAGATGGCTGGAGTATTCCTGGAGGTGAAGAGATGATGAAAATGACATCAGAATATGAACTTGAAGGCCGTATTCCTCTTGGCAGAGCCATTATCCTCGGTATGCAGCATGTTCTGGCTATGTTTGTGGGAAACCTGACGCCCATTCTGGTGATCGGAGCAGCCTGTGCACTGGGTGATGCCGGATTGATGGTACCTGTTATCCAGAATGCTATGCTTGTAGCAGGTCTGGTTACCCTGGTACAGCTCTGGACCATAGGACCGGTCGGTGCGAAGCTCCCCTGTGTAATGGGTACGAGTTCCGGCTTTATCGGTGTATGCAGCGGGATAGCCGGGTCAATGGGAGGCGGTGTCACTGCCTATGGAGCCATTCTCGGAGCCTGTGTCATAGGTGGTTTATTCGAGACGGTTCTCGGGTTTATTTTTAAGCCTTTAAGGAAGCTTTTCCCCGGGGTGGTAACAGGTACGGTAGTTATGGCGATCGGTCTGTCTCTTATAAGTGTAGGCATCAATTCACTGGGAGGGGGCAATAATAATAAGGATTTTGGTGATCCTGTAAATCTGCTTGTGGGACTTATCGTTCTGATCGCTATCATAATACTTAAGCATTTTACAAAAGGTATACTTTCGTCTGCATCCATTCTCTTCGGGATCATCATCGGCTATGTTGTCTGCGGTATCCTTTCCATCTTTATACGGACCACCTATGTGGCCGATGGGGAAACCCTGATCCACTCCTGGGTTCTGCAATGGGATAAGATCGGTTCCGCGCCCTGGTTCTCTCTTCCGTCCATAATGCCTGTTAAGTTTATCTTTGATGTCCGGGCTATAATCCCCATATTGATCATGTTTATTGTGACCTCCGTTGAGACCATAGGCGATCTTTCGGGGATCGCAGAGGGCGGCTTCGGGCGCGAAGCGACCGATAAAGAGCTTTCCGGCGGAGTGATCTGTGACGGCCTCGGTTCATCCTTTGCCGCATTTTTCGGTGTTCTTCCGAATACATCCTTCAGCCAGAATGTAGGTATTATCGGGATGACAAAGATAGTCAATCTTTTTGCGATATCTATGGGGGCAATATTTTTGGTCCTCTGCGGATTCTGTCCCAAGCTTGCGGCCCTGATCCAGCTTATGCCTCAGCCGGTGCTTGGCGGCGCTGCGGTCATGATGTTTGCGTCCATCATTCTAAGCGGTATACAGCTTATCAGTAAGAATGGCATCGGAAGCCGTGAAATAACCATAGTGGCTGTTTCTCTCGGCCTCGGCTATGGTCTCGGTTCCACCGCAAACGTACTTTCTATGATGCCCCAGTGGGTGGAATATGTTTTTGGAGGCTCCGGTATAGTTCCTGCGGGCCTCTGTGCTATCATCCTGAATGTGGCAATAAAGGAGTAGAGGGATAGTATCCTGCATTTCGGACAGGAGGCAGATAATGTTAAGACTTACCGAAGAACAATATGAAAAAGCGCTTGAGTTAAAAAGGGATCTGCATATGCATCCCGAGCTTTCAAATGAAGAATTCAGGACTACGGAAAAGCTGAAGGAGGTACTTTCGATCCTTCCAGGAGTCACCATACTTCCGCTAAAAACCGAGACCGGACTCGCAGCCAGACTGCAGGGCAGCAGGAGGGGGAAAGAGGTAATGCTCCGCGCGGACATAGATGCCCTTCCGCAGACAGAGGAGTATGAATCCCCGTGGAAATCCAGGACTCCGGGTGTGATGCACGCCTGCGGACATGACCTGCACGCTTCTTCACTGGTCGGTGCCGCAATGATACTGTCAAGGCTTTATGAAGCCGGAGAGCTTGAAAATACCGTGGATCTGGTATTTCAGCCGGCGGAGGAAGGGACTTTAGGTGCGAGAAAGCTTATTGATGCGGGGCTTTTTAAGCTGATAAGTCCGGATATCTGCTTCGGGCTTCATAACTGGCCATCCGTTCAGACCGGACAGATCGTGTGCCGCGAGGGCGTACTAATGTCCGCAAAACGGAATTTTGAGATACATATCATCGGAGCCGGAGGTCATGGCTCCATGCCACAGCTTAATATCGATCCCATTGTATGCGCTGCTGCAGTTATTCAGTCTCTGCAGACAGTAGTCAGCAGAAATACCGGGCCGCTTGAAGCTGCGGTTCTTTCCATCAACCGGATCGAGGGAGGGTCACCTGTGAATCTGGTTGTTGACCGGGTGGAGATGCGTGCCACAATACGGTCTCTTTCGGAGAAGACACTTGGCAGGATGCAGGAACGGGTGGAGACCATCATTAAGAAGACGGCGGAAGCGTATGAATGCCGTTCTGAGATCCTGTGGCAGGAGATGATACCGGCGGTCTTCAACACTCCGGAAATGACGGAAACCGCAGTTCAAATTGCGGAGAAGACCGGATGCACCGTGACGGATGCACCTCCATCACTTGCCAGCGAGGATTTCGCCCTTTACAGGCAGTATGTACCGTCCTTCTTTTTCTGGGTAGGAAGCACTGCCGTGGGAGAAAAGGCAGAGGAGCTGCACCGCCCCCGTTTCCATGCGGATGATGAAGCGCTCCGTCACTGTGCTGAGCTTTTTGCAAATGCAGGAAGTATAACGTAAATTACCGTAACTGACACCGGGATGCCGGTTTATTTCCTGAGCATTTTTTCGGGATCCAGAATATCTCTTGCTGTATCGGGATCCAAAAGCTTTTCTTCAATTACCACATCAAGTACCGAACGGCCGGAATACAAAGCTTTCTTTGCAGTATCGGCGGCCTTCTGATATCCAACTAAGGGCACAAGAACCGTGATGATACCGATACTGTTCTCCACCAGCTCCCTGCACCTCTTTTCATTGGCTCCGATACCTGTTACGCAGTTATCCGTAAACGTCTCTACTGCATAACCCAGGGTATCTATGGACTGGAACAGATTATAGAAGATGATCGGTTCAAAGGCATTCAGCTCCAGCTGTCCCGCTTCGGCAGCAAGAGTAATTGTCATATCATTTCCTATGACATTAAACGCCACCTGGTTTACAACCTCAGGAATTACAGGGTTTACCTTTCCCGGCATTATTGATGATCCGTTTTGTCTCGGGGGAAGGCTTATTTCTCCGAGGCCCGTTCTCGGACCGGAAGACATCAGACGAAGGTCATTTGCTATCTTTGAAAGAGAAACCGCGCAGGCCTTGACTATTCCGGATACAGTCACAAAGGGATCCAGATTCTGTGTGGAATCAATGAGATCATCCGCATGCTTCAGATCCATTTTTGATACCGTATTTAGTGTGGGAACTATATTTGAAATGAATTCCTCACCGGCATTGATGCCGGTACCTATTGCAGTACCACCCATGTTGACTGACCGCATCTCCTCTATTGCGACATCGAGTCTCCCTACATTTCTCAATACTGCATCGCTGTATGCCCTGAACTCCTGTCCAAGGCTTATGGGCACCGCATCCTGCATCTGGGTGCGTCCCATCTTAACTACTTTTTCAAATTCTTCTGCTTTTTTGGATAATGCCACCTGAAGACACTGCATTTGTATCCTCAGATTCATTAAGAGACGTATGGTGGTCATTTTTCCTGCAGTGGGAATGACATCATTTGTAGACTGTCCCATATTGACATCATCATTGGGATGAATGACGGAATACTCGCCCTTATTTCCGCCTGATATCTCAATTGCCCTGTTTGCTATCACCTCATTGGCATTCATGTTCAAGGAGGTTCCCGCGCCACCCTGGATCGGGTCAACGATAAAGTTATCAAGAAAACGACCTTCCAGAATCTCATCACAGGCTTTGATGATTGCGTCCGCCTTTTCTTTCGGGAGTCTTCCGGTTTCATTATTGGTAATGGCTGCTGCCTTTTTGATATAAACTATGCTGCTAACCATTTCGGGATGCATAGTCAGCCCTGTTATAGGGAAGTTTTCCGCCGCTCTAAGAGACTGGACACCGTAATATGCATCCGAAGGCACTTCCTTATCACCGATGGAATCGTGCTCCACGCGGAATTTTGTGTGGTCCGGATCATTGAGAGCTCTTTTACTTCCTGATCTCCATCCTATTATACTGTTATTCATATTCGGCCTATGCTGTTCCTTTCTTCAATCACTTAATAATCGCCTATAATTGCGGCGTAGACACTTTGCTTCTTTAATCATTATATGATATCAGGGTCAAAAGCCCGAACCCACTTCATGCTTGCATGAAAGTGGGTGAGTGGCTTTATGACCCGCCCCACATCGAGCACGAAGTGGAGCGTAAGCCCCACGAGAGTGCGAGATGTGGGAGGAGCGTGGGAGCACGAAGTGCGGAACGCTCCGGATATCGGGTTTTGACCCTGACATCATTATATGCGTGATCACGTGTTTCTTCAAATTAAATTTCTAACCGCATTCAGGCTTCAGGAATCGCTTTTTGAAACTCCTCGGTGGTTATAGCGTTAATATCTTTCATATTATCTTCAGTTTTTTACAGAGTACTTGTGTGTAATCATCCAAATTATAGTAAACGCCAAAACTATTTTCGTTTTGGCGTTTACTGCGCCGGATTTTGGCGGCTGAAAGCCGCATATTTCCTTACAAAATCCGTGCGCATCCTCGCGGAGCGTTATAGTAAGCGAAATTTATAATTTCGCTTACTATACATTTTTTGACAGTTTCATAGGTATTGGGCATAATGACAGATAGCGGGAGTATTCCCGGAGGTGAAGAGATGATGAAAATGATATCAGAACAGATAATAAGGAGGTTTGAACTGCTATGAAGAAGGTATTGGCGATATTACTGACCTTTGTATTTATTACAGGGACGGTCTCGGGCTGCAAAACGGGTACCGTAAACAAAGGCGCCGGAATATCTGTTGAGGAGAAGGAAACACCTCTTTATATCTTTTCAATGCAAAATAAAGAATCCATGCCGCTTTATTTTATTAACGGCAGTGAAATACCTTATGTGGATATAGAAAACTGGGCAGGTTTTATGTCCTTTATTATTCCGTTTGCCGCAGCACCTGTTTCGGAAGAAGCAGCGCCATACTCGGTTACGGCAAAAGCGGATGGCGATATAGTCACCCTTACGAGAGAAGACGGTTATTATATGGCTGTTGATTTTGCTGATGACAGCTTCCATTTTGAGGATTATGACCAGTTTATGCGTATGGGTGAAGAATCCTTACTGGATCTCGCGATCAACACGAATCTGAGATCAAAAGACGGAAAGGAAGAGTATCTTAAAAGAAGTGCGGAAACCGATGTCAGGATGGGTAATGAGATCGATATGGATTTATCGGAATATGATATCGACCTGATAAGGGACGGAGAACAATACTACGTGCCGCTTCAGACTCTGTCTGATATCCTGATCACGCCAAGAAATTTCAATATTCTATATAACGGGGAAAATCTTTATGTGTGCTCGGCTTCCGATATCGGAAGTGTGGAAAAGGGCCTGAGCGACATAGGGGAATCCTATTATTCGGTGGAAGCTTCCGGTAAGACTGGCGAAGAACTCGCAAAATTTTCATATAATGAATTCTGCTTTGCCTTTGATGAGCTATACGGGCTAAAAGAAACACATGCCATAGACAGCTTTGATACGCTTGCAAAGAATACCGGGGCAAAGGAGATACTTCTGGGAACGGATGCGAAGGAGACTGACAGGATATACCACGATATCATTTATCGCTTCCTTGATGACCAGCACAGTAAATTTCTGAATCCTTCTTATATTTCTGGCGCTGATGCAGCAAAGGATTTCGGAAAGTACATAGGAGAGGGAAAGTCGAGGAATTCAACTTCTTCTCTTATGGCTTTACTTAATGATACCAGGGAAAGGTATTATCCTGACGGGATCCCGGGCTATGAGGAGATCGGGGATACCGCATATATCACCTTTGATTCATTTGTTCATGGGCAGGAGGATTATTATAATGAAGCTCCCGATGCGGATGCACAGGATACGATGGGGATTATCAGTTACTCGGTCAGCCGGATCTTAAGGGATGATTCTCCGGTAAAGAAAGTGGTGCTGGATCTTTCCTGCAATACCGGGGGACAGGATACAGCGGCAGTATATGCTATCGCGGCCTTTATCGGAGAAGCAGAGGTAAGTCTTGAAAATCCGAATACCGGGGCGAGGATAACCCAGGCATATAAGGCGGATACCAATCTGGACCATGAATTTGACGAAAGGGATACCCTTGACGGAAAGGGTCTGAAGCTTTTTTGTCTGACATCCCCTGTGAGCTTTTCCTGCGGAAATCTTGTGCCGTGTGTTTTTAAGAGCTCCGGGAGGGTTACAGTAATCGGAAAACAGTCAGGCGGCGGTTCCTGCGGGGCGCTTAGCGTGACTACCGCCGGGGGAACAATGATGCGTATTTCAGGCTCAAACCGCCTAAGCTTCGTGAAAAACGGCTCTTTCTATGATATCGATCAGGGCGCACCTGTGGATTATCCGATAAATGAGTATGATCATTTCTATGACAGAAAAGCCCTGAATCAGTTCCTTGACGGCCTGTATTGACCGGCTTCTGAAAGTAATTGGAGTCATTGGGGACGGTTCCAATGACTCCACTTTATTGACTCTGTCAGAATCCCAGATCCTCATTTACAAGTATCACGTGGATCCTGTCCTTATGCCTGGAAAATCGGGTTATAAGGAATTGACAGCAGATGCATTCCTCTGATTTACAGTTTGCGCAGGAACCGGTTTCGGTACAGGGAGTCCTGACACCGACTCTCTGGGAGTTTATGGGAGCTGCGATATTTCTTGCCCGGTCCAGAGCCGAGTCTGTATCCCGGCAGACTTTATTCATACCAACGATGAATATCACCTTTTTCGGACCCTGCGCTATGGCTGAGACCCGGTTTGAATTTCCGTCGATATTAAAGATAACGCCGTCTTCGGTAATGGCATTGGCACTTGAGATAAAGAAGTCCGCATCATAGGTTTTAAGCATGGCGGCTCTTTTATCCTCAAGGGCATCCCTGTCGATAAAATCATAATTTCCGGCTTTTAGGGCATTCACAAGACCGATCTCATGGGCACTCATACACCCACCCATTCCGATAACGCTTCCCTCGGGGATCAGAGAAAGTGCTTTTTCTAATGCCTCTTCCTTATTCTCCGCATAATACCCTGTCATATTTCTGGATTGAAGACCCTTTATCACTTTTTTTGAAAGCAGGGCATTTCTCTTTGTTATGCTGCTGTTCATGCTGTAGTCCTTTCTTTTCGGGGATTCAGATGGTTAACGGTTTCAAACATTATAACACTTGAAAAACGTTTTACAATGTAGCAGGCGGTAATCGTCGCTAACCCGGTTTTTTCCTGACTTACCGCCGGAAACAGGTTGAAAAAGCGAAGAATAATATTTTTTGCCATGACGTTTCGCAAACGCCTGAATTATTTTTGAAGGGGGAAAGGGTATGAAGGATGCGCCCTTATTGCGAACGACCGCGTAATGTGAGGGTATTTTCTTTATATAGCCCTGAAACACAAAAACCTCAGTATTTTCTCGATACTGAGGTTCTTCGTGGTCATAAGGGATCCTCCCGCTTCGCGGGGTCTCCGCTCCGCTCCGGTCGGTGCTATACGCACGTCCCCCGGACGTGCAGCACCCCTGACCTCTTCGAATACGAACGGATTTACATTCACACCCTCTTCCTTTTCAACCACAAACTTTGTCTGGTTGAAGGTTTTATCCGAGCCGGTATCATTATAAAGCTCCATACGGAGTATATACGGAATACATCATCTCAGCGTCATTCCAGAGAACATTGCTTATATTGTCAGCAAATGCAATACGGGTCTGGGCGTCTGCTCCGTTTATTTTGTCAACACCTTCCGCATCCCATTCGTAATACAGGCCGGAAATATCTTTGAATTCCTGGGAGGGTTCCATTCTTGCTGTATAATGCTTCCCGTTAAGGACAAAATCCATTTCAGCCTTTTTATCTAATGCTACTCTAAAAGTAGACACGAACAGGTAGAAAAATGATGGATGATTATGTATCATCTGATCATGCTACTAGAAGGGAGTGTCTATCATGGCTAAGCATTTGGATCCGTTACAGAAGGAGTTCCTGATCCGGCAGTACAGAAGCAATCCGGATATAAAGGTTTCTGATTTTTGTAATGCAAACCACATCTCAGAAGGAGCTTTCAAGACCTGGCTGAAACAGTATGAGACAGGCGGCCTGGAAGGGCTTGTAAGAGCAACCAAGAGTGTTGAAAGCGTATTACCGGAGGGGATTGAAAGGACCGAAGAAAACTACAAGCGGGAAATAATGAAACT
>JHWU01000008.1 GCA_000622025.1 Lachnospiraceae bacterium AD3010 | reverse complement strand
GACAGGATAAAGGATGAAGACGGGAACGAGATAACGTTCAAACATAAGTCCAGGATTTTTCCCAAGGAACTCCATGTCAACGTGACGAATCCCGGCAGCAAAAAGCCTGCCAAAAGAACCGTAAAGATCGACCAGAAACAGATGGTCTATTACTCTGCCAAATATGCCAAAAAACAGAGGGCGGACAGAGAGGCTATGATCGCAAGGGCAAAAGACCTTATTGCCCATCCAAAGAAATATGACCGTGTAACATCCAAGGGAAGCTCTGCATATGTCCTGAACATAGCATTCAGCAAAGACACTGGGGAGATAGTGGACGGTAAGGCTCTAAAGCTTGACGATGAGAAGATACGGGAAGAGGAAAAGTATGACGGCTATTATTCTATAGTGACAAGCGAGCTTAAGATGGACGACTCTGAGATACGTGAAGTCTACAGCGGGCTTGCAAGGATAGAGGATTCATTTAAGGTGACAAAAACCTTTTTCAAGTCACGTCCTGTGTATGTATGGAAGAATGAGCATATAGACGCGCATTTCGCCACCTGTTTCCTTGCGCTTGTGCTGATAAGGCTTCTAGAATTAAAGCTTGGGCGCAAATACCCGGTGAAGAGAATCCTGCAATCGCTTAAGGATTATAACTGCGTTAAATTGGATGCCAATACTTGGCAGTTCACTTATTATGATGAGATCATAAAAGACTGTGGCAAGGAATTGAACATGGAGCTTAATAATAAGTACCGTACGCGTCAGGAAATACAAAGGCTGCTACATTATTAAACAAAAAGAAAGTTTCCGCTTCGCAGAAACAATAAACAGAAAGACACCTGGGCTCCGCCCAGACCCGCCCTTCGCCAGGGAGGCAGGGGGTGGTTAGCCCCCGTCCTCTCACAGCACCGTACGTACCGTTCGGTATACGGCGCTTTCAATTCAAGACAAGCCAGAATTTATGAAATACAGTATATGGATACCCACGATGAGTGATCGCAAAAAAATTCCCTAGACCCCAAAAAGGACAAATACGCCATACAGAAAGAAAGGCTCAATCCCTTGCTGTTATTGGGATTGAGCCGTTTTTGCTTCCGAAGTTGAGATTCTATATTATCACAACCACTGAAAAAGAGCCACCAAATACAGAAAAAACTGAATGATATCAGTATTTGGTGGCTCTGAAAAACAATCTGTCCGAAAAAGTACACTTAACAAAATTAAAAAATATTAGGAGAATATTGATGAATAACAAAAAAGAAACTATCACAGCACAGTTTGTTGATAAACAGACCGGAAAAACCAGACATATCAGTGTCACTGCATCAAAGGACAATGTTCGCTCTGCAACTGAAAATTTGAGAGATAGGGCTCAAAAAATGGCCAAAGGTGGGGTTACTACATCTCGTAGATGAAAAGGTTATATAAAGCTGGGGCGGTAATATAGCCCCCCTGGGCCCTTCAAGAGTTAGTTTACCTCTTTGCTATCTCGATGCTTGGTTACTGCATCGTCTATTAATGCACCATCTATATATGAGAGCAAAATAGAGTTGTTATTTGTGTTATCAACAATATTATACGAAAGATGGTAATCATCTAACCCCATTCTTTTTAAATAATCATAATTGTTTTTTGCAATGCTTTCATTTGTTTCTTTATGTCTTTCCCAATAATCCCAATCATCATCTTCTCCGGAAATAAGATCATGTGCTTTCTTTGAATATAAATCAAGCCAAGCATTAACAACGATGACGTGATCCTTTTGCTCTATGTTGAACCCATCAAATCCTGAAAATGCAGACTCAAGAAATTCTTTGTATTCAGCAATGTTTTCCTCATCAGTCTTATCACTATTTTGTATCGTAGGAAGATAATACAACCTTTCCTCTTGAACATCACTGTCATAATTTACACCATCAAACAGACGATAAAAAACTATGCCATAATCAACGTTTCCTGGCGTCAAATCTTCGTAATCTATTTCAAAAGTTGTACCTGTTGAAGATATTTCCGCTTCGATAGTTTCAGTAAATTCATTTTCTTGTTTCATGCTTAGTATTTCTATATGTAGATAACCCTTAAATGTTCCAGGATAATCATCAATAAAATGAGGGAAGAAATGGATTTTTAATTTATCGTAATCTTCTTCAACAGAATACGACATGGATTTAAGTAATGAGTTATCATCTGCTGTTTTTGAACCGACTACTACATCCGTAACCGTATAGACAGAATCATTATAATAAACTGAAAGTACTGTTTTTCCAGAATTTTTGGCTATTAATTTGCCGTTTGTATACTCTGCAATATTAGGATCTTCTATTTCCCATAGTAGGTTTTTGGTATCCGCATTTTCGGGGGTTGTTTTTATTATAGGGATCATGGAAGCACCCTCATTCATAAATATAGCGGATTCTTCAAACTCTATTTTTTGAGGTTCTGGTGCAGGAGAAAAAATATCTTTGATTTGAGAAAAATTGATTATTACAGTTGTGATTGTAATAAAAGCGCCGGCCAAAGTTCCTATAACGGCCACCTTGTTTTTGAAAAATGAAGGTTTCTCTTTGCTTATGCTATCCGAGGAAGAGTTGGATGGCATGTCATCATTATCATTATTTTCGGAGTCATCATTGGAAATAATGGAATCTTTTTCAACGGTTTCAATATTGGGAAGTTCATAATTGCAGTATCTGCAAAATCTTGAATTATTGTCATTTTCTTTTCCGCATTTTGGACAATACATAGAATAATAATCCTCTCTTAGATTCACACGATTTAAGCTATTTAAGAAATCTCTTTATAATAGCAATAGGTATCAAAGCCCATCCCAAAAAGAGTCCAATAACTATTCGTTTCATTACGAATAGTTTGTACTGTCCAATCATAATTCTATTGGCCCAGATGGTTTCGCCTACTGCCCAATAACCGAGTATTATGTTAATTAATAATAGTATTTCAGCCATATATTATCAATGATTACTTAATGTCTCCGTATTCGAATTTTCCTTTGTATCTTACGCTTCCATCTTCGTTATATAATGTTCCGTTTCCGCTGTAATCGCCATCCTTGAAGTCGCCTTTATAAACCAAATGTCCTTCTTCATCATATAATGTACCTTTGCCGTGGAATTTGCCCTTCTTCCACTCTCCGTCATACCATACTTGTCCATCTTCAAAGTATTTAGTTCCTTTACCGCTAAGCTCGCCGTTTTTATAATTCCCTTTAAATTCAACAAAGCAACCTGTAATCCAATTTTCATTATCATTAGAATTGTAGAAAATGTCTTTTGCTTCTCCTGTTAAATCAATAGAAAATGGCGTGCCATAATAAACCTCGTACTCAACACCCTCTCCATTATACTCACCTTTTTTATAGTATCCTTCATATTGCAGTGTAGGCAAAACCATGCCGTCATTGCTAAGATATATCTGTATTCCATATCCAGAAAAAGTACCATTAGAGAAATTGCCAATGTATTTGGGATAGTCATCAAACTCGTATGTATGCTCGAAAAGAACCCCTATTCCATCTGGATTTCCATTCTTTATTTTTCCGTAATATTGGTATTCAGTTTCACGCAGTGTTTCTTTGAATGTATTAGGGCTTACAAAAACAGATTCCTCTTCGTCAACATAATGCCAGTTGTCTTTATTTGCCATAGCTTCATTATAAATATCAAGGACCTTTTTTGCTTCTTTATTATAATAAAAAGGAAAGGTATTTATTTCGTATATACCAGCACTACTGGTGTTATTTGACTCAGGATAGTCATTTTCTAAAGATTCTGATTCCTCATCTATATGAGCCGCATCTGTTTGTTGCATCTCGGTTTCAGCGGCAGCTTTTTCTTCCGCCGCTTTTTTGTCAGCAGCAGCTTTTTCTTCCGCTGCTTTTTTGTCAGCAGTAGCTTTTTCTTTTGCTGCCTTTTCCTCAGCCTTGGCCTTTTCTTCAGCTTCTTTTTGTGCAGCCTTTGCGGCCTCCTCAGCTTTTTTCTCCTCAGCTTCAATAGATGCAGCAATAGAGGCTTCAATACGTGCCTGCTCCGCTACTTTAGCATCTTCTATTTTTTTGAGAAATGCATCAAATTCATCTTTTTTTGACTGGGAAAGCTTATCATAAATATCTGTGATTCTCTGATAGTCGGATTCTTTAATATTGCATAATTCAGATTCTTTGTCTGTGTCTATAGAATTGAGGGCATAACCAGCAGCAGAATCATAGTCTTCTTTCTTTATTGAAACATCATATAATAGATTATTCTTTTCTTCCGAAGAGAAATGTGATTTGTTGATTTCTTTAATAGCCTCATCGTAATTTTCAGCCTCTATATATTCATTTATCCTATTATATGCTTCCGTGCCTGCTTTGACTTCCGAATACACATAAAAATATATTATTCCTGTGAAAACCAAACCCAGAATACTAAGTGTTATACCAACTACTGCCAATCCTTTTTTTGGATGATTTCTCCTAATAGAAGGTATACCGAGTACTAAACTTCCAATAGCAACTGGTATTCCTAAAAAAAAGGCAGAAGTAAAAAAAGAAATGATACCCAATATCAAGCATATGACAGGATCATTATCTTTTTTTTGTTTTTTATCGGTATAATTATTTGAGATGTTCTTTTTGAGTTCAGTCCCGCAAAAAACACAGAACTTGGAAGTATCTGCATTATCGTTTTGGCAATTTGGACATTTCATATATCTACCCCCATAAATAAATTCTATATCCGTTTGTAATTATAACAAAACTAATAGTTAGCGTAAAATCCACCACGATTTTTGCAGCCTATACCTTGAAAGGAGTATAGGCCTTTTTCTGTTCCTCCAGAGAGGGGGTTGTGACATCTCCATATAAGTAGAAGGGCGGTGGATCTCATGACTGAACAGCAGAAAATCCAGACCAGACGGCTCCGGAGTGAGGGGCATGGGTATAAGAGCATAGCAACACTTACAGATTGCTTGCAATCTGTAACCTGCGCACCCGTTATCGGCGAAGCCGGTTTAATTGCGGGTGCTCCATAATATGGTCAGATTTCCCGAAATTTAATCATGGGTTTATTGAAAATGGGTTTTTTAAGGTATAGAATGGGGGTGAAATGAAAGATATAGTGAAATTAGAGAAAACATACTGGCATCCGGCGTTTTTCGGAGCCACAAAGTGGGAATTAAAAGAGAATAAGGACGACCTGTCTTTTGATTCTGAGTATCAGCTGAGCCAACAGGCGTTGGAGATGGATCTGCTTGTAATTAAGAAGGATCCGTCCGTGGTAGTCAAAAATGAGATAGGCAAACTCTTTAAGCGGTTCAATGTTTTTGAGTATAAGGGAAGCGGGGACTCCTTATCAATCGATAATTACTACAAAACGATATCGTATGGCTGCCTGTATAAAGCACTTGGCGAGCATGTGAATGAAATACCGGCTGAGGAGCTTACGCTGACTATGATACGGGAGGCCTATCCTAGGGAGCTATTCAGGATACTTGAGGGATCCGGAGTGGTGATCACAGAGAAGTATAAAGGAATATACTATCTCACGGGAAAGGTGCTCTTTGATACACAGGTCATTGTAACAGGGGCTATGGACGGGAAAAAACATCCCGGGCTTAAGATATTATCAAAGAATGCTAAGGAAGAGGATGTAAGGACGTTTCTGCAGGAAGCCGAACAGGCAAAGGAACCCGGGGAACGGAGTAATATAGATGCAGTTCTTCAGGTGAGTGTTTCGGAGAATGCGGAGCTTTTTGAAAAGATAAGGAGGGATAAAAGGATGTGCCAGGCGCTCAAAGAGCTGATGAAAGAAGAGATAGCGGAAGAAGTAACAAAAGGTAGAGCTGATGCGACTCTTGAGAATATTAAGAATATGATGAAAAATTTGAAGCTTACAGCGAAAGAGGCCATGAAAGCTCTTGAGATTCCTGCTGCGGATCAGCGGAAGTATTCAGCTATGCTGAAAGCAAAGTAAAACGAAACTGAAAACTCAATAATGAAAAACAACGAAAGCAGTAGATCTAAGTGGTTTGCTGCTTTTTCATTAATGTAACACTTATCCCAGATTTATTGAAAATGGTTTTTGCATGGTATAGAATTGGGTTGAAATGAAGGGAATCGCCTTTTTACAGGCGGTTCCTTATAAATTGCTTCACACCTTTTTTGATTTGATGATTGGAGAGCTTTATGATAACAGGTTATATATATGCTGAACTTTAGCTTGGAAACTATACTAAGGATTACCGGAACACCGGAAATGGTGAAATTCCTTTCTTTATGGGGAGCGATGCTTTTAGAAGACAGAAGGAGGCTATACGCACATAAGAGCCGTTATTCAAGTGTCGTCACTACTGCATAGAAAGGAACAAAGGATAGTGTGAGCTATGGATATTTTGAATTTTTCAGGAATATATGAGAGATATGAGCTTTCTTGCTTTAAGGGTGCGAGCTTTATTGATCTTCGGGATATTCACGGGACTAAGCTATATGTGGACAGTGAAGGAGAAAAAGCGGTAAGGGACAGGATCCGGAGAGAGGGTTCCGGGAAAAAGGCGCATCTAATCGATATAGGGGACTATCACTATGTTACAAGGCTGTATCTTTATGAGATAAGAGAGGCCTTTGATCTACTGGTCTTTGACAATCATAATGACTCTAAAGAGCCGGAGTTTGGGGGATTAAGGTCCTGTGGGTCATGGATAAAGGACGCTGTTTTTGATATGCCGGATACACTGATGTCGGTTAAGCTTATAAGGGGTGATAAGGATATCTCATATCTTAAAGGAAGCTTTGATATCGAAAGACCCCTCTATATATCTATCGACAAGGATATTCTGTCGGAGGATACCTGCCCTACGAACTGGGACCAGGGAGATATGAGCCTTGAAGAGCTTCTGGATTTTTTACGGAAGGAAACGGAAGGTCGTGAGATACTTGGTATCGACATCTGCGGCGGACCGGCATCAGGGAGTGCAATAGATAGAGAGGTCAGACTGAATCAGGCGGTTGATATTTCAATTCTTGACGCTCTATGCTACAATCACTAGGAATGCTTAGGGAAAGAATAAGAAGATTTATGATGGGAAGATACGGGCACGACGATCTGTCGCTTGCCCTGCTTTTTGTGGCAGGAGTCTGTCTTGCATTTGCGGCGCTTTCGAGAAACAGGAATGCGTCTCTTTTCTTTGTTTTTGTTCTTATCCTGATGGTACTCTGGAGCATATTCAGAATGCTCTCAAAGAACAGAGAAAAAAGAAGTAGAGAGAACGAGATATATAAGAGTATTACCGGCGGCTTTTCAAAAAAGTCAAAGCCGTTTACGGAAAGTATGAAGGAATGGTGGGGGAACATAAGGAGTATCAGGTTCCCGGAGAATAAGAAGAATTACGGGCTGAAGATGTGTATCTTCAAGTGTCCGGGCTGCGGAGCTGATATAAGGATCCCTGCAAACAAGGGACGGATCATGATAACCTGCCCGAAGTGCGGGAAGGAATTTGAAAGGGTGAGCTGATGAAGAAAAGGGGGATCGCAAGATTTATAGCTTTCGCCGTTTTTCTTGCCTGTGCAGCTTACCTTGGTTTTTATGCATATAATGCAAAGACGGATTCGGAGGCTGCAGAAAAAAGAGCGGGAACCGCAGCTACATTTAACGGGGGATTCGGAGATATAAAGACCGTTACAGCGGTCGATGAAAAGACCGGTGAAGAGAGAAAGCTTGTGGTTCTCGGACAGTATGAGAAGCTTTATGAGCAGAATAAGAATCTGGCCGGATGGATAAAGATCAAAGGCACAAACATCGACTATCCCGTTATGAAGAACATTAACGGCAAGGGAGATTATTATCTTGACCACAATTTTGAAGGCAAAGAGGACAGGAACGGCACCTTATTTCTTGATGATAACTGCGATATCGTGAATCCTACGGAAAATCTCATTATCTACGGTCACAACATGAAATCCGGGCAGATGTTCGGAGATCTTGACAAATATAAGTCCGAGGACTTTTTCCATGAAAATCCGATAATCCAGTTTGATACCATATACGAGACCGGGAAATATCAGGTAATGATGGCCTTCCAGTCCCATGTGTATGAGGAAAATGTAATAGCCTTTAAGTATTATCAGTTTATCGATCCCGCATCGGAAAAGGAATTTGAATCCGGGATAAAAGAAATGAAGGCTGCAGCGCTTTATGATACCGGGGTCAGTGCTTCTTTCGGGGATAAGCTTCTTATTTTATCAACCTGCGACTATGATGAGCAGAACGGAAGATTCGTGGTGGTATGCAAGAAGCTGGAGCCGTAAGAAAGATCCTTCGCTTCGCTCAGGATGACAGTGGAGGACTCCAATACAGGATGACAGTGGGGGTCTCCAATACAGGATGACAGTGGGGGAGTGCGAAGCACGGAACAATCCGTATTTAATCAAAAAGTGACTTTTGGCGTACAAATCATATTATGACAAAAGATGAATTTAAGAGCTTAACTGAAGAAGGTATTCTTTATTTGGACGGTGCGACCGGGTCCAATCTCCAGAGGAGGGGTATGCCCTCCGGGGTCTGTCCGGATCTATGGGTATCGGAAAACCCGGAACCGCTTATCGGGCTGCAGCTTGAATTCTTAAGGGCAGGTTCCCGTATCATCTATGCTCCCACATTCACTGCAAACAGGATAAAGCTTTCGGAATTCGGTCTCGAGGACCGGCTTGAGGAATTGAATACGGCTCTTGTAGCTGAGTCAAATGAGGCGAGAGAACGTTTTTATAAGGAAAGACCGGATGCAAAGCGTGTGTTTATCGCGGGAGACATCACTATGACCGGACGGAGTCTTAAGCCCGTTGGGGATCTGGATTTTGAAGACCTTATCGATGTATATAAGGAACAGGCGGCGGCTCTTTATAAGGCGGGCGCTGATCTTATAGTTGTAGAGACCATGATGAGCCTTCAGGAGACCAGGGCTGCGCTCATAGCCTGCACAGAGACCTGTGATCTTCCTGTTATGACGACTCTAACCTTTGAAAGATCGGGAAAGACGCTTTTCGGAACCGACCCTCTGACGGCTCTTATCACCCTTCAGTCAATGGGGGTTTCCGCTTTCGGCATAAACTGTTCCATGGGACCCGGTGAAATGGAGGATATGATAAGGAGCATTATGCCCTATGCAAGTGTTCCGGTTATCTGTAAGCCAAATGCCGGTCTTCCGGAGCTTGATAAGGAAGGAAATACCGTATATAACCTTGATCCCATAGAGTTTGCTTCGGGAATGGAAAGAATAGCCGCCCTAGGAGCCGGAATACTTGGAGGGTGCTGCGGTACCACACCGGAGCATATCACAGAACTTGTCAAGCATACCGAAGCTATGCATCAGGACAGGAACTATGAAAGCGAAAGCACTGAAAAGAAATATTTTCTCAGCAGTGAGAGACATACATTCAGCTTCGGATTAAATGACAGGTTCTTTATAATAGGAGAACGTATAAATCCCACCGGAAAGAAGGCTCTGCAAGCAGAATTAAAGGAAGGCTCCTTTGATATGGTGCTGGATTTTGCGGATGAACAGGAGAGTAAGGGAGCCAGGGTTCTGGATATTAATATGGGAATGAGCGGGGTTGACGAAAAAGCCCTCATGTTAAGTGCCATAGAAAAGGTTACGGAGGCCTCAGATCTTCCCTTATCGATAGATACCAGCCATGTGGATATAATGGAGGCTGCTCTTAGGCGCTATCCCGGACGGGCTCTCATCAATTCCGTTTCCCTTGAGGAGAAAAAGTGCAGGCCCTTATTTGAGCTTGCCGTAAAGTATGGCGCAATGTGCATACTTCTGCCTTTAAGCGACAAGGGGATACCGGAAAGTCCGGAAGAAAAAAAAGATATCATAGATAAGCTTGTTTCCATAGCGAGATCGTACGGCCTAAAAGACAGGGATCTCGTGGTAGACGGGCTTGTAGGCACCGTTGGAGCCAATAAAAATGCGGCCCTTGAAACACTGGATACCATAAGATACTGTCATGACGAGCTTAAGCTTGCCACTGTATGCGGCTTATCCAATATTTCCTTCGGCCTCCCGGAGCGCATACTTGTGAATTCCGCCTTTCTGACCATGGCTTTATATGCGGGCCTTACCATGGCCATCGCCAACCCTTCTCAGCAGAGGATTGTCGTGTCAGCACTGTCTTCTGACCTCCTTCTTGGAAAAAAGGATGCCGATACCGCCTATATTGAATATATGGAGAGCTATGAGGGAGAAGAGACAGCGCCACGTAAGGAAAAAAAGAAGGCTATTGCTGAGGCCGGCGGAGAGGGCAAGAATATTTCGGATCCTGTTTTTGAAGCCGTGGTAAAGGGCAAGCGTTCACTTGTACCCACCCTGGTAAAGGAGGCCCTTGAAAGGAAAGAAAAGCCCGGTGATATTTTGAATAATTCCCTTCTCCCTGCGATAAATAAGGTAGGAGAGCTTTTTGACAAAAAGAAATATTTCCTGCCGCAGCTTATTGCGAGCGGGGAAGCTATGAAGAACGGTGTCGATATATTGGAGCCATATTTAAGAAAGGACCGCTCATCCTCAAAGGGTGCACCGAATATCGTCATAGGAACGGTTAAGGGTGATATCCACGATATCGGAAAGAATCTTGTTATACTGATGCTTAAAAATCATGGCTTCAATGTCACGGATCTCGGGAAGGATGTTTCCAAAGAGGAATTCCTGGAGGCCTCGCTTAAGTATAAGGCAGATATAATCGGTATGTCGGCACTTATGACCACCACGATGACGGAGATGAAAAATGTGATCGACTATACCAGGAAAAACGGATATAAGGGAAAATACATGATAGGCGGGGCCGTAATCACGGATGAATACGCCGGAGAGATCGGCGCCACCTATTCCTCAGATGCTGCGGATGCGGTAAGGGTCGCAAAGGAGATACTTGAGATGAGTTTAAAAGAGGAGTTGAAATGAACGGAGCGGATGCCATTGCAAAATGTCTTGTAAAGGAGGGAGTGGATACCATCTTCGGCTATTCCGGAGTTGCCATCGATCCCTTCTGGAACAGCATAGGAAAGGAAAATATCAATGCCGTACTGGTACGTACCGAACAGAATGCGGGCCACGCGGCCAGCGGATATGCAAGGACACTGGGAAAGGCGGGAGTCTGTGCGGTGACAAGCGGTCCCGGGGCTACCAATCTTCTGACCGGTATTGCCACGGCATATGCGGATTCTATTCCCCTGGTCTGTATAACGGGACAGGTGAATACGGATCAGATCGGGTCTGATGTATTCCAGGAAGCGGATGTAACCGGGGCTGCTGAGTCCTTTGTTAAATACAGCTACCTTATCAGAGATGTAAAGGATATTCCCCGGATAATCCATGAGGCTTTTTTTGTGGCATCTACGGGGAGAAGGGGTCCGGTGCTTATTGATATCCCCATGGATATACAGTTAAAGCGCATACCTGATTTCGAATATCCGCTGGAAGAGCCAAAGATGCGGACCTATAAGCCTACCGTAAAGGGGAATGCGGTACAGATAAAAAAGGTGATAAGGGTTCTTGAAAGCGCAAAAAAGCCACTTATCATAGCAGGAGGCGGAGTATTTCTCTCAGGTGCGAAGAAGGAACTCCGTGCCTTCGTGGAGAGGCACTCCATACCTGTGGTGTCAACTATGATGGGTCTCGGTGTTCTTCCAAGCGACCATCCGATGTACTACGGAATGGTCGGTAATAACGGAAACGCCATTGCAAACCGTGCTCTAAGAGAGTGTGATACCCTCCTTATGGTGGGAGCCAGGGTTGCGGACAGGGCCGTTGCCACGCCGAATATGACCTTTGACGGGAAGGTGCTTATACATATGGATGTGGATCCTGCGGAAATAGGAAAGAATGTGGGACCTACAATACCCATTGTCGGAGATGTCAGGCATATTTTTGAGGATTTTCTGGAAGCGGATTTTACAGCAAAGCATGACACCTGGGTCAATATGCTGGATCTTTACAGGGATTCTATGACGGAGGAGCGTCATTCCTCCAGGGATTACGTTAATCCCCAGAGCTTTGTGCACAAGCTGTCACTTGCTATGAACGATACAAGTGTCTATGTGGCGGATGTGGGACAGAACCAGCTCTTTTCCTGCAGGAATATAATCCTCCGGGAGCGGACCAAGTTTTTTACCAGCGGAGGAATGGGAACCATGGGCTATTCCATCCCGGCTGCCATGGGGGTAAAGGCTGCAGAGCCTGATACTCAGGTGGTTGCGGTATGCGGTGACGGTTCTTTCCAGATGAGCATGATGGAGCTTGCCACCATAAATCAGTTCAAGTTTCCGATAAAGATCGTGGTCATGAGAAACCAGTACCTGGGGCTCGTAAGGGAACACCAGCACCATAATTACAATGATGAATACAATATGGTCCTTATAGGAGAGGAGCCCGACCTTTCTAAGATCGCGGAGGCTTACAATGTCGGGTACATAAGAGCCGACAATATGGACGGTATCGATGAAAAGATCGAAAAATTCCTGTCTGATGACAAAACCGTTATTTTTGAGATCAGGATAGATCCGGAAGAGAATGTTATGAATCAGTAACTGTTTAGCCCGCTTGTGATCAATATTTCGAGGCTAAGGTATGGGTAAGCATAGCGTAATGAAAAAGGAATGAGCAATATGAAGAAAATCTATTCCGTACAGGTTGAAAACAGATCCGGTGTTTTATCAAAGGTTGCAGGGCTTTTTGCAAGAAGGAGCTTTAATATCGATTCACTTGCAGTGGGAGAGACAGAGGACAAAAACATTTCCTGTATGACCATTGTTTCAAGCGGTGATGACCGTACTCTGGAGCAGATAGAAAAGCAGCTCAATAAGAAGCTGGATGTTATAAAGATAAAGACCTTTGAGGAACAGGAGGCTATCAACCGGGAGCTTATGCTCATCAAGGTTAAATACAATAAGTCAAACCGTAAGGAGATAATGGAGACCTGCCAGGCTATGAAGGCAGATATCGTTGATATGAGTAAGTATCACATCATGATACAGATCTGCGATACGCCGGAAAGGACAGAGCACTTTGTAAAGCTTCTTTCGGGGATAAGCATAGTTGAGCTGGCACGTACCGGCACTCTGGCACTTTCAAAGTGCGAGATGTGAGACAGGTGCCGGGGTAGGAGAGATTGATGCGTTTATCCCGGTGTTGGGGAAAATTCTCATTGTATATAGCCGGAAAATATTTTATAATGGTTCCTTGTAAATCTAAAATCAGGAACAGACAGGAGAGAACGTAAATGTTTAAAATCCGGGAAGCCGTGATGCTCTGTGAGAATATCTGTAAGCAGGTAATAGAGGCACCACGGATCGCAAAGACCTGTGAACCGGGTCAGTTTGTCATAGTCCGTGCAGATGAGACTGCAGAGAGGGTGCCCCTTACAATAAGTGATTATGACAGGAAAGAGGGCACTGTCACCATAACCACACAGATAATCGGTGCTTCATCCTATAAGCTTTCACAGTTTAAGAGTGGTGAGTATATAGCCGACATCACCGGTCCTTTGGGAAGACCTTCGGAATTCGTGGAGGAACCGATCGATGAAGTCAGGAAGAGGAAATATCTCTTTGTGGGCGGAGGTTTGGGAACAGCTCCCGTATATCCCCAGGTTAAGTGGTGCAAGGAGAACAACGTGGATTTTGACGTTGTCATCGGCTGCAAGACAAAGGAGCTTCTCATAATGGAAAAGGAATATGAGGAGGTGGCGGGAGAACACTATCACCTGACTACCGATGACGGCTCCTATAAGCATAAGGGTATGGTAACAAGCGTTATGGAAGAGCTTATCGCCGCAGGAAATCACTATGATGTATGTGTTGCGATAGGACCTATGATCATGATGAAGTTTGCGGCAAAGACGGCCCTTGACGCAGGGATCCATACCATTGTTTCAATGAATCCCATTATGGTCGACGGTACCGGAATGTGCGGTGCCTGCAGACTTGTTGTGGACGGTGAGGTTAAGTTTGCCTGTGTGGACGGCCCCGAGTTTGATGCTGCAAAGGTTGACTTTGACGGAGCTATGAAGCGTATGGCACTCTATAAGACCGAGGAGGGCAGGGCTTTCCTTAAGGCCAAGGAGGGTGATACACACCACGGAGGCTGCGGTAATTGCAATTGACCCGACTTTGGGAAAGATCCTTCGCTGACGCTCAGGATGACATACTTTAAGAAATATGAAAGGATAGATAGATGGCTGTAGATATGTTAAAGAAGGTGCCCGTTCGGGAACAGGATCCGGCGGAAAGGGCCCGGAATTTTGATGAGGTATGCCTCGGCTACAATAAGGAAGAGGCAATGATGGAATCGGAGCGCTGCCTTAACTGCAAAAATGCACGCTGCATAGAGGGCTGCCCGGTTTCGATAAATATTCCCGCTTTTATTCAGGCGGTAAAGGAGGATGATGTAAAAAAGGCTGCCGGGATCATTGCCGAGTCCAGCGCGCTTCCCGCTGTATGCGGAAGGGTCTGCCCTCAGGAGAGCCAGTGCGAGGGGAGATGTATCCGGGGTATCAAGGGAGAACCGGTCTCCATCGGAAAGCTGGAACGCTACGTCGCCGATACCGCAAGGGAAATGGGGATCAAGCCCGAGGTCAAGGCTGAAAAGAAAAATAAGAAGGTGGCAGTCATAGGTTCGGGTCCTTCGGGACTTACCTGTGCAGGAGATCTTGCAAAATCCGGCTATGACGTTACGATATTTGAAGCTCTCCACAAGGCGGGGGGAGTGCTTGTATACGGTATTCCCGAATTCCGTCTTCCCAAGGAAAAGGTGGTTGCACCTGAGGTTGCCAATGTTGAGGCACTCGGAGTAAAGATAGAGACTGATGTGGTTATCGGAAAGTCCACAACTGTTGATGCACTCCTTAATGATGAAGGATTTGATGCCGTTTATATAGCATCCGGCGCAGGACTTCCTAAATTTATGAATATTCCCGGAGAACAGGCACTTGGAGTTTACTCCGCAAATGAGTTCCTGACCCGTAATAACCTTATGAAGGCATATAGAGATGATTACGACACACCTATTGCCAGAGGAAAGAAGGTTGTCGTTGTGGGAGGCGGCAATGTCGCCATGGATGCTGCCCGTACAGCTCTCCGTCTCGGCGCAGAGGTGCATGTGGTGTACAGAAGATCCGAAGCGGAGCTTCCCGCCAGAGTCGAGGAAGTGCATCATGCTAAGGAGGAAGGCATCATATTTGATCTCCTTCAGAACCCGGTTGAGATACTCGAAGACGAAAATGGCTGGGTCCGTGGCATAAGGGTAATAAAGATGGAGCTTGGAGAGCCTGACGAGTCAGGAAGGAGAAGCCCTGTGGAGATACCTGGTTCCGAATATGAGATAGAGTGCGATACCGTTATCATGTCACTCGGAACAAGCCCCAATCCACTTATTTCAAGCACCACCAAAGGGCTTGATACCAACAGAAGGAAGTGTATTGTGGCAAATGAAGAGACCGGAGCTACCAGTAAGGAAAAGGTTTACGCAGGGGGCGACGCTGTTACTGGAGCAGCCACCGTTATACTTGCAATGGGTGCCGGAAGGGCAGCCGCAAAGGGTATTGACGAATATCTTAGTAACTAAGCGGTTTCTTCCTGAACGAAGCAGCAGGAAGGATCTTATGAGGATAATGATATGATCTGTCCAAAGTGCGGAACGGAATACAGAGAGGGATTCAGTGAATGTGCATATTGCCACATCCCTCTTGTAGAGAGCCTTGAAGAAGGGGTGGATCCCGAGGAACTTCTGATAAAATCCGAAAGAAATGATCCGGAAGAAAAGGAGATAAGTCCGGAGGAATTTATCTCCCTTGCGAGGAGCCGCGGTCTTTCGGACCGGGATATCCTTAATGCAATGGATCTCGCTCCGGATACCGGAGAGGAGCAGAGCACTTTTTCCCCGAAGCCGTACAGAAAGGCTGCCGACAGAGTAGAGGATATCCGTTCATCGGCGTATACACTTCTTATCGTTGGTGTCCTGGGGCTTATTGCGGTCTTCCTTTTATACATAGGCGCAATCCCGGTGTTCCTTGTCGGAGCAGGTAAATATATTGTTATCTCCACTATGACAGCGCTGTTTGTCCTGTTTTTCTGTCTGGGAGTGAATTCCTACAGGAAGATAAAGCCTCTCAGCGAGGAGGCTGAAAGGGAAGAAAAGAAGATAGATGAGATCCGGAAGTTCTTCTTTGATTCCTATACGGCTGAGACCCTTGACAGGGAAGCGCTGGGAAGTGAGGGTGATGAAGTCAATACTTATTTTTTAAGGTCAGCTTTCATTAAGAAGACATTAAATGACAGATTCATGGACCTTGATCCCTCATTTCTTGAGTATATAGCAGATAAGCTGTATAACGAAATGTTTGAACCGGATAGCACGGCCTCATCCGAAGAGGAGGAGAATGGAGAGAATTGATATTCTCGCAGCCGGAAAGATAAGAGAAAGCTACTATCGTGACGCGATGGCCGAATATGAGAAGCGGCTGTCGCGTTACGTTAAGTTAAATATCATTGAGGTGGCGGACGGACCGGATAAAAAGGCTGAATGCGACCGTATGCTTGAAAAGCTGCCCGGGGATGCCTATATAATAACACTTGAAATCAATGGAAAGGCACTTTCAAGCGAGGAGCTGTCACATAAGTTTTCAGAGCTGGAGAACAGTGGGAAAAGCAGGATCCTGTTTATCATAGGAGGTCCCGAGGGGCTGCATGAGGATGTTTTATCAAGATCAGATTTCCGCCTGAGCTTTTCCAAGATGACCTTTCCCCATCCGCTTATGAGGGTGATCCTCCTGGAACAGATCTACAGGGCATACAGGATAATGAAGGGTGAACCATATCATAAATAATTAAGATCCTTCGCTTCGCTCAGGATGACATTTGGCATACAGGATAATGAAGGGTGAGCCTTATCACAAATGAACAGAGTTATCAGTGATGTTTCGGCTGACGATATAAAGAATATTTTCGGACAGTTTGATATATACGCAAAGAAGATAGAGAGAGAGTTCGGGACGGAGGTCACTCTAAGACACGGTGAGATCCATATTTCAGGTGGCGAAAGGGAGACCGCCGGAACGAAAAACGTCCTTGAGGCCCTTATCAGACTATCCGTTAAGGGAAATACTATAGAAGAACAGAATGTTGATTATATAATGGCTCTTGAAAGAGAAAACAGTGCATCAAGGATAAATGATATAACGGACGGCAGCGTTATCTGCCATACGGTGCAGGGACGTCCCGTAAAGCCGAAGACTCTGGGACAGATGGAGTATACCGATGCCATCAGAGATAAGATGATAGTCTTCGGAATAGGTCCCGCAGGTACGGGAAAAACCTATCTTGCCATGGCCATGGCCATTACAGCCTTCAAAAATGAAGAGGTCGGTCGTATAATCCTTACCCGTCCGGCCATTGAGGCAGGGGAGAAGCTGGGCTTTCTTCCCGGGGATCTGCAGAGCAAGGTGGATCCCTATTTAAGGCCGCTCTATGATGCGCTGTATCAGATAATGGGTGCGGAGTCCTTCCAGAAGAATATGGAAAAGGGGCTGATAGAGGTTGCGCCTCTCGCCTATATGAGGGGACGGACACTGGATAATGCGTATATCATCCTGGATGAAGCGCAGAACACTACTCCTGCACAGATGAAGATGTTTTTGACGCGCATAGGCTTCGGCTCCAAGGTTGTGATAACCGGGGACAAGACACAGAAGGACCTTTCCAGCGGTACGGTTTCCGGGCTTGATACTGCGGAAAGAGTGCTGAAGGGTATAAGCGATATAGCTTTTATCTACTTAAGCTCTCTTGACGTGGTGCGGCATCCGCTGGTACAGAAGATCGTTAAGGCCTATGAAGATTATGAGAAGAAGAATAAAGAACCCGGGTCCGGAGATATGAGGAGAAAACCCTTTGACAGAAGAAAGAACAGAAGATAAGGGATCGAAAACAGCAGCGCTTACGCTGATGATCTTTATTCCCGTTATCGGAACCGGTGGAACGGCCATTGTTTCCTACTTCCGCTTCTTTTCGATACAGGAAGTCATATTAAATACCATAATTGCAGCTGCACTCTGTATAGTAGCGGAAATGCCGTTAAAGAGACTGACCATAGACAGTAAGGGAGTGGTCTATTTTGTGTACTCTTATCTTTCAGGGCTTCTTCTTGCAGTGCTGTCCGGCTTCTGCTTTGAATTTATCCTACCCCTTGCTGCGCCCGCTGTTCTTATCGGTATCCTTGGCGGCACGCCGGCCGGGTCATCGGCCCTCCTCCTTTTTACCGGTATTTCCACACTGGTTCTTTATGAAAGCGGCCTTTATTTTTTCCTGATGTTTTTTACGGGATATATCCTTTTGATGTTCTTTACCCTTAACAGGGAGGTATCTCTTCCATCGGCGGTTTTTACAACTCTTTCTGCGGGGGGGCTCACCTTTTATGCCTGCACACTTCTGTCAAAAGCGAAGCTTGCACCGGAAAACATAGTTTTTCCGCTGGTTGGTCTTCTTCTTGACTTCATCATCATTTTGATAATGCGGCCGAAGATATACCTTAATGTCATCGACGCAAAGGAGAATTTCATAAACAGCATACTGGATCCTGAGTATGAGCTTCTGCAGAAGCTTAAGAAGGATGACCGGAAGGAATATGAAAAGATGATCCATTCCGTCCATATTGCCAATATCATGATGGAAAGAATGGGGCTTGAAAGGATAAAGCTTCTTGGAACAGGGTACTACTGCAGGATAGGTGTGCTTCGGGGTGAAAACAGCAACATAGCCGAAAAATCCCTGTCTATGGTGCATGAAAGAGAGTTTCCGCAGGTTATATTAGACGGGATACTGGAGTATTACGGCCTTAGCAGTACGCGGCTGTCAAGGGAGAGCGGGACCATACTGATCGTAAACAACCTGATTGACATGATCTATGATTTTAAGCATAGGTACAAGGGTAAAAAGGCTGATTACAGTATTATGATAACTAGCGTTATGAAACGAGCAACCGGGGAAAAAAGCATATTGCAGTCGGATCTTTCCCTCAATGATCTGAATGTGATCTCAGAGACCTTAAGAAAACAGGCGTTCTACTATGACTTTATACTTTGATGCTTCTAAGGAGATAGTTTTACCGGACTTTTCCTGTGAGGAGCTTTTTAATGAGGTAGCCAAAAAGGTTCTTTCAATGGAAGGCTGTCCATATGAATGTGAGATCAGTCTTTCGGTAGTTGGTTCCGAAAGGATAAGGGAGCTTAACCGGGATTTCCGGGGAATAGATAAAGTAACGGATGTTCTTTCATTCCCCTTTCTGGAATTTGATACTCCCGGGATCTTTAAGGATATAGATGAAAGCTCTTTTAACCCTGATAATAGGGAGCTGATGCTGGGGGATATTGTCATCTGCCTTGATAAAGCCGCTTCACAGGCAGAGGAGTATGGGCACTCCCTAAAAAGGGAATTTGCTTTTCTAATCGCCCACAGTATGTTACACTTACTTGGATTTGATCATGAAGAAAAGGAGGATGAGCGCCTGATGACAGATAAACAGGAGGAGGCGCTTTCATCACTTGGAATAAAAAGATAAGATGGATAATAAAAGATTTTTCAGTTTGATAATAGTAGTGTCTGTTCTTTCCTGTATGTTTCTTTCTTCCTGCAAGGGAAGCGGTGCTCCGAAGCCGGAGGCAGCTAAGGATACTGAGGTGGAAAACGGTTCCGAGGAGGTCTCGGATATAAATGCCTATTCCGATTTTCAGGCAGAGGCCGAATCTGCAGCTGAAAATGAGACCAAGGCTAATCCCAGCGGTCTCATTGCCGAATATGACCACAGCTCATCCTACGGTATGCCGAGAGAAGAGAAGGACGGGCAGATAAGAAGCTATCTCAGCGGAAAGATGGTTCCAAAGGAGATCGGTGAACGCCGGCCTGTTGCTGTTATGCTTAATAATATTGAGGATGCCCAGCCAATGAGCGGAACCTCTATGGCCGATGTGCTCTATGAGTGCGTTGTGGAGGGATCCCTTACCCGTATGATGGGTTTATTTGAAAACTATGATGACCTTAAGAAGATAGGGTCTGTACGTTCCTGCAGGAATTATTTTGTTTATTATGCTCTTGAATTTGATGCGATCTACTGCCATTACGGGCAGTCGGCATATGCAATGCCCTTACTGGAGCAGGACTTTGTGGACAATTTAAGCGGTCTTTCCAGTGAGGGAGATACGGTATTTTACCGGACCACAGACAGGGTAGCGCCGCACAATGCCTATGCTTCCGCAAAGGGAATAAAGAAGGGTATCGAGATCAAGGGCTACGATAATAATTACAGCAGTGATTACAAGGGTAAATTCACCTTTGCAGATGATGGAGAGATAATCGTCCCTGATTCTCCTGACGCCTATAAGGCTACTCATGTGGAGCCTGGATACCTCATAAATAAGCCCTGGTTTGATTACAATCCCGATGACTGCAAATACTACAGGTTCGAGTACGGCGAGGAACAGATAGATGCCGAGAACAAGGAGCAGCTTGCGGTTGACAATATTATCCTGCAGTATTCCTCCTGGGAAGTGGTGGATGAGAAGGGCTATCTCGGATTCGACTGCCATTCCGGCGGAAAGATGACGTATATTACCCATGGAATGGCGCGTGACGGCACCTGGATACGTTTTGACGGTGATACGGGATCCGTAAGGTACTTCGACAATACCGGAAAAGAGATAGTTATGAACCAGGGAAAGACCTGGGTTCTTATAATCCAGGATACCGAGGCCGATAAGGTCGTTATCAAGTAGAGTATTAATGGCTTCCAGAAAACGAAAAAGTCATAATTTCATAGTGCAGGGCGGCATTCTTGCCATAGCCGGCATAATAACAAGGATAATAGGGCTGTTTTACAGGGTTCCGGTCACCAATATTATCGGTGACGAGGGTAACGGTTATTATGCGGCGGCCTATCAGATCTACAATATCATGCTTCTTATTTCCTCCTACAGCCTTCCACTAGCCATATCAAAGGTTGTGTCCGCCCGTTATTCAAAAGAGGAATATGTCAATTCCAGGCGGGTTTTCCATGGAGGTCTGATCTTTGCCTTTATTTCAGGTTCAGTTGTATGTCTTGCGGTGTTCTTCGGCGCCGAATTCTTTGCGGGCACTCTTATGAGTGAGCCGAGAAGCGCGATTGCTCTTCGGATATTTGCGCCGACGCTTCTCATTGTTGCGATCATGGGTGTTTTAAGAGGGTATTTCCAGGGTATGGGAACCATGATCCCTACTGCCGTCTCTCAGATCATCGAGCAGATAGTTAATGCGGTGGTCAGTATTCTGGCAGCTTCCGCGTTTTTTACTTACGGAAAGAGGGTCGCGGCACTTCTTGCAAATGAAAGCTTTGCCCCTGCCTACGGCGCAGCCGGAAGTACTCTCGGCACAAGCCTTGGAGCACTTTCAGGGCTTATAGTCCTTATTCTTATACTTCTTCTCATAAATACCGCAATGAAGAGGGAGCATCTTTTCCGGGATGATACCCATCAGAATGAAATGATGGGGGATATCATCAGGATCATTATAATAACGGCTGTTCCCGTAATTCTAAGTACTGCTATCTACAATATTTCGGATGTGCTGGATAACGGTATTTTCAATAAGCTTATGTCTCTTAAGGGCCACGACATCGAGAAAACCAGGATCTGGGGCATATACTCCGGTAAGTACAGGCTTCTTATCAATGTGCCTGTGGCCTTTGCAAATGCTATGTGCTCATCCACCGTGCCGACTCTTTCGGCCTGTATGGCTTCAGACAATATAAGGGGCGCAAAGAGGAAGATTTTTTCCGCGATGCGCTTTACCATGCTGATTGCCTTTCCCTGTACTGCCGGTTTTATCGTTCTTTCAAAGCCGATTCTTTCCATGCTTTTTACCGGTGATGTGGATCTGGCGGCAAAGCTTCTGTCTGTCGGTGCCGTGACCATAATCTTTACCTCCATATCCACCTTAACTAACGGGATACTGCAGGGCATTAATCATCTGGAGGTGCCGGTCAGGCATTCTGCCATAGCGCTTATTATTCATCTTGCTGCTCTGTATGTCATGATGGAAAAGTTTGATATGGAGATCTACGGTGTGATCTTTTCAGCCCTGCTTTTCTCCGTACTTATGTGTATAATGAACCAGTTTTCCATAAGGAGATATCTCCATTATAAGCAGGAGATGGTTCGTACCTTCTTTATCCCGGCCATTGCTTCTATAGTTATGGGAATAGTGGTTTTTGCCTTATACAGGCTGTTTTCATTTTTAACCTCTAATCTGATAAGCGTGTTTTTATCAGTATTTTTCGGAGCTATGGTTTACTTTATCTCCATCCTTAAGCTTAAGGGTATCAGAAAGGAAGAGCTTTATGAAGTGCCCGGGGGCACTGTGTTCGTGAAAATAGCAAAGGCTCTGAGGGTGCTTTGATCTTGAAGAATATAGCAGTTATCGGTGCGGGGGCTTCCGGGATGATGGCTGCCATCGCTGCAGCAGAAAATGCCCGTGTCTGCCTTTTTGAAAAAAATGAGTTTCCGGGTCGAAAGCTTTTGCAGACTGGAAACGGGAAATGTAATTTCTTAAATGAATCGGACCCCCTTCCTCATTTTCGCGGAAGTCTTTCCGATTCAGGAATCCTTTCCGCTGTTTTTGAAAAATACGACAGGGATCGTATTCTAAGGCTCTTTTCTTCCTTCGGGCTTCTCTATCACAAGAAGAACGGGGGTTATTACCCCAGGTCCGATTCCGCTGCCTCGGTTAATGATATCCTTATTGAGGTCCTGAAGGATCGAGGGGTGCTTTTTCATCCTCAGGTGCAGGTAAAGGGAATTGAAAAAAGAGAAGGGTCTTTCTATCTGGATCTCTTCCACCTTAAGCATAATAAAAGATCTAAGGATGAGACTCCTTTTGATGCGGTTATCGTTGCTACCGGAGGAAAGGCTGCCCCAAAGACCGGCTCCACGGGAGACGGCTATTATTTTGCAGAAAAGTTCGGTCTTTCTGTTGCCAGACCTCTTCCGGCACTTACGAGGTTATTGTCACCGGATCCTTTCTTTAACGATAATACTGTAAGGGCTTATGTTTCCGTTAAACTTTTTATTGATGATAGCTTTTCTGCGTCCTCAAAGGGTGAGCTTCAGGTTAACGCCGGAGGACCTTCGGGTATCTGTATCTTTGATCTCTCCGGAAGAGCCTCCCGGGCTTTGAAGGAGGGGAGAAGCTGCCGTATTTCCGTGGATTTTCTGCCGGAGCTTGAAGAAGACGAGGTTTTTTCCCTGCTTAAGAAAAGGGCGGATAAGATCAGAGAGGAGGATCCTCCGACAGCTCTGTTTACCGGGATCTTTTCGGAGCGTCTTTCCGTTAATATCTGTGAAAAGCTTGAAAATCTATTGTTTAAGGGAAGATCCTTTCACGGTATCCTTAATGACACTCTTATCAAAGACGTTTCCAATTTAATAAAAAACATGTGTTTTGAAATAACTGGCACCGGAGAATTTGTTATCTCACAGGTAACAAGTGGCGGCATTAGCGCAGAGTGCCTTAATCCGGATCTTTCTTCGAAAAAGGTTCCGGGGCTTTATTTTACCGGAGAGTGCCTGGATGCGGACGGGGACTGTGGCGGCTTTAACCTCCACTTTGCCTGGGCCAGCGGCTTAACTGCAGGGGTTGCGGCCTCAGCGTAAGGAATTGCTGATGTTACGGATAAACGAGATCCGGTCGGATCACGAACTGAATACGGAGGAGCTTTACAAAAAGACCGCTAAAATCCTGGGGATCAGGGTTTCTGAGCTTAAGGAGCTGCATATAATAAAGAAATCTCTTGATGCCAGGCGTAAGAATGATATAAAGCATATTTATGCGGTGGCGGTTTCAGTTCCCAATGAAGAGAAGCTAATATTTAAGCTTAAGGACAGGCGGGTTTCTTTATATGCTGAGAAAAGCTATTCCCTGCCGAAGCCGGTTTCCGTAGGTTTAAGAGAGAATCCCCCAGTGGTTGTGGGCTTCGGGCCTGCAGGAATGTTTGCGGCTCTCTGCCTTTCTTATGCCGGTCTTCATCCTCTTATACTGGAACGGGGGGACGAGGTCGAGATAAGAGCCGGGAAGGTTAAGGAGCTTTGGGATAAGGGGATACTTGATACAGAAAGTAATGTGCAGTTTGGTGAAGGTGGAGCCGGGACTTTTTCTGACGGGAAACTGAATACCGGCATAAGGGATAAAGAAAACCGGAACCGCTTCGTACTTAAAAGCTTTGTGAAATACGGGGCTTCTGAGGCTATTCTTACTGATAATAAGCCTCATATCGGTTCTGATGTTCTAAGGAGGATCGTTAAAAATATCAGATGTGACATTATAGATCACGGCGGCAGTTTCCGCTTCAGATCAAGATTTACGGGTTATGAGACGGACAGAGACGGGCTGTTAAAGGGTATCTATATAAATGATGATGAGTTTATGAGCTGCGAGAGGCTTATCCTTGCGATCGGCCATTCTGCAAGGGATACCTTTGAAGGACTTCGGAATGCTTCTCTTAAAATGGAACCGAAGAGCTTTGCCGTTGGTATCAGGGTGCAGCATCTTCAGGAGGACATAAACCGGGCGATGTACGGGGAGGAAAGGGAGCGTATCCGGAGAAATGCGGATTATAAGCTCACATTCCGTGCACCCTCCGGAAGGGGAGTCTATTCCTTCTGCATGTGTCCAGGCGGATATGTGGTTAATTCCTCAAGCGAGGACAAAATGCTC
Source organism: Lachnospiraceae bacterium AD3010 (assembly GCA_000622025.1). GTDB lineage: Bacteria > Bacillota > Clostridia > Lachnospirales > Lachnospiraceae > NK4A144. The sequence continues at coordinate 214,382 of JHWU01000008.1, read as the reverse complement.
TGCATTAACGGTATGAGCTATTCCGGACGGGACGGTTTGAACGCTAATTCTGCCATTGTTGTGACTGTGTCCCCGTCCGACTATACTGAGATGGGATACGGACAGGCCGGTGTATTATCCGGTATGGAATTTCAGAGAGAGCTTGAAAGAAGGGCTTTTTCAGAAGGAAGGGGCATGATCCCCTGTCAGAGACTTGACGATTTCCGTGAAAACAGAGTAAGTAACGGCTTCGGAAAGATAAAAGCACAATGCAAAGGAGGATACTCTTACGGAAACATAAGAAATATCCTCCCTGATTTCATATCAAGTGATATCATTTCTGCCTTCACTTCCTTCGGACAGAGGATAAGGGGCTTTGATGAGCCGGATTCTCTGCTTTCGGGAGTTGAGAGCCGTACCTCCTCACCGGTCAGGATACTTAGAAATGAGAATTTCCTTTCATCGGTTCCCGGGATATTCCCGGCAGGAGAGGGCGCCGGCTATGCAGGCGGCATAATGTCAGCTGCGATCGACGGCCTGAAATGCGCCGAAGCACTGCTTAAGTACTGATCAGATATACTTTTTTACCAGCTCATCATAGGTGCCGTTTTCCTTAAGCTTTTTAAGTGCTCCGTCAATTGCTGCCTTTAATTCGCTGTCTCCCTTGGGAAGAGCGATGGCATAATTCTCAACCTCAAAACCGAAGTCTGCACCGTCAAGATCCTTTATTGTTCCCTCGAAGTTCTTTGCAAATACTCCTGCAGGATTACTGTCAACTATAACCGCATCCACCCTGCCGTTTACCAGATCATTTACGGCATCAACGGCCTTAGTGTACTGCTGTGCGGTGGCACCCTCTATATCCTCTACGAGGAAATCGCCGGTGGTACCAAGCTGTACACCAATTGTCTTTCCGACAAGGTCATCATAGCTTGAGATATCGGAGTTTGCGGGAACCAGAACATGCTGCACCGCATCAAAATAGGGTTCGGAAAAGTCCACAGACTGCTTTCTTTCATCCGTAACGGTCATTCCGGCAATGGCTACGTCTGTCTTTGAACCGATGGCGGACACCAGGGAATCAAAGTCCATATTTTCAATTACAACCTTTACGCCAAGCTCATCACCTATAGCCTTGATCAGAGCCATGTCAAAGCCGTCGGGCTCGCCGTCATCACCTACATACTCAAAGGGCGGGAACTCGGCATTAGTGCCCACTGTGAGCACTCCGTCAGAGAGGGCCGCCGATTTTGAGCCTGAAGAGCCGCTTCCTTTTGAGCCGCAGCCGGCCATCATACTTACTACAATTGCTGTTGATAAAATAACACCTAGTAACTTTTTCATTTTTCTCCTCCTTATTTAATACACTTTCTTTGTGTAAAAACTGCGTTATCCTGAGAGCCCTTTTCCTGTCATCCTGAGCGCAAGCGAAGGATCTTTCCAATCGGAAAAAGAAGATTCTTCGCTTCGCTCAGAATGACACCAACTGGTACGTCATTGGCACCCTACCCACGGATATCCATACGGCAGCTGCAGGTCAGATCGATAGCGAACGACTGCAGTTTTGCCCACGGATATCCACCCGGCTGCTGCAAGTCAGAACGATAGCGAGCGACTGCAGTTTTGCGCCGAAATGCGGCGGCACGAGCCGAAAACGCATTTTTTGAGGCAGAGTGCCGTCCGAATATTTCGGTGCAAAACAAAGGTAGAGAGCGTGATCTGACTTGCAGCCGCCGAATGGATATCCGGGTAAAAACCTACAGCTGCCAAAAGCGCTCTTTTTTCTCCGAGCACCGTCCAAATATTTCGGTGCAAAACAAAGGCAGAGAGCGTGATCTGACTTGCAGCGGTCGGGTGGATATCCGCGCAGAAAGGCAACGGGCTCACAGTACTTTGGACAGGAACTCCTGTAATCTCTTTGACTCAGGATGGTTGAAGAGGAGATCCGGGGTATTTTCTTCGGCTATGCCGCCGTCCTCGATAAAGAGTACCCTGGTAGCCACCTCCCGGGCAAAGCCCATTTCATGGGTAACGATAACCATTGTCATACCGCTTTTAGCGAGATCCTTTATAACCTCCAGAACTTCACCCACCATCTCGGGATCAAGAGCAGAGGTCGGTTCGTCAAAGAGCATAACCTTCGGACTCATGGCAAGGGAACGCACTATTGCTATACGCTGCTTCTGTCCGCCTGAAAGGGAAGAGGGGTAGGCATCGGCCTTTTCCTCCAGATTAACGCGCTTAAGAAGTGAAAGAGCCTTTTCTTCCGCTTCCTCCTTTGACATAAGCTTTAGCTTAACGGGAGCTAGGGTAATATTTTCCATAACGGTCTTATTTGCAAAGAGGTTAAAGTTCTGGAAGACCATCCCCATATGCTCACGAATCTTATTTATGTCGATTTTCGGATCGGTTATTAGCTTGTCTTCAAACCAGATCTCACCGGAATCCGGGGTCTCAAGAAGGTTAAGACAGCGGAGAAGTGTACTTTTTCCCGAGCCGGACGGCCCGATTATCGCAACCTTTTCGCCCTTTTCGATCCTTGTGGACACATTATCAAGTACCTTTACCCCGTTGAAGCTTTTACAGAGATTTTTAACGGTTATCACTCTTTCTCAGCCTCCTTTCCAGTGCCTCCAGAAGAAGGGTGAGTATCTTAATAATTATGAAGTAGATCACAGCTGCGCCGATAAGAGGCATAAACGCCTCATAGGTACGGCTTGATATCTGGCTCGCAGCCCTTGTAAGATCCGAGAGGCTCACATATCCCACGATCGCAGTTTCTTTGATAAGCATTATGAATTCATTTCCGATGGGTGGAAGAACGTTCTTAAATGCCTGGGGAAGGACTATTTCCTTCATTGTCATAGCCTTTGTGAGACCTAAGGATCTTCCTGCTTCCATCTGTCCCTTATCAACAGCAAGTATCCCTGCCCTGATTATCTCTGAAACATAGGCTCCGGAGTTTATGCCGAAGGAAAGGGATGCTACCAGAAGTCCGTTCTTTGAGGATGAAAAGACTATGAACCACATAATGAGAAGCTGCAGTACAGAGGGAGTTCCTCTTATCACGTCCACATAGACCGTGGCGATATACCACCATAGTGTATGCTTCCTGCCTTTCTTTGGCTCGGAAAGCTTCATAAGAGCGACTATGCAGCCTATTATGATTCCGATGATGCCTGCAGCCACAGCGATCTCCAGGGTAACGCCGAGGCCTTTAAGATACAGGATCCATCTGTCCTTAACAATGAATGCATTATAAAACTTTGTTTCTAAATTACTCATTTGTCCATACTACCGCAGAGGATATAATAAGTCAAAGAAAAATTCATTTTTTTGTATTTTTATGCAAATATTTGCTTGAGTAATGACCTGATCTACCGGAGGCGTTGACGGGATAAACGCATCAAGCTCTCAGGAAAAAGTGTCGGATGCGTGTCCACAGGCATAAGCCTTTATATTAACGGGACAGGCTGGCGGAAAGTGCAGTTATATGATATATTAGACAGGATGCGTGATTTTTCAAAACATAAAAGAATAGTTATAAAGATCGGATCCAGCTCAGTTACACATAAGGAGACCGGAGGAGCGGATCTTATAAGGATAGAGAAGCTGGTACGGGAACTTACTGATCTCCATAACGGAGGCAGGGACGTGATACTGGTGTCATCAGGCGCCATTTCCGTGGGGCTTAAGGCCGCAAATATAAAGGATGTTTATTACAGCGGGGAAGCGGTCAATGAAAACGGCCGCGATGAAAAGCTTCAGATAAAGCAGGCAGCGGCTGCCATTGGCCAGGCAAGGCTTATGATGATCTATCAGAAGTTTTTTTCCGAGTATAACCAGCTTACGGCCCAGGTCCTTATGACAAAGAGGACAATAAGGAATGACCTGAACCGCTACAATGCCCAGAATACCTTTTCGGAGCTGTTGAAGCTCGGAGTTGTTCCGGTGGTAAATGAAAATGACACCATTTCCACCTATGAGATCGAGCTTGGGGATAATGATACATTGTCTGCCATGGTGACGGCTCTTACGGAGGCTGATCTTCTTATTCTTTTATCAGATATAGACGGACTATATGATGATGATCCGAGAAAGAATAGGGACGCACATTTTATCCCTGAGATCGCCGATCTGACGGACGAGGTGGATTCCTACGGCAAGAGGAGTACCGGCTCAATGGTAGGGACCGGAGGCATGGCTACGAAGCTAAAGGCTGCCCACATTGCGGTTTCCTCCGGGGCGGATATGATCATCGCAAACGCAAAGGACCTGAATAATATACACAGGATCATTGCCGGAGAGGAAATAGGCACCTATATACATGCAAAGAAAGCAGCTGATTTTTATCTGCCTGATTTTCTGGAGGACGATTGATGGGAGATATCGTTATATTCGGAGATACCAAGGAAATAATGAGAAAAAGGATAGTCCTGCTTCGTGAATGTATGACTCCGGTGGAAAGGGAAAAGGCTTCCTACTATGCCTTCGACAGGTTTTTCAAGCTTCCCGAGTACCAGACCGCGGAAAAGATCTTTGCATTTGCCGGCTACGGATCAGAGGTTGCCACCTTAAATTCCGTTTTTAAGATGATAAACAGCGGAAAGAGAGTCTCCCTTCCCAAGGTTATTGATGAAAAACACATGGAATTTTATGAGGTGAAAAAGATCTCGGATATTAAGAAAAACGGCATTGGAATCCCCGAACCGGAGGTTGAATACCCTCCTTCCGATTACAAACCCGATATTATGCTTATCCCGGGCTGCGCTTTTGACCGTGATTTTAACAGACTTGGCTACGGCAGGGGATATTTTGACAGGTATCTAAGGGAAAATGGTTATGAGAAATTTGTATGGAAGATAGCCTTAGGCTTTGCCTGTCAGGTTGTGGAGCAGGTTCCCACGGAGGAGTGGGATGTTCCGGTGGATATGATAATCACAGAAAAAGAGGTTATACGTTAAATGGATGAGAGGGATCCCGTTATTTCTTCCCCGCCCGGGAAGGAACCGGAGAGACAGTATTATTTTATAAATAAGCTCATGCAAAGGAATGCTGCTTTTTTTGAAAAAAATAAGCGGCGTTCCCGTTTTTTCATACAGACCTTCGGCTGTCAGATGAACGAAAGGGATTCTGAGAAAATGGCCGGGGTCTTTATTAAGTCCGGCTTTGAAAGCTCCGGGAGTGAAGAGGAAGCAGATGTTATTTTATATAACACCTGCACGGTAAGGGATAATGCGGATCAGCGTGTCTATGGAAGACTTGGGGTTCTTAAGGGCCTAAAGGATAAAAACCCTGATCTTCTCATATGTCTTTCCGGCTGTATGATGCAGGAAAGCTCTGTTATTGAGAAGATAAAGAAAAGCTATCCCTTTGTGGATCTTATTTTCGGAACCCACAATATCTATAAGCTTGCTGAGCTTCTCTATGAAAGGATCGAGTCCGGCTCACAGATAATCGATATCTGGGAGCATGAAAAAGAAATAGTGGAAGAGCTGCCTTCAAAGCGCAAATATCCATTTAAGAGCGGCGTAAATATAATGTACGGCTGCAATAATTTCTGCAGCTACTGCATAGTACCCTATGTCAGGGGCAGGGAGAGAAGCCGGGAGATAAAGGATATCATAAGAGAGATAGAGGCTCTTGTTTCCGACGGGGTAAAGGAGGTAATGCTCCTCGGACAGAACGTTAATTCCTACGGAAAGACCCTTCCGGATAAAGTCACCTTTCCGGAGCTTTTAAGAGAGATCGAAAGGATCGAGGGGTTAAAACGCATACGCTTTATGTCCAGCCATCCGAAGGATTTAAGTGATGAGCTTATCAATGTAATGGCTTCATCGGAAAAGATCTGTTCTCATCTGCATCTCGCCCTGCAGTCCGGGAGCAGCAGTGTTCTTAAGGATATGAACCGGCATTATACAAAAGAGGACTACCTTCTTATCGTAAAGAAGCTCCGGGAAAGGATCCCGGACATTGCAATAACGACTGATATTATTGTGGGTTATCCGACCGAAACAGCGGAGGATGTGGAGGATACCGTTTCTGTAATAAAAGAAGCAGGCTTTGACGGAGCCTTTACCTTTATCTATTCGAAGAGAACCGGAACTCCTGCGGCAGCTCTTGAATTCAGGATGAGTGAGGAGGAGATACATAAGTGTTTTGACCGGGTCTTAAAGACCGTGCAGGAAACAGCAAAAAAACGTATATCTCTCCTCGTTGGAAGGACACTTCCTGTACTTATCGAATCAGTTAATGAAAAGGATCCGGCCATGCTGACCGGCCGCATACCCCAGAATACCGTTGTTCACTTAAGAGGTGACAGCTCCCTTATCGGAGAGATCGTAAATGTCCGTCTCGACAGAGCCGAAGGATTTTACTATATCGGTAGTCTTACATGATAATGAAACAGGTTTGCCGTTTATCCTGGCGTAAAATATTTCCAGACTTGCATTTTTTCTCCGGATATGGTAATCTTGCATTTCGTGAGACTTCTCAATACTGAGGTCTTTAGGCGATGGTCCTCTGTCACCGGCGGTATTTTTAGAATAGTCGCATATAAATGGTGTTAAGAACGTCAAATTGCCGGATAATGCGGAGTTTACTTCAGAGTTAAACAATTTATTGTCTGGTACGTATGGAGGTTTTATATAATGAACGCAGAAATCATCAAGGAACTTGAAAAAGAACAGCTGAAGGCCGAGGTTCCCCAGTTTACCGTGGGTGATACCGTCAAGGTTTATAACAGGATCACAGAGGGTGACAAGTCCAGGGTCCAGGTCTTTGAGGGAACTGTTATCAAGAAGCAGGGCGGAAGCAACAGAGCCACCTTCACAGTAAGAAAGAACAGCTATGGTGTGGGAGTTGAAAAGACCTTCCCCATTCATTCCCCCAATGTTGAAAAGGTTGAGGTTATCCGCTCCGGTAAGGCAAGACGTGCGAAGCTCTTCTTCCTTCGTCAGAGGACCGGAAAGCGCTCCAAGCTTAAGGAGATCGTTGACTGATAGGATACTATGGCTAAACACAGGGGCTTAAGCTTCTATAAAAAAGAAAAAAGGATCACCAATGAAAAGCTGGCTATGTTTATGAGCTGGCTTTTTATGGTTTTTTTGGGTACACTTCTCGCTTACTTCTTTGTTTATACCCTGGGTATAAAAACGACTGTTATAGGAAGCTCGATGGAGCCCTCGCTGTATAACGGACAGGTGGTATTCCTAAACAGGGTGGTTTATAACCTTATCGCACCGAAGAGAGGGGATGTTGTTGCGTTTCTCCCGAACGGAAATGCCAATGCCCATCTTTCGGTAAAAAGGGTGGTTGGCGTGCCCGGAGACAGGATAGAGATAAAGGACGGGATCCTTTATCTTAATAATGAACCCCAGAACGATATGTTTGACGATATGATCTCGGACCCGGGTATCGCAGCCGATGAGATAGTGCTTTCCGATGATGAGTTCTTTCTGATGGGGGATAACTGCAATTCCTCGGAGGACAGCCGCGCCGCAAGTCTTGGAAGCGTAAACAGAAAGCATATCACAGGTAAGGCCTGGTTCCATATGGCAGGTGGAGACACCGGCATCGGATTTGTACAGTAAAGGAAAACCAATGACATCATTTCAATATTTTCCCGGACACATGATGAAGGCAAAAAGAGCCATGGAGGAGGACATAAAGATAATAGACTTAGTCCTCGAGCTTGTTGACGCCAGAGCCCCTCTTTCCACCAGAAATCCCGATATAGATGTACTTGCAAAGGGTAAGGGCAGGATCATCCTGCTTAATAAGTCAGATCTCTCAGATGAGAGGGCCACTGTTAAGTGGACAGAGTACTTCGCTTCAAAGGGCATTACCGCCGTAGCTCTCGATTCAAGGAGCAGGAAGGGTTTAAGGCTTATTGATGAGGGAGTAAAGACTGCCTGCAGGGAAAAGATAGAGAGGAATAAAAAAAAGGGCATAATCAACCGTCCTATGAGGGCCATGGTAGTCGGCATACCAAATGTGGGGAAATCCACCTTCATAAACTCCTATGCGGGAAAAGCTGTTACAAAGACAGGGAATAAGCCAGGAGTAACAAAGGGGAAGCAGTGGGTAAGGCTTGGAAAGAACCTGGAGCTTCTTGACACACCGGGTATCCTCTGGCCGAAAATAGACGACGATACCGCAGGCTTCAGACTGGCGGTCCTTGGTTCCATGAATGATATGGTCATTGACCGGGAAGATCTTATCAGGCGTTTTCTTAAAGAAATCAATGCCATAAATCCTCAAATACTATATAATATTTATGAGATCACGGAAGAAATGTCTCCGGATGAAATGCTCCGGCAGGCGGCAATATCTAGAAATGCGCTTAAAAAGGGCGGAATTCCGGATGTTGATAAGGCGGTCTCGATAATCTTAAATGACTTCAGAAGCGGGAAAATGGGAAGGATTACACTCGACGGCGTTCCTGAGGCGAATTCTTCCATTTAAATCCGCTATTGATCCTTAACGGTTACTAAGCTGCAATTAATGAAAAAGATAAAAAAAATCGCCGGATATAGCATATATATCCTAATAATCCTTCTTTTGACCCTTATAGTGAAGGCTGTCGGCTTTCAGAGAACTGTGGTGAGCGGAGATTCCATGGAGAGCACTTTGAGCGACGGTGACTCACTTCTGGTGGATAAATTAAGCTACCGCTTTTCCGAACCGGAAAGATTTGACATAATCGTTTTCCCCTATTCGGCGTCGGAAAGGGTCTACTACGTAAAAAGGATAATAGCACTTCCCGGGGAAACCGTTGAGATAAGGGATGGAGTGATACTTGTTAACGGGCACGTTCTTCCCTATAAATACAACCGGGATCCCATAGATGAAGCAGGTGTAGCGTCTACGGAGCTCACCCTTAACAGCCATGAATATTTTGTTATGGGTGATAATGTGAATGATTCTGTGGATTCCAGAAGTTATGACGTTGGAAATATCGACAGGAGCATGATAATAGGAAAGGTCTTTTTGAGGCTCAGACCCTTTAAGAAATTCGGGGTAGTCAAATGATCCGGACACCGGGAAGTAAATGTAAATGTAAAGATAATATATTATGGCAGAATCGATAACCGAAATACGTGAAAAATATAAGAAAATCCCGGAAAAAGAGCTTGAAGGCTTCATTTCTTCTTATCTTACGGATCAAAGAAGCGGCGTAAAAGCCCTTGTTAATTCTGCAAAAAAACGTATTCTGGCTCTGGAAAACGAGAGAAAACGTATGTATGAAATGTTTTCCTATGAGAGGGAGTACGGGGAATATGAGTATATATGCGGAATTGATGAGGTTGGAAGAGGGCCTCTCGCGGGTCCCGTGGTCGCTGCCGCGGTCATTCTTCCCAAGGACTGCGACATTCTGTATCTTAATGATTCCAAACAGCTTTCCGCAAAGAAAAGGGAGGAGCTTTCCGCTGTCATAATGGAAAAGGCAGTTGCCTTCGGCTTCGGGAGTGCCGATGAAAAGAGGATAGACAGCATCAATATCCTTAATGCCACCTTTGAAGCCATGAGGGAAGCTATTAATAATCTCTCTGTAAAACCCGATATATTATTAAATGATGCGGTTACGATCCCGGAGGTCAGTATAAGGCAGATCCCTATAATAAAGGGAGATGCAAAATCCGCCTCAATCGCCGCTGCCTCAATAATCGCCAAGGTTAAGCGTGACCACTATATGGAGGAAATGGATAAAAAGTATCCTGGATATTTCTTTTCTTCAAATAAGGGCTACGGCGGTGACAGGCGCCATATTGAGGCACTAAAAAGTCTGGGACCGTCCCCTATCCACAGGATGAGCTTTATCGGAAACTTCATAGATCTGGAAAAATAATACACACATGAATATTAACGTCAATTCAAATACGGGAATATACGACCTTAATTCAAACGTTAACACCGCCAGAGAGATCGTCGCGCCGGAAAGCGTACAGCAGAGAACCTCAACGGTACCTGCCGATCAGGTGCGCTATGTGAAGGCCGGAGATACCTTTTCCGGGCAGATCACGGGCTTCAATGATGACGGAACGGTGGAGCTTCTTCTTGGTGACAATTCCCGTCTGAATGCCTTTCTTTCAAAGAATATGGGGCTTTCCTTAGGTCAGACCCTTTCATTTACGGTAAGCGGTGCCAGTGATTCAAAGATATCCTTAACCCCTCTCTATGCAAATCTTGACGGAAACAGTGCCGTTGCCAAGGCTCTGACACAGGCGGGACTGCCTCTTACAAAGCAGAACGGGGATCTGGTGACATCGATGATGGAGCGGGGGCTTCCGATCGACACAAAGTCCCTGCAGAATATGGCATCCCAGACCTCACGATTTCCGCTTGCTGATCCAAAGAGCATCGTTCAGATGACTGAGCTTGAAATCCCGCTTACAGAGGAAAACATAAGGGAATTTGAGGCCTATAAGTCTAATCAGTATAAAATTGCGGACAGTCTGGAGGAATTGAGCCGGGGCTTTACGGAGATCGCGGAAAAAAGTCCGGAGGATAATAAGGAGATACTCAGATTATTCTTTGAAAATGACGGAAATTCCGGCACCCCTATGAAGGATGCCCTTAATTCTGCCGTAAAGGGTGATTTTTCAAAGATAGGAGAGTTACTTAACCTTGATCCGGAGGAGCTAAACGTAGTTCAGACTAAGCTTCACTCTTCGGGAGAGGCGCCGCAGAGTGAGGAAAATGCAGGTTTCGCTGCAGATCCTTCTGACCCTTCATCTCTTCCGGAAGCCGGAAATAAAGCGGAGGCCGGGGTAAAGCCTGAGCGGGAAATATCAAGTGAAGAGCCAGGAAAGAGCGCGGAAGCTTTAAGTACAAAGCATCCGGCGTCGGATCTGACCGGTACAGTGACCGATGATCTTCATTCTCTCTTAAACAGGGACGGTGCAGAGAATCTTGCAAAAAATATGAAGGCTGCGGGTCTTCCCGATGTACTTGCGGAGAAGGTTGCAGATAACAGTCTCTCTGCAAAGGACACCTTAGAGCTAACGAAGGCGCTTTTTGATAAATATGACAGCCCCGATACTGCACCGGAGCTTCGCCAGGCCTTAAGGGAGCTTGGGAGGAGCCATGAATACAAGCTTCTTCTGAATAACGGGATAACCAATGAGTTCCTTATGAAGCCGGAGGAGGTTGCGGATAAGGAGAAGGTCAGGGAATACTATGAAAGAGTCGTTAAAAATTCCGAAAAAGCCCTTGATTTTCTCAACAGTACGGGAAGAGGTTCATCTGCCCTGGCCCAGGGAATGAACAATCTTAAGTCAAATGTGGACTTTATGAACCAGCTTAATAATGTGATGACCTATATGCAGCTGCCCCTCAAGATGAATGAGGAAAAAGCCCACGGAGATCTATACGTCTATACGAATAAAAAGAATCTGGCAAAGAAGGACGGAAATGTGTCTGCCCTTCTTCATCTTGATATGCAGCATTTAGGCACTATGGATATCCATGTCCAGATGACAAACGGTGAAAATGTAAAAACCCACTTTATCCTGCAGAGGGAGGAGATGCTTGACTTTATCGGAGAGCATTTACATGAGCTTGATGAGAATCTGGCAAAACGCGGGTATAAAATGCATTCCGATGTCGCACTGAATAAGGAAGCCAGAGATGTTCCGGATATAATGTTTAACCGTGGCGCAAATGAAAAGCTCATACAGACCACTTCATTTGACATAAGGGCATAGCTATGGCGGAAAAAATTAAGGATAAGGATAAAGTAAAGACTGCAGTTGCCATTGCCTATGACCCTGCAAATATCGCTCCTACGGTCGTGGCCTCCGGAAAGGGAGCGATCGCGGAAAAGATAATCGCTGCCGCACAGGAATCTGACGTACCGGTTCATGAGGACAGCAAGCTGGCAGACACCCTGTCAAGCCTTGAGATAGGGGATGCCATTCCGCCGGAGCTCTATGAGGTAGTGGCAGAGGTGCTGGTATTTGTTGACAGGATGGACAAGCTGAAGCAGAAGATGGAGATTTACAACGCAAATAAGAGATAACACCCGTTCTCTCGGGAAGAAAGAAGAAAATAAGGCGGCGGGATTTCTTGAAAAAATGGGCTGCAGCATTTTAGAGAGAAACTATAGCTGCAGTTTTGGTGAGATAGATCTTATCTTTTCCGACAGCGAGGGTGTGATCTGCTTCGGAGAAGTTAAGTTCAGGAGTGATAACAGCAGGGGTTACCCCGAGGAAGCTGTGGATCTTCGGAAACAGCGGAGGATCTGCCGTACCTCCGATCATTTCAGGTCAAAATTTTCTCTTGATGAATCATTATCATACCGTTATGATGTTATTGCCATATCAGGTGATGAGGTTGAGTGGATAAAAAACGCCTTTGAGTATGCGGGCTACTGAATTCCACAGTATTTTTGGCATCCGAATCATTTGGCACCTTTGGAAAAAAAGGATTTTTACTAAACTTGAAAGAGGAAGAAAATTGATAAGCAGTGTTCTAGAAAACAGGATGCCGGCGGCACCCCTGAAGCTCATCGTTATGGATAATATCAGGGAACTCGGGAATGAAGTAAATGATTACCTGGTTTCCTTCAGAAAGGACAATAACCGTCCGTATCACGACAGTCCGGCTTTTGAGGGTTATAATCTGGACAGCTTTATTGTTGATCACAAAACCCCCCGTTTCGGTTCAGGTGAAGGAAAGGGAGTTTTGAACGAGTCCATAAGGGGTAAGGATCTATACATTCTCTGCGATGTTTTGAACCGCTCCATGACATATGAGATGTACGGACACGAAAACATCTATTCTCCGGATGACCATTATCAGGATCTTAAGCGCCTTATCGCGGCGGTTGCCGGAAAGGCACACAGGATCACTGTTGTTATGCCCTTTATGTACGAGAGCAGACAGCATAAACGTAACGCCAGGGAGTCTCTGGACTGCGCCCTTATGCTCGAAGAGCTTTCGGCTATGGGTGTTTACAGGCTTATTACCTTTGATGCCCACGATCCCTCGATACAGAATGCGGCACCTCTTATCGGCTTCGATAATTTCACTCCCTTCTATCAGTTTATGCAGGCACTTCTCCAGCATGTTGGAGATATGAAGATAGACAAGGAGCATCTTCTCATTGTGAGCCCTGACGAGGGAGCTCTTCACAGAGCCGTTTATTTCGCAGGCGTAATGGGAGCTGATACGGGTATGTTCTACAAGAGAAGAGACTATAGCCAGGTAATAGACGGGAAAAATCCCATAGTTGCCCATGAGTTCCTGGGGGACAATGTGGAGAATAAGGATGTTATCATTGTGGATGACATCATTTCTTCCGGTGGAAGCATGCTGGATACCGCGAAGAAGCTTAGAAAAATGAATGCAAAGAGGGTCTATATCTGCTGCACCTTCGGGATCTTTACCGACGGGCTCGCTATGTTTGATGATGCCTACAAAAACGGGCTCTTTGATAAGATAATCACCACTAATTTAAGCTACAGGATCCCGGAGCTATTAAAAAGAGAGTGGTACGAAACCGCGGATATGGGTAAATTCCTGGCTTCCATCATTGATTTTTCAAATCATGATGTATCCATGGACAAGGTCCTCACACCTACAGAAAAGATAAAGAAGATCCTGAAGAGATACAACGAAACCGAAGGCATTGTGGAGTTCTGAGCTCTTTAATCGTAAAACCTCAGCACCCCGAATACGGTTCCGAGGATCCTGCAGTCATTAACGATTATGGGCTCCATTTCGTCATTTTCAGGCTGCAGCCTAATGTGGCCCTGTTCCTTATAAAAGGTCTTAACAGTGGCGGAGTCGTCGATAAGAGCCACAACCATGTCACCGTTTTTCGCGGAATTTGTTACTCTTACAAAGATAAGATCGCCGTCCATAATGCCGGCATTGATCATACTTTCCCCTTTTACTTTAAGAACAAAGGCCTCGGAAGCCCCCATTCCCTTTGGGAGCATATCTGTCGGAAGAGGGAAGTAGTATTCGATATTCTGCTCCGCAAGGATCGGTGTACCGGCCGCGATCTGTCCTACAACCGGAATGCTGGTCATTTCAGTGCGGGTCAGATTGAAGTCATCATCCAGTATCTCTATGGTTCTGGGTTTTGTGGGATCCCGCCTTATTACACCCTTTTTCTCAAGGGTTGCGAGCTGGGAATGTACAGAGGAGGTGGACTTAAGATGCACCGCATCGCAGATCTCTCTGACTGAGGGCGGGAATCCCTTTTCCAGTACGCATTTTTTAATATATTCAAGTATTTCACGTTGCTTATCCGATAATTTACTGTCTGCCATATCATTCTCCGATCGATACGAAAAGCTTTTTTCATAGAAAATATTATCATAAATCGAACAAAAAATCAAACACTTATTCGATTGACGGGTGTTATTTTTCGGTATTGGGAGTCAACGGGGACGGTTCTCTTTGACTTGTTTTTGCGAGCAAAAATAAGTCAAAGAGAACCGTCCCCATTGACTCCCCTTGAAAAAATACGGGGATTACTTTATTATGACTTGAGATATAAGGAGTTTATTGTTTTGAGTATTTATAAGATAAAGCCTGCGGTAAAGGATTATATCTGGGGCGGAGTCAGGTTAAAGACAGAATACGGTGTTGAAACGGATAAGGAGATCGCGGCGGAAGCCTGGGTCTTATCCTGTCACCCTGACGGACTTTCGTATATAGATGAGGGTAAGGAAAAGGGACAGACGCTGGATGGCTATTTAAGATCGCAGGGCAGGGAGCTGCTTGGAAAAACGGCCTCAGGATATGAGGGCTTTCCCATACTTGTGAAGCTTATTGACGCGAAAAGGGATCTCTCGATCCAGGTTCATCCCGGAGACGATTATGCTTTAGAGCATGAAAAGCAGATAGGGAAGACGGAGTTCTGGTATGTACTGGATTCCGACCCCGATGCGTATATTTATTACGGCTTCAATAAAGAGATCTCGAAGGAGGAATTCAAGAGGAGGATAAAGGATAATACCCTTGTTGAGGTTTTGAATAAGATCCCGGTTAAAAAGGGGGATACTTTTTTCATTGAACCGGGAACCCTCCACGCCATTGGAAAGGGAACGGTACTTGCGGAGGTTCAGCAGAATTCCAATCTGACCTATCGGGTCTATGATTTCGGGAGGGTCGGTGCCGACGGAAAGCCCAGAACTCTTCATGTTGATAAAGCTCTTGATGTGACAAGATTATTACCTCCGGAAAACAGAAGCAGAGAGGGAGACACTGTTGCAGACTGCAGCTATTTCAAGGTACGTCATCTTTCTGTAAGGGAGGGAGACCGAGCCCTTAAAATAACGGTTGATAACAATTCCTTCAGGAATTTACTTATTACGGACGGACAGGGTACTATTGAAGCTTCCGGCGAAAAGAAGGGCTTCACAAAGGGAGATTCCTTCTTTATCCCTGCGGGAACCGGTGATATCCTGATCTCCGGAGCTGCAGAGATGCTGCTTTCATCGCCTGCCTGTTGATTTATTAAACGGAAGATAGTATGATAATTTACTCGCAAACGGTATAAACTGCAGTCATTCTGAAAGTATGATGTTATTCTGAATGTGTTTTGTCTTTCTGAATAAGTTTTGTCTTTCTGAATAAGTTTTGTCATTCTGAGCGCAGCGAAGAATCTTTTTTCCGGCAGGTTTAAGATCCTTCGCTTCGCTCAGGATGACAGAATGACCCAGGATGACAGATAAGAGGATTTATGAAGTATTCTGTTGGTATAGATATAGGCTCCACCACCGTAAAGGTTGCGGTCCTTGACGAAAATGAGAAGCTGGTATATTCGGATTACAGGCGTCACTTTGCCGATATTCGTGAGACTCTTAAGGGTCTTTTGGAAGACGCATTCAAGGAAACCGGTGACTGTGACATCAGTCCTGTGATCACTGGATCCGGAGGACTTGGGCTTTCTTCTGTTCTGAAGGTGCCCTTTACCCAGGAGGTTGTGGCGGTAGCTACAGCGCTAAAAAAGTACGAACCGAAGACCGACGTGGCCGTTGAGCTTGGTGGCGAAGACGCGAAGATCATCTACTTTGAAGACGGGAATGTTGAGGAGCGGATGAATGGAGCCTGCGCCGGAGGTACGGGTGCTTTTATAGACCAGATGGCTGCTCTTTTACAGACCGATGCCGGGGGATTAAACGAGCTCGCAAAGGGCTATGAATCCCTCTATACCATCGCTGCCCGCTGCGGGGTATTCGCAAAGACTGATATACAGCCCCTGATAAATGACGGCGCAAAGCGTGAGGATCTGGCGGCTTCCATTTTTCAGGCCGTGGTTAATCAGACTATTTCGGGACTCGCCTGTGGTAAGCCTATAAGAGGTCATGTGGCATTTCTTGGCGGCCCCTTGCATTTCTTAACGGAGTTAAAAAAGGCCTTTATAAGGACTCTTAAGCTTGATGATGAGCACATTATCGATCCGGAATTAAGCCATCTTTTCGCAGCAATAGGTTCTGCCTTAAACCACGAAGAGGAAACGGTTCTGTTAAGCAGTCTTATAGACAGGCTTAATCAGAAGATAAAGCTTGAGACCGAAGTTCCGAGGATGGAGCCTCTCTTTAAGGATGAAAAGGAGTATAAAGACTTTGAAAAAAGGCATGCGAGAGCCCATGTAGAGACCAGGGATCTTTCTTCATACCGTGGAGACGCCTATCTCGGGATAGATGCGGGATCAACCACCACAAAGACCGCGCTTATCAGTGAGGATGGGAAGCTTCTCTATTCGTTCTATTCAAATAATAATGCCTCTCCCTTAAAAACAGCAATACGCTCCATAAAGGAGATATATGAGCTTAAGCCCAAGGATGTCCGCATTGCCGGCGCCTGTTCCACCGGATACGGTGAAGCCCTTATGCAATCTGCATTTAAGCTGGATGAAGGGGAGGTTGAAACTGTCGCCCACTATTATGCAGCATCCTTCTTTGATCCTGAAGTTGACTGCATCCTGGATATCGGCGGACAGGATATGAAATGTATCAAGATAAAGAACAGGTCTGTTGATTCTGTGCTCCTAAATGAGGCCTGCTCCAGCGGCTGCGGCTCCTTTATCGAGAACTTCGCAAATTCCCTCGACTATGATGTGGAGAAATTTGCCCGGGAGGCGATCTTTGCCAAGCGGCCGATAGATCTGGGAACGAGATGCACGGTTTTTATGAATTCCAGAGTTAAGCAGGCCCAGAAGGAGGGAGCTCCGGTTTCCGATATTTCCGCGGGTCTTGCCTATTCCGTCATAAAAAATGCGCTTTTCAAGGTGATCAAGGTGTCCGATGCATCGGAGCTTGGAAAAAGGATAGTTGTTCAGGGAGGTACCTTCTATAATAACGCGGTATTACGGGCTCTTGAAAGAATTGCGGGCTGTGAGGCCGTGAGGCCGGATATTGCCGGTATTATGGGAGCCTTCGGCGCAGCACTTATTGCAAAGGAGCGTCACATAAAGGGCAAAGATTCCACCATGCTTTCCATAGACGAGATAAAAAAGCTGGAATTCACCACCTCCACCGCAAAGTGTCAGGGCTGCAACAACCACTGCCGTCTTACCGTCAATCATTTCACCGGAGGACGTACCTTCATAACCGGAAACCGCTGTGAAAAGGGTATCGGCAAGGCAAAGGCACATAAGGATATTCCAAATCTCTTTGAATATAAGTATAAGCGTATCTTTGATTATACGCCACTTCCTGCAGATGAAGCGGAGAGGGGTGTTATCGGGGTTCCTAGAGTACTTAATATGTATGAGAACTACCCGTTCTGGTTCACCTTCCTAACTGAGCTGAAGTTCAGGGTGGTTCTTTCCCCGGCTTCAAGCCACGATATCTATTCCCTGGGGATAGAATCCATACCCTCGGAGTCCGAGTGCTATCCCGCAAAGCTTGCCCACGGGCATATCACCTGGCTTATAATAAATAACATAACACGTATTTTTTATCCCTCATTATTCTATGAAAGGGAAGAATTCCCCGAGGCCGGAAACCATTATAACTGCCCCATAGTTACCAGTTATCCCGAGAATATAAAGAACAATGTGGAGGAGATAGCAAGGGGAGATATAGAATTTATAAATCCCTTTATTTCCTTTACCTCTCCGGATACCATCTACCCCAGGCTCATAGAGGCTTTTCCGGATGTTGATCCGGGGGAGATAGTCCGGGCCGTATTCAAGGCCTGGAAGGAGCAGGAGAATGAGAGAAGGGATGTGGCACGCCGGGGAGTCGAGACACTGCGCTACATGGAGGAGCATAATCTCCACGGTATCGTGCTCGCAGGCCGTCCGTATCACATTGATCCCGAGATAAACCATGGGATACCCGAGCTTATTACCCAGTATGATGTAGCGGTTCTCACCGAGGATTCCGTGTCTTCCCTTGGGCATATTGAGGGTGAGCTCCGTGTTATGGATCAGTGGATGTACCACTCAAGGCTCTACGCCGCCGCAGAGGTATGCAAGAAAAGAGATGATCTGGATCTTATCCAGCTTAATTCCTTTGGCTGCGGTCTCGATGCCGTTACCACGGATCAGGTATATGAGATACTGGACGGATCCGATAAGATCTATACCTGCTTAAAGATAGATGAGGTAAATAACCTTGGTGCCGCAAAGATAAGGATACGTTCTCTCCTTGCAGCGCTTAAGGTACGGGAAATGAAGGGCGAAAAGCGGGAGATACGGCCTTCTGCCTATAAACGGACGGTCTATACGGAGGAAATGCAGAAGGAGGGGTATACCATACTCTGTCCCCAGATGTCTCCGATACACTTTGACATTCTGGAGCCTGCCTTCCAAAGTGCGGGCTATAATCTGGTGGTTCTCGACAATGACGGACGGGAGGCTGTGGATGCCGGATTAAAATATGTTAATAATGACGCGTGTTATCCTTCCCTCATGGTCATAGGCCAGATAATGCTTGCCTTAAACAGCGGCAAATATGACCTTGATAAAACAGCTGTTATCATGAGTCAGACCGGAGGAGGGTGCCGGGCCACCAATTATATAGGTTTCATAAGGAGAGCTCTGGAAAAGGCGGATCTAAGCCATATTCCCGTTATCTCACTTAATATTTCCGGACTTGAGGGCAATCCCGGCTTTAAGATCACAAGGGACCTTATATTAAAAGGGCTTTACGGTCTCACCTTCGGGGATATCTTCCTTCGCTGCATTTTAAGGATGCGCCCCTATGAAGAGGTAAAGGGGACAACAGATGAGCTCCATAAAAAGTGGCTTAAGATCTGCAGTGATTTTGTTTCGGAGAAGAAGCCTTCTTTCTTTAAGTTCCGCAGCATCTGCAAAAAAATGATCCGGGAATTTGATGCTATTCCCATAAATGAAGTGAAGAAGAAGCCAAGGGTCGGAGTAGTGGGTGAGATCCTTGTGAAGTTCCATCCCTCTGCCAATAACCATCTTACGGACCTTCTGGAAAAAGAGGGAGCAGAGCCTGTGGTTCCGGATCTTATGGACTTTCTTCTCTATTGCTTTTATAATCAGATATACAAGGCAGAGAAGCTTGGCTGCTCAAAGAAGACCGCGAGAAATGCCCGTCTCGGGATCATGGGTATGGAATTCTTAAGAAGTGCTGCGGTCAGCGAATTTAAGAGATCAAAGCATTTTGAGCCGCCGCAGCCGATCGACCTTACCGCAAAGAAGGCAGCAACCATAGTTTCCATAGGAAACCAGACCGGAGAAGGGTGGTTCCTTACCGGGGAGATGCTGGAGCTTATAGGTGAGGGTGTTAATAATATCGTCTGCACACAGCCCTTTGCCTGCCTTCCGAATCATGTTGTGGGGAAGGGGGTCATTAAGGCCATAAGAAAGGCCCATCCTCTTTCGAACATAGTTGCTATTGACTATGATCCGGGTGCTTCGGAGGTAAACCAGCTTAACCGTATTAAGCTTATGCTGTCAACCGCAAAGAGCAACCTTGCAAATGAGAACAGGGCTGTATCGGAAAAAGCCGATGAGAACAGCGATACGGATGAAAACGCTTTTAATGATGACTATGTAGAGGCGATCTAAATGGGACTGAGGTTCAGAAAACAGATAACCATTTTTCCGGGGGTAAAGCTCAATATTTCAAAGACCGGGCTTTCTCTCTCGGTCGGCAAAAAGGGTGCCCATTTTAATGCCGGAACAAGCGGAAGGAAATCGGTTTCGGTAGGAATACCCGGAACGGGGCTTTCCTATACGAAGAACATTTCATCTGGAAAAAAGACCTTAGGGGTAGCATTTACAGCGGTCGTGATCGCCGGCGCTGTTATTATGGGTCTTTTTAAGTATAAGGATAAGATCGCCGGATTTTTCGGTGCCGGTGCCGGACAGAAGAGTGCTGTTGAGACTACGGTTGAGGGCGGAGCCGATCCGTCTGCAGTAGAAACATATGTTATTAATACCTCCACTAAGAAGTATCATCTGTCCACCTGCAGATATGCCAAAGGAGATAACGTAAAAAGCGTGCAGGAGTCAAAGGCGCAGCTTGAAAAGGAAGGCTATGATGCGTGCAAAACCTGCAAGCCATAGTAGAAGCGAAAATGTCATTCTGAGGGTGGAACCCGAAGAATCTTTGTGAAGATAATGCACTCAAGTGTAAGTATGTTTTTTAAGAGGAGAAAAAAATGGCAGTAAACAGAGAAGACACTATAAAGGATCTTTTCAAGTCGATCACCGGTCAGGAATACATTAACGGAATGAAGCCCGGAGAAGGTATTTATGACCACAAGACCGGAGTTCTCCGTACCTCCGACGGAAAAGAGTATAAGAACGACGATATCGAAGCTGCAGCAGCATTCTTTGAGGACAGATGCAAGAAGCTCTTCAGCAATCCTGAAACTAAGAAGGAGAGCGAGTACAGCGCCATTGCCTATGAGGCGATAAAGATCATGAAAGGGCGCTACGGCTCCAACGGATTTTAACGTGAATAACTGGTTATATAAGCTTGAAAAGAAGTACGGAAGGTATGCAGTTCCGAATCTTACCGTATTTGTGATTTTTACCTATGTCATCGGCTATCTTATGAGCTTTATGGGTCTGACCTATCTGATAGGCTTAAATCCCGGTCTCATAATGAAGGGACAGGTCTGGAGGGTCTTCACCTGGATACTCATGCCTCCTTCCACACTGTCCGTATTTACGGTGATAATGCTCTTTTTCTATTTCCAGATAGGACGTTCACTTGAGGTCACCTGGGGTGATTTCAGGTACAACGTATATCTTTTCATGGGCTTTTTATTTACCCTGATCGGCTCCTTTATAATTTATTTTATCGGGGTAAGGTTCTTTTCCTATCCGCCGGAAAGCTACGGCTACAGTCTTTCCACCTGGGTATCCACATATTACGTCAATATGTCCCTTTTCTTTGCCTTTGCGGCAAGCTATCCGGATATGCAGATAATGCTGTATTTTTTCATACCCCTGAAGATCAAGTATCTTGCCATCCTTGACGGAGTGCTGATACTCTGGCAGTTCCTCCAGAGTCCCTGGTACGGGAAGGGTATTATCGTTGTATCTCTCCTGAATTTCCTGATCTTCTACCTGAGTACGAAAAATATCGCCCGTTTTTCTCCCCATGAGATACACAGGCGGAATGCCTTTAAAAAAGCCGTAAATAACGATATGCGCAGTAGATTCCACACCGTAAACGGCAGTAAGAATCAGATCGCTAAGCATAAATGCGCTGTCTGCGGCAGGACAGAGCTTACAAACCCGGAGCTTGAGTTCCGCTTCTGCTCGAAGTGCAACGGAAATTATGAATACTGCAACGAGCATATCGGGAGACATACACATAAATGATAGTACTCCTGAGCGATAGCGAGGGATCTGCAGTTTGTGTCATCCTGAGCGATAGCGAAGGATCTAAATGAATGAGAGAAAAAATGCCTGAAGAAAAGCTTAGAAATTGGAATATGCCTGAAAAGGCGGGCCTGGTGCTGGAAGGAGGAGGCTCAAGAGGTGTCTTTACCGCGGGGATCCTTGATTACTTTATGGAAAGAGGCATGTATTTTCCATATGTTGTCGGGGTTTCAGCCGGTGCCTGCAATGCTCTTGATTATATTTCCGCTCAGATAGGCCGTTCAAGGGATACCTTTATCATCAGAGATAAGAGCCTTCGCTCTTTTTCTTTTTTTAATCTGTTTAAGACAGGCTACCTCTATGATATGGACAAGCCCTTCAGGGATTTCCCGTACAGGGACTTCCCCTTTGATTTCGATACCTTCAAACAAAGCGGGATAACCTGCGAAATGGTCGTAACAAATGTGGATACGGGTCGTCCGGAGTATTTGAGCGAGAATGAGGATAATGACCGTATTCTCGATATCTGCAGGGCATCCTCGACTCTGCCTTTTGCGGCTCCGATAGTTACTATTGACGGAAAAAGATATATGGACGGAGGACTTTCCGATTCCATACCATACGGACGGAGCATACGTCTCGGCTTCAAAAAGCATGTTGTGATACTTACACGCTGCGCCGGCTACAGAAAGAAGCTGAAGTCAAAGAGCAGTGAGTTGATCCGGATGGCTTACAAAAATGAGCCGGTGATAGTCCGTTCCTGTATTGTAAGGCCCAAGGTATATAACAGACAGCTTGACATATTGGAGCGGCTGGAAAGGGAAGGCAGAGTCTTTGTGATCCGCCCTACCGAGAAGGAGGTTTCCAGAACCGAGCTGAATACCGATTCTCTTGACCGCTTTTATCAGCATGGCTACAACACCGGGATCGAGATCTATGACAGGATGATCGAATATCTGATGTCTCCGTGACGGAGGACCTTCGAATCAGTGTCAAATCCTGCTGTAAAAGGAAATCAGGAAAGGAACAAAGCATTATATGGATTACGATAAGATTAAGGACAGCTATGAGCTTCTGGAGGAGCGTGAGATCACGGATCTACATTCGAACGGCATAAGGCTCAGGCATAAAAAGAGCGGGGCGAGATTTATGCTCCTTGAAAATGATGATAAAAACAAGGTTTTTTATATCGGCTTCAGGACACCGCCAATGGACAGCACGGGGACTCCCCATATTCTGGAACATTCCGTTCTCTGCGGCTCTGACAAATTTCCCGTAAAGGATCCCTTTATTGAGCTCGCAAAAGGCTCTTTAAATACCTTCCTCAATGCCATGACGTACCCCGACAAAACCGTATATCCCGTGGCAAGCACAAATAATAAGGATTTCCGCAATCTTATCGACGTATATATGGATGCTGTGCTCCACCCGAATATCTATAAGAGAGAGGAGATATTCAAGCAGGAGGGCTGGCACTATGAGATGGATTCGATCGACGGAGAAATAAGGTATAACGGGGTAGTCTATAACGAGATGAAGGGTGCCTATTCCTCTCCTGATGATGTACTTTCAAGGGAGGTCCTTAGATCACTGTTTCCTGACACCCGTTATGCTTATGATTCCGGCGGTGATCCCGAGTACATTCCCGAGCTCTCATATGAAAGATTCAAGGAGCTTCACAGAAAGTACTATCACCCGTCAAATTCCTATATCTATCTATATGGTGATCTTGATATGGCAGATACCCTTGATTTCCTTGATAAGGAGTACCTGTCGGACTACAGCCTGGAGCATATAGACAGTGAGCTGAAAAAGCAGAAGCCCTTTGATGAGCCCTGCTATGTGGAAAAGAGTTATTCCATTACAGAGGATGAGGAGGAAAAGGGTAATACCTACATCTCCGTAAACTTTGTGACAGGTGACAATCTGGACCCTGAAAGCTATATAGCCTTTCAGATACTTGAGTATGCTCTTCTTGACGTTCCCGGGGCACCGTTGACACAGACAATTTTAGACAGGGGCATAGGGGAGGATGTGGACGGAAGCTATGATAACGGAGTCCTTCAGCCCTATTTTTCCGTGACCGTAAAAAAATCCGATATTGAGAAGAAGAATCTCTTCCTTGATACGGTCAGAGAAGTACTTTCAAAAGAAGCAGAAAAGGGACTTAATAAAAAGGCGCTTCTTGCAGCCATTAATGTATATGAATTCAGATACCGTGAGGCTGATTTCGGTTCCTACCCCAAGGGTCTTATGTACGGACTCCAGAGCCTGGACAGCTGGCTTTATGATGAGGACAAGCCCTTTATCCATATAGAATCCAACGAAGTCTTTGAGAAGCTTCGGAAAAAGGCAGAAAGCGGCTATTTTGAGGAACTTATAAAGAAATATCTTCTTGAAAACAGCTTCTCATCAGTTGTTGTATTGAAGCCGGAAAAAGGGCTTACCGCAAAAAAGGAAGCTGCCGCGGCTGAAAAATTAAAGGCCTATAAGGATGGTCTGTCGGATGATGACAAGTTAAGAATAATTGAGGATACAAAGGCCTTAAAGGCTTATCAGGACGAGCCCAGCACTGAAGAGGAGCTTCTCACCATTCCGGTTCTTGAGATAAGTGACATCGAGAAGAAGGCAGAGCCATTCAAAAATGAGCTCATAGTTAAAGGCGTAACAAAATACCTTTTCCACGATTACTACACAAACGGTATTGAGTACTTAAATTTCTGCTTCAGCCTTGATAAGGTTCCGTCAGAGCTGGTTCCCTATGCTGCTATATTTTCAGCTCTTATAGGTCAGCTTAATACCGAAAACTACAGCTATCTGGACTTAAATAACGAGATCAATCTGAATAGCGGCGGTATAGCCTATAATATTTCAAATTCCCAGAAAAAGGATGACAGCACAGTTCTCTCTTCATTTCTCGAGATACAGGGAAGGTATCTTAAAGATAAAACGGATTTTGCCTTTAAGATCATCCCCGAGATCCTTTTAACCAGCGACTATACGGATAAGAAGCGCGTGCAGGAGGTGCTCCTTATGCTGAAGAGCAGGCTTTCGGATAAGCTTATCTCCGCAGGACATGCGACCGGGGCCCTCAGGGCTTCCGCAGGCTTTTCAAGAGGAGCTGCCTATCAGGAAGCGACGATCGGTGTAAGTCTATATGATATTCTGACAGAGCTTTTAAAGGATTTTGACCGGAACTTCAAGGATCTCACCGAGAAGCTTGACAGGGTAAAGGAGCTTATCATAAGCAGGCAGAATCTTAGCTTTGACTTAACGGGAGACCGGGAGAGTCTTGAATCTGTTATTAAAATGGGGGATCATCTTGCAGGAAGCTTAAGCGAAGGCTCCGGGGAAAAAGCACCCGACACATTTAAGGAAGGTAAAAAAACAGAGGGAATACGCACCGCTTCGCAGGTTCAGTATGTTGCCGAGGCCGGAAACTTTAAGAAAAAGGGACTTGAATATACGGGCGCCCTAAAGGTTCTTAAGGTTATAATGGGTTACGATTATCTCTGGATGAATGTACGGGTAAAGGGCGGTGCATACGGCTGTATGAGCAGCTTTTCGAGGTATGGTGACAGCTATTTTGTTTCCTACCGGGATCCGAATTTAAAAGAAACACTTGATATTTTTAACGCTGCTTCCGAATATGTTGAGAATTTTGATGCATCCGACAGGGATATGACAAAGTTTATAATCGGGGCGGTTTCCGCGATAGACCACCCTCTTACCCCCAGGGCAAAGGGACAGAGAAGCAGGTCTGCTTACCTTAGCGGTATCTCGGAGGAGGATATCCAGAAGGAAAGAGATGAGGTTCTAAACTGCAGAAAAGAAGATATAAGGGCTCTTAAGCCCTATATGGAGTGCATAAGAAACTCGGGCTACGTCTGTGTTCTCGGCTCCGAGGAAAAGATCAACGAGAATAAAGAGCTCTTCACGGAAACAAGGACCCTTAATTAATGGAAAGTGTAAAAAGAGCGGGATATGTCACAATAATCGGGCGGCCGAATGTGGGGAAGTCCACACTTATGAATCATATTATCGGTATGAAGCTCGCCATAACCTCGAGAAAGCCCCAGACCACCAGAAAACGGATGATGACCGTTTATACGGAGGAACGGGGACAGATCGTTTTTCTCGATACTCCCGGCATACATAAGGCGAAGAATAAGCTTGGAGAGTATATGGACCGGGCGGCTGTCAGTACCCTTCGTGACGTTGACCTAATACTCTGGCTTGTTGAACCCTCACCCTTTATCGGAGAGGGGGAGAGATCCATTTCAAGGCTGTTAAATGACGTAAATCTGCCGGTTATTCTTCTCATTAATAAGACTGACACTGTTAAGAACAGTGAAATACCGGCTGTTATTGATGCATATTCGCAGCTTTATGATTTTGAAAAGATAATACCCATATCCGCGAAGCACAGTACCGGCAAGGAAGAACTTCTGTCTGCTGTTTTTTCTTTTATGCCGTATGGGGAGCCCTTTTTTGACGAGGATACGGTCACGGATGAAAGTGAAAGGAGCATAGTAGCCGAGCTTATAAGAGAACAGCTTCTCCGTAATCTTTCCGAGGAAGTGCCCCATGGCACTGCGGTGGAGATAGAGAGCATGAAGGAGAAAAAGGACCGCTGGGTCATAGATGCCAATATCTTCTGCGAGAAAAAGAGCCATAAGGGCATGATCATCGGGAAAGAGGGGCAGATGCTTAAAAAGATTGGAATTGGGGCCAGGAAGGAAGCGGAAAAGCTTCTCGATAAGAAGGTTATGCTTCGTCTATGGGTCAAGGTAAAGAAGGACTGGAGAAGTGACGAAAAGGGCATCCGCGCCTTCGGCTTCAGGGATCAGGACTGATGGAGGTCCTTAAGCTTCACGGCGTGGTATTAAAAAGCGCCGATCATTCAGAGTTTGACAGACGCCTTACGGTTCTTACGGCAGAGCGCGGCAAGATCACTGTTTTTGCCAGATCCGTTAAACGCCCCGGAAACCGTCTTATGGCTTCCACCGAGCCCTTTGCTTTTGGGACCTTCGGGGTGACTGAGGGAAAAACTGCCTATAATTTAAGGGAAACGGAGATCGATAATTACTTTGAGGAGATCCGTTCAGATCTGGATGCCTTTTATCTCGGCAGTTATTTTCTGGAATTTGCCGACTATTACTCCAGGGAAAACGTGGAGGATCTGCCGCTCCTTTCCCTCATCTATTCATCACTTCTTGCTTTATTACGGGATGATTTCAATAACAGCCTTGTACGCTCTGTATTTGAGATAAAGATAATCTCTGTTGAAGGCGAACTTCCGCCTCCCGAAGGTTTCGGGACCCTTCTACCGGGAACCCTGCATGCCTTAAATCATATTAAGGACAGTCCCTGCTCCCGGGTCTTTACCTTTAATGTCAATGATGAGATCCTCTCCGAATTAACGGCTCTTTCGTCATATTTTGTGAGAAATACTGTCCATAAGGAGTTTTCGAGCCTTAAGATCCTGAATGCGGTGACAGCACATCCGCCGGTTTCTTTACTTTTAAGTAGGGGAGAAGTATAATGGGAATTTAGAAAAAAACGGAGCTTTTGTTGCAGATGGCAAAGAGGAGAAAAGTCAGGCGTCAGTCTAAGAGACAGAAGGCCAGGCGTGTAAAAGCATATATTGCAAGAACTCTTGCATTTCTTCTGGCTATAGCCGCCCTTGTTGCTGTGATTTTTCTTGTGACCAGGCTGTTCGGAGCTGTGAAGAACGTTCTTCCGATAGGCGGCAGTACCGGGGAGGAAGCGGAAGTAGATTCCTCCAATGCCCATAATGTCATAGATCTTAATAAGGATGGCTCGCTTACGGAGAAGAGTGTGGAGGATTTTGACACCTCAGAGTATGATCCCGAAGAGCTTAAGGAAATGGTTAATTCCACCATCGCTGCCTACAATGCTTCCGGAGATGAAAGGATCGTTTTGAAATCACTGGAGGTCAGGGATGGTCTCGCCAGAGCCGTGATCTACTATAAATCTGCCGAAGACTATGCCGCCTACAATGAAAAGGTCTTTGAGACCGGTAAGGCCTCCGAGCTTGATATAACCGGTTTCACCCTGGCTGATGACAAAAACCAGGTTCTTACGCTGGATTCCATGGATAAGATCAAAGGAAATTATGTCATGCTGAATGACGATACTGTTATTGCACTTCCGAAGAATATCCAGTATATTTCAAGAAATGTGGTAAAGACCGGTAAAAAGACAGCTGAGGTAAAAAAGGCCGGCATCAACAGTATTATCATTTATAAATAGTCTCAATGTTTTCCTGAGCGAAGCGAAGGAACCAAAGTGTCATCCTGAGCGAAGCGAAGGAACTAAAGTGTCATCCTGAGCGAAGCGAAGGATCTTACAAAAAATACAAAAAGGAGAGCAGTATGGAAAAAACAATGGACAAGATCGTAAATGTCTGTAAGGGCAGGGGCTTTATCTATCCCGGCAGTGAGATCTACGGAGGTCTCGCCAATACCTGGGACTATGGAAACCTCGGCGTTGAGCTGAAAAATAATATAAAAAAGGCCTGGTGGCAGAGATTTGTGAACGGAAATAAATATAATGTGGGCGTTGACTGTGCGATCCTTATGAATACACAGACCTATGTGGCTTCAGGGCATATAAAGAGCTTCTCCGATCCGCTTATTGACTGCAGGGAATGCCATGAACGCTTCCGTGCGGATAAGATCATAGAGGACTGGAGTAAGGAGAACGGTGTTACCCTGGATTCCTCCGTTGACGGCTGGTCGAATGACGAAATGATGGACTTTATAAGGAAAAACGGTATTCCCTGTCCTACCTGCGGTAAGCATAATTTTACCGATATCCGTCAGTTCAATCTTATGTTCAAGACCTTCCAGGGCGTTACCGAGGATTCAAAGAATACGGTGTATCTCCGTCCCGAGACTGCACAGGGTATCTTCGTAAACTTTAAGAATGTGCAGCGTACCAGCCGGAAGAAGATCCCCTTCGGCATAGGTCAGATAGGAAAGTCCTTCAGAAACGAGATCACCCCAGGAAACTTTATCTTCCGCGTACGTGAGTTTGAGCAGATGGAGCTCGAATTCTTCTGCGAGCCGGGAACAGATCTTGAATGGTTCAAATACTGGAAGGAGTACTGCCATCAGTTCCTTCTGGATCTTGGTCTTACTCCCGAAAACTTAAGGACCCGTGACCACGACCCTGCGGAGCTTGCTTTCTATTCAAGGGCCACAACCGACTTTGAATTCCTCTTCCCCTTCGGCTGGGGAGAGCTCTGGGGAGTTGCGGACAGGACGGACTATGACCTTACGCAGCATCAGAATACCTCAGGCGAGGATATGAGCTATTTTGATGACACAAAGAATGAAAGGTATGTTCCCTACTGCATAGAGCCCTCGCTTGGTGTGGAGAGAATGGTACTTGCCATCCTCTGTGACGCCTATGACGAGGAGGAACTTGAGGGCGGAGACATAAGGAATGTGATGCACTTCCATCCGGCTCTGGCACCGGTAAAGATCGGTGTCTTCCCCCTTAGTAAGAAGCTTAATGAGGGTGCCGAGAAGATCTATGATGAATTAAGCAAATACTGGAACTGTGAGTTTGACGACCGCGGCGCCATCGGAAAGCGCTACAGGAGGCAGGACGAGATCGGAACCCCTTATTGCATAACCTACGATTTTGACTCCGAGACCGATAATTCAGTAACTGTCCGAGACCGTGATTCTATGTCCCAGGAAAGAGTAAAAATTGCAGATTTAAAGGATTATTTCAGAGATAAGTTTATTTTTATTTAACTATTCAGGATCCGGAGAGTTCTGAATAGATACATATTATTATGAAAGGCAGTAGTTTATGAAACAGTATACAGCAAATGAGCTTCGCAATACCTGGAAGCAGTTTTATATTGACAGGGGACATGTGGACTGCGGTGCAGTGTCCTTAGTAAGTGACGGCTCCACGGGAGTAATGTTCAATGTGGCCGGGATGCAGCCACTTATGCCATACCTCCTCGGGAAAAAGCACCCGAAGGGCACAAGGCTCTGCAACGTCCAGGGCTGTGTCCGTACAAACGATATCGACTCTGTTGGTGACAAGAGCCACGTTACCTTCTTTGAAATGCTTGGAAGCTGGAGTCTCGGTGATTATTTCAAGGAGGAACGCTGCAAATGGAGCTATGAGCTCTTAACCGAGGTCTTCGGCTTTGATGCTGACCATCTTGCAGCTACAGTATTTGCAGGGGATGAGAACGCTCCCCGGGATGAAGAGGGGGCAGAGTACCGCATAGCTTCGGGCTTCAAGAAGGAGAATATCTATTACCTTCCTGCTAAGGACAACTGGTGGGGCTTAGAGTACGGTCCCTGCGGTCCCGACAGCGAGATGTTCTATATCGAGGATAAGCCGGACTGCGGTCCCGACTGCGGCCCCGGCTGTGACTGCGGCAAATATACTGAGCTCGGTAATGATGTTTTCATGCAGTATGAAAAGCATCAGGACGGGACACTTACGCCCTTAAAGCAGAAGAACGTTGATACAGGCTGGGGACTCGAAAGGATACTTGCCTTTCTTAATGGCAGCCGTGATGTTTATCAGGTCGATGTATTCAGTCCGGTAATAAGCTATATCGAAAAGGAAACAGGCGGGAAATACAATGCTGACGAAAAAGAGACCCGTTCGATGCGTATCCTTGCTGACCACATCCGTACTTCGGTTATGCTTATAGGTGACGAAGCGAAGCTTACTCCCTCAAATACCGGAGCAGGCTATATATTAAGGCGTCTTATCCGCCGTGCTGTGAGACACGCGAGGACACTCGGTCTTTCTAAGGAGAAGATACTTGAGATTGCGGAGATCTTTATCGATAAGATCTATTCCGAAAGCTATCCTAACCTTGTTTCCAACCGTAAATTCGTGATTTCAGAGCTTGAAAAGGAGATCACAAGGTTTGAGAGTACCCTTGAAAACGGTATGAAGGAATTTAAGAAGATCCTTGATAAAGCAAAGGCTGAAAAGAAGACAGTTCTTGACGGCGCTGATGCCTTCTTCCTTTATGATACCTACGGCTTCCCTCTGGAGCTTACAATTGAGCTTGCCGGAGAAGAGGGTCTTACAGTTGATGAACAGGGCTTTAATGCAGGAATGGAGGAGCAGAAAAAGAAGGCTCGTGAAAGCCAGAATTTCTCTGCTGACCTTGAAGCTGCTTCAGGGGTATTCGATTCCCTGGATCCGTCTTATTCATCAGAGTTCAGCGGATACGGAAATACAGAGGATAGCGGGAAGATCATTGCTCTTGCAAAGGGTTCAGAGCTTTGCGATATCCTGAATGAAGGGGATAAGGGCAGTATCGTAACTGATAAAACACCCTTCTACGGAACCATGGGAGGTCAGGTAGGAGACAGGGGTGTTATCACCGTTAACGGATCTGCTGAATTCTTTGTTTCCGAGACAGTTCATTCTGGAAACCGTATCGTTCATATAGGAGAGGTCAGAAAGGGCTCCTTTAAGACAGGAGACAATGTGACACTTCAGGTTGACCGTACCGAGCGTGCCCGTACCTGCAGGAACCATTCGGCTACACACCTTCTTCAGAAGGCTCTTAGGGAGGTTGTCGGTGAGCATGTGGAGCAGGCAGGATCCTATCAGGATACGGATAAGACCAGGTTTGACTTTACCCACGACAAGGCTCTTACAAAGGATGAGCTTAATAAGGTTGAGGAGCTTGTAAACCAGAAGATCGCTGAAGCACTTCCTGTTGTTACTGAGGAAATGACCATGGAGGAGGCTAAGAAGACCGGAGCTATGGCACTTTTCGGTGAAAAATACGGCGATATCGTAAGAGTCGTTAAAATGGGAGATTTCTCTGTCGAGCTCTGCGGTGGAACCCATGTTTCAAATACAAGTCATGTCGGTATCTTTAAGATACTTTCCGAAAGCGGAGTAGCTGCCGGAATAAGAAGGATAGAGGCTCTGACAGGTGACAATGCGAGAACTTATTACCGCGATGAGGAGGAAAAGCTCTTTAATGCCGCGGCACTTCTTAAGACCACTCCGGCCGATCTCTCTGAGCATATTAAGAAGCTGCAGGATGAATTGAAGGCAGTTAAAAGTGAAAATGAGTCCCTGAAGAGCAAGGCAAACAGCGAGGCTCTTGGGGATGTTGCGGAAAAGGATATTAAGGGAGTGAAGCTTCTGTCGGCTGCCATTAAGGATGTTGATATGAATGGGCTCCGTGACCTTTCTGATAAGCTTAAAGCCGGAAAGGATGCGGCTGTGATCGTGCTCCTGTCCGACTGTGGCGGCAAGGCTAATATTGTTGTTGCTGCAACCGAAGGCGCCATAGGGAAGGGTGCCCATGCAGGAAATCTCATTAAGGAGATCGCTCCTCTTGTTGGAGGAGGCGGCGGCGGACGTCCCAATATGGCCCAGGCCGGCGGAAAGAACGCTGCCGGTATCCCGGATGCTTTGAACAAAGCGGAAAAGGTGCTTGGCGGTATGCTTCAGTGAGTTGTCATCCTGAGTACCAGCCTCCTTGTCATCCTGAGGAGCGACAGCGACG
Organism: Lachnospiraceae bacterium AD3010; assembly: GCA_000622025.1. Classification (GTDB taxonomy): domain Bacteria; phylum Bacillota; class Clostridia; order Lachnospirales; family Lachnospiraceae; genus NK4A144. The sequence goes on along the minus strand of JHWU01000008.1, from coordinate 182,076 downwards.
AAGGATCTTTCCACAATTGCTTCATATGTGTCCCGGCTTACCAACTGTTTTTTTGCAACGATCCCACAAAGAATCTGTTTTATGAACAGCTCCTAAGCCGGGCACTTAAATCCGGATATTTTTACTCATACACAGGTACAATGATATGATTTCCTGCGGTCAATGCCGATTCCGCAGACAGGTGGTTTATGGAGGCAATTTCATTCTTAAGCCTTTCTCTATCGTTCTGTTCGGGGCACAGGTATTTTTCTGCCAGAGAATCAAGGCTGTCACCGGGATAGATCATTATGCTGCTGTAGTGCTTCTCTTTTATAGAATCGGAGGATGAGGAATCAGCGAAGGAGCTGATGCTCCCAAGCAGGGTCAGCAATATGAGCAGCAGAGAGAGAACGGTTATAAACCGTGCTGCCAGTCTTTTCGCCCTGCGCTGTCCCTTTATCCTCCGATGCTTCTTTATTCTGCAAATGCGGTCATTTTTCATTAAATTATAAGTTCTTCCCGTTTCATCGAAGTTATCTGAATATCCTACGTTTTCTATGTTGATATTATTTCTGATGATGCCTTCCATAGTCCTGCCTGTCTGCCTTTCTGCCTTTTCCGTGAATATCGGTATCTTAATTCGATCATCTAAAGCTATATACGTTTTAGTCCCCGGGTCCGGCAATTCAGAACATCTGTTCGATGACTGTATTTTATCGAACAACTGTTCCCTTGTCAATAGTTTTTTCGAATATCTGTTCGAAGCCTAAATATCCTGTTTTAATATCCCGACGCATACCCCAAATATTTTGTTCGTTCAACCTGATCTTAAATGTTTTGAAGTCCAATAAAACTCCCTCGATTTTTAACCCGAGAAATGAACGTTACTGTTTACTGGTCAGCCAAATATTGTGAATATCTGAGTTAGAGCGATTCGTTTGTGAAGATTTTACAAACTTTTACGCGTCTGATCAGAGCCCATTCAGAGAAAGGAGGCGGCTACAACATCATAAACGTTTTTGTTTTGCATACGGGCGGTTTCGATGATGGTGAGGGCATCACAAATATGCTGTGCCCCTGAATCGCTGCGGAGCACCACGGCCTGTTTCTGCTTTCTCTTGAACTTGCGTAATTCGCGTTCGCTTATGTTGTTGGTGTAATCCACTCCCGGATGTGAAAGGAAGAACAGATGGGCTGACTTGAAATCTCGCATTCTTTTCTGGAGATTATACCCATCCATATATTCTCTGTCAGGTGGATGCTTAAGGTATTCTTCGTATGCAAGCTGCAAGAGGAGCTCATATTTGTCAGAGAGTATCCTGGCCTTGTCTTTTGGGATGCCATTCTTGTTTCGCTTGGCGGTATGTATCATTTTCTGGAGAAGCCTGTGCATCTGCTTATGCCAGGTGAGATGGGATTCGTTCTCAGATGCACCGATAAGGTAACGTAAAACATGGGACAGGCATTCCTGGTGATCAGATCCATAGGAATAATAGGATCTGTCGTGGTCGTGTACCAAGGTGCCTGTAAAATCCTTCACTGGGGTTTTTGAAAGACCGTCATGCCCTTTGTGATCCATATGCTGGAATAATACATGCTCTTTGTCGGTGCAAAGGATGACCGCCTTGCGGGAACCATTGACGTTGCTGACTGTAGCATCGGAGTACAGCACGTCTGCATGCGTAAGCAGCGAAAAGATCCTGGCCCTCTCACTCTCCGTGGCAGCAGAAAAGACGGAAGAAAGATTGCATATGGAACCAGTAGAAAGAGTGACGACGCCTCTTGTGAGGTCTGAGATACACTGCCTGGTCTTTGCGATCGAGACATTGTAATAGTTATTGAGGAGAAAAGCAAAAGCCTTGATGGACGGACCATAATTAACCTCATTTACCAGCCCGTCAGGGAAAGGGGCGTGAAGCCTTGCGCCGGTGACCTTGTTCCTGAATTCGTCGGCGATGAAATCCTGTACCTGTACCTGGATCTGTATATCGATCTTCTGCTTGGTGATGGACCTGCCGGTGGGGTATATATCGGGATTGGTGGCGAATTCCTTCGGGGTGGGAAGGCGAACGGGGTCCTTTGTCGGAGTCAGGCGGGAAGCCGTATGAGCCTTGTGTCCCGGCTGTGCGCCGGGTTTCTTTCCGGTAGGCTTGCGACTGTTTGGTACTTTCTTGCGGAAAGGAAGAGCGGAAGAAGGAAGGGAGGAATTCTCAAAATTTGTGTTCAGTCTTTTCTCCAGCTTCCGGTTTGATCCGTTAAGCATGCAGACTTCGGCCTCGGCCTTTTCAGCCCGGGCGCGGAGAAGATCGTTCTCTCTGGTGAGGTCCGATACCCGCTCTTTTAGTTCCAGGTTTTCCTGCTCGATGTCACGGCAACGGCCATCTGTGAGTCTCCAGTGCTCGCGTGCCGATTCATACTGCCGATCTTTGGTCTTGATGACCTGCTCGAGATGGCGGATATGACGTTCCAGGGCTTCCTTTTCTTCGGTGGTGAAAAGGCCGGAGGCCTTTTCCTGAAGCCTTTTGTTTTCGGCGCGAAGAGAGATCAATTCTTTTCGGCGCAGATTGTATGCTTCTTTTAGGGTCAAGATTACGGCTCCTTATTTCCGGGATGGCCTTCTTAAGCGGTCGAGTTCTTTCTTCAACGCTGCAATCTGAAGGCTGAGCTGACGGTTCTCGTCTTCGAGTTCCTGGACACGTTTAGCCAGGTCGATATCCGGGGAAAGAGTCTTGGGCTTGGATCTTGCACCTTTGTTTCTTCCATCGGTTGGAACGATCTCTCCGGTATCGGGATCGATCTTGCCGATAAGGCTGCGTTTCGCACGGGAGCATTTTTTCTCCTTGTCGTAGAAAGATTTGGAATCATAGACATAAGTGATACCGGAACGTTTATCAAATTGTTTAATTATTGCCATGTGAACACCTCCTATATGGTTACGAGATAATTATATCACATAACCATATAGAAAGCAATAAGAAAATGCAAGAAAGTGGCTATTTTTCTGCATTTTTAAGGGGTGAAAAGAATTACAATGTGGTTACGGGATAGGCGATTTGGCTTACCAGTGAACAGTAACAAATGAACAAATGAGTAAAAGGACAAAAATAACAGAAAAATCAAAAAAAATCTTTATTTTTTGTGCAGAAGTGATATAATATAGAAAGTTTATTAATTAATTCTGTTCATGGACCGGTCCGGGATAAAGCATTCTTAAGCTTTGGAATGCTTAAGACTTATTCTGGAAATGTCAGTATTAGTACAGTATCTGTAAAGGAGGCTTGGATGTTAAAAAAACAGAGTATTCTACTTAAGCTTTTGATCATGACACTGCCCCTTGCGATCTTTGCGATTGTTATGGGAGTTTATGCAGGCGTGAGCCAGCTGTCTGTTTTAAATGAGGCAAAGGAAGTTTACTTCGATGAGCTGTCTGGCATTATTGATGATGTTCTTGCCTGTGACAGGGATTTCTACCAGTCTCAGATAGGCAGTGACCGTGCCCACATCAAGGAAGAGGCAGGAGATGAGGCTGCCGTAAAGGAAGAGCTTGATGATTATGACGGAAATAAGCAGCAGGTCTATGACGGCCTTGATTCCATTATAGCTGCAACCTCAAAGGATTCGTATCTTTATAACAGCTTCCGGATAGACGGACAGACTGCTTCGGTAGCCGATCTTCTTTCAGATGCGAAGGCAAAGGTGGATGCCTGGGCTGCAATATATGACCCTCATACCAAGGCGGGAGATTATGAATCACAGTATTCGGCCTTTCTCGAGGCGAGGGAGATCATAGGCTCCATGCAGGATATTATTGAGGAATACGGAAATTATAAGAATAAGGAAATGCAGAATGATATCCGGAACAAGGTAATAGTTCTCATTGTGATAATCGGTGTGATCGTTATTCTTATAGCATTCCTTACGGTTTCCGTTCTCCGTTATCTCCTCGGAAGTACGAAGGAAATCAATAATTCCCTGTCCCATATGGCCCGGGGTGAATTTGTAAGGATCAATAACTATCTGGACTACCGGGATGAGATAGGTGGAATGATACAGAGCACGAACAGCGTGATAGATAAGCTTAGCGAGATCATTTCGGATATCCGTGAGACCACGGAAACACTTGGGAATTCTTCTTCGGAGCTTGCAGACACCGCTAATCAGATATCCCATACCGCAGATGATGTGAGCAATGCGGTGCAGGATATCGCAAAGGGTGCCACCGAGCAGGCGGATAATATACAGCATGCAACACAGAGTGTCGGAAATATCGATGATGCTGTTTCAGGTGTTACCGCAAATTCAAGTATGCTGGCTGATACTGCAAACGAGATGAACACATCAAGCCAGGATTCCGCATCAGAGCTTGACAAGCTGATGAAGAGCTCTGAGGAGATGAACCGGAATGTAGAAGAAATAACAGCTGCTATTAGCGCTACCAGCAATGCGGTTAATACGGTTAATGAAAAGGTTGATATGATTACTAATATCGCATCCCAGACGAACCTCCTTGCTCTTAATGCGAGCATAGAGGCGGCCAGAGCCGGCGAAGCGGGAAGAGGCTTTGCTGTTGTTGCAACAGAGATCGGCAATCTTGCTACAGATTCAAATACAACAGCAGATGAGATCCGTAAGGAAATGACCAGCCTTCTTTCCCAGTCCGAGCAGGCGACCTTAAAGGCAGAGCAGGTTAAGAAGGTGGCTCTGGAGCAGCAGGAGGTATTGCAGGCTACTGTTGAAAGCATTCACGGGCTTATTGCGAATATCGAGACAACGGTTAACGGAGTCGGAAGTATCTCAAGTGATGCAGGGGTTTGTATGTCTGCCAAGGATGTGGTTGTGGATGTTATGGATTCCCTTTCCGCAATATCCGAGGAAAATGCCGCTTCCACCGAGGAAACCAGTGCGTCTATGCAGGAGCTTAATGCTACCGTAAATGTTCTGGCGGGATCTGCTGACCAGCTGAAGGGACTTGCGGAGAGACTAAGGGACAATATGTCATTCTTTAAGTGAGATACGGCTTTCGATAAGGAGCCTTAGGTTTTCAAGGATCAGTGCGCCTCCGAATATAATAATGAAATTCAGGGCAAAGGACAGTGGAAAGACTATTCTTTGCCCTATTAAATATCCGGGCATTCCGGCATTGAAGCACTGTATCATATAGACAGGGAGTGCGAGATTGCCGGTCAGGTGCAGGAATGAATAAAGCTTTGGCTTTGATGTGAAAAAGCTATTTAAGCTTTCATTATGTGCGGCTCCGAGGATAAGAGGCGGAATAAGAGAAAGAATGATGGAAATAACGAATAATAGCCTGATCACGCCGGTTTCATTGATAGCAGAGGGAATCCTGAATTTAAGAAGGAGAAAAAGCCCGAGCCCCGCCAGAGATAAAATGACGCACAAAATCGTAATCCTGCCATCAGGCTCCGGAAGCCTTTCTTCATCAGCTTCTCCGGGTCCGGTCTTTATTATTCCCCGTATCATAAAACCTATCAGCATAAATGCAAAGCCGATATAATAATAGCTTTCCATTTTTAGCGGATTTATGAGCCACAGGAATAAAAGAAGCAGGAAAAAAAGGGGAAGGAGCTTTGCCGGAAGCAGCTTTCCAAGAAAGAAAAGGATGATATAAAAGAAGAGTATCCCTGTCACAAACCAGTAAAGTGAGGGGTAGATAAATACTGTAAATAACCCCGAGGGTTCAAGGGAATAAAATCCGGTTAGGTAAGAGAGAAGGTAGAATAATAAAAGCAGAGGGAGGATCCGCTTGATCCTTTTTAGATACCAGCCCGGAAAATCCTTAAGATCGGCAGATCTGACTGAAGGGAACAAAGAAAAGCCGCTTATTAAAAAGAAAAGGTTATTTCCGAGAGTATCCCCGAAAACAGTGATCCACTTCCATTCACCTGGCAGAAGGCTGTTACAATGATAGTGGAAGATCATTATGGTTGCCGCAGCCTTCAGGATATCGATTATATAGATTTTATTCTGTTTCAAAAGCACCTCCGGGAATTCTCAGGATCTTTGTTTATATTATGATTCGAACGCCAAAAGTCTCATTTTGATTAAATACGGATTGTTCCGTGCTTCGCACTCCCACAATCCTACCCCACACTCGCATTTCGTGGGGCCCCTTCCCCACTTCATGCTCGTGTAGGGGTGCGCCCAAAGTCCTTGTCCCCACCACAAGCAAGCTTGTGTGGTAACAATTACTTTTGGCGCTTTAATCATATTATACCCAGTATTACAACAAGTAAACCATGATAAGGGCGTTAAATCATTGGGTTTATCCCAGTTGACTAAAATTTTTCTTTTTCTTAATTTTATTCTGAAAACAATTCAGGTATAATTGCAAAGAGGGGTAATTTTCTTTCGGAGGACAAGATTTATGAAGAAAAAGCTGTTTATATTTCTTACGGTATTAGCGGTTTTATTCTGTTCACTTCCCGCTTTTGCTGCGGGATACAGGCGTTCTGCAAATGTATCATCCGAGGTGGAGCAGTACCAGAAGGCAGCCGAAGACTGGATCAAGTCCAAGGGCTCATGGATCACCGGAGATGATATTTATTTTATCCGCTTCGGGGGAAAAAACGCAGAGCATGCTGTTTCTGTTGATGAGGAAAAAAAGACCATAACCACCGATAAGGGCAAAACCTATAACCTTGAAACCGATGGTTTCCTCCAGTCCTGGGCAGGCACCCACTTCTATAAGAAGAGTGAAGGCAAGAACGGGACAGAGTGGAAGATGATAGAGTGGCCCCAGATCAATATTATCAGGAATAAGGAAAAGGGCAGCGATGAAAACGGCGAATACTATTACTATGTATTCAGCTATGAGTTTAAGGACGAGATGTGAATTCCGGTATAAAGCTTTCCTTTGCGACTGATCTGTCCTGAATATAGGCGTTTTTAATTCCCAGCTTAATTGCGTAGTCAACGAGCCTGTCGTATTCGGCTCTTGTTACCCGGCGGTCAAGCTCAGGGAACTTTTCTCCGATCCCCGCCATGGGGGTGTACTGGCTCATTATACTCATGTATATGGATTCACCGTAGGTTTCGTGAAGATATGATAGTACCTTTTTCCCGTTTTTTACGTGGCCCGGGAGAAGGAGATGTCTCACTATCACACCATTTTTTATTAGGCCTCTCCCGTCAAATTTCACGGAGGGGCATTGCCTTACCATCTCGGAAATTGCTTCTTTTGCGACCTCAGGATAATCTGCAGCCTTTGAATACTTTAAGGCAATGTCGTTTTCCATATATTTAAAATCCGGGAGATATACATCTATAAGCCCGTCAAGAAGCTTCAGGGTTTCCTTTTTTTCGTATCCGGAGCAGTTATAGATAAAGGGCTTGTCAAATCCTCTTTCTTTGGCGAGGGCTATTGCATCAGCGATTCCCGGGATAAAATGATCTCCGGTCACGAGATTGATATTATCCGCATTTTTCTCCGAAAGCTCAAAAAAGATGTCTTTAAGTCGTTCTGTTGAGACTTTTTCTCCGCTTTCTCCAACGGAAATCTTTGTATTCTGGCAGTATACACAGTGCAGTGCACAGCCGGAGAAAAAGACTGCGCCGGAGCCGTTCCTTCCGGAAATGCAGGGTTCCTCCCATAAATGCAGTGCTGCCCTTGCAACTCTTATTTCATTATTGCAGCCGCAGACCCCGATAACCCTGTCTCTGTCCACATTACAATTTCTGGGACAAAGCCGGCATTTTTTCTCATTTAACCGATGATTTTCGAACATGTCGTTTACCATAACCAATGCGGGTTCACTCTACCTTATATCAGGATCGAATACAAAGCTTCACTCTTGTCATCCTGGGCGCATTTATAGCTTTGGCGGTTTTTTCGCTTTATTTTCCTGCTTTGCTGCCTCTTTTTTTTCCAGATGTCGTATGTGCTCATCCAGCTTTTTTCGTCCGCTCTTTGGTTTTTTATCGATTTCTGAGAGCTTCACAGGCCGTACCTTGTCCTTTTTTGCATAAACCGCATTTTCGATGGCATTTGCCTTTTTCATCAAGTCATCTATGTTATTAGTATTACCAATATCAGCAGTACCGGTTATTTTCGCGGGCTGAACCTTGGCCGGTTCGGGGAAGACATTAAATTTCGAGAGAATATGAGCCATTGCAAGTCTGTCGGCACCCTGTTTGGTAGAGTGTTTGTCTATACCGCCGCCTTTCTGGGTTCTTTTGGCTGCGGTATATGCCCTTGCGGCTTTTTGCATATCATCCTGGAGCTTCTTTAACTTGGTCAGATCATCCTTCTCAATATAGTCTTTCTGGGCTCTGTAATTTTTGCCGTCTATGGTCATCCCTGACTTTAGGTTGTCATATGCAGAGATATATGCCTTATATGCTTTCTCCATATTATTGAATTCAGTTGAATTAAAGAAGCTGATGTGTGGTGTGTGGCTTCTCATTGCGTCCCATGCATTTTTCATCTCCACTATCTTATTATCTGACGCTGTGAGTTTATCGGCCCTAAGCCGGGTGATCTGATCAGTTGTGACCTGTTTATTCCGTGCTTTGGGTGCTGCATGGGTCGTAGGGTTATTTAACGCATAAAATGAAGTGTTAGATATAGAAATGTCTTTACGGTCTATAAAGGCATCTTCATGTGCAGGCTCTTTAATACTTACGTTTAATGCTTTACCTGCTTCGTACTTAAATGTTTCATATTCATTGCGTATTAAACCGGCATCTCCGAAGCCTTCTGAATACTGTTTTGTATTGATAAGCTTTTCCCTGAAGGACAAAAGCTGCTGCTTCTGCTCATCGGACAGCATGACATAACCGTTGGGACTAAGGGATGTTGATGACTTTGCCTTATATCCGGGTTGTTCCTTAAAGAAACCGGGCGCTTTTATATATTGGAAACTATACTTTTCATAATCACCTGTAAAGCCCGTGATCTCATTACAGAACGAACTGAGCTGGCTGTAGAAATCGACTCCCAGTTCAGTAACCTTTCCTTTTGAATGTATTTTTTTCATCTTGGCAGCCAAAACGCCAAGATTCAGTATATCCTGCATGGTGCATTGTGAAGAAAGAGCTCTGTTAATAAAGCGCTCCAGACTTGTCTTATATTTAGGATTGCCTTCCGGGGAAAGAGGATCTGTATAGCTGCTATCATCATCGATTTCTTTCAGCAGGTTGATCTGCTCTTCCGTAAAAAGGTCAGCATCGTTTATGAATAAGTACCTGGTTCTTTTTGGCATAGTCTTTTCTCCTTATTTGAGAACATGGAATTAATTACTTCTGTTTATATATACAATCCGAAACGAAAAATGAGCCCGGAACAATATAGACTCTAAACATAGAGCCCCTTTTTTATGATTTTGACATATTCTCGAAAAAGTGATTAAGTCAGTGGGGACGGTTCTTTTTGACATATTTCGAAGTCCGGCGGGAACAGTAAATATTTAGAAAAAAACAAGGAGACTTAAATCGTGAAAAAAATAAAGAGGAGCATTTTAACCATTACGGTAAAATAAGTCAATAATGAAGCTAACCTGAAGAGCCTACGCTTTGCTTAGAGGCGGGGAATTTTTCCGACTGAGTTAAAATAACGCTGCCAATTTATGTTATTCATTCGTATAAATACACAGAGGGCAATTTAACCGCACCATTGATGATCGGGCGAATAAAAAAGAAGATAGAAGAGTGTAGGATTGACAACAGTATATTGATTTAGCGGTGAACCCACTGCCGTGAGTGATGAAGGGAGAGCAAAAAATGAACTGCAGAATGAATTCTCTGGGTGATGAGGATCTCGAAAAAGTATCAGGGGGGGTGTACTTTAATGATACGAAAGACCTAAAGCACTTTGTAACTTGCACAGTATGCAATGTAATTAATTATCGTCTTGATTCTTGTCTGGAAATGTGTTTAACTCCGAACGGAAAGGTTATTCCCGGTGTATCCTGGGTTAATGGTGAGGCGATCCTGGTGCATAAGGATTATAATGAAGGAGGATGGTTATTTGCCTACAAGGACGGACATTATGGCTTTGTAAGCAGTAATAATGTCCGTTGACGGCAGGATGGAGGATTTATTGGATTAAGGCCTATTGGGCTAAGGTGGACTACGCCTGGAAGCTCTAAAAGTTGATCAGCGGCGGCTTGAATAAGCCGCCGCTGTTTTAGTATAATGGTAAAAACGCGAATGACGGAGGTTGCGCCATGAAGAACCCGTTACCCATAGGGGTGGAGTTTTTTAATAAAATAAGATCCAATGATTATTACTATGTTGATAAGACTCTTTTCATAAAGGAGCTTATAGACAAAAAAGGCGAGGTAAACCTTTTCACCCGTCCCCGGCGCTTTGGAAAGACACTGACATTGGATATGCTTCGCTGCTTTTTTGAGGAGGGAAGCGATCCCTCGCTATTTGAGGGTCTGAAGATTATGAAGGCGGGAGAGAAATATACCTCCATGATGGGAAAATATCCTGTGATCTTTTTGACGCTGAAATCAGCCAAAACAGGAGATGAGAAGTCGGCCTTTGAGGCATTAAGGAATGAGATCGCCGGGGAATTTGACCGCCATGCATTGGTGCTTGAAAGTGAAGCACTAAGCGAGCAGAATAAAAAAGATTTTCTGAGATTCAGAGACAGAAAGCCGGAGCCCGATGAATATAAGGGCAGCCTGAAATTTTTATGCGAGTGTATCAAAAAGGCCACCGGAAGGAATACCATCATCCTGATCGACGAATATGACGTTCCTCTGGAGAGCTCCTTTTACGACGGTTATTATGATCATATGGTGAGCTTCATCCGCAGCCTTTTCGAGGGGGCGCTGAAAACCAATACCGTCCTGGAATTTGCTGTTATCACCGGGTGCTTAAGGATCTCAAAGGAATCCATCTTTACAGGGCTTAACAATTTAAAGATCAATACCATAATGACTAATAATTACGGGGAATATTTCGGCTTTACGGATGAAGAGGTAAAAGCCACGCTGGATTTTTATGAGCTTTCGGACAGATATGAGGAAGTGCGAAAGTGGTATAACGGCTATGATTTTGGCGGGAAGAATGTCTATAATCCCTGGAGCACCATTTACTATGTGGACGACCACGTGGCAAAGCATGATGCCTTCCCCGTATCCTACTGGGCAAACACCAGCTCCAATTCCATTGTCCGTGACCTCATAGAACGGGCGGATCCCGACACAAAGGGGGAGATCGAAAGGCTCATCGAGGGCGGGAGTATTGAAAAGCCTGTGCATGAGGACATCACCTACGGGGAAATATATGATAAACAGGACAACCTCTGGAATTTCATGTTCTTTACGGGGTATTTGAAGAAGGTTGCCGAAAGGTATGATGAAAAAGAAAAATGTACCTATGTGACGATGACGATCCCAAACTGGGAGACGGAATATATCTACAGACAGAAGATCATAAACTGGTTCAGTCAGGAACTCGTAAAGAAAGCCGACCGGAGCACCTTATTCGAGACAATGAAAAAGGGCGACGCAGAAGGCTTTGAGCATGAGATCAACAAGCTCCTGACTCCCTCCATAAGCTACATGGATTCCTATGAAAACTTCTATCACGGGTTCATGGTGGGGATCCTCACCGGAAGCAATGAATATACCATAAAATCCAACCGGGAGTCCGGGGAGGGCAGGAACGATATCCTGATGAAAACCGGAGATGTGCTTGAAAAGGCCTTCGTGATCGAATTAAAAACGGTGAAACAGGAAGGCGGGAAGCCTGTCACAATGGAGATGCTGGACAAGGCGGCTGAGGAAGCAATAAAACAGATCGATGATCTGCACTATGCAGACTCTCTCCTGGAGGAGGGCTACGGAAACATCGGCCGGTACGGAATATCCTTCTTCAGAAAACGATGCCGGGTGCACTATAAGGACGGGTATTGAGTCAGAGAGAACCGTCCCAATTGGCTTACTGTATTTTTTCGTAGTAGGAAGAAAGGTCATACTTACACATGGATTTGTAAAGGATACTGCTAAAACGCCACAATCCGAGATAGAACGGGCAAAAAAGTATCGTGAGGAGTATCTGAACAGAAATAGCGAGGAGGCTTAGAGATGACATTCAGGGAAGGATTAGAGGAGCAGCTTAAGGATCCGGAATTCAAGGCAGAGTATGAAGCATTAGAACCGGAGTATCAGTTGATCAGTGCGATGATCCGGGCCAGAGAGGAGCAGAATCTTTCTCAAAGACAGCTTTCAGAGAAAACCGGAATAGCACAGGCTGATATCAGCAGGATCGAAACGGGGGATGCAAACCCTACACTTAAAACATTGCAGAAGATCGCGCATGGATTAGGCATGAAGCTGGAGCTTGTATTCACACCGTTACAAGGGCTCAATAAAGTTTAATTTTTCTTTTAGGAGCAGGTATTACGGGGATCTGATCGATGTACAGCTCCTTGAAACAGGGGTGGAATACGACAGGCTCCCAGAGCTTGTGACGATCTTCATCTTATCCTATGATCCTTTTGGAATGAATGATATGATATACGAAGTAAGAAGCACGATCAAAACCCATCCGGACATACCCTATGATGATGGGGTACGGAGGATATACCTCTATGTAGACGGGGAGCTTCCGGAGGATGCCGGGGAAGAGGACAGGAAGCTTAAGAACCTCCTAAGGTACATAGGGAAGAGCACGAAAGCGAACATAACAGACGATCTCACGGATAAGCTTAACGATATCGTACATAGGGCAAAGGCAAAGAAAGGTGTGGGTGTCAGGTATATGAAGAGCTGGGAAAGAGAAAAGGAATTAAGGGAAGAGGGTAGAGAAGAAGGAAGAAAGGAAGGCAGGGAAGAAGAACGGAGAAACACCGAAGTTGTACGGAAAAAAGCCGAAGCAGAACGGAAACGGGCTGACAAGGCCGAAGCGAGGGTCAGGGAGCTTGAGGCACAGCTTGCAAATATCACATAAGGATACAAGAAATCCATAAGCTACTGGTAAGCACTCGAACCGTCCACTTGACTCCGCATGCGGCGGAGAAAGAACTTTCGGGGAGCGGGAACTACACAGCAAATGATGGCGATGTACTGACAGGCACGACAAGTGGCACGGTAACGATCGCCAACGACGCATCCATCACCCTCAACAACGCCGCCATCACCGGCGGCATCGTTTGCGAGGGTTCTGCGACGATTACCCTTGCCGGCACGAACAGAGTGAGCGGAGCAACATATAAGGCGGGTATTGATATTGCCGTAGTGTTATAGGTACAAGTCAAAGGACAGAAATACGCATTATCTCGAAGAATTACATTTCCCATCGTAATGTGGGGATGTAATTCTTTTTAAATCGAGATATCGGATTTTCTATTGAAAATTCCATAGGATGGTGATATGATGCTAGAAATGATACCAAGAGTATCAAAAGACAGGAAGTATAGATCATGAGAGACCCAAAACTAGATCATGCAACAATGGTGACGCGCCGCGAAAATATGCTGAATGCTGCATATCGCTTATTTACGGAAAGGAGCATTACCGCAGTCACGCTGGAAGACATCGCAAAAGAGGCGGGCTGCGGGAAAAAGACACTGCTACGTTATTATGACTCCAAGCCCGGGCTGGTGATAGCCGTGGCTGAGAGGCAATGGGAACAATTCATGACGGAAAACAGGAAGCGGAAGACAAGTGAGAACTTTGATGGGATGACAGCAGCTGAGATCTTTGAGTTCTATCTAGATTCGTTTCTGGAGCTGTATAGAAATCACAAGGATCTGCTCCGGTATAACCAGTTATTCAATGTATATATCCGGTCAGAAAATGTTGATCCTGGCGCACTGAATTCCTATGAGGACATGATCCGAAATCTTGCCGGACAGTTTCATATCGTATATGAAAAGGCGGAACAGGATCATACGATACGAACGGACATACCGGAGATGGAAATGTTTTCAACAACTCTTCACCTGATGCTTGCGGTGGTAACCAGGTATGCCATCGGGCTGGCATTTATGCCGGAGGGATTTGATCCCTTAAAAGAGCTGGAATTTCAAAAGGAAGCAATTCTGTCACAGTATCGTGTCAAACAGTAAACATATGCAAGGAAGATTAGCAATGAAAAATGATTATATATTATGCTTGACAGGCATAAATAGAACGACCACAATTTGCTCGGCTCGGGGAGATTATCACGTAAAAGCGCTGGGGAGCACTGCGCTCTTATTTGCGTTTCTGAAATTGAATATAAAAACCGCAGGCAGACCCGTAAGGTGTCTGCCTGTTTGCTGTGGAGCGGAAGCGACACAGCAGAAGGTGCACAGCACCCGGTTTTTAACGAGCAAATTGCGCAACAATTCGCGAGTTATCCAGCTGATGGATAACCGTCGCGCTTTAGGGTAAATATCACCCTTTGGTGCGACGGTTATTGTGCGTTTTGAAGATAGAAATCATTTGGTGAGGTGAAGGATATGAAAAAATTGAAGGAAATCACGAAAAGGATTGCTACGCTGGGGCTTGCGGCGGCGCTGATGGTAAATTCATTCCCGGCGACTGCTTTTGCGGCGGAGATTGGTGATCCGGATCTGGCTGTGGTTATGGAAGAAGAACAACAGGAAGGCGGCGGGGAGATTTTAACGGATGAGTCAGAATCTGATGCCGCTGTATCTGACAGCAAGTTGGAGACCGACAAGGATGCTGCTGTTTCCGAAGGTGACACGAAAGAAGAGAAGGACGCTGGGGAAAAGAAGCTCCTCGCTTTCAAGGAATCCAGGTCCATCAACGGTGTGAAGATCACGGTGGAGGCAGAGGAGGGCGTGTTCCCGGAGGGGGCGGCGCTTTCCGTGAAGAAGGTGACAGTCGCGCAGGAGAAGCAAGCCGAGATAGCCGTGGAGAGCGAGCGCGACGAGGATAAACAAGTGGCCGCTTCCTATACTTATGATATTAAGGTGCTGGATCAGGACGGAAATGAGCCCCAGCCTGCGGATGAAAGCAAGGTTAAAGTGTCATTCAAGCTGGAAGAGGTAGCAGACAGCAATCTGGAAACGAACATCTATCATATCAAGGAAGCTGATCCTAATGGGACAGATTCGGGTGAAAAAGCAGGGAATGACAAGGCTGATTCCGAAGAGACATCAGAAGCCAGTGGTGCTGATTCAGATAATAAAGTATCTGATAATATGCAGCTTGTAGCGGAGAAGCTCACTGTCGAGACCGACGGCGACACGGCTACCGCGGAGACAGACGGCTTCTCCCTCTATACCGTGGAATTTACCTATGACAACAAGCAGTATATCCTCCCCGGAGACAGCGAGGTGGCACTGTCAGAGATCCTTGATACGGTAGGTCTGACAGGGGAAGTATCGGATGTGGAGGTCAGTGAAGAGAGCCTGTTCTCGGCGAAGAAATGCAAGACCACAGAGGGCGGCAACACCCCGGAAAAGGACGAGGACGGCAAAGTAATAGAGGATGAAAACGGCACATGGTTTGTTTTCGCACATCAGGCTTTCAGCACCGAAGAGTGGATGAAGGTCACCATCGGCGGGGTGGAATATGAGATTACGGTGACGGATACAAACAGCAATGGCATCTCATACATTGACGCAAGCGGCAACGAGCAGACCGCGAGTGTAGTCACCAACGTGGACGAAACGATGGACGAAAGCGACACCGCCTTTATATCCGGTTCCCAAGGCCGTTTTCTCTACGTCAACAGCGACCTTACGCTCACACAGGCGAAAAATCAATCCACCGTCGACGCATATAACCTGATCCTCGGCGACGGCAAGACGCTGACCGTCGACGGGATTATGAACCTGTGGAGCGGACTCGTCATTTACGGGCAGAGCGAACAGACAGGCAGCCTCACTGTCAACAGCTATCTCAGCGTGGGCACTAAAGACTTGACCGTCAATGGCGGGAAGGTGACGGCGACTTCCAACTACTTCGGCGAAGCCGCCATCAGTGCCAAGAATGTCACAATAAACCGCGGCACGGTGACAGCGACCACAAGCATGATGAGCACCTCTGCCGTCTCCGGCGACGTAACGCTGAACGGCGGCATGCTGACGGCTACCGCAGAAGGCCCTCTTAGTAGCACCACCATCGATGGCGGTGTAACGCTGAACGGCGGCACATTCTATGCATCTGGACGACAAGGTGCCGTAAACGGCACAGTGAAGGTGGCGGAGGGCATGCTCTACAAAGACGACACCGACCCCTGCAATTACTACTTTGGCACGCTGTCGAATGCGCAGAAGGCGGCGATTAACGGCAAGACCCTCTCGCCCGAAGAGGGAAATATATATGCCGTCGCTATTGGCGATGTGACCCGCGGTACGGTGACGGCGGATAAGTACACCGTCGCCAAGGACGCGACGGGAGAAGCACGCACCGTCACGCTGACGCTCGCGCCCGAGACGGGCTATTCGCTGAAAACCCTAACGGTTAAGGATACCTCCGGCAATGAGGTTGCAGTCAGCGGAGAAGGAGACACGCGCACCTTTACCATGCCAAATGGCCATGTGACGGTCAGCGCGGTATTTGCCCTGCCCACTGTCTCCACCGGTTACATTGACGAGAATGGGACGGAACAGACCGCCAACGCCGTCGCATTGACGGGCGGGGGTGCGACTACGCTGGACGGCGGCTGGTACGTCGTGCCCGAAAACACGACCGTCAGCTATACCGGCACGCTGAAGTTTGACGGCGACACGCATATCATCCTTGCCGACGGCGCGACGCTGAACTGCGGCACGAAGAGCGGGCGGATCAATGGTATATCCATTGAAGTGGATAACGGCGGTCTCACCGTCTACGGTCAGAGCGATCAGACGGGCAGGCTGAACGCCTACAGCAATAATGAAAATACTATTTTTTCTCAAAACAGCGCCGCATTCAACGGAGGCACGGTGACGGCAGATTCTGTGGGATTTTGTGCAATCATGACGGATTATAGCGTCACGGTCCGCCGGGGGACTGTGAACGCGGTCTCGTCCGAGGATAACACGATTAACGCAGATGAGGGCGTCACCGTGGCGGGCGGCGGGCTGAACGTTACCGCGCCCGACGGCAAGTACGCCGTGAAGGTCTGGAGCAGCAGCTATGCTGTGACCCTCGCCGGCGGCACGCTTAGCACGACCGGCGGCACAGGTGTTGTGTGCTATAGTTACGGTAGTTACGTTCCCGCCACCGTAAAGGTCGCGGACGGCATGAACTACACCGACGGCGCGAACCTCTACCGCGGCACGCTGACTGACGAACAGAAAGCCGCCATCCACGGTAAGACCTTCACCCCCGCCTACGGCGTCATCGCTGCGGAGGGCATCGAACACGGTACGGTGTCGGCATCCCCGGCAGCGTTCGCCATCAAGGATTTTGCGGACGCGGACAAGACCGTTACGCTGACGGTCACGCCAGACGAGAATTACACCATCGGCACCGTAAGCTACAATGACGGCAGCGACCATACGATCACGCCGGTAAACGGTGTATATTCCTTTACGATGCCGGAAAAAGATGTCACTGTTAATGCGACATTCCTTAAATCTCTCAGCCACAGCGATATCACGATCGGCTCCATCGCTGAGCAGACCTATCAGGGCAGCGGCACTACGCCGTCCGTTACGGTAAAGGACGGTGACACGACTCTGACTGAGGGAGAGGACTACACTTTGTCCTACAGCAACAATATAAATGTATCAGAAAGCACGGCGGCGAATGCTCCCACCGTCACCGTTACCGGAAAAGACAATTACAGCGGCACGATAACAGCGACCTTTACCATCAAGGCGCGCCCCGTCAGCATCAAGGCGGAGGCACAGAGCGTGGAGCTGAACGGCGAAATTGCCACGGGGACGGATAAAGTTGAAGTGTCAAGCGGCGAGCTTGTCAGTGGGCACAGTATTTACAGGGTTACGGTAGCGACCGAAAATACGAGAAACGCCGTGGGAACGTTTGACGGAGCTATCACAGCATCCGGCGCGCTCATCAGGGACGCGAACGGCAACGATGTGACGGCGAATTACAACATCACCTACACGGCAGGTACGCTGACCGTCACGAAAGTCAAGGCGAAAGTTACTACTGTCCCGACAGCGAAGATGGGGCTTATATATTCCGGCGAGTCGCAGACTTTGCTGGATGCCAACGGTGGGGCGGACACAGCGATGGAATATGCGCTCGGTTCGGACGCAGATACTGCACCTGTGAGCGGTTATAGCGAGACTGTTCCAGGCGGGACGGATGCAAAAACGTATTATATCTGGTATCGCGCAAAAGAGGATGAGAACCATGAAGCAGGTAATCCGGCTGTACTGACTGTGGAGATAGCCAAGGCGACACCGAACATTACCACTGTACCAACAGCGGCAGCTATTACCTACGGACAGACCTTGAATGAAAGTACACTGACCGGCGGTGCGGCGACTCTGAACGAAACTGATGTGAACGGTGACTTTACTTGGAGCGATGCGACGGTTGTCCCTCAAGTATCGGACAGCAGTAAGACGGAGTACACTGTTAAATTCACGCCAAATGATTCCGTTAATTTTAATGATGCGACCTGCAAAGTAAAGTTGATTGTGAATAAGGCTGAGATTTCGGGTGAGGATATTACCGCACCTGCAGCGATCTCCGATCTATCCTATACCGGCTCTGCGCAGGCTTTGATTATAGCAGGCTCAGTGACAGGTGGTATCGGGACGATGTACTATGCCCTCGGGACCGCGACTGAAGCCACTGAACCTTATACCACAACCATCCCTACAGGGACCAACGCCGGAAACTACAGTGTTTGGTACAAGGTTAAGGGGGATGGTAATCATAACGATAAAGAGACTTCAGGACCTGTTGAAAATATAAGTATTAATAGAAAAGCTGTCACTGTTACTGCAAATGACCAATCTGTCGAAGTAAATGACATCATTGTAACCGGTAAGGATCAGGCTACGCTTTCCGGAGGGGCTTCCGGGCATACGCTTAGATCAGTTTCTATCAGCACAAGCCAGAGTACAGGCGCGTTGGGAGAGTATCCTGATGTGATAGTGCCGGCTTCAGCAAAAATAAATGATGCATCCGGTAAAGATGTAACAGCAAATTACGATATTTCCTACAGTAATGGCAAGCTTACTGTTACAAATGTACAGGTTTATATTTCAGGAATAAGCGCAGAGAACAAAGTATATGACAAGACGACAAATGTTATACTTACCGGGACTCCGGTTCTGAAGAGGGTAAAAAATGATGAGACCGTTAAAGGACTGACGGTTTCCGGATATACTGCGTCTTTTGCAGATTATAATGCCGGAGAGGATAAGAGTGTAACTGTTTCCGGCGGCACTCTTGGAGGAGATAATGCTTCGGATTATACATTGATGACGGATAAGACAAATGATAAGCTCTCCCTCAAAGCCGGTATCACTCCAAAAGAAGTGAGCCTTGAATGGGGTGGCACATCATTTACTTATGACGGAAGTGATCACTTCCCTGCTGCCACAGCAGGAGGCCTTATCGAAGGTGACAGCTGCACGGTTAAAGTTGCCGGGGGAAAGAAGGATGCCGGCAGCTATACGGCAACAGCAGAAAGCCTTTCTGACAGGAATTATAAGCTGCCTGCAGACAGGATAAAGAGCTTTACGATATCGAAAGCGGAATCCTCTGTAGTGACAGCCCCGGCTGCAAAGAGTGGTCTGGTATATAACGGGAACCCCCAGGCACTTGTTGATCCGGGAAAAGCTAATGGCGGAACTATGCAGTATGCCCCTGGAAATGAAGAAGGTCCGGCAGAAGTATATTCAGATTTGATTCCCGAATCCACGGACGCCGGAACCTACTATGTATGGTATAAGGTTAAGGGGGACAATAACCATAATGACACTTTAGAAGAAAAGGTCCGGGTTGAGATAGGGAAAGCGGATCAGGAGATAAGCTTTGCCGAAGCTTTGATTACCTTGAAAAAAGGGGAAAGCTATTTTAACAACCTGGGCGGGGCTAAGACAAATGTAAGCTTTAAGAGCAGTGATGAAAAGGTGGCTACGGTTGACAGTGAGGGAAAGGTGACGGCAGTTAATGTCGGAACTGCGACCATTACAGCTACTGCGGAAGAAAGCGAAGATTACCTGTCTTCATCTGCTGAATTCAGCGTTAGAGTAGAAGACACTGCCGTAGATAAGGTGCCTTTAACGGAAGCCGGAGAGAAATATGCGGCTCCTGAGGATAATTTTGCTCCTGTTACAAGCAAAAGCTCCGGCGGAAGTTCCGGCGGAAGCAGTGGAAATATAAAGAAACTGGTCCTTGATTTCTCTAAGGTTGCTGCTTCAAATGTGAAGCCCTCAGACCTTAAGATGACTGTCATAACAGGCAGCAAGTTCACCACTGCATCGAAGCTTAAGGACAGGAACTCCATAAAGACCACCGGCGGAGTAAAGGTGAAGGTCAATAAAAAGACCCTGATCCCGAAGATCACCTGTAAAAAGAGCGGGACTGCCACAATGACCATGGAGGACGGAGTTACCTATACCATCAATTTCACGGTGGAGAAGCCTAAGGCACAGGAGAGTGCAAAGAATATGAATAAGGGCAGCAAAACCGAGGTCAGGACTGTGCATGATCTCTTCGGCACTGACATTGCCGCCGGGGATCTCACCATCATTAAGCAGAAGCATTCCCAGGCTAAGGTTTCCGATAATTCCGTTCTTGTGGACCCGAAGGAAAAGGACAGCATCAAAGTCCGTTATAAGTACCTTAATAAGAAATACAAGATAACCATAAAGGTAAAATAAGTCAATATTGAAGCTAACCTGAAGAGTTGATCAGCGGCGGCTTGAAGAAGCCGCCGCTGTTTAATATAATGATGTTGGGGTCTACGCTGCTCACATCGGGCGGCAGGATAACAATTGACGGAAAGGAGCGGCATAGATAAGCCATGAAGAAGCCGTTGCCCATAGGGGTGGAGTTTTTTAATAAAATAAGATCCAATGATTATTACTATGTGGATAAGACTCTTTTCATAAAGGAGCTTATAGACAAAAAAGGCGAGGTAAACCTTTTCACCCGCCCCCGGCGCTTCGGGAAGACATTGACTTTGGATATGCTGCGCTGCTATTTTGAGGAGGGAGGCGATCCCTCGCTCTTTGAGGGCTTGAAGATCATGAAGGCGGGAGAGAAGTATACCTCCATGATGGGAAAATATCCGGTGATCTTTTTGACATTGAAATCCGCCAAAACAGGGGATGAGAAGTCGGCCTTTGAGGCTTTGAGATATGAGATAGCCAGCGAATTTAAGCGTCATGATTTTGTACTTGAAAGCGGAGCGCTGGATGAAACGGAAAAGGGAAAATTTCTTAGTTATAAAGATTGGAGGCCGGAGCCCGATGAATATAAGGGCAGCCTGAAATTTTTATGCGAGTGTATTAAAAAGGCCACCGGAAAAAATACCATCATTTTGATAGATGAATATGATGTGCCTCTGGAGAGCTCATTTTACGACGGCTACTACGATCATATGGTTAGCTTCATCCGAAGCCTTTTCGAAGGGGCACTAAAGACCAATACAGCCCTGGAATTTTCCGTCATCACAGGGTGCTTAAGGATCTCAAAGGAATCCATTTTTACAGGGCTGAACAACTTAAAGATCAATTCCATAATGACTAATAATTACGGAGAGTTTTTCGGCTTTACGGATGAGGAAGTAAAGGCCATGCTGGATTTTTATGAGCTTTCGGACAGATATGAGGAAGTGCGAAGCTGGTATAATGGCTATGACTTCGGCGGGAAGAATATCTATAATCCCTGGAGCACCATATATTATGTGGACGACCACGTGGCAAAGCATGATGCCTTCCCCGTATCCTACTGGGCAAACACAAGCTCCAATTCCATTGTCCGGGATCTTATAGAGAGGGCGGACTCCGACACAAAGGGGGAGATCGAGAGGCTCATCGAAGGCGGGAGCATAGAAAAGCCTGTGCATGAGGACATCACCTACGGAGAGATCTACCAGAAGCAGGATAATCTCTGGAATTTCATGTTCTTTACGGGATATCTTAAGAAGATTGCCGAGAGGTATGATGAAAAAGGAAAATGCACCTATGTAACCATGACGATCCCAAACTGGGAGACGGAATATATCTACAGACAGAAGATCATAAACTGGTTCGATAAGGAGATCGTAAAGAAAGCCGACAGGAGCGCGTTATTCGAGTCAATGAAAAAGGGCGACGCCGAAGGCTTTGAGAGGGAGATCAATAAGCTCCTGACTCCCTCCATAAGCTACATGGATTCATATGAAAACTTCTATCACGGCTTTATGGTAGGGATCTTAACCGGCAGTAATGAATTTATCATAAAATCCAACCGGGAGTCCGGAGAGGGCAGGAGCGATATCCTTGTCAGACCTTTAAGGATGTTCGATAAAGCCTTTGTGATCGAGCTTAAGACAGTCAAACTGGAAGGCAGGAAGCCCCTCACCCTGGAAATAATGGACACAGCGGCGGAGGAGGCGATAAAACAAATCGATGATCGGCACTATGCAGACAGTCTCCTGGAGGAAGGCTACGGAAACATCGGCAGGTACGGGATATCTTTCTTCAGAAAGGACTGCCGCGTGCACTATAAGGACGGATATTGAGTCAGAGAGAACCGTCCCGGCTGATTCATGCGGGAACGCTGAAGAGTTTTTTTACCATCTTCTGAACTGAGCGCAGGCATATCCTTCTGTAATAATTCCGGCTTAAGAATAGAGCGGAGAGAAACATATGTATTCGCATAATATAAATTATACGAACATAAAACCGCATTCGCGGTTTTATGGTTCGTATAATTTAACGAGCAAAAATATCGTCAGATGTTTTTGCGAGTCTACTAAAAGTCAAGTACGTAAATTATCACACTGATAGTTACTGAGGGGTTATTTGATTCGTATAATTTTAATGTGAAAACCTTGAAGGGGTTCTTTGTTCGTATATTTATAGCAACGAAAAATATACCTGTTTTTCGTTGCGTAACGAGGAACACGACCAAAAACAAGTATATTTTTGGTCGTTATAAAATATCGGAGAATGAATTACGAGTTAACGAGTAATTCATTCGGAGATGTTTTTCGGAGTCTACTAAAAGTCAAGTACGTAAATTAACGTCAGATGTTTTTGTGAGTCTACTGAAAGTCAAGAACGTAAATTTACCACCATAAAACCGCATCCGCGGTTTTATGGTTCGTATAAACCCAAATGCGTGTATAAACCTTACAATGGCAAGTTAGGCGACTACATTACAGTTTATCTGGAAATGCACGACTCCTGTCATCGTGAAGAATCATTTCAAAATAGAATGAAAATGTATTATTCCCGCCTAAAGGAACTGAATTTATAAGATATGGTCACTTGCCAAGGTAACTGCGCGTTTGCCGGATTAATTGCACGTTTAGTATATCGCAATAAGATTTTCAGGTATTTAAGGTTTGAAAATCTAACCATTTTTTTACTTTAGCCATAGATTTTGGTGTAAAATTACGTATAGCAGGAGAATTTTGGGCGCAACTCACCAGAGGATGCCTTTATACAGAATTTTTGCCTAATTAACTGCACTATAGGACGTGCATTTACTTTGGCAATTTATATTTTGAAAAAAAACCGTTGCCATTTTCCGATATCTTACGTATATATAAAGAGAGAGCGATATTGAAGCTCCCTGACTATATTATTTTGCGGGATTTTTTTTATTTAAAGGACTTGACACGTATGAATTCTAAGGCTATCTTCAGACAGACAGACAGACAGACAGACAGACAGACAGACAGACAGATGAGATAATTCTGTCCTGTTATCAATTTAATATAGTGAATCATAAAGCACACTTTATGCGGATATATGCTGCGTAGAGTGTGCTTTTTTGTTGTCATATCAAAGAAGGAGGAAGAAGCTATGAAACTTGTAGGAGAACTGAAGGATAAGGTCGAAAAGGCTGAGAATCAGGAAGAAGCAAAGGAAATCATCAAAGAAGCCGGGATGGAACTGACAGATGAAGAGATGGATCAGGTAGCTGGTGGTGTTTATACTCACTTACCTCACTAATACTTTCATAATGAACAATGTATCGGAGCCGGGGCATATCAAGATATGTTCCGGCGCTTAATTTCTCGGATCAGAAATAAAAAAAGTGGCGCAGCCCCCGCACATATCCAATGCAGGTCTACGCCTTGTAAAGTTATGATAGCCTATCTACTTGGAAAAGTCAATGATTTCCGCTATCCCGGCATCTGAAGATGCTTGATTTTAGAGGGTGGAATCAATTCCACATCGTATCCGCTCTCTAATAGATACTTGACCGTATTGTACTCGTGTTCCTCTAAGTGAACCCCGTTCTGTTTTAACTTTCCCTTTTCCATGTGCGGTATTCTACCATACTCTGGAACAAAAAGACATGACAATCACAGATATTTTGTAAGCCGCCTGTCATATCGGCTTATACCGAACAGCTGCTCACATCTTGAAAGATGACTTCTTTTGTCATCAAACTTATATCTTTCATTTCCGCTCCTGTCCAGATGTTAAAAAGTAATCATTCTTTGATTAATGCATATCTATTCTATTCCTATAGTATCGATATTTCACCCACAAAAACATTCATTTTCATGAACATTTTAATCAGAGCTCGAATGTATGTTTTCCCACAGGTAATTCTTCAAACCCAATTTAACTAAGCGCTTTCAGGATAAAAACGCAAATGGATCTTCATCATGGATAAAGTGCATAAGCTGGAAGGCAAAGGGCATCGCAACAAGCTCCTCCTTTAAGATACGTCTGACATCATCACGGTCAAGGAGCATTACCTGTATCTCTTCGCTTTCCTCTGCGTATTTGTTGCTGAGTTCTCCTTCTGCGTAGCCGTAGACTATACCCACGGATTCATCAGTCAGCCCGACGGTGGTGAAGCGTGCCTCGGTAAACATTTTGTCGCATTTGATCGGATGGAAGCTAAGGCCGGTCTCCTCATGAAGCTCACGGATAGCGGCTTCCTCCATATTTTCACCCTGTTCAGTCAGACCGGCCGGAAGCTCATAGACATAATTATCTATGGGGTAGCGGTACTGTTTTATGGCTACAACCTTATCCTTCTTTTCACCGTACAGTGCGTAGATAATGACCCCGTCAGGATCGTTCCTGCGCGTGGTGATCTTCAGCTTCTCAATGCTGTCCGCGCGGCTTGCTACGTTATAATGGGATTCATGCCCCTTGGAATTAAAGCCATGGGCATCATAGAGATTAACGAATTTTGTGTCGGTTAGCTTCTTTATGTCTTTTACGTTTATCATTTTATATTCTCCTTATTAAGTATCACACCGGGTTCTGCAGGATATGGTCAAACCCTCTTCAGTGTTAGATTTATGGTGAAGCTGGTACCCTTATTCTTCTCGCTGTCAACGGAAATGCTTCCTTCCATAAGATCTATTATACGCTTAGCGATCGGCATACTGAGCCCCGTGACCTTGTAGCCGTAATCTCCTGTGTATTCTCCCTGATTAAAGGGCTTGAAGATACGCTTACGGAGTCCGGGGCTTATGCCGGCTCCGGAATCACTCATAATGATGCAGATGACATCCATTCCGTTAAGAACTGCGGTTCTGTTTACCACAAAGCCTACAGTTCCTCCACTGGGTGTATATTTTACCGCATTTGCTAGAATAGTCAGAATGACCTGGCTGAGCTTTACCTCATCACCTATATAGACGGAGCTTAAGAGACTGTCAAAGCTGCTTTCAAATATTACGCCCTTTTCACTGCATTTACTTCCGATAATATTAGTTATCTGCTCAAAGAGCCGGGTAAATGAAAATTCCTCATTTTGCAGGACCATCTGTCCCGTATCGATATTACTTACATCAATAATATCATTAACGATATTCAGCAATTGATTTGCATTGACTCTGCATTTATCAAGATGTGTTACCGCCTCATGGGGAACGCCGGGTACTGCAGCTGCTTTTTCCCCTTCCTGCATTATAACGTTTAAGGGATTTATGATCTCCCTTCCCATATTGGATAGGAACTGTATCCTGTCCATATTGGCCTGTTCCGCAATTGAAAGAGCCTGGCGCAGGGATGCGTTTTTCTCGAGATTCATCCTTGTTTCCCTGTCAACATTTGAGAAGCTTAAGCCAACTGAATGTATGGAGTCATCTTTTCTTTCCTCGGGAGAACGAACAGTGGCGAAGTGGATAAGGACATATACTTCCCTGCCATCACGCTCTATGGTGTAGAGATAAGATATGATGCGCTCATTCTTAAGCCGCTCCCTTATAGCGTCCGGTTGTACAAAGGAGAGAAATTCTTTCCTGTATTCATTTGTAACATAAGTATTGGCATAATGGGTAATGCTCTCTAAATATGGGCTGTGCTCTCCTTCCTTAAAGTCATTACTGTCTCCGGATTCCTTGAAACATATACTGTCATCATTGTCGAGATCGATATAATATACGCTCCAGTAACCGCAGCTAAGGGCAGAGATAAGGCTGCTGGCCTTTTTATGCCTGTCATTCACAAATTTATCAAGACCTTCCCTGACATTGGCTATTCTGTCGCTCAGGACCTTGACATCATTGGTATAGGAAAGCTTTTCAGCCGGAGAATCGGGATTAACCTCTTCCGTAAGCTCAACTATCCTGTCATACAGCTCATTAAGGTTTTCATTTATGTTCTGCAGGCGTCTCCGCATATAGGCTGTGGCAAGGACTGCAAAGATGATACCAAGTAACAGAGAAACAAGACAGCAAATAATGACAACCCTTACCTCTCCTGCAATCCGTGCATCATACCAGTCTGCGCTGAAATCGACACAAACTATAGCCGCCACATTTCCGGCAGAATCAAATACCGGGCTGTATGCACTGTAGAAACGCCCCCACTGATCTGTGTATGGCTCCTTGTCTACTGAGGGCTTTCCTTTACTGGCAGCATCCAAAGCTTCCGTAAAAACCACAGGAACACCGAATTCAGCAGGATTATCTATGGTGGGATCTACCAGAAAAATATACTCACGGGGTCCTGTTTTACGGACAGTATAAATGTATTCAAGATCAATATTATTCTGGAATACAGAAAGGGTATGTAAAACCTTTTTGTATTCAGAACTTTCCATATTAAATTCCTGCATTCTGGAAAGTTCATCGCCGTCAAGGAGATCTGCAGCCGTATTGGCAACATCCATCATCCTGTTTTCTATAAGCTCCTTTATAGCCTTTTTTGAATGACGGACAAGTACCGCACCCAGAATAAGATTTCCAAGGATCAAAAACATAGTTATGACTACAGCCATAAGCAATGAAGTATTTGCCCTCAGTTCTTTTTTATTCATATTACAAAGCCTCTCTCAGAATATAATCATAATCTTCATCAATTATATCTATCATTACCTTAGCGATATCAGGATCAAACTGTGTTCCGCTGCAGCGCATTAGCTCAGCCTTTACCTCCTCCTGAAGCTTGGGGGATGAATAAGATCTCTTTGATGTCATTGCATCATAGCAATCGGCAACACAGATTATCCTGGCTTCCCTGGGGATTTTTTCACCTTCAAGTCCGTCGGGATAGCCTTTTCCGTCGTAGCGCTCATGATGCCATCTGGCGCCGGTGGAAAGTCCCGGTATTTCTGTTATGGTTTTCAAAATATTCCAGCCAACGACGGTATGTTTCTTGATCTCTGCGAATTCTTCATCGCTGAGCTTCCCTCTCTTATTGATAATACTCTCCTGCACTCCGATCTTTCCCACATCATGAAGAAGTCCCATGGCATAGATGACATCCTGATCCTCTTCAGACCCTCCGAGACGCCTTGTGATTTCTCTTGCGTATTCCGCAACCCTTTCCGAATGGCCGTTAGTGTAATGATCCTTCGCATCTACAGCCTTTGAAAGAGCCATCATAACTTCTTTTGAAAGGCGAACCTTGGCTCTTGCGGCCACTTCCCTCTCCTTTGTTTCATTAAGCTCAGTCATAGCGCGTACAAGCTCAACATAATCCGGTGTTTCAAGAGAGAGAAAGATCACAAGAACTCCCATGGAAGCGGTAAAGAAGGTGATCAGCACATTGTCAAAGAACAGCATCTGCAGGAAGAAAAGCAGGGCAATGATAATAATGGAAAATACCAGTAACCGTATATGACTTTTCTTATAATCTTTACTGTGCAGCAGCATATAAAAGCTTCCGATAAAGAAGAAAAGTATGGGGAATCCGTAGGCAACAGGCACAAAGAGAAAATTATGTATGTAGTTTCCGGCTTCGTCGTAGGTAAAAACCCATCCGGTTAGTGGATTTGTAAGAAGCAGAGTGATATCAAGGAAAAGAAGGAAATAATTAATGATATCCCTTTTCGTACGGTCCTTTTTTTCCATATCGATATAGGCATAAACATAGTAGATAAAAAGAAAACCGGAAATACCCGCTAAGATGGAATCTGTGATATTAAAAAAATAGTGAACGGAATTGGGAACCATTCCCCTGGCGCTTGTTACGATGGCAGTCAGAACATCGATGATATCGGCAAACAGCACAACAAAAGCGAGTCTTCTGAAAGCTATATTCACCGGGGAAGGATTAGTATAGCGGATCACAAGAAAAGTACAGAGGATTATGTCCAGCGGTATGACCGCCACTTCCAGAAAAATATTATAATCTAAATGCATTTTTCAGCTTGATTATATCACGAAATACTGTATTTATAAAGGTTTTGCGTTTATCCATAAATCTTGACGTAAACAATTAGAAAGTATAAAATGGACGTAGGTTGACATAAAATAATTATGTTAACCATATGCCGGTATATGAGGTATCTAATAGATGTCTGACTATAAAAAAGAGAAAAATTATGAGGTAAGGCAGAAGGCAAATGTCATTATAAAGACGCTTCCGGATTATGTGTATGATTACTTTCTGTCCCGGGAGATACGCTTAAGTGCTATGTCGATTTACTCCTATGCGAACCAGCTTCACACCTTTTTTGAATTTATCCATGACAATAACCCGGCCTTAAGGTCAAAGGAGCTTCGTGAGATAAGCCTTGATGATCTTAACTGCCTTAATGACAGGGATATTGTCGAGTTTCTGCATTATCTCAGGAACTATCCAAAGATACAGAAGGACGGGAGCATAAAATTTGTGGAGTGCTCTCCCACCACGATACAGCACTATACAGTGGCCTTGAACACCTTTTTTAAGTATCTTGTTGTAAGGAAAATGGTGGATTCAAATCCGATAGAGCTTATACAGCGTTCAAAGCTTCCGAAAAAAGAGGTGATTTACCTTGACCGGGAGTCAAAGCTTTCATTTCTGGATGCCGTGGAGACCGGTGAGGGCTTAAGTAAAAAGCAGGCGAAGTATCACGAAAAGAACGGTTCCAGGGATTTCGCCATTGTCAGTATTTTTCTTTCTACCGGGATCCGTGTATCGGAGCTTGTGGGAATGGATATAAAGGATATTAACTTTAAAAAGCACTCCATAAATGTCTACAGAAAGGGCGGAAATTTTGATGTGGTATACTTCAGTGACAGTGCGGAGTACTATCTGAAGGAGTATTTAGGTGTCCGGGAAATGACCTACCACCCTGCCGATACGGAAAATGCCGTATTCTTAAACAGGGAGGGAAAAAGGATAAGCGTGAGGTCTGTTGAGCTTATGGTGAAAAAGTATATCAATGCTTCCGTTCCCTCCGAAGGAAAGCGGATCACACCGCATAAGCTCCGTTCCACCTATGCGGAGACAATGCTTAAAGCAACCGGAGGGGATATAGAAAAAGTGCAGAAGCTTCTCGGCCACTCTTCCATAACCTCCACAACCCACTATGTGGATTCCACCGAGGAGGAAAAAGAAGCTGTACGCAATCTCTCGGATATTGATGTAAGTCCGAAATACTGACATCACGGCGACTTCATCCAAACCTAATCCCGAAGGAACCGAGCAAGAGAAATACCAGGAAAAAAACCAGGATGGAGGGCAGCAGCCCTTTGAAAAAATTCTTGTAATCCGCGCCGCTTAAGCTCATATGTAAGATAATGCTTACGAAAATATACCAGAACAGTATGTACTGCCAGAGCTCCCCGATCTTCGGAAGAACAAAGGTCCAAAGTGAAAAAAGGCTTATTACTCCCATTATCACAGGTGCAATTGCGGACAGGGACAGCTGAAGTGCTCTGAAAAAGAGGTTTCCCCTGGGTTCGATCTCGACGCTTCCGAGAGTATTACCTTTTGGAAAGAGTACTATTTTTTTAACTGCAGCGCCGGTAATAAGTGCCAGCAGGGCGTGTGACAGCTCATGATGCACCGTTCCGGGATATGTCAGATAGTTTCTTAAGATAAATGCAGGGACGCTCCCGATAATGCCCGCAAGAGCGTTGGTTATCATACGGTTTATGAGTTCAATAAGAAAACCCAGAATAAGTACGGCAAGGAACAGTAATATGGTTTCTATCACAGCATAAACCGCAGGATTATCCGGCAGTGAAATTCTTTCAATTATAGCAGTTATCATATATTTTCCTTTGTGATATAATGATTCAGACGCCAAAAGTCACATTTTGATTAAATACGGATTGTTCCGTGCTACGCACTCCCACAATCCTACACCACACTCGCATTTCGCGGGGCCCCTTCTCCGCTCCGCTCCGGTCGGCGCAAAACCAATGTCCACTGGACATCGTGCGCCCCACTTCATGCTCGTGTAGGGGTGCGCCCAAAGTTCTTGTCCCCACCACAAGCAAGCTTGTGTGGTGACAATTACTTTTGGCGCTTTAATCATATAATAATCTATAGTTTACAACAGAAAGACAGTTAAATTCAATGAAATTTAAGCCTGATAAAAAATATATATTGTGGGGGATCACGGCATTTCTTGTATCGGTCTGTGTGATCCTTTTCGTTTTTGCTGTATTTAATTATCCCGTATTTGCAAAGGGCTTTTCAAATTTCGTCAAGGTACTGACGCCGGTCGTTGACGGCTTTCTTATTGCATATCTCCTGAATCCGGTTATGATGTTTTATGAGGAAAAGCTTATTCCGAGGGTTTACGGTCTGTTTTCCCAAAAAAAGCCTGAGGGAGTAAGGACCAAGCGGGTCTTCCGTTATATTTCCATCATACTCGCCTTACTGTCTCTGGCCTTTGTGATCATGCTTTTTGTAAGCATAATGGTTCCCCAGCTTATAGAAAGTATCACGAGCATTGCGCAGCAGTTCCCCCAGTATGCGAATAATATGGTGGCCTTCATAAATAAGACCTTCGATGACAATCCACAGGTCCTTGATTATTTCTATATGTATTACGACCGCTTCGAGGAATGGGCGGGAGGCTTTATGAAAAACATGCCCTCCTATGCAAATCAGGTCTTCTCCTCGGTATCCCATGGCATCGCAAAAAGCGTGTCCTTTGTATGGAATATAATACTGGGACTTGTGCTTTCCGTATATATCCTTAGCTTTAAGGAAAAATTCATGGCACAGATGAGGAAGATAACCCTTGCTTATTTCAACAGGAGAAAGGCCAATGATATATTTGACGGCGTGAGGGAGGTAAATTATATCTTCGGAAATTATATCGTGAGCTCTATAGTGGATTCGCTGATAATAGGCGTGCTCTGCTTTATTCTCTGCCTTATCTTAAGGTTTCCCTATCCGATCCTGATAAGCTTCATAGTCGGTCTTACAAATATCATTCCCTTCTTCGGACCCTTTATCGGAGCTGTTCCGGGTACCCTTATTATATTTATGATAAGTCCCATAAGGGCGCTTTACTTTATCTTAATGATACTAATTCTCCAGCAGATGGACGGAAATGTGATAAAGCCCAGGCTTTTCGGGAGTTCCACAGGACTACCGGCCTTCTGGGTAGTTGTTTCCATCCTTGTTGGCGGCGGCCTTTTCGGTGTTATGGGAATGTACCTGGGAACACCTGTATTTGCTGTTATTTACAATGGGATAAGACGACATATTGCCAGAAAGCTTGAAATGAAGGGACTGCCTTCCGACACATTAAAGTACGTGCGTTCGGATGAGCTTCCCTATGAGATCCCTGAAAGCGAACGAAAGGATGAAGAAAGCAAGGCGGCTCAGCTTATCGAAAAGATAAAGGACAAGATAGAGGACAGAATGGAGAACCTGAGCCCGGATGACGAGAAGAAACAGTGAAAAGATCCTTCGCTTCGCTCAGGATGTGACAAATGGGCGCAGCCGTCTGTCATTCTGAGGGCGCAGCCCGAAGAATCTTATCTACCCTCAAAATCCTTCACATATTCCGCAATAAATCTTACCGTTCCCTCCACTCCAAGGACGGATGAATCTATCATAAGATCGTAGGTTTCATAATATCCCCACTTATTGGATGAATAATAATCATAATAGCTTTTACGCTGCTTATTCTTTTTATTTATGAGCTGACGCGCTTCTTCCTTTGACTTTATATTCGGAAAACGCTCCATTATCCTTTTAATACAGGCTTCGGGACTGGCATAGATAAAAAGATTGAGGACATTGTCAAAGTCCTGAAGAGCATAGTCCGCACAGCGGCCAACGATAACACAGGGGCCGTCAGAGGCGATGCTTTTTATGGTATCAAACTGTGCGATAAAGACCTTGTGGCTAACGGGCATATCGATATAGGAAAGACTGTTGTAGCCGAAGGAGTAGGTGTCCATTACCAGGTTATAAAGAAAAGAACTGGTAGGTCTCTCATCATGATTAAAAAGAACCTCTTCACATATGCCGCTTTCCTTTGCAGCCCGGATCAAAAGCTCCTTATCATAGCATTTTATCCCGAAATGCTCCGCGATCTTCTCTCCTATTTCACGCCCTCCTGATCCGAAGGTACGTCCTATGGTAATAACAGTCTTCATTTGTCCATTCCTTTCTGAATTTAAGGCTTATACGGGTCCTTCTCAGTGACGAAGGATCTTCAATATCTTTTCGAAATACTCCGGAATAGGGGCTAAAGTCTCTATGTATTCGCCGTTATCCGGCTTATTAAATCCCAGAATATAGGCATGTAATGTCTGTCCCTCGGTCTTAAAGGGCGACTTCAGAGTGCCGTAAACACCGTCACCGAGAAGGGGATGTCCGATCGATGCCATATGGACCCTGATCTGGTGTGTTCGCCCGGTCTCCAGGCGGCATTCGATATATGAATAGTCACCGAAGCTCTCAAGGACTTTGTAATGGGTGATTGCTCTTTTTCCGTCAGAGCATACAGCCATCTTCTTTCTGTCGCTTTTTGAGCGCCCGACCGGCTTATCTATGACACCGTCTTCTTTAAGATTACCGCAGACGATCGCTCTGTAGAGCCTGTGTACGCTGTGTTCCTTTAGCTGCTCAGCAATAAACTTATGTGAAAGATCGTTTTTACAAACCAGAACGGAGCCGGTCGTATCCTTATCGATCCTGTGGACTATTCCGGGTCTTAATATCCCGTTTATTCCTGAAAGATCCCTGCAGTGATACAGGAGGGCATTTACAAGAGTGCCGCTATAGTGCCCGTTTGACGGATGTACCACCATTCCCTTTGGCTTATTTATAACCAGAACATTACTGTCTTCATACAGTATGTCAAGGGGTATATCCTCAGGAAGGATATCAGGTATCCTGGATTCAGGGATAAAGAGCTTTACACTGTCTCCATCCGATACCCGTACGCTGCTTTTCTTTACCTCTTTTCCGTTTAAGAACGCTGCTCCCT
This sequence comes from Lachnospiraceae bacterium AD3010, assembly GCA_000622025.1. Classification (GTDB taxonomy): domain Bacteria; phylum Bacillota; class Clostridia; order Lachnospirales; family Lachnospiraceae; genus NK4A144. Next base: position 148,444 of record JHWU01000008.1, on the reverse strand, counting down.
CTCCTATAAGCTTTGACACATAGCTTCTCGAAAGCTCTCCGTCAATTGCCGAGATAAAGGAGTCGATACGCTCTCCCTCAAATTCTTCATCTACAGTAAATACAGCTTCCCTATTCATCATCATCAGGTATCATCGAAGAATGCAGATGGAGCTTCGGGTCGTTGGCCTTCTTCATATTCAGCTCGTCCTCCTTATAAACAAAAAGGATCAGTATGGCGAGTGCAAAGGCTGAAACCGTCACATAGATATCCGCCACATTGAATATGGGAAAGTTGATATAGATAATATAGATAAAATCAACAACAAAGCCGTTTTGCAGCCTGTCAATAAAGTTTCCGACGGCGCCGGCAGTTATAAGGCAGATAAAGAAACGAAGAAGCCTGTATCTTACCGTGGCGGGAAGTCTTAAAAGAATATAGAGCATAATAAGCATAAAGACTATTGCAACTATCAGGAAGAAATACCTGTGTCCGTAAAGGATCCCGAATGCGCCGCCTCTGTTGCCCCCGTCAAGATAGCGGAGGACAAGCACATCTGGAATGATGACAAAATCATCCTTTCCCATAAGATACTTTGTTGCAAGCCTTTTGGTATACTGGTCAAAGCATACCAGAACCGTGATAAAAATTGATGATAGTATAAATGAAACAGTCTTTGCGCTTTTGGTCATTTCTAAATCAATTATCCTTTAATTTATTTATGCCTCTTAGGAGCTCTTCATCCGTGACAGTAGTGTCAATTACGGCCTCACCGATCTTCTTTAAAAGGATAAAACGTATGCGGCCGCTGTCCATTTTCTTATCAAGCTTCGTGATCTTAAGGATCTCCTTAGTATCGACACCCTCGTCAAGTGAAAGGGGAAGGTTAAAGGGAAGTAACATATCCCTTATCTCATAGAATTCCTCAGTATTTAAATAGCCACGTTCATAGGAAATAAATGAGGCTGCAATAATGCCGAGAGCCACACATTCCCCGTGAAGAAGCTTAAACTCCATATATTTTTCAATGGCATGACCTATAGTGTGTCCGAAATTAAGAATGGCCCTTACTCCCTTTTCTGTTGGATCCTCTTCTACAACAGCAGCCTTTATCGCAACGGAGCGCTGTATCATTTCTGTAAGAACCTCAGGCTCCTGATCATTTATCTGATTAAAATGATTTATAAGCCACTCATAGTATGAGTCGTCCTTTATAAGCCCATGCTTAATTATCTCAGCCATTCCGGAAGCAAATTCCCGTTTTGGGAGGCTTTTTAAGAAGGAAGCGTTGATATAGACAAGGGAAGGCTGATGGAAAGCACCTACCATATTTTTGTAGCTGTCCAGATCAACACCTGTCTTTCCGCCTACGGATGAATCAGTGTCAGAAAGAAGGGTCGTCGGAAGCTGGATAAAACGGATCCCTCTTAAATAAACCGCAGAGGCAAAGCCTGCCATATCTCCGATAACTCCCCCTCCAAGGGCAATTATTATGTCACGCCTTTCAAATTTCTCTACGATAAGGATCCGGAGGATATCCCGGACCTTATCAAGATTCTTATTTTTCTCTCCGGCGGGGATGCTAAAGGAACAGAGCTTCTTAAATGAGCCCTTAAGAACTGTCTGTACCTCACGTAGATAAAGCTTTTCCACATTGCTGTCAGTTACGATAAGAGCCTTACTTTCAGATAGGTCAAGGGCCGAGATAAACTCGGGGAGCTTATCGCATCCTTCGGCCACAACGATATCGTAGCCCGGCCCGGATATTGTGTCATTAATATGCAGTGTGTGCATTTTTCCCTTTCAATCATATGTCATCACGAGTACAAATATGTCATTACGAGTACAAATATGTCATCCTGAGCGAAGCGAAGGATCTTATACTCGGGACAACAGATTTTTCAATCTGACATAAATAAAGCAGACAGAGCAAAACCCTGCCTGCTATTATAACGTATTATTTGATTTTTTTAAAATCGGCCACCTGCAACCTTTGCAAACTCAAATGCTCTATTATTTGATGCAGAAGGAGTAACCGAATCCCTGCCTTCGTCACCGGAAAGCTCTACACTCTTCGGAGCGATAATAAAGATATAATTTGAAATCTTTACCATACTTCCGCTCAATGCATAGCTGGCACCGGAGATAGTATATATGATCTTCTCAGCCAGAGTCTCATTGATACCTTCAAGATTCAGTACTACTGTACGATCTGCAAGAAGAGCATCCATTATATCGCACACATCCGTATCTGAAGTAGGCTTAAAGATGGTAACCTCTCGATCAGAATCCTCTGACCTGTTCTTCTTGGATGACCTCATAGGAGTTATCTTTGATCTTGCAGGAGCTTCCTCTTCCTTGCGGTTCTTCTTGGAAGCGAAAAATCCTCTGGGACTTTCTTCTTCATCCTCATCTATAAAATCATCATCATCGTAATACTCTTCATCTTCATCATTAAGGCTGAAAGTATTCATGATCTTGTCAAAAAAGCTCATTGGTTAAATCCTCCCTGTTAAGTAATCTCTCTCTCCAAAGATTCCGGTCCCAACACGTACCATAGTGGCTCCTTCTTCAACAGCAACCTCATAATCATTGGTCATTCCGAAGGATAAAATGCTGAGAAGCCTGTCGCTCTGCGACCTATCACGATTTACATCGTACATCTTAATTGAATTTATGTCAACAGCTTTTTTTATCATTTTTTTAAAAAGTTTTCGATTTTCTTCAGAATTATCAACATTTGGAGCAACACACATCAAGCCCTTAACAGAAATATTCGGTAAACCAATTATTCTGTCAACTAATTCTGTCACCTTATCGTAGGATACACCGAACTTGCTCTCTTCATCTCCTATATTGATCTCTATAAGGATATCCTGCCAAAGGCCCTTTTTTTCACATTGTCTGCTGATTTCCGATGCAAGCTCAAATGAATCCACGCTGTGTATCAGCCTGACTTTTCCGGCGATATATTTAACCTTGTTTCTCTGCAGGTGTCCTATCATATGCCAGCGGATATCCTCCGGCAGCTCTTCCATCTTCCGTGTAAGCTCCTGAACCTTATTTTCTCCGAAGTCCCGGATCCCGGCATTATAAGCTTCCATGATGAGTTCATTCGGCTTGGTTTTTGAAACCGCGATTAGTGTGACCTCGTTCCTGTCACGACCGGATCTTTTGCAGGCTTCTCTAATGTTATTTTCCACTGTCTCAAGATTTTCTCTGATATTTACATTCTCCATTATCTTTCTCCGTTCAAGAATAATAAAAATAGCCCCTATGTTTCACAATTTTATGTTAACACGAGCCTTTTGTAAAGATGTTTTATTGATGTTTTTAAAGATTTGTATCAAAAACAAAGTCATCATCCCTGACACTGCTGCCGTCAAGAACAATGTGATCATAGACACGGAGTCCGTAATTTGTACCGGATTCCACTATGGAGTATTCCTTATTTGAGTATAGAACGTTTATTTTCGTGAAGTCGGCAAAGCCGTTATTCATATTGTAAACCCCGGTAAGGGATGCCTTGGAGCTTACGGTGTAGGTTTCGGAAGAATCCGGTTTCACCAGTACATCGCCGGGATTAAAGACCGCTGTATCGATATAGACCAGATCGTCCTCCTTGTCATAGACCTTTGCGTCCACAAATTCCGTGCTTTTTGTGCCGTCCTCAAGGTAGGCTTCCCTTATGAAGCCGTCGGAATCAGAGTTTCCGCCTCTGGTCAGAAAGTCCTCCGGTATGGTATAAAACTGCATATTGACGATTGAGGAATTGGGGATCTTTAAGCCAGCCTTGTCATTTGTCAAAAGCTCCACATCTATATAGCGGTCCCCGGCAAAGGTTATCATTGAATTCGTAAAGGTGAGAAGGAGATATCTGCCGTCATCATTATTTAGGATGGTCTCCTGCCCCCAGGAGGTATTGCCGTTCTTTAAGAAACGGACATTGATGTAGTCTCCGTCCGTAAACTGCTCTTCCCAGGTATCGTCCCATTTCATAATGAGACCCCACTTTTCTCCGGTTATTATCTTATAAAGATCATCACCTTGAGAAACAAGAGAATTGTCGTTATGGGTGATCTTTTCGTGCTTTGCTTCATCAAAGGCGGAAGCGTCCACAGTACCTGCGGTCAGCTCCTCCATCCCGTCGGTCGAAAAAATGACTATGCCGCTGTCAGGTGCATATCCCATATCAAGGGAATTATCGGGTATCATATTTCCGGAAAGGGAATTAAGGGTGGAAAGAAGGTTTTCATTACTGATCCTGGAAATTGTTCCGTTCAGGGCATATTTAAAATCATAGACAGTTGAAAATAAATTGTCCCTGTAGGTCTTTCTGTATTCTACTATCTCGTCCTTTATCTCCCGGAGGTCATCTTCACTCAGATCCGTATGCATGGCCTGCTTTGACTTCAGGATCTCGGATAGGGTCCCGCTCTCATCAACAGAATAAACAAGGGCACCGTTTGAAACACGCTGATTCTCATGGGTATAGAAATTCACATAGCCGTTACTTCCGCTTTTCACAACCAGCTCATCCCGGAGAGCAATAGCCCTGGCGGTTGTATTCTTGGCAAGAGTTCCGAGCTGCACCTCGTAACCCGCTATAGTACTCTTACGGCTGGCCATAATAACCATTATAATGATATACACAAAAATAAAGCCAAAGACAGGGATCCCGAGATTCATCCTGTTTAAGGAGTGCTTCCGGAACTTCCTGACTTTGACATTATTTTTCCGGGGGTCTTCCCCCTTATGCTTTCTTTTTTTATGCAAAATCCAGAACCTTTTCCTGAAGGTCCTTAGGAAGGTCTTCCTTTTTACCGGTAAAGCTTATGGTTAAGGAAACATCACATTTTGTACTTATCTCGTCAAGCTTATGCAAGAGCTCGACCGCATCTACAGGGCTTTTTAGAGAAGAAATGATAAGAAGCTTATCAATAAAGATCTGTTCCAGATCGTGATCCGCTGAAATTATGCCGCTTACAAATCCATAGAATTCCTGGGTTCCGTTGATCTTGTAGTCGCTCACATTTACAAATCTGACCGTATTTTTGATCTCGTAAATATGGGAAAGATCGTTATCTATAAATACCACGTTTCCTCTTGAGCTATTTGCCGCTTCGGAAACCTTCTCCAGAAGAAACTTTGTCTTTCCCTGACCTTTTTCGGCAACAATCAACTGTATCATAATCTTGTACCTCCTGCCCGGTAAATATTATTAAATCTTGAATTTAAGCTCCCTCGCGGCTGATGTGGCAGCCCCTTCGGAACTAAGAATCATTATACCTTATTTTGTGTTCATTCTCAATATGGAAATGAAGCATTGAAATTCTGTGTCTTTGTCTGGGCTTTATATTCGTGTTACGGCGACAGACTGTTTTCTTCGCGCTACGATCTCGCTAAGCTCATCGTTCGTCTTATGACAAAATTTTGCTCGGCGCCGTTCCGGTCTTGCTGATTTTGGTTTTATTAATTTTGAAGCAATCTGACGCAAGCCCGGCCTTCGCACTCGCAAAATTTATAAGACTCCGATTCGCTAAGCGAGACGTGCTGATTGCTCCGAAAAGCAGTCTGTCATCCGTAACACGATTGAAAAGCCTGTAAAGATCCTTCGCTTCGCTCAGGATGACAAAAGGGCGCTCGGGATGGTAAAACGTCCGGTGTGCCACGAAAAAGAATCAGGATGACATTTGACAGGGAAAGGCTGAAAAGGATCAGTTGATAAGGGAGAGCATAGAGGCGGTTTTGTCATAGGTGGTATCTATGGTGCTGCCCTTCATAACGCAGCTGATATAATCATTACCCCCGGAATCCTTTGAAAGCATAACAAGACAGCCGCCTGCGGCGAGAGTGGTCCCGGTCTTTCCTCCGACAACGTTTATATTCATAGGGGCAACGGCGCTGCCCTTAAGGAATCTGTTGGTGTTGTCACAGGAAAAGGAGGCCTCGGATCCGTCGGAATGCCTGAAGACAGTGGAATAATTAACGGTGCCGATAATCTGCTCTATCTCATCAGATTTTATAGCCTCGTTAAAAAGAAGATACATATCATATGCCGTTGTATAGTGGTTCTCGTCCTGAAGTCCGTGGGGGTTTACGAAATGGGAATTGGTGGCGCCGAGCCGCTTTGCCTCTTCATTCATCATATCCGCAAAACCCTCGGTGCTTCCGCCGATATTCACCGCTATGAGCTGTGCAACGTCATTGGCTGAATATATGAGAAGAAGGTGCAGAGCCTGATCGAGAGTCATGCTGTCTCCGGGCTTTAATCCTATCTTCTGCACATCCCCTTCCGTGAAAACACAGCTTTCGTCCGCTGTAAGAACCGCATCGGGGCTGGAATTCTTTAATGCCACGATAGCGGTAAGGATCTTTGTCATGCTGGCAGGGTAAAGCACAGCCAGAGCATTGCGGCTGTACAGGAAGTTGGAGCCTGCGGTATCAACGAGTATTGCGGAACCATAAGAATCGGAGCCACTCGGAAGCTCATCTCCGGCCTCCTTATCACCGTCAGGAACTGCAAGATTGGCTGCAAAGGGCTCTACTGTATTATTCTCATTACTTGTTTCAAAGGTAAAAGCGGTTTCAGATGATGAGATATCGAAAGGAAGCATTACCTGCTTTTCTGAGCAGCCCGTTAAAATGAAAAGGCACGATATCAATAGTAAATATAAGGAAACCGCATTCTTAAACACTTTTGTAAGGTTGTTGTGATCCATATCAAAATCTATTTATACATTTCCCGCCATTCCAGGTCGCCCCTGTCAAGTGACTTGATAAGGAGCTCCGCTGTTGCAAGATTTGTTGCAAGAGGAATATTATGCATGTCGCAGAGCCTTACCACATTGTTTACATCAGGCTCATGCTGCTTTGAAGTCAGGGGATCACGTAAAAAGATCACCAGATCCATCTCATTCTGCTCTATCTGGGCACCGAGCTGCTGCTCTCCCCCTAAGTGCCCAGCAAGAAACTTGTGGATAGACAGGTTCGTGATCTCCTCGATAAGCCGTCCGGTGGTGCCGGTGGCATAGAGTTCATGGTGGGAAAGAATCCCGCGGTAAGCTATGCAGAAATTCTGCATGAGCTTCTTTTTTGCGTCATGCGCTACCAGTCCGATATTCATACCTTCTCCTTCGGATCCGGATCTGTTCCGGTTCCTTAAAAACGATCTTTCTGTCTTAAAAGTCCTACATTGAGGACTACCCCCAGCTCCATGAAAATACTGATCAGCGAAGTCATACCATAGCTCACAAATGGAAGCGGAATGCCGGTATTCGGCAGGACCGCTGTGGTGACGGCGATATTGAAAAATGTCTGGAAGCCGAGGTGGGCAGCCACCCCGGCACAAACAAGTGTGCCTGAAAGATCCGGCGCATTCCATCCAATCCTCAAGACCTCAACGATTATTATCAGTATGAGGATCAGTATCGCCATACAGCCTAAGAACCCCAATTCCTCTCCCACTATGGCAAAGATAAAATCTGTCTGCGGTTCGGAAATAAAGTTTCCGTTCTTTACGGAGCCTACCTCGTTATTCTTGTACCCCTTTCCGGTCAGCTGCCCGGAGCCAATGGCAACTATGGAATTCTGCTGCTGGTAGCCCTCGTCATTGGAATAGTTCTCGGGCTGAAGCCAGGCAAGTATCCTAGCCTGCTGATAGTCCTTTATGATCTCCTGATTCGGCTGCAGTACCAGCATCAGACCAAGTACGATAACGGGAACTCCTACCGCAAGCGTTCCGAAGATTATCTTAAGGGAAAGCCCTCCTATGAACAGCATGGTAATAAAGATAAGGATAAATACCATACTCGTGGAAAGATCCGGTTCCTTGTAGATAAGGAACCAGGGAAAGAGGAACAGTCCCAGACCTAATAAGATACGGCTGACTGTATTCAGTTTTTCCTTATTTTTCATAATAAACTTTGCAAAGAATAAAATCAACAGAAATTTGGCAACCTCAGATGGCTGGAACTGTATTCCGGCTATGGTTATCCATCTCGTGGCACCTCCGTGGGAGGAACCGAGATAGAGAACCGAAAAGAGGAGGATCAGGCTCAAAATATAGTAGATCCAGTAAAAATTCAAAAGAAAGCGGTAATCCACAAGTGACAGGATTATCATAAATACGACGCCTATAATAAGCCCTACGATCTGACGGGACTGTACTGACTCGCGGGCACTGCCGATTATCACCACACCGTAGATCGATATGGCGACAGAAAAAAGTATAAGAAAGAAATCATAGTTTTTTATGTGATAAGCTTTTGGAAACATCAGTCTGAAATGGCGGCACTGTCGGGAAGTACTGCCTCTCCTCTTATAATATCTTCCTTGTCCTCTGTCTTAAAATAATACTTGAAAATATCCCTTGTGACCTCAGCCGCATTTGAAGAGGTATAGCCGTAAGCTATACGTGTGGCAACTGCGATCTCCGGTCTGTTATACGGCGCAAAGCCTATGAATACGGCGTGGTTCGGTCTCGTTGTTATCTGCTGCGCCGTACCTGTCTTTCCTCCAGCAGTCATAGGGAAGTCCTCAAAGGCACCGTAGCTTTCCACTGCCTTTCTCATACCCTCATGGATCAGGTTCCAGGTAGAGCTTGCCATATTTATCTCATTTCTGACGGTAGGGGTGTAGTCGGTTATGACATTTCCGTTTGCATCCGTCAGCTTGTCAAGGATACTTAAGTTATAGCATCTTTTCTCATTTGCGACTGCATTCACGTATCTTGCAAGCCCCACAGTGGTATAGGAGTGGCTGCCCTGCCCGATGGCGGAACGTACAACGTCCTGTGTAGATACATCGGGCTCCGACTCGGTTATCTCTATGCCGGATTTGTCGGTCAGACCGAATAGATCCACGTATTTAGTGAGTCTCTCAATACCGTAATCATTATTGTAGATACCGCCGCGGCTTGCCAGACGGTAGCCGACCTCATAAAAGAAGAAGTTGCAGGAATTCTCTATAGCACCGGTGATCTCCAGGTTTCCGTGGGTTCCGTGCGGGTAGATCCAGCATTTCGGGGAAGGGGTTATCTTTTCGAAAAGCCCTTCGCAGTCAATGGTTTCACCGGCGTTTATAACACTCTCTTCCAGCCCCGCAGCCGAGGAAATAGGCTTAAAGGAGGATCCCGGAGCAGTCTTCTGCTGTGTAGCGTAGTCATATAGCGGAAGTGACTTGTCATTCTGCAGGGAAGAGAAATACTCTGCGTCAACGGTATTTGCGAGCTTTGAATTATCAAAGCTTGGGTAGGATACACAGGCCAGAACTTCTCCCGTATTCACGTCCGTCACTACGCTTGACCCTGAGCAGGGATCAAGGGCGAGATCCGCCGGAGTTATCTCTAAGGTTTCCAGACGGTTTTTCATAAAGCGGTAGGGAGTGACTTCTCCGCTGTCAAGCTCCGCAAGATTATTGCCCACATCCCTGATCTTTCCCTGCTCATAGAGAAGGTGGCAGATCTGGAAGCCGGTGATCTCATCCTGACGGATCATGTATTTGATTATCCTCTTGGAAAAGTCCCTGTCTTTTCTCAGCTCCTCGCAGATATAGTCCACCAGCATAAGATAGACTTCATCAGAATCAAGATACTTTTCCTCGGTATTTATCTTTGTGGAATCTATCCATCCCTTGGCAACTGCCTCCTTCAGGTATTCCTTTAAGGATGCGGTGCCGTCCTTCCATTTGATATATATCTCATTTTCCTGGTCTATAAGATCCCTTAAAAGCACGTTTCTCCTTGAAGACTGAAGTAGAGACACCACATAGGCTTCATAGGACTGCTCTTCCAGCACCTGGTCATTATAGGATAAAGAACCGTTTGTGAGCTCTTCCCTTAAGCGGTCTATAACTGCAGTCTGCTTGGCGGAAAAGGCGGAATACACATCCCTTTCATTCGGTCCCGCATTTTCTCCCGAAAGATGGTCGATACTAAGGTAATTATTGTCAAATAAAGCAAAATACACGTTGTCGATAGGAATGGTTATATCAGCGCTTTTTACCTCGCTGAAGTCATCCGGTTTTTCGTCAACAAGCTTTGAAATGACTATACCTGCTATCTTCTGCTCCAATATCTTATATACCGCCTTCTGGAGGTCGGAATCAATGGTCAGATACAGATCGTTTCCGGCAACGGGATCGGTCTTGTCTCCGGTTTCCGTGACACGTCCCAGATTATCAACAAAGATGGTCTGACGTCCCTTTTTCCCCTGCAGCTTCCGCTCCATGACCTGCTCGATCCCGGCCTTACCAACGTAATCATTTAATTCGTAATTTCGGGCATCAAGAGCCGTATCAATGTCCGGCTCTTTATTGAATTCTACAAGCTCCTCCTCGCTTATCTTTCCGGTATATCCGAGAATATGGGAAAAGCTGGGGTCATCTATATACTCTCTTATGGTGTCCTCGGAAATATCCACACCCCTGAGCTCATCCCTGTGCTCCATAACCTCCGCAACCGTTCTTTCATTAACGTTTGTGGCAACGGTAGTGGATATATACTTCTGGAAGCTGTTCAGGCTGAGATTATAGCGGACCGTGATTATCTTAAGGAGATCCTCCTTTGAAAAACCCTCCTTAGGCGTAAAATCAAAGGTTCCGTCATTTTTCGGAGTATAGGTTCCGATACCGAATTTTTTTTCGGAACACAGAAAATCAATGATTTCGTCAGGTGAAGCATTCTTTTCCCTGGCCTTTAAGTCCTCCGTACTGTTCCTTCCGTAAAGATCCGCTAAAAACCTCTGCTGTCTGGTACCCTCCATGGTAAACTGGTAATTCCCGGACTCATCGAGGATTATGCCAAAGTCGTTTATAAGCTTGTCACCGTTACCTTCTATTATCTCCATAAGGCTCACTATGGTATTATTGATCTCCATATTCTTCTTTGAGCCCGAGTCATAATTATCCTCGATCGTAACGGAGTACGCCAGAGTGTCCTTTGCAAGGGAGATCCCGTTTCTGTCATATATGGAGCCCCGGGTGCTTTTTATGGTCTTCTCCCTTTCTATCTTTAAGGTGAAATTGTCGAGGTAGGATTCACCCTCTATTATCTGCAGATTAAAGAGCCTTACGGTAAGGACGGAAAAAAGAATAAAGACCGCCACCGCCAGAACGAAGAGCCTGGATGTCATCACTCCTATGATCTTGTCACGAAGCTGCTCAAACATCTTTCGCCTTTCGTTCTCCCGGAACGTCATCATCAAAAAGCCCGGCAAGGAGCAGCACGGGTTTATAGAGTAATAAGGTTACCACAAGGGTATATACCGTTTCCGGAAGTATCACATGGACAATATAAAAGCCGAAGTCAAGCTTTGACCTCAACAGAAACAGAAAGACATAGGTTAAGAATCCGCAGATAAAGTCGCTGCAGGTTGTGAGTATAAGGGGAAGCTTGATATCCTCCGGATAAAACAGGGTATTGAACATACCGTTAACATAGCCGGCCCATACGAAAAGCAGCATATAAAAGCCGATAAGTCCGTTTCCGTAGAGTATATCGGTAAAGAGCCCGGCAAAAAAACCGGCAAACATCCCGTCCTTCTTTCCTCCCATAAAGCCGAAGATGCTTGTCAGCATAAGGAGGAGGTTTGGACCCACCTTCCCCAGGGACAGTGCCTTAAAAAGCGTACACTGAAGGCAGAAGGAAATGAAGATCAGGATCAGAATAAAGATTCGCTTCTTCACCTCTGGTCCTCCCCGAGATCGCTTGTAACCTTAAGCTCCCTTATCACAACAACAGTACTTAAATGCTCAAAATCCACTGCGGGAGTAAGGGTTCCGGATCTTGTCAGATTATTCGGATCGGTCTCGATGGAGCTTATATAGCCTACAGTAAGCTCCGGAAGGAACCTGTTTGAAATATTTGATGTGACTATCTCATCTCCCACTGCTGCTGTGGAGTCCTGATTTGAAAGCTGGGAAAAACGGATCTCCCCGGAGTCCATAAGCTTAAGGTCTCCGGTAACCATCACCGTGTCTGAAGTGGATAGCACCATTGAGCTCACATTGCTGGCGTCATCAATAAGAGCCCTGACTGTTGAATAGTCAGGCCCTACTTCGGTAACGATCCCGACAAGACCGTCTCCGGCGATAACATTCATATTTTTCCTGATACCGTCCGATTCGCCCTTGTCAATTAAGAATACGGAAAACCAGTTGCCCGGATCCTTTCCGATGATCCTTGCACCGATCTTGTCATATTCCCCGAATCTGTCCTCGAGTCCGTAGAGGTCCCTCAGCTCCTGCAGCTCGTACCTGTCGGCGATAAGCTGGTTTTTTTCAAGGGTGAGGTCCTGTATTTCCTTCTTTAGTTCCTCATTTTCACTTAATACATTCTTTAAGGACTGCCACTCCTCCATTCTGAGGCTGAAGCGCTCCCCTATGGCATTAAGACCTCTTTCCACAGGCACAATGGTATAATTTGCCACGTATGAAAGCGGCCCGGACACAGCGTCCGTAAAAAAGGTGAGAAGCATCAGCGCTATACAGAGGATGGTGATGATAAGCAGGATATAACGGCCCGGCATCACAAATTTCTGACGCTTGATGTGTACTCTAGGCATATTGTTTTATCTGGGAGACATTCCGTCTATTGAATAGGCAACAGAGCGGTAATGCTCCTCTTTTATGACACGGGCAAGCCCCAGAGCTACAGTGCTGACCGGATCCTCGGCCAGATTGACCTTCAGGTTTGTGCCCTTATTTATGAGTTTTCCGAAATTACGTAAGGAGGCCGATCCTCCTGTCAGGTAGATCCCGTGACGGTATACATCGGCAGCAAGCTCCGGAGGAGTGCGTTCCAGGATCACCTTTATATTATCGATTATTATATTGATATTTTCGTTTAACGCGCTCTCTATGAGCTCAACAGGGATCTGTCTCTCAACCGGAAGTCCCGTTTCTATATCCCTTCCGTAAACTACCGGCGGAACGGTATCATCATAGTCAGGGGAGGAAAGCTGGATCTTTACCTTTTCAGCGGTCTTTTCTCCTATTATCAGGCTGTACTCTCTTCTTACGGCGCCGATTATAGCTTCGTCAAACTTTCTCCCGCCGATCTTTATCAGCTTTGAAAGGACAATGCCCCCGAGAGACAGTATGGATATCTCCGTGGTGTCAAAGCCGGAATTCACCACCAGCATTCCCTGGCTGGTCTTTACGTCCACATTGAGCCCAAGACCGTCAGCCACGGCCTTGTCGACTATCATTATGCGCTTCGCCTTTATATTGGCATCACTTATAAGATCGTAGAATGCCCTTTTCTCGACCTCGGTAATATCCTTTGGAACTGAGAGAAAGAAATCCGCACCGCTGTACTTCTGCTTGGCAGTAAGGTCGGTTATGAAGCATTTCAGGACTGTCTGCATATCCTTGATATCCGCAATGACACCGTTATTTAAGGGAAAGCTGGTCCGGATATTTGCCGGAGCCTTCTCATACATATCATAGGCATCATCTCCGTAGGCTAAAAGATTATCCTTTTTCATAACAGCGATCATATTCTTCTCTCTTAAGATGGTCCCGTCCATATTATTGTAGATCTTTATATTTCCGGTACCGAGATCAATACCGAAAGCCGGTAGGTTTGACATTTTTTCTCCTTTTTTTCTGAAAACCTTATTCTATATTTTACCCTGCGGAGCAGTGCCGTGCAGAGTCATCCACATTACTGTCATTCTGAATCCACATTACTGTCATTCTGAATCCACATTAATGTCATTCTGAATCCACATTACTGTCATCCTGAGCGAAGCGAAGGATCTTTCCATTCAGTACCGAATCTCTCTCTCATACTCACATAGGTTCCGTCACCGATGATTATGGAGTCTGCGAGCCTTATCCCGATAATGCTGCCTGCAATGATCAGAAGCTTCGTCATCTCTATGTCATCATCACTGGGAGTGGGGTCGCCGCTAGGGTGATTATGCAGAACGATAACCTGGGATGCATTTTTCTTCAAAGCGTATGAAAACAGCTCTCTGGGACTAAGGAGCGACCTGTCGGAAAGCCCCTTTGTAAGCACCTCTGAGGAGATAAGATTGGCCTTTGTATCCAGGAGCACCGCTCTCACCTCTTCTGCGGAAAGATGTCTCATATCCTCCATAAAGAATCTTGCGCATTTTTTCGGATGGTCAAAGCAGATATTGCTTTTTAATCTGGCCTTCCATAGACGCCTTGAGTACTCGGTAATGCATTTTATGAGGATAAGCTTCACCCTTCCAATACCGGGTATGGACAGAAGATCGCTGTCTGCGATATTCCCGATCCCCGCAACGGTATTTTCCGGTCCGGCTTTTTTAAGGATCTCCTTTGCGGTCTCCAGGGAATTAAGATCCCTGCTCCCGCACCGCAGGATCACCGAGAGAAGCTCGGCGTCGGACAGAAATTCCGCTCCGTACTCCTCACACTTTTCATAAGGCCTTTCATTCTTCGGAAGTTCTTTTAATCTGTCTCTCATTGCTCTCCTTTATCCTACAAGGAGTTCCCCCAAAGGACAGATATATTATTTTAGCATTTTTTTCGGATATCTTCAATCGGGAAGGGTGATTGACTGCCCACTTTCCCTCATCAGGTACTCGACCGAGTTCAGGATCCCGTATTTTACATGAGGAAAGGTAAGGCCTCCCTGGAAGTATACCGAATAAGGCGGCTTCAGGGGACCGTCAGCGCTAAGCTCTATTGATGAGCCGGATACAAAATTTCCTGCAGCCATTATGACCTTGCTGTCGTAGCCCGGCATATCCCAGGGCTCCGGAGTAACAAAGCTGTCAACAGGTGCTGCGGCCTGTATTCCACGGCAGAAGGAAATAAGTGCTTCAGCTTTATTAAAGGTAACGGCCTGGATGATATCGTGCCGCTCCTCCTTTCCGTCCGGAAGAACGTCAAAGCCCAGTCTTTCATATATATTTGCTGCAAATATGGCTCCTTTCAGGGCGGCAGCGGTGATCACCGGTGAAAGAAAGAGTCCCTGATAGAATTCCGGGAGGATCCCAAGTGATGCGCCAACCTCTTTTCCAAGTCCCGGAGATGTCAGACGGTATGCCGCATTTTCCACACATTCTTTTGTGCCGCAGATATAGCCGCCTATCGGAGCAAGTCCTCCTCCGGGATTTTTTATAAGAGATCCGACCACCATATCCGCACCGTATTCAGAGGGCTCTTCCCTCTCTACGAATTCCCCGTAGCAGTTGTCTATCATGATCTTTACTTCAGGCTTTATCGATCTTATAAAACCGATTGCTTCCGCTATATCCCTGACACCGAAGGAACGTCTCGTCTGGTAGCCCTTTGAACGCTGAATGGTCACAAGCTTTGTTCTTTCATTTATCTTTTCACGGATAGAATCAAAGTCAAAGCTTCCGTCACTTTTTAAGTCGGCCTGAGCATAGCTTATACCGTATTCCTTTAAGCTTCCCCGGCTTTCCCTGATACCTATTACCTCCTCTAAGGTGTCATATGGCTTTCCGGCAGCACTTAAAAGCTCATCTCCGGGCCGGAGATTTGACATAAGCGCCAGCGCCAGAGCGTGGGTTCCGCAGGTTATCTGGGGACGTACAAGGGCATCCTCGGTTTTAAATACATCAGCATATACCCTTTCCAGTGTATCTCTTCCCAGATCATTATAGCCATATCCCTTTGTGCCGTATAAGCAGGCTTCGCTTACCCTTTCCTTATGGAATGCATTGATTATCTTAAGCTGGTTATATTCGGCGGTTTCATCTATTTTCTCAAACCTGGGTTTAAGCTCAAGTAAGACCTTTTCCCCGAGTTCATATATCTCTTCCCTGATACCGAGGGATCTGTACATCTCTTTAGTGCTCATTTGTTTCTCCTCTAATAAAGCTGTTTTCCACTACTATGTCATTCTGAGCGAAGCGAAGAATCTTTTTAACCAATACGAAATAAACACTTATATGTTTCAGCCAAATGTGTATCCGATGTGTGCCGGATTTGCGCGCGCAGGTCCTGACGAAGCTTCTTAGTGAGCCTAAACAAACAGCGCAAAAAGCACACGGATGTGCTTTTTAGCCGTAATTGAACAAGGATGTGAATAAAGGCGGCGCGTCCGTCATTGTCAGCCCTTCCTGGCGAGCTTAGAAGACTTCGTCACGACACGAGCACGGAAATCCGGTGCACATTCGGATACACGTGTAAACGGAAACATCAATGTAGCAACATATAGTCAATGATCTCATCATCCGAGGAAAAGCTGCTCTTGTCGATAAAAACGGCTTCCTTTTCCTTTCGAAACCAGGTAAGCTGCCGCTTTGCGAAGTGGCGAGTCTCTCTTTTTATGGCGTCAATGGCTTCGTCTCTTGTGTAAGAGCCGGTTAAGTAAAGATAGGCCTGCTTATAGCCTAAGCCCTGCATAGATGTCATTTCGGGTCTTACACCCAGATCGATAAGCTTCTTCGTTTCCTCAAAAAGTCCCTTTTCCACCATGATATCAACTCTTCTGTTTATCCGTTCATAGAGTATATCACGGGGGAGGGTCAGAACAAAAAACTTAAGATCATAGGGAGATTCCTTTTCGCGCTCTTCTTTATTGTGATCCGAGATCCTTTTTCCGGTCACGTGGTGGTATTCCAGAGCCCTGATCACTCTCTTAACGTTGCCGGGAGGAATTGCGTCAGAGGACGCGGGATCAATATGATGAAGTCTTTCGTACAGGTCATTAGCGGGGTCAAGTGCCTCTCTTTCAAGCTCAGCCCTGTATTCCGGGTCAGAAGCGCCGTCGGAAAAATCATTGTCGTAGATCAGAGCGTGAAGATAAAAGCCTGTGCCTCCGACAATAAGGGGAAGTTTTCCTCTTGAACGGATATCCGTAATGACGGACTTTGCACGGGAAACAAACGCGGCTACATCAAAGCTTTCCGTTGGCTCCAGGAAATCAATAAGGTGGTGGGGGATTCCCATCATCTCACGCTCCGTGATCTTTGCAGAGCCTATATCCATGTGTTTATAAACCTGTATCGAATCCGCGGAGATTATCTCGGCATCCAGCCTTTTTGCAAGCTTAAGAGAAAGCTCGGTCTTTCCTACAGCTGTGGGTCCCGCGAGAACTGTCAGGCGTTTATCCTTCATCACAATACCCGCTTAAACTTCTTTTCCAGCTCTTTTTTTGACATCTTGATGATGGTGGGACGGCCATGTGGGCAGTTGTAGGGGTCCTTGCAGGAAAGGAGCTGTTCAATAAGTGCCTCAGCCTCATTTAAGCTTATTGCAGTATTCCCCTTAATGGCTGCCTTGCAGGACATCGATGCGATCTTATCATGGATTATGCCTATATCCTCATCCTTAATACCTGATTGAAGCTCGTCAAGTAAAGCAGTCATAACCTCCCTATCGTTAAGGCCGTAGAGATTATAGGGGACTGTCCTTACTGCGAAATCATTTCCTCCGAAGGGCTCGATCTCAAAGCCCATTTCAATGAATCTCGGTAAAAATCTTTCAAGTACCGACCTCTGCTCACCGCTTAAAGTCATAATGATCGGCGGATTAAGGTTCTGAGTGATAACAGACCTCTTTTTGAACTGCTCTAAGAAGCTCTCGTAATTTACCTTCTCATGAGCCGCGTGCTGGTCTATCATAAGCATTTCGTCTTTGTACTCTATTATCCAGTAGGTGTCAAAGATCTGTCCCACGATCTTAAATTCCTTTGACGCATCCCTCGAAAGTATCTTTTCCTCGAAAAGATCGAGCTGTGAGCCCTTTACTCCATCTTCAAACCGGGGATTTTCAAGCGGCGCTTCCTCTGCTTCCTCGATCGTATCCGGGAGAACAGGGGCAGGACGCTGATCCTCTCTCTCATTTGGAATTAACTGAGAGCTTTTTTCCGCATCATAAACGGTCTCCTCCTTAAATAAGGGAAGCGGCTTATCACTGTTTTCTGTATACGTGACCGTTTTTACTGCTTCAAAGGGCTCCGGGGCTTTTTCGGGGATATCCGGTCTCGAAGGTTTGAGCAGAGTTTCCTTTTCAAAATCGAAGTCATTTATAAATTCCCGGTTTGAAAGTGTGTCCTTTACGGCGTTTCTTACAAAATCATATACCCCGGGACCGTCAGACAGCTTTATCTCCATTTTCCTCGGGTGGACGTTTATATCCACATTTTCACAGGGGATATCAAGCTTTAGGACAGTAAAGGGGAATCTGTGCTGCATCAGAAAGCCGGCATAGCCGTCTTCAATCGCCTTTGAAATGATATCATCCTTTATATAGCGGGAATTCACGAAATAGTTTTCCATCACTCTGCTGCTACGGGCAATGATCGGCTTTGAAATAAAGCCGGATAATGACATATCTCCCGAAGATACCTTCAGTGGAAGAAGTGAGTCGGCTATCTCCCGTCCGTAGATCCTGTAAATTACCTCCCTTAAGTCCCCGTTTCCGCCTGTAAAGAGCTTATTTGATCCGTTTACACTGTATTTAATGGAAATACCGGGATTTGAAAGAGCGATCTCTTCAACCAGAGTACTTATGTGTCCGGCCTCTGTATTGGCGCTTTTTAAGAATTTCCGTCTGGCAGGAGTATTGAAAAAGAGATCATTTACGATAAAGGTTGTTCCGTCGGGGACACCGGCTTCTTCAAAGGATACCTCTGTTCCGCCCTCGATCACGTATTTTATCCCAAGAGGATCGGATGGGGTCTTCGTAAACATCCTTACCTTCGAAACGGCTGCGATACTTGGGAGCGCTTCTCCCCTGAAGCCCAGGCTTTTAAGGATAAAGAGATCCTCTATATTTTTTAATTTGCTTGTGGCATGGGGCAGAAATGCGGTACGGACCTCATTTCTTCCTATTCCGGAGCCGTTGTCACTGACACGTATCTCGTCGATGCCTCCGTTCTTTATATCCACTGAAATCCTTGTAGCGCCCGCATCCACCGCGTTTTCAAGGAGTTCCTTCACAACGGATGCCGGTCTCTCCACCACCTCTCCGGCAGCGATCTTGTCTATTGTTTTACTGTCAAGTACCTGTATCATAGTTTCCCTGATTTTATCTAACCTGTAACCCTTTTGTAAGTAACGTTATCCTGAGCGAATCGAAGGATCGTTTAGACCGTTCTGTCAGAAAGATTCTTCGGGCTGCGCCCTCAGAATGACAGATGGATTCGCCAAGTAGCCGTCGCTGTCCGGATCCGGGGTGACGTTTCACCAGCGGTTTTTTATGTCATTCTGCAGCTTGTACAGGTGGTTTAAGGCGTCCATTGGTGTCATATGGCTTAAGTCAAGCTCGGAAAGCTGCTTTAATATATCATTGTCACTTAAGGTGTCAAATAAGGACATCTGGTTTAAGTCCACTTCATCATAACGTCTTACGCCCCTGCCGCTCCCGATAATGTTTGCCTGGCTTTCATCCGCAATACTGCTCAGATTAAAGGTAATATCATTATCCGCAAGGTCTGCTGCTATCTCTTCAGCTCTGTCCGTCACCGAATCCGGAACACCGGCAAGCCTGGCAACGTGGATCCCGTAGGATCTGTCTGCGCCTCCACGGATTATTTTTCTTAAAAAGACCACATCCCTGCCGTTTTCCTTAACAGCAACACAGTAATTGTTTAAGCCCGGTATCTTACCTTCAAGCTCTGTAAGCTCATGGTAGTGGGTAGCAAACAGAGTCTTCGCCCCGAGCTTATTTTTGTCGGCGATATGCTCGATCACAGCCCAGGCAATGGAAAGCCCGTCATAAGTGGAGGTTCCGCGTCCTATCTCATCAAGGATAAGAAGGGATTTATCCGTAGCATTACGGAGTATATTTGCAACCTCATTCATTTCCACCATAAAGGTGGACTGTCCGCTTGAAAGGTCGTCGCTGGCGCCGACCCTTGTAAAGATCCGGTCAACTATGGAGATATCCGCACTTTTAGCAGGTACAAAGCTCCCGATATGAGCCATCAGGGTTATAAGGGCGCACTCACGCATATAGGTGGATTTCCCTGCCATATTGGGCCCTGTGATAATGGAGATCAGATTTTTATTATTGTCCAGATTGATGTCGTTTGGAATAAAGGAGTCAGTATCCATCATCCTCTCCACCACAGGATGACGTCCTTCTTTTACGTGGATATAGCCCTTTTCATTTATTTTCGGTCTGCAGTAATTATAATGCTCTGCCGCATAGGAAAGAGACTGGAGGAAATCGAGGGCTGCTATGACATCCGCATCCTCAAGGATCCTTGAAATATTCTCCGCCACCTTCTTCCTTATGCCGTCAAAGAGCCTGTATTCAAGCTCCGTAAGCCGGTCTGCGGAGTTTAGGATCTTATCCTCCATTTCCTTAAGCTCATCTGTTATAAAGCGCTCTCCCCCGGTCAGGGTCTGCTTTCTAATGTAATGATCGGGAACCTTATCGAGATAGGAATTCGTGATCTCTATGGCGTAGCCGAAGACCTTGCTGAATTTGATCTTCAGGTTCTTTATCCCGGTTTTTTCCCTTTCCCTCTCCTCAAGCTCTGCAAGCCATTTTTTCCCGTTGGTATGGACCATACGGAGCTCATCCACGTTCTTGTCATAGTTATCCCTGATAATGCCGCCATCCTTCATTGCAAGCGGCGGGTCATCAACAATAGAATTCTCAATAAGCTCGTAAATATCATCCAGTGTATCTATCTTAGCGGAAAGCTCCTGCAATAAAAGCGAGTCAAAGCTTCCGCAAAGTCTTTTTACCGGAGGCAGCATCTTAAATGAGCTCTTAAGCATAATAAGATCCCTCGGATTTGCAGAGCCGTAGGTGATCTTGCATAAAAGCCTCTCAAGATCGTAGATAGGGCTTAAATACTCACGGAGCTCATCCCTGTCAATAACGGAGGAATTAAGTTCTTCCACCGCATCCAGACGACGGTTTATAAGCTCTGCATCGATCAGCGGTTCTTCTATGGAATTCCTGAGCTTCCGCCCTCCCATAGCGGTCTTCGTGTGATCAAGAACCCAGATAAGGCTTCCCTTACGGCGCTTATCCCGAAGTGTTTCCGTGAGCTCCAAATTCCGGCGGGATGCAGAATCGATCAAAAGAAAATCGGAATTTATATAGGGGTGGATCGAGAGAAAATTCCCGAGATCGCTTTTCTGGGTTTCCTTAAGGTAGATTAGCACCGCTCCCGCAGCCATTATGCCTATCGGAAGATCCGCAAGCCCCAGGCCGTCAAGGCTTTTTACCCTGAAGTGTTCTTCCAGAACGGAACGGACTCTCTCCTCCCTAAAATAGCGGCTGTCGAGCTGGTTTACTATGATGCCGAGCTTAGACCTCAGAGCCGGTGCGTCAAAGCCCGTCATCATAAGCTCTTTATTGCAGATTATCTCTTTGGGATTTATTTTATAAACCTCATCCATAAGGGAGGCAAATGATCCGCATTCTGTAAGCTTGAAGCTTCCCGTGGTGAGGTCTGCCGCGGATATACCGAAACGGCTTCCGGCATAAACCACGGACATAAGGAAGCTGTTATTTTTATCATCCATTGACTGGACGTCCAGGCTGGTGCCCGGCGTAACTATCCTTATAACATCCCTTTTTACTATACCCTTTGCTTCCTTCGGGTTTTCCAGCTGCTCGCAGATAGCCACCTTGTAGCCGTTCTTCACAAGCTGATTCAGATAAGTATCGACAGAATGAAAGGGAACACCGCACATCGGAGCCTTTTCAGGCAGACCGCAGGCCTTTCCGGTAAGTGCCAGATCAAGCTCTGAGGATACCGTCTTTGCATCATCAAAAAACATCTCATAAAAATCACCGAGACGGTAGAATAATATGCAGTCTTCATACTTCTCTCTCATTGATATATAGTGCGCCATCATAGGGGAGAGATTTTTGTCTTTTTTTATTTCCGTAAAATCCAAAGTGTATCCTTATTTCTATGTTTTCGTATCAAAAGATTCTTTGCTTCGCTCAGAAAGGAAAAATGTCCGGTGGACATTTTTCGGGCACGTTTTGACGCGCTATGCGCGGCAGTGCCCCACAAATATTTGCTCAAAAATATACCGGCGGTTCTTCCGCCGGTATATTATAGCATATATTCCCGATCCTGCTTATCAGCTTCCAAGTCTGAACTTTTCTACGATCTGACGAAGCTCTTCGGAATAGCTGGTGCTCTGGTCAACAAGATCATTGGTGTGCTCAGTGAGTCTGACCACATCGGATGTTCTCTGGGCTACATCCGTTACGCCGTTTGCCGCATCTCCCATGGTCTCATTGATACCGGAGATCGCTGCTTTGATGTCGTCAATGGTGGTTGTAAGTCCCTGTATCCTTGTCTTTATGTCGCTCATATTCTCGCCGAAGAAGTGAGCGTCATTATTATAGCTTGTAGTAACCTCACTGAAGGATTCATAGTCACTCATAACATTCTTATCAATAAAGTCAAGCATTTCCTGCAGGCACTGTGACATATGGGTAACAGCATCATTTACCTCGGAAACGATCTCGGAAATACCGTCAACGGTCTCACCCGACTGTGTAGCAAGGGAACCGATCTCCTCGGCAACAACCGCGAAGCCGCGACCCGACTCTCCTGCTCTGGCGGCCTCTATCGAAGCATTGAGTGAAAGGAGGTTTGTCTGGTCTGCAATGGACTTTATGGTGTCTGTAAGAGCATTGATCTTCTGAACGGCCTTTGACTTTTCAATAGCCTCCTCGGACTGTGCCTTAACAGAGCTGTAGATATCCTGAGTATTCTTCTGAGCCTTCAGAACATCCTTTGAAAGCTTGTCGACCTTAACCTGTATCTCCTCAGCGGAAGCCTCGGAATCGGAAGCCACCTTCGAAATATTCTGCACATTTTCAAAGATATCAACGATATTGTTGTTGATGGTCTCGGCATTAGCAGAGGTCTCCTGCATTCCGGCTGCCAGAGTCTCGCTGGTTGCGGAATTGTCGGAGGAATTGATATTAACCTGATTTGTGGTGTCCTTAAGGTCATTTGCATTGCTGTTCAGGCTGTTACTTGCCTCATCCAGCTGATAAACGATCTCCCTTATTACCTTTCTCATATTACCGATGGAGCGGGTTATCTGACCTGTCTCATCCCTTCTCTTTACGACGGCCTCCGTTGCGGCATAGTGGGTGAAATCAAGCGCTGCGGTACGGTCAATAAGTTTAACGATAACCCCGATCGGCTTAAGCACAAGACCAACAAGGAAGTACATGATAATGGAAAGCACCACTACACACAAAATAAAGGTTATGATGGCGTTTCTCCTGAAATTATTTATAGGAGCAAGAACATCATCCTTATCCGCACTTACAACCAGGATCATATTGCCGCCCTTTGCCGTAATATAGTAAGCAGCAAGCTTTTTCGAACCCTTAAAGGTATATTCGATCACACCGGGCTCCGGAATGACACCGGCCTCTATCTGTGCTCTTAAGCCTTTTACGACTTCATTCTCGACAGGCTCCCCGATCTTTTCGGGAGTCGGGTGGTACATCATATTCCCATCCTTATCAACGAGATACATATAGCTTGAATCAACTCCGGCGATCTTTATACCGTCGAGAATATCAAAGGCTGTCCCCCGGCTCATGGTACCGAAGGTTTCGTAACGGGAATTAATCATTGTCCCGTAGGAATTCGCCATCTCGTTCATATTGTTCTTTACAAGCCTCTGTTCCTCATTGGAGAAGGAAACCACGGCCATTT
This sequence comes from Lachnospiraceae bacterium AD3010, assembly GCA_000622025.1. Classification (GTDB taxonomy): domain Bacteria; phylum Bacillota; class Clostridia; order Lachnospirales; family Lachnospiraceae; genus NK4A144. Next base: position 124,830 of record JHWU01000008.1, on the reverse strand, counting down.
CAACAAGAATAGCCGACACTATGAGCATACTCAAAGCAAGAAGTATAAGCACATAGTGCTTAATGGAAGGAAGTCCGGTATACTTAACGGAATCCTTGTTGTTTGCTGCTTTTTTCTCCTGAACACCACTTCTTCCGGTGTCCTCATCCCTTAACCTCATAAATACCTCCTGGGCAGTGTAAAACACTACCTTTTTTTATTATCAGATGATATTTTATCAAATCATTGAGCTAATGAAAAGGGGTATTTGCAATTAGCTTAAATGTCCTTTTGACTTTTGCCGTTACTATGGTTATATTTAACAAAATGAAGATCACAGCGGTCATTGCGGAATTCAACCCCTTTCATAAGGGACATAAATATATACTTGACAAAGCCCGTGAGGATACGGGGGCAGACTATGTTATCGTCCTTATGAGCGGGAACTTTGTGCAGCGGGGTGAGCCTGCGGTATTTGATATGGGTGTCAGGATCAATGCTGCCTTAAGAAACGGATCTGACGCGGTATTCGAGCTGCCTCCCCAGTTCGCACTCTCTTCCGCAGAGGGCTTTGCCTCCGGCGCAGTAAGTATCTTAAATAAGCTTTGCATTGACCATATTGTTTTCGGAAGTGAGACAGGGGATATGGCAGCCCTTGACAGGGTTTCGTCAGTTCTTTCAGAGGAGAGCCCCGAATACAGATCTGTACTTAAGGACAGGCTGAAGAGCGGAGATCCCTTTCCCGCCGCGAGAGAGGCAGCGGTGAAGGCCTGCATTTCAGATGAATTAGGTCCTGATAGTGAGATCCTGAAAAAAATCCTGCGTGAGCCCAATAATATCCTGGCTCTTGAATATCTGAAGGCACTTAAAAGATCCGATTCTTCCATAATCCCCGTTGCTGCAGAGCGTATCGGATCCGGCTATCATGCCGGTGATTCATACGACAGCTCATATTCCGCCGAAGGGATAAGGAACAGGATTTTTAGGAAGAAAAGCGCTGCAGTTCACCGTGACTCCCTTACTCCCTTACTTCTGTATAAGCTTCTTTCACCGGGGCTGAATGAAGCTCTCCGCATTTCTCTGGTACCCCGGGATCTGCAAAAGAGGATAATTAATTATAAGGATCAAATTTTAAGCTTCAGTGAGTTCTGCTCTCTTCTTAAAACAAGAAACATTACCTACACGGCGGTTTCCCGTCATCTAATACACCTTATCCTTGATATGGATTATCTGTCATCCGGTTTAAGTGAAATGATACGGAATATTGATTATCTGCGGCTTTTGGGCTTCAGAACGGCATCCCGCGGACTGTTTTCCGAACTAAAAAAACGGGGCCATAAAATCGATATACTCGGAAATTCCACTGATATAAATAATTACCTGAAAAATACTAAAGACGGCAGCAGAGATGGTATAAGAAAAGTCGGCTTTCTTGAAACTCATCTTCGCATAGACCAGAGCTACAATATCCTAAAATCTGACAATATTAAAAGGGAGCAGTCCCTTATTCCCGAAATAATAAGACAGCCCGTCATCTTGTAAGATAAATGCATGTAACTATTCAGAACAGTCACTTGCGGAACCGCAAGTGACGTATGAAAACCTCGGCATTTTGGCATCATCTTGTGATCGCATAGAAACAGACGGCGCTTGCAGCGGCCACATTTAATGAATCTACGCCGTGATGCATGGGGATCATTACCCGGAAAGTGCAGGCGGATATCACATCATCAGGAAGACCAGTGCCCTCGGTTCCGAGAACCACAGCAAGCTTTGATGCAGCTTTTAGAGCCGGATCGTCAACACCTGTGGTATCTGCTGTAAGAGCCATTGCGGCTGTCGTGAAGCCCTCATTATGAAGGAATTCTATAAGTTCCCTCCCGACCGGCCCGCTCTTCTGAATTTTCGTCCATGGAAGCTGAAAAACCGTTCCCATACTGACACGGGCGGACCTCCGGGTCAAAGGGTCCACGGAGGCATAGGATAAAAGTGCTCCATCCATGCCAAGGGCTGCGGCGGAACGGATGATCGCACCTACATTTGTGGGATTAACTACATCATATAGAAGCGTGATCCTTGATCTGTCCCTCAGAAAGGACCTTAGATCCTGCACTGTCCTTCTTTTGAATACCGCCCAGAGACCCCGTACAAGCTTATATCCCGTTAGGGCTGTTACTATCTCCCGTCTTGCGGTAAAAACAGGTATCGAATCAAGAAACTCTTCTCCGTAAAGACGTCCTATGGTTTTAAAAACCGGGGAAGCCTCCGTCTCTATTTTTTCATCCTCAACAAGGAGCTTTAGCGGCTCATAACCTGCTTCAAGAGCACGGATCACAACATTGGCACTTTCCGCCACAAAAACTCCGGGGTCCGGCTCATTTATCCTAAAAAGCTGAACCTCGGAGTATTTTGAAAAAATGTCAAGCTCAGGGTCATTTAAGTCATTTATTCTTGAGAAATTCACGGCTCTAGATTTTCTTACCTCCCGCAAGATTCTTTCCCGTGAAGGATAACATACCGCTTCTCCGGTCATAAGACCATTCGTTTTTCTTTGCCTTATAATAACTTCCGTTGATCCTTACACTAACGGATTTCAGGCTGTCGTCTTTCTTTTTCTTTACCTCAAGCAGATCACTATCCTTCACATAGTAAGGATTTACGCTGAATTTAAGACCATTACTTCCCTTTGTGGCTTTTTTCACAGCTTTTTCGGTAGCCTTGTCAGCCCCTGAAAGTCCTTTAATGTGGATCAGATGCTTCTTTTTATTTACCTTTATCTTTGTTACCTTATAGCTTTTTTTATTGTAATAAACAGAGATGCCCTCTTTCCCGAAGTTCTTTAGATCCGGTGTAACCTTTCCCCAGAAGGGGATCATATGGCAGTAGGCAACACTAATGTCTCCGGTCTTCTCTTCCCTGTAATCCATAGGAAGATTATCGTAAACCGATATTATGTTTTCATCGTTTTTATCATTATGATCCGGATCCGGTTCGGGATCCGGTTCCGGATCCGGTTCGGGATCATCCCCGGGATCGGGATCGTCCTTCTCCGGATCGTAAACATGGTTAAATACTACTTCAGGAAGGTAGTTACCCGGATCATTGTATTCACTGTCCCATAGTGCATTCCATTCCTCCTCTGTGCCTTCATAATATATCTTTTTTATGGATGAATTATCGAAAATCCGCTTTACGGAGGGGTCACTGTCATATGAACCAATGATCTCTTTAACGGTTTTTGGAATATACACTCCTTTCAGTAAAGCGCTCTCAAAGGCTTTGAATCCCAAGGTCCGGACAGTACCGGGTACAGCATATACCTTGTTCTTATCCCCTTCCCTGGCAGCGGGATAGACTGCGAGCCCCGTTTTATCCTTTGTAAAAAGTATACCGTCATCGTCAGTATAATATTGATTTCCATCGGCTACACTAAACCTCCGCAGCTCCTTCATCCCCGTAAAACCTACCTCTCTGAGGATGCTCCCGGAACCGCTCTCCTTAGGTTTATAGCTTTCAGGGATAATAAGCTCTGTTATGCTGCTTCCAAGAAAGGCATCCGCTTTTATCTCAGCAAGCTCCTCATTTAATTTAAGCGTCTTTATTACCTTATTTCCGCAAACAGCATTACAATTTATTATTAAAACATTATCCGGAACAGTAAAGCTCTCTGTTCCCTTATATGCAGGGCAGAGGATGATAGTATTATATCCTGTAGCGTTCTCAGTATCATCAATATCTGTATGTCCATATAGAATGCCGTCCTTAAGTTCAAAGTATCCGCTGCCGTTTTCAAGCTCTATGGACTGAAGCTCATTTAATGATCCAAAAATATCGAATTCTTCCAGGGTTTTTGGAAGCTTCAGGGTTTTAAGCTCGTAGTTGTTTATATCATCCTCTGATAAAAAACGTGAAGCATTCAGATAACGTATATTCTTAAATATAGCGTGATCGATCTCACTTAGGGGAACTACGGAATACTTATCCGATCCCTGGTCGCGAAGGTAATACAGTTTTTCACTACGGAAATAATAAGGAGAAAAGTCAGGATATTCACCGGATTCATCAGTTTTTCCGGTTACAGTGAGGGTATAATCTCCCTCTGTTCCGCTTATTTCCCATTCACATGATCCGTCATTACCTTTCCACAGCTCTTTATCAATAACAGGATCCGTTCTGTTAAAGTGAACTACGGGAAATTCTGAAATTCTATGATAATTACGATCAAACAGAACATCCCACTCATTTTCTGATCCTTCATAGAATACATCGAGCTCCTGATAAAAAGCATTTGAAGTGTATAATTCATTATCCACTTTATATTTAATACTCTTGACGGTTTTTGGAATAAAGACAGAACACAGGTGTTCATTGTATTCTAAGAAAGCATTGTATGCTATGGTCTCCACTTCGGCCGGAATTTTAAAACTATTCCCGTCGCATTGCCGCTCGGCCGGATAATAGCAGAGTGTTTTTTTGTCCTTACTGTATAAAATCCCATCTTCTGAAGTAAAATATTGATTATCCTGATCAACCGTTATTTCACTTAAATTGATCATATTATTGAATGCGCTTACCATTGAAACCAAATCATCGGGATCAGTGGGATCAGCGGGATCAGGAGATACCAGGCTCTTGTCAACAAGATATTTTACATTTTTCGGTATATTTATTTTTTTAATTCCGGAACAGTCGCGGAATGCCTCTTCTTCAATGAATTCGAGTGACTCCGGGAGCTTTATGGAGCTAAGCAGCCCCATACCCACAAAGGCTTTCTCTTTTATTCGTTTTACACCTTCCGGTATTTCGCATTCTTTTTCATCTTTTGTGATGATCTTTAATATTAATTCGGAAAAATCACCATTATGTTCCGGTGACCGAAGGAGGGTACGGCCGTCATCCTCTGACTTTATTGCTCTATTCCCACTGTCTACGGTTACAGACTCAAGCTCCGGAAAAAAATAATAATGATTGTAATTTAAGAGCTTATCATCATCAAACCGGATACTCTTTAATTTAGATTCTTCTCCATCCTTCGGGGAAAAAAGGGAGTCATCAAATCTAATAATATTTTTAACCCGGACTTCGGAAATATCACTTAATAATGTTTGAGAATATCTTTCGCTTCCATCTAAGTTATCGTTATCTATCAGCTTGTAAGGCGGAGCCCCATTCTCTTCATCCGAGTGTAAATGATTAATAATAAATTCAGCGGTCGCTCTACCTTCGACATTAAGATTGTCTCCTTCTATCTCAAGCCGGAGACCGTCACTATTCTCAACTATCTTCCACTTAAAAGAATGGTCGCCATTAACATAATGCCCTTCATCCTTAACTGGATCCTCCGCCATTACGCTCAGCGGTGCAGCGGCGGAAAAAGGCTGCAGCGACATTGCTGCGGCAAGTACAAATGAAACAAGTAGTCTGAATTTGATCTTCATATTTACAATACTCTAATTCTTAAATGAATGTATGGGTGCGGGGATCCGGCCTTTACGCTTTATGAAGTCCTCGCAGCCAAAGGGATTTACCGGCATTACCGGGGCATAGCCGAAAAGCCCCCCGAATTCCACCTTGTCGCCGGTCTTTTTCCCGATGGCGGGTATCAGCCGGACCGCGGTAGTCTTCTGATTGACCATTCCGAGAGCCATTTCATCGGCGATCATTCCTGAGATCGTACTGTCCGGAGTATCACCCGGAACCGCGATCATATCAAGACCTACGGAGCAGACCGTAGTCATGGCTTCCAGCTTTTCAAGGGAGATCGCGCCTTTTTCCACAGCATTTATCATGCCCTGATCCTCGGAAACCGGGATGAAGGCACCGGAAAGTCCTCCCACATAGCTTGATGCCATTACACCGCCCTTTTTCACCTGGTCATTCAGAAGGGCAAGGGCCGCTGTAGTGCCCGGAGCTCCGGTACATTCCACGCCTATTTCCTGAAGGATATCCGCAACGGAATCGCCGATAGCCGGGGTGGGCGCAAGGGAGAGATCCACAATGCCGAAGGGGACATTCAGTCTCTTTGAGGCTTCTCCCGCAACCAGCTGACCCACTCTCGTAACCTTGAAGGCTGTTTTCTTTATTGTCTCGCAGAGTACGGAAAAATCCTTTCCCCTGACCTTTGAAAGGGCGGTCTTTACTACTCCCGGGCCGCTTACTCCGACGTTTATAACAGCATCTGCCTCCGTTACCCCGTGAAAAGCTCCTGCCATAAAGGGATTGTCGTCGGGGGCATTGCAGAGTAACACGAGCTTCGAACATCCCACGGAATCCCTGTCGGCGGTTTTTTCGGCGGTTTCCTTAATGATGCTTCCCATAAGGCGGACACAGTCCATATTAATGCCGGTTTTTGTGGAAGCAGCTACAACGCTTGAACACACCCGCTCCGTAACTGACAGTGCTTCGGGTATCGAACAGATAAGAAGCTCATCCGCCTTGGTCATTCCCTTTGCGGTCAGGGCTGAATAGCCGCCTATGATATTCACTCCCACAGCCTTAGCCGCATCATCAAGGGTCTTAGCAATACTTACAAAATCCTCTTCGGACCTGCAGGCTGCACCGCCTATAAGGGCTATCGGAGTTACCGAGATCCTTTTATTGACAATGGGGATACCGAATTCCTTCTCAATATCCCGTCCCACACTGACCAGATCTTTTGCAACGGTGGTGATCCTGTCATAAATGTTCTTATTCAATTCCTTCAGATCGGGAGAAATACAGCTAAGCAGACTGATCCCCAGAGTGATGGTCCTTACATCCAGGTTCTCCTTTTCGATCATATCGTTTGTTTCGATTACTTCATGAATATTTACCATATGTCCTGCCTTGATTATTTAATGTATTTTAGAAAAAGATTCTTCGCTTCGCTCAGAAAGGAAAAATGTCCAGTGGACATTTTTCGGGCACGTTTTGACGCGCCAAGCGCGGAAGTGCCCCGCAAGATAGCTGAAGAACGGAGCAAAGCGACGAAGGATCTATTCTATCTATATCCTGTGCATCTCAGTGAAAATCTCTTCTCTCTGGCATTTGATCTGTACCCCTATCTCGTCACCGATCTGGTCAAGCTCATGCTGAACATCATCAAAGGGCTTTCTGGAGGAAGAGATGTCTACTATCATCATCATATTAAAGTAGCCGCTCACTATGGTTTGGGAAATATCAAGGATATTGATATCATTTGCCGCAAGATAGGTGCATACCTTTGCGATGATGCCTACTGTATCCTGTCCGACTACTGTGATTATTATTTTTTTCATTGTTATTGTACCTCGTTAAGATAAAGATTCTTCGCTTCGCTCAGAATGACACTGCGTTATTGTACCTCGTTAATATAAAGATTCTTCGCTACGCTCAGAATGACACTGCGTTATTGTACCTCGTTAATATAAAGATTCTTCGCTACGCGTATATGGGTTTTACCGGGGCGTCCCGGAGAGCGATGTTTATGTCCAGCTTCCTCTCCCGCTGTCCTCCGCAGAGCATATTTAGCTGCATCCTCACCGTTTCAAAAGCGAGGGCAGCATAGTTATTTTCCTTGCTCAGGTGACCTAGGAGCACAGACCTTAAGTTTCCTTTGTTGTAGAGCTCTGACAGAAGCTCCCCTGCACAATCATTGCTTAAGTGCCCCTTTTCACCAAGGATACGCCTTTTTAGGTAATAGGGGTAGGGTCCCGCTTCAAGCATCTTAATGTCATGATTAGCTTCGAGAAGGATGGATGAAACACCGGAAAGCTTGTCAACTATGTAATCATCATAGGTGCCGAGATCTGTACAGACCGCTGCAGATTCGCTGCAGTCCCGGATAGCCCTGTCAAATGAGGAAGCGGAATAAAACCTGTAGCAGACCGGCTCTGCAGCGTCATGTGAGATCCTTATGGGATCTATCAGGATATCCTTAAGGGTGAATTCCTCGTCATATCTTATCTCATGAAATAGAGCAGGATCTATCTCGGGAGTTTTCTTATTGATCTCCTCTATGGTACCTTTTGTAGCGTACAGGGGAAGGTGATGCTTCTTTGATACTGCCTTCAGGCCGCTTATATGGTCAGAGTGCTCATGAGTAATAAGAACCGCATCCATATCGGATATGGAAAGATCAATGGAATTTAAGCCTTTTTCTATCCTCTTTGCGGATATTCCGGTATCTATGAGAAGCTTTGTATTTCTTAAGCCCACGTAGATACAGTTACCGGAGCTTCCGGAAGCAATACTGTAGAGCAACATTATTATGCTTCACCCTTCCAGCGGACATCTATCCTGTCTCCGCTCTTTATCGGTTCCGTATACTGAGCCGCCCGGCCGTTCAGCAGGGTTTCCACAGTCTTCCCCTTGGGAACAGACAGATCGAAGTCCACGAAATTAAAGATATCAACATAAATAAAGCTTTTCTTTCCGCTTAGCTTAAGAGGCTGTCCGTTATAGCTTACGACTATGCCATCCTCTCCCGTATTTCCGGCCTCCGCGTCCTTACTGACGCTCTTTCCGGGATCAGCAATATTGTCCTTTGTGATACCCGGACCGTCACCTATGGTACCGCCGTTAACCTTTGCTCCATGTATCGGATTTCCGATGACATCAACCGCAGAGGAGCTATTGAAGCCGCCGGACGCCATTGCAGTGAAGGGATTAGATGTGCTGGCCTCAGGTATCGGGTTCCCGTCATCATCAAGAACCGGGCCCTCCTCACCTGTACGGCCGGATATCTTTCTCTTTAGCTCCTCTATGCTGCCTGAAGAGCCGCCCTCTCCTGAACTTATACCTTCCTCCGTATCCTTTGCCTTCTGAGCTTTAAGGTCTGCAAGGCTCCCGTCATGGAACTCCTCCTCCGCAAAGGTCCAGTCCACATTGAAATTGTCATATACCTCGGTTATCGGAGAAGCGATCTCACGATTAACGTAGATCTCCGTACCCTCCTCCAGATTCACATCCATAAATTCAAGGATCTGCTGAACGGTATAATATTTCAGCATTTCAATCTTATCGCCGTCCTGTATCTCATAATAGCCGCTCTGAAGCTCACCGTTAACAGAGGCAAATTTCGGAAGCATTACAGGCTTTCCGTTTACATTGACTGTGATCTTTTCCCCGAACTCCGGCAGCCTGTCTATGGTAACAACAGCAGCAGAGCCTGCGGTGGACGGTGTCACCTCTATAAGGTCACCGCCTTTTATCTTTTCACCAAGGGATACGGATGTACCGTTAAGGAGTATCTCCGCAGCCTCACCTATGCTTCCCCGGCGTAACTGGCTCCTTCCGTTTACAGTAAAGGAAATATCCGGGCCGTGCTTCGGGAAGAGATCCGCATTGCTGAAGCCTGACTGCATGGCGGCATCGGATACCCTGAGATTCGAATTGTCATAAAGCTTTATCTGTTCACCGTTAAAGGTCACAAAGACAAAATTATTCTTTGAGCTGTAGAAATTGAGGCAGATACCGACGGGTGTCACAAGGAGAGAATCAATGTTTATATCCTTTACCTGGAAGTCAACACTCTTTAAGACTTCTTCACCCCTTACGGCTACTCTTTCCTCCATAAGACCCATTTCACGGGCAAGGAGCTTACAGAAAAGGGGAACCTTTCCGCCGCCTCCCACAACGAATACAGCACTTACGGGCTTGCCGCCGTTAAGCTTCTTTATTTTATCGGAGATCTCGCGGGTCATGATCTCTATAGTCGGTTTTACGATAAGCTCCAGCTTATCCTGATCCGCCTTGGTCTCTATCCCCATGATATCGTGGTACTTGACTATGCCCTTGTCACCGATCTGCTTCTTTATCTCCTCCGCCTCATTAAAGTCGGTAAGAAGAGACTTTGCGATACACTCGGTGATCTCGTCTCCGGCGCTCGGGATCATTCCGTATGCTATTATCGCTTCATCCCTTGTAATGCAGATATCACTGGTTCCCGCACCCACGTCCACAAGAGCGATATTAAGCATCCTGTAGGATTTCGGTATTGCAACCTCCATGGCAGCTATGGGCTCCAAGGTAAGATTCGCAACATGAAGACCTGCGGCCTCCACTGCCTTATAGAGACCATCCACAACCTCATCGGGAAGGAAGGTCGCTATCATATCCGCACCGATATTATGACCCTTATGGCTCTCAAGGTTGCTCATAGGGTACTGATTAAGATAATAGCGTTCAACAGTATATCCTACACAGTAAAAGTGGATACGGAGATCATTATTCTTTACAAAATCAGCGTAGGCCTGCTGTGCTCCAAGAACCTCCAGGGAATAGATGTCCTCTGCGGTAACATCTCTGTCCTCTCCGAGATCCTGCTCCACATGAGTAGTCACAGTACGGAGTACACGTCCTGCCGCTGCTATACATACATCCGTAAGGGGCTGACCTATATCGTCCTCAAGCCATTTCTTTACGGTCCTGATCTCTGCCGCAACTCCGGCGATATCGTGGATCTGTCCGTCCAGCATGACCCTGTCCTCATGCTCCACCTTTTCGAGAGCTATTACGTGAAACTGTTTATCCTGATAATAGCCCACAGTTCCGACTATGGATCTGGTACCTATATCAAGTCCGAATACAAGCGGCTCATTGCTTTTTTTAACACTCTGCATGCTTCGTCTGCCCTTCCCTGTTACTGTTCTTTTCATTTTGGCGAGAGCCTTTTCCGCCCGCCGTCCTTCAACACGAATATCCACTGATTATCCTGTCAATCTCCCTGTAACTATCCTTTAGCTCACCGGAATTATCTATAATGTGAGTACAGGATCTTCTGTATTCCCCGTCAGGGAGCTGGTTCCTCATTATGCTGTCCGTTTTTTCGTCCGAGTAGCCCCGGGATTTTTTCAGCCTCTCTCTTCTTACCTTTGGCTCTGAATAAATATACCACAGTTCATCGCATATTTTATCATATCCGCACTCAATTAAAAGAGCTGCTTCCAAAAAATATATGTCGTATTTCCCGGAGGAGGCGGCTTTCTTATAATCCTCTGTGACATAATCTCTTACCGCCGGGTGGATAAGCCTGTTTACGTCATTTTTCTTAGCTTCATCATTAAAGATGATCTCCGCCGTTTTCTTCTTATCTATGCTGCCGTCCGGATCAAGGGCCTTTTCTCCGAGGATCGTGCATAGCTCATTAAAGATCCTGCTTTCCCTGATATAGAAGCTTCTTGCGATCTCATCCGCTTCTCTTACCAGAAAGCGTGGATTCTGCTTAAGATACCTTAGGATCTCCGATTTTCCCGCGCCGACTCCGCCGGTGATACCTATGAAATACAAAATTTTCCCTCTTCCAGTTCGATCAAGGAGCGCCGTCCGGTTTAAAGTCTACTTCACAGAGCGGACGTCGCGTGCAGTAGTTCAAAAAACGAACTACTGCATTTAATGTGCCTCATCCCAGTTATTTCCGGAATTTATATCAACGATGAGCGGAACGGGGAGCGCTGCAGCTCCTGTCATTTCCCTTTCAAGTATCTCCTTTACAGCTTCTTCCTCACCGGCTGCGGTTTCGATAAGAAGCTCGTCATGAACCTGAAGGATCAGCTTCGATGAAAGGCCTTCTTTTTTGAGAGCCCTCTCCACATTGACCATTGCGATCTTTATGATATCTGCTGCGGTCCCCTGTATCGGAGCGTTCATGGCCACCCTTTCACCGAAGGAGCGCTGCATAAAATTGGAGCTTTTTAACTCCGGAACAGGTCTTTTTCTTCCGAAATATGTAAGGGCATAGCCCTTTTCCCTGGCGGATTCTATAAGTCCGTCAAGAAAGCTCTTTACATCAGGATAGGTCTCGAAGTACCTGTCAATGTATTCCTTTGCTTCAGTCCTTGAAATAGACAGATCCTGGGAAAGCCCGAAGGAGCTGATCCCATAGATTATACCGAAATTCACAGCCTTGGCGTTTCTGCGCATATCCGCCGTAACTTCCTCTAAGGGCACATTGAATACCTGGGATGCTGTTATGGCATGGATATCCTTTCCCTCATTATAGGCTTCGATAAGTTTTTTGTCCCCCGAAAGGGAGGCCAGGATACGAAGCTCTATCTGGCTGTAGTCTGCATCTATAAAGGAAAAGCCCTCCCCAGGCACAAAAACCTTCCTGAATTCACGTCCGAGAGCTGTACGTACAGGTATGTTCTGGAGATTGGGATCTGCGGAGCTTATACGGCCCGTGGCTGTAACCGTCTGATTGAAGGTTGAGTGGATACGCCCGTCCTCCTTTATAAAGGGAGGAAGTCCGTCGGCATAGGTAGCCTTAAGCTTGGAATAGGTTCTGTACTCCAGTATATCCCGGATAAAGGGATATTTGGGAGCAAGCTTTTCTAAGACATCCGCCGATGTGGAATAGCCGGTCTTTGTTTTCTTTGCACCCTCGATCTTCAGTTTTTCAAAAAGTATACTTCCAAGCTGCTTCGGGGAGTTGATATTGAATTCTTCTCCAACCCCTTCATATATAGCTTTTTCAAGTCCCTTAAGGTTTTCTCCAAGGTTAATGCTGTAGGAGTTTAATTCCTCTCTTTTTACTCTTATGCCCACCTTTTCCATATGGGCAAGAGTAAAGGTAAGAGGCATCTCGATATTCCTTAGAAGCTCCTCCATCCCCTCTTTTTTTACGGCCTTAAGGAAATCATCCCCCTTTTCATAGGAAAGAAGGGCCGCTTCCTTAATATCATCCGGTATGTCGTAGCTGTTTCTTAAAGGGTCGGATAAATACTCGATGACCTCAATATCAAAGAGCTTTTCCGAATATTCATCAATTACATATTTATAAAGCTCCTTAAGCCTGACTGTATAGATAGGGCCTTTTGCTTCTTCGATCATGGACCTCAAATGTGCTTTTAAATAAAGCGGTGATACAAAGCCGTTTACGGGGATATAAGAAGCAATATCTTTTGATATAAGTGCTGCCGAAAGGATCTCTTTACTGTCAGGATCTATTTCAATTGAAAAACCGATCTTTTCAGATTTTTTTATCTCCGAAAAAATACTCTCTACAACTCCAAGGTCTTTTTCTTCAGTAAAGCTTTTTAGGCTTTCCTCCCTGTCCTTAGCCGCCATATCACCGAATTTGCTTAAGAAGCTCTTTAATTCAAGCTTCTTTACGGTCTCATAGGCGCTTTCTTTCCAGAGGGTATCAAATTCTGCGGCTTCCTCGTCAAGCTCTATATCCGAATTTGTATCAATGGTTGCTAGCTTTTTTGATAGGATGGCAAGATCGAAATTCTCTTTTAAGGATTCTCTAATACTTTTCTTCTTTACATCATCAATATGCTCCTTAAGGTTTTCGATATTTCCGTATTCAGTAATAAGCTCTGTAGCAGTCTTTTCCCCGATCTTCGGAACACCCGGGATATTGTCGCTATTATCACCCATCAGGGCCTTAAGTTCGATAATCCCATAAGGCTCCACGGAATATTTCTCCTTGACGTCATCGGGATAAAACTCCATTATCTCCGTTTCGCCCTTTACGGTACGAGGAAGGATAAGCTTTGTGTGCTCCGTAACAAGCTGCAGAAGATCTCTGTCTCCGGATACAATGCTTACTTCATAGCCCTTTTTTTCCCATTTTGAGGCAATGGTACCCAGTATGTCATCAGCCTCGATCCCTTCTTTTATAAGAACGGGCACTCCCATATCCCGTAATAGCGACTGCAAAACGGGAACCTGGGATCTTAATTCCTCGGGCATGGGTTTTCTTGTACCCTTATAGGCTTCATACATTTTGTGTCTGAAGGTTGGCACAGAGGTATCGAAAGCTACGGCAAAATAATCCGGTGCCTCGTCTGTAATGATCCTCTGGATGATATTTAAGAATCCGAAAATGGCTCCGGTATGTATGCCTTCCGAATTTGTGAGATCCGGAACACCGTAGAATGCCCGGTTTATCATTGAATGACCGTCTATTAAAAGAAGCTTTTTCATATATTCTTCATTTCCTATGTGTGATTTGAACTGTCGTTTTTTATCCGATCATCACAAAAACAAGCTGTACAAGCCCCAGTATCACAAGGGCTGCGCCAAAAAGGATCAGGGTCGTCTTTATCCTGTCTATCATAAGGATATGCTGCTCTGAGTGATAAAGCCTTTCTTCCAGCTCGGATTTAAGATTGAAGTCATGTCCGTCTTCCAGTCTTTTCAAACCCTCGTGGAGTAGATAGCGGATCTCCAGCTCATCCATGCACTCCTCGCAGCCCTTAAGATGGTTTAACAGTAAATAGCAGTCCCTGTTATTCAGTCTGTCCTCAAGATACGGCTGAAGAAAGTTTTCCACATCCTTACAGCTGATTTTATCTTTTTCCTTTGCCATAACCTATACCCGCACAGTCCACAAAATTTTACCATAGCCGCAAATAATTGTAAAACCTGGCGAAGCATAGCCTTGAAAAAGCGATTTTGATATCGTATAGTTGGTTTTAATGAGAAGCATAAAGAGATATTTGGGACCGTTTTTATGCCTGTGTTTTTTGGTGATTACCCTGGTATTTGCCTTCAGGGCATTAAGATCAGGTTCTTCTGATATAAGGAATATAGTGATAAACGAGGTCTGTTTAGATAACCTCTCCTGCCTCTATGATGAGAACGGGAAGCATCCTGACTGGGCAGAGCTATATAATAAGGGAGAGAGAGACCTTGATATTTCCGGCTGGTATCTTTCGGATTCCTCAGCAAAGCGTGATAAGTGGGCCTTTCCCGCAGGAACAGTTGTTCCGTCCAATGGATATTTAACTGTGTTTTTTGATGGCACCTTGGATAAAGAACCTGATCAGGATGAAAGCTTTTCACTTGAAAGCTTTATTATGAATGGGAAGGCTATTCCGTCCGGTGATAACGGTCTCCACACCACATTCAGGTTAAGTAAGAATGAAACCCTATACCTTTCCTCAAAGAGAGAGATCCCGGTCGACAGCTTTGAGCTCATCCCTTTGAAATATGATACCACCTTATCCCGCCTGCCTGACGGTTCGGCTTCTTTTTTCCGCACGACGCCGACTCCCCTTTCATCAAATTCCTGTGGTGAGGCTGTGATATTCCCCTCCCTTTCAAAGCCTGTTTTTTCGAGGGAAAGCGGATTTTACGATTCTGAATTCGAGCTTTCCATAGCTTCTTCGGAGGGTGATATTTATTATACCCTGGACGGCTCTACACCTACTCCTTCTTCAATTAAATATGATAAGCCGATAAAGATTGAGGACAGAAGCTCTGAAGAAAATGTCTATTCTGCTCTAAGGGATGTTTCCGTGGATCTTCTTCCCTATATAGACTATAAGTTTTCGCTGCCTTTAGCTCCGGTTCCGAAATGCAATGTGGTTAGAGCCGCGGTTTTTGACGAAAATGGCAACAGATCCGAAACTGTCAGCCGCACTTTCTTCCCCGAATCCGTAAACAGCTTATTTAAGGGAATAAGGGTAATATCCCTTGTAACCGATCCTGTTAACCTCTTTGATTATGAAAAGGGGATCTATGTTATCGGAAAAAATGGCGTGGAAAGCTTTGAAAGGCGGATTTCCGAAAGTGAAAACGCTCTAAGCTTCATCAGGGAAAACCCCGGAACTCCTACTGACGGCAGTGTTGTGATCGGGGATGTAAAAATGGATGAATTTATCGAAAGTAATTATACAATGCGGGGCAGTGCCTGGGAAAGAGAGTCTTTCCTTACCCTTTTTGATGACCGGCATGTACTCTCCCTTTCCGAGTCTCTGGGCATCAGGGTAAAGGGCCACCGGACCTGTAATTTCCCTAAGAAAAGCCTGAATCTGTACGGCAGGAATTATTATGGGGGAAAGATTATTGACAAAGGAATTTTTGATAAGGATTATTCAAGGCTAACCCTATTTGCGGGCGGGCAGGATGAGCTGTCCCTCGTACGGGATGCCTTTATTTCCGATATAACGTCAAAGCTTTCCTTTGCCTCCCTTTCCTTTACAAGTCCCTGTGCGCTCTTTCTAGACGACGAATTCTGGGGGATTTACAGGATAAGTGAAAAGATGGATGAGGATTTTATCGGAGAGCACTACGACGTTGATCCTAATCAGGTGGTTATGGTGAAAAACAGCCTTCTAAGCAAGGGAATCCCTGAGGATGATGAGCTCTACGGTGAGCTAAGGCACTTTATTATGAATGCGGATTTTACCACCGGGACCGATTATGAAAGATTTCAGGAAATGGTGGATATTGAGAGCTTAATTGATTTCTATGCCGCCAGGATCTTTATTGATGAAGGTATGGACTGGCCGAATATAAACGTGGCTTTCTGGCGTACCAGAGAAAGCGATGAAAGCAACCCCTTTTCTGACGGCCGCTGGAGATATATAAACTTTGACAATAATTCCAATCTGGATTACGGCGCAGTCAGCGTAAACACCATTAGCAAGGCATTGAACGGTACAAAAAACTACCGTCCCGATGAGCTATTTTCAAAACTTATGAAGAATCACGATTTTAAGGAGCGCTTCCTTAAAAGATTTAAGGAAATCATAGCTTCCGCCTTTGATCCGGAGTCTGCAATAAAAAAGCTTGACCGCTATGCCGCGGAAATAAGGCCCTTTATGAAGAGTGACTTTGACCGCTACTACGGAGACAGGTATACATTAAAGGATTTTGACGAGGATATAGAGAGTATCCGTAAGTACCTTCGTGAACGTCCGGACTATATCATACCCTTTGTAGAGGAAGCCTGCAGCCCTTAAGTACTTATTTTTCGAGTTTTTCCTTTAGCAGCCCTTCGCAGCCCTGCCTGATATCCTGATAGGCTTTTTCAAAATCCCTGGTATACCAGGGATCTTCGATCTTCGCGTGGGGATCATCCGTATACTCCATAAGATAGTGAACCTTCCCTTCCGTATCCTCCCCTAAGATCCTGCCGAGATAATACATATTCTCTTCGTCCATGGCGATGATCAGGTCATACTTTTCGTAATCACTTCTCTTCACCTGCCTCGCCCTGTGATCACCTATGGGAATACTATGATTCCGTAATGCCCTCTCCATGGGAGGATATATGGGGTTCCCGATTTCCTCCGTGGAAGTGGCCGCAGAATCCACAGTGAAAGAATCCTTCACTCCCTCGTCCCTTATAAGTTTATTAAATATGTACTCTGCAGAAACAGATCTGCAGATATTCCCATGGCAGATGAATAAGACCTTTATCGACATTTCATTCCTCCTAAATTGCATCTAAAGCTTTAAGTTTGCGCCGGTTTGCCAGGCTGCTGAAGCTTCAGTCATTTTATTTCTCAACTCTAAAAAGCCCTTAAGACTCTTATAGCATTATATATAGTTTCAAAATCATCTTGAGGAGTTATTCCGATTTCTTTACTCAGTTTTACTCCCAGATTATACATCATTCTGCAAGCCTCCTTTTTAGGAAGCCTCTGACCGTCAAAAATCATCATCAGGGCCAAACCATGTGTATATATGACTGTATCCCTCACCATTTCTGAAATCTTTGAGTCGGGAATGTCATATTGCGATGCGAAGATTTTTATAGCTTCTTCATCAAATTGAAACGAAAAAACACTGGCGTCACCATAAAGCCTTTCACCGATAGTATCCATCGTATCATCTACATTGAGAAAGCGGAATACATTAGGGTGATCACATGCTATAGATAAATATCTTATACCGGAAAGAAAAAATGCCTCTATCGCTTCCTTACCATGCATTTCTTCCTCCAATCCGCCAAAGACCCTGTTTGCTGCATATGAATACAGCTCTTTTTTCAGTTCAGTCATGCTGCCAAACTGCCATGACACCGGTTGTGTTGAGCATCCGAGCCTTTCCGCAATCAGTTTGATCGCTACTGAACTTATCCCTGCTTCATCCAACAATTCATATGCCGCATTCAATATCATTTCCCGTGTGATCTGTGTTTTTCTTCCCATTTTGAATCCTTTTACTCTATGAATAAGGTCTGTAATCGATTGCTTTGGTACATCCCCAGTTTTCGGCTATCTTTTTAAACATCTTTTTTGCAAGAGTCTTTTGCAATAGTCCGACTATGAAGCGGATATGTGCAGGAAAAACTTCAGGACCCGTGAATTTCCTACAAGCTCCAGACCTGAAATCTTCGTTTTTTGAATACTCACGTCCCATTTCAGTGTAAGGCTCCGTAACTTTATTTCTTTGTTCTCCTTCGAAAAACCTGATGGAGAAATTATCTCCCTTGACAAGTGTGCCCAGATATTCACATCCAAGCTTTGCTGCCAGAATCTCAAGATAAGTCTCTCCGCAACGAAGCTGGATACCTTCCGCAAACCCGCTTTGTAAAATGAAAGCCATTCCGGTATTATCATTTTTGGGCTCAAGTGTTTCCAGAAATTCAAGGAGAAGTCCCGGTATGCACTCGACATAAAGAGGCAGGGCAATAATGATTTTACTGTTATTATAATAAGCTTCCCTGATTTTTTTCCATTGTTTGACATCCGATACTTCGTATTGCTCAAAAGTTGTGCCGTTTTCACACAATCCTTTTGTAAACATCTCTAATATCTTATCCGTATTGCTGTATTCTTTAACACGCGGACTTCCGTTTATTATCAAAACATGCATGATACCGCCTCCTTAACTTCATCCCTGCCAAAAACTCCCAATGAATTGCTTTCAAAATTCAGGGCTGCTCTCCCGGTCCATCTTTCCAAATAGTCTTTTTCGACATCTCCCAAATATATGATTCCGATATCCGTTCTTTGATCATAACGGGGCACATGTCTCATCTGATCTCCTACGAACTTAAGATACATTGTCGCAATGGGAAGAATCCGGTCAAATATATTCTTCCCTTTATGATCAAGAAAGCCGAGTGCCGTGTCTGATATAACCCACAGTTGATCCGCATGGATCACCTTCTTCAGAATAATCTCATAATCATCCTTGATCGCACATTCTCCGGGTGTCTTCAGCCAGCAATAATTGCATCCGATACAGTGGCTTATTCTTAAGAGCGCGGCTTCGACAATCTCGGCCTCAATGTGTTTTTCTTCAAAATTGCGTTTCAATTCTTCGGTTATGGAAGTATCCGAAGTAGTATTCACTATAAGAATCATGATATTTAACCTCTCTTTTTAATGTAAACGCGTTTATATAAACACATTTATATTATTTCATGTTGAATCATTTGTCAATATGGTAATAAAAAAGATCGGAGTATCAAAAACAAAAACCCGCCCAAACTAATGCGCAGGTTTTCCTCATCGTCTATAAAACTGAAATTAAATCGTAATACTATCTTTGTATTTTTCAAACAGCTCGTGTGAATACTCTTTCTTCATATCTGAGTCCCTTACGATCTTCCAAAGAGACGCGGCTGCCTTCAATCTTTCATCAAACATCTTCGTTGCATCATCTGCGCAAAAATCTTTTACGAACTTATTCCATTGAAGTGCTGATTTATCATATTTGACATATGTTCTTTTTCCATAGTAGATATCCAGAAGATCTCCCAGTGTAAAAGACTCATCACCATTTTCCTTTACAGCCTTAGCTGACGCAACCATGTCAACATTGAACTTGAACGGTCTTACACCTGTCTGCTCCGCATAGAATTCCCGAAATCTGTTGCCAAATGTAAATCCGCACTCTATAAGCCCTGTACTAAGAGTCAGTTCCTTTATCGTGGTCTTAGAGCGATTACTTTTCCTCTTTTCGGGCAGAATCATATCGCCAAAGAAATAAGCCTTGATAACATTGTTCAACTCTATCTTGCTTCCATTGGCTTTAAGTCCAAGCTCTTTACATATTTTGGTCAGTTCTTCGCGATACCAATAATATTTGCAAAATTCGTCGTAGTCTTTTATTTCGCTAAACTCTGGGCGTTCCATCCTGGCTATCTCTTTTCTTTGTGAGCAGTAATAATTGTGTAACTGCTGGCATTCACAGTAATAATGCAGCCTTCAATACAAACATACCAATTCTTTCCCTTCCTGCTTATCTCTGCCTTTTCTGACATTATCTTAGACTTGATCCACTCGACAACATCGGCTTCATCGAGCGAAAGATTCTTCTTTATTCGATCCACACCCATGTCGGTTGTATGTATTCTATCTATGTTATCAAAAAGTATCTGTTTATCCATTTTTTACTCAATACCTCTCTGGGACTTGACGCGGTAGCCGACGGAAATGATGACGTCGAGATTATAATACTTTGTTTTATAATTTTTCCCGTCAGATGCAGTTGTCAAGAAATCCTTGACAACTGAGCCTTTGTCCAACTCTCCCTCTTTAAAGCAATTGTTTATATGCAGGCTGACATTTTGTTTAGATGTATCAAACAATTCCGTCATTTGAGCTTGTGTCAGCCATACTGTATCTTCTTGGATAGGTACAGTTAATCTTACTTTTGCATCTTCGGTTTCAAATAATACAATTTCATTTTCTTTAGCCATATTCATCCCCCCTATTATTTCTCGCTGATGCAATTCTAATTAAGCTTATGCTGCATCTCGACATAATACGAAAGTAGTCTGAGTACATATGGGGGAGCATTCCTATGACCCAGTTCCCACTCGGTCATAGTCCTGTAGGGAATCTCGAACTTTTCGCAGAACTCCTTACGATTCAATCCGGTAGACTCTCGTAATTCCTTCATTTTTACACTAAACAGTTCATCTGACATAGAATTTCTCCCTTCATTGCTGCGCTTATATGCAACCCCCTGACTGGGTGGTGCCATGGCAGATGAATAAGACCTTTATCGACATTTCATACCTCCTAAATTGCATCTAAAGCTTTAAGTTTGCGCCGGTTTGCCAGGCTGCTGAAGCTTCAGTCATTTTACAGAAAAATAAGCCAAATGGCAAAGTCGCACAAAGTGTGGCAAATCTTGGTTATCTTCCAATTTAATGGTATTTCCACGGTCTTACTTTTCCAATCCAGCCATTTTCATTCCAATACTTAAAATCTGTATATTCAGGGTTCTGTTTACCAAGACTTGTCTGCAGCATCCTAACGGCATAAAACTTTGCCTTCACCACAACACCTGTATAGCCTGGTCTACTATAATCGATGGCTCGCATTTTCTGTGCAATGCTGTTCAGCTTCTTTTTGAATGATGCTTTCCTCTTGTCCTCGATCTTGTCCCAGTCAATTTCAGACATCAGCTTAAAACTTACGACTTTGATGGTCGAGATGCCCCACCAGGAAAGACTGTCTTTAATATCCTTTGCTGCGGATCTCCCACCTGCTCCCAGGCACTGTGTGATTATCACCGCACGTTTCCCGAACATTTCCTTTGCCGGGCGGTGAGGCATCCACCTGTAACCGAAATGGTCAAGCATAGCCTTCATTGCGCCGGTTGTATGGAAAACATATGCAGGTGATGTAAAAACAAGCAGATCCGCTTCAAGCATTGACTTCTCGATCTTCTGAACCTTTTCGAAGTCCTTGCAACGAATCTGATCATTCCTGAAACACGCAGTACATCCCATACAGAAACCTGGGCCATCTTTGGGAAGATAATATTCCGTGATTTCCGAATCGTCTCTGAACTGCTCTAAAAATATTTCCTTCATTCTGTATGTAACACCGCGTTTTTCGGTTCCATTGATAACCGTAATCTTCACGTTCCTATTCCTCCGAATAATCTGTTATCTTATTCATCAGGTCGTTTCGCAATTCAAAAAGGACATCCTTACCCTCATTAAATGTATCTGCCTTTTTGATCAGCGACTGCATTCTTTTATTCTGTTCAGACCACTCTTTATTCATAGCTATTATTCCTCGCTGATATGATCCGTTTGTCATGCATTTAACTGAAATATAACTTACTTTGACGTTGTCGCCTTGATTACTCCAAGAGTATGTATCCTACTACTGTTTAGTTTTACTGGAAACAGCAATTTTATCCAATTCCGCAAGCTCTCCATTTTATATCATAATATCATCAAATGAAAGGAGAGCATTAACATGAATCTTAAAGTATTTGAATCCTTTAACAATGGGCAGTTACGTCTGCCAGGCAAAACCATTTCATTCGCTGATATCGCCTGGTCGAAGCATCAGGTTTTTGAGGGAGTTGAATTGAAACACATCATTACATCCAAAGATACAGATGGCGAGTATAGTTATCATCTGGTCCGGATTGCCCCTAACAAGAGAATTCTTGATCACATTCATGAAACACAGCTGGAAACCCACGAAGTGATCGCCGGCGAAGGCACCTGTATCAACGATGGCCATGAACTTGTTTATGAACCTGGGGTAATATCTATAATGCCTAAAGCCGTTCATCATGAAGTACATGCCGGGAAAGACGGATTATATCTGTTTGCTAAATTTTATCCCGCACTTTGTTAATCACTGTTTATTACAGCATCCTGATATTGACTGGGTGTCATACCCACTATCTTCTGAAAGCATCTGTCCAAGTGGCTTTGATCGCAAAATCCTGCTTCATAAGCCACCTCTGGGATGCTTTGGGTTGTTTCAAGCAATTTTTGTGCCCTTCTTACTTTACACTGTATCTGAAATTGATGCGGTGTCAGACCAAATGCTTTCTTAAACTTCCGTATCATATGATATGGGCTGACCTGTGTGTCATCCGCCATTTCTTCAATAAGGTATAAATTCTCCGGTTTTTCCATAATGGTCTCCTGAAGTTCTTTCAGATTATCATCATCCACAACCGCATCGATCTTGATACACATAACCATCATGGAATAGGGATTTTCATCCGCTGGTTTTACCTCATGCAGAACATTGGGCATTATTCGGAATTCTTCTCCCTGCGTATAGATACAGCTTTCTCCATCTATGGTAATGCAGACCTGTCCCTCTTCAATATAACCTATTGTCAAATGATTGGAATGTGTGTGTGAAAGATATATTTTTCGTGATTTCTCATATCTGACACACTCAATTTCATCATTTTTTTTGCTGTAAGTCACTTCACTCATCTTTCAATGTTTCAAACACGATATTCAAATCAACAGTCCCGTAATCATGCACTATACGGTTCCTAAGGCCAATCAGTTGATCGTTTTTGGCATTATCCATATATTCTAATTCCATCCTTTAAAATCTCGCCTGTCAGTTCCAGATTATCCTTAAGCTGCTCAAGGCTTAAATTTCTTTTTCTTCGGCGCAGGTAACTCTTCATACATCGCTTCTAAAAGATTCCGAAGAAATTCTTTGTTCTCAACATCATCAACAAGGAGCATCTCCTTTGCTCCTTCGTATGGGAATTCCAGACTGGCTTCTGACATCATTTCCAAAGCGGATTTTACAGGCTTTACAAGAAAACGGTCATCATAAATGCCGCCAGCAACTTTCCCACGATAATATATGATGTATTCTCCCATCATCGCCCTATAAGTTATTTCATCCAGCTCTGAAAGCTGGTCCAATATGAACTCCAAATAGTCTTTGCTCGATGCCATATCTGCATTTCTCCTTGTTCAATTATGTTGAAATGATAATAATCCGACACTTCAGCGCGTATATCCTGTGATTTTATATCACCTTATATCCTTCGTTTATAAGCACTTCCAATGAACGTTCAAAGTTTTCTTCCTTCACAAGGATATAATCCGTGTTGTAGGTTGAAACAGCAAAAATCCCTATATTATGTTCTGCAAGGATACCTGACAGCTTTGACAGAATCCCAATCAGCGAGAAATCCAGTACTCCCTGAATACGAAATCCTCTCCATCCATCTTCACGCTCGGTCGTATTATGCGGAGTATCTTCCGTTTTGCAGACAAGAGATAGTTCTTCATCTGTCTTTCCAACAAAATAGAAATCCGAGGTCAGATCTATATCCGATATATCTGTCACTTTACAAACAGACAGATTATACTTAATTGTCTTAAGTTCCATTTGGTAACCCATAATCTATTATGCTACCATATCAAGTGTAATCCTTCCAGCATTCAAGCCCAAAAAGAGCCCTGGCAAAATCGCCAGGGCTTAAGATTATCGTCACTTTCCGGGATAAGCTACCACACTGCTTATCTCGTAATCCTTAAGCCGTTCTCTTCCCTTAAGTCCTGCAAGCTCCAGAAGGAAGCTTATATGTACCACCTTTCCGCCGAGGCGCTCCACTAGCTTCACCACTGCCTCCACTGTACCGCCTGTAGCCATAAGATCGTCGATAATAACGACCCTCTGGCCCGGTGTGATAGCGTCCTTATGGATCTCTATGGTCGCCTGTCCGTATTCAAGATCATAGGTCTCCTCAATGGTCTCTGCGGGAAGCTTTCCCTTTTTCCGTACCATAACGAAGCCCTTTCCCAGATTGTAGGCAAGAGGCATACCGAATACAAAGCCCCTGGATTCGGCTCCGACTATAACATCAAAATCCAGAAGCGCAATATCCTTCTGCAGGCTGTCGATCGCAAGCTTCAGTCCCTCCGGGTCCTGAACCACCGTAGTAATATCACGGAACATTATCCCGGGTTCAGGATAATCCGGTATGGTTCTGATATAATCCTCTATTTTTTTCATTTTTTTAAAGACTCCCTTCTTAATAGTTTATTTAGTGTTATTCTTAACGATCAGGTGTCAATTATTTGCAATTAATTGTCATTCTGTGCGTTTTATTGTCATTCCGAGCGTATTATTGTCATTCTGTGCGTTTTATTGTCATTCTGAGCGAAGCGAAGAATCTTTATTACCGGAGGGAAGATTCTTCGGGCTCCGCCCTCAGAATGACAGTAGTGCCCTCAGAATGACAGTAGCGCCCTCCGAATGACAGTAGTGCCCTCAGAATGACAGTAGTGCCCTCAGAATGACAGTTCCCTCAGGAAACGAATATTCTTATCCCGATAAGTATAAGTATGATCCCACCTAAGATTCCAGCACCGTGTGAGATCCTGCTTCCTATCCTCTTACCGAAAACTATCCCCGTGAGACATATAAGAAATGTAACGGCTGCAATGATCAAGGCTGTCAGAAATGCTTCCAAAAAGCTGTAATCAGAAACCGTAAGGCCCACGGAAAGCGCATCAATAGAGGTTGCAAAACCCTGTATCATAAGGGAAAAGTGATCGAGAATATACTCTGATTTTTCATCCTCCCCCTTATTCCCGAGAGCAAGAATGCTCTCAATCAGCATCTTCCCTCCGATAAAAAGAAGGAGTATCAATGCCGTTACCGGAATGTATGCCCTGAAGTCTTCAAAAAGGCTCTGCATAAAGGTCACGATAAACCAGCCTGCAAGCGGCATTATGAACTGGAAAAAGGCAAAAGTTAAGGGAATAAGGACAGTCTTTTTCCTGGACATCCCCGATTCATTAAGGCCGTTTACTACGGACACGGAAAAAGCATCCATGGCAAGTGCCGATCCAAGTAAAATGCCTTTCAGAATAAATTCATGCATTTTTTTATTCTACCACAAATCACAGACTTTATGAACATAAGCGACCGTTCTGAGCTTTTTTCGTTATATCCGCTTATCACTCCTCATACAGCAGATATGGCTTTCTTAACTTCTTAAAGGCCTCGATATCCTCCTTCCAGGATTCCTTTATCTCCTTTGCGCTTTTCCCGTCCATTATCTGCTTTCTAAGGCTATCAGAACCGCTCAGAAGATCCAGCCAGTACCTGCCCTTCTGATCCGGAGTACCGAAGAAATCCGTATCCGGTGCTGCAGCCATATATGCTTTATATGCATCAATGATATATTCCGGGTTAACGCCGTTTTCCCATATCTTTTCCAGCGGAATATCTCTAAGATCCCTGCCGCGGCAGAACTGACCCTCAAAGGGAGGAGTCAGCGCTCCGTCCATGCTTCTCGGCGTAAATGAGAAGGTAAATCCGTCCGATAATTTAAGCTCGGGACTGCCGTATACCTCAAAGGGATATTCTGTGCCCCTTCCTATGGAGAAAGCCGTATTTTCAAAGAAGCAGGTGGAAGCATAAAGATATACCGCCTTCATATCCTTTAAATTCGGTGAAGGATTTTTTATAAGTCTGGTTTTGGTCTGATGCGTATAGTTTTTGCAGGGGATGACTGTAAGCTTCAGCTTATTCTTTCCGGCCTCCAGCCAGCCCTCACCGTTTATCATCTTTGCAAGCTCTCCCCAGGTCATACCGTAGACCACGGGTATCGGAAGCCTTCCGACTCCGGATTCATAGCCCTCCTTCAGTATAGGACCATCCACATAAAAGCCGTTGGGGTTTGGACGGTCAAGGATTATGACCTCTTTATCGTGGGATGCACAGGCATCCATCAGATAGAAAAGAGAAATATAGTAGGTATAATATCTGAGTCCTACATCCTGCATATCCACCACAAGGGTGTCAAAGCATTCCATATCGGCCTCGGACGGATAGTGAGTGTTTGCGCTGTATAATGAGAGGATCGGCACTCCTGTCTTTTCATCCACCGAGCTTTCCACATTCTCTCCCGCATCAGCGGTGCCCCTGAAGCCGTGCTCGGGGCTGAATATAGCGGTAACATCAGCTCCACGCTCAATAAGAGCATCCAGAATATGCTGACCGTAGGATATTTCTTTTCCGCTTCCGTCCTTTCCGAAATGAAGGAGACTATGATCATTTATCCAGCCCGCCTCTCCGGATTCTGTCGTCTCATCGCCAACGATCCCGGAATGATTTGAAAACAGAGCCACCCTCTTATCTTTAAGGAGGGGCATATACTCATCAAACTGCTCATCCCCAAGTACTGCTTCCTGCCATAAGCTGTTATTTCCACTTAAGGTTTTTTTACTATCCTTACCGTCCTTTAATATACTTATACCTGTTCCTCTTTCGTAGAGGATCCTGTCCGAATAATCAAATTTTGCGTTAATCTCCGGAATATTTACAGGAAGCCTGCCGGTAATATCCGATCCTCCGAATATGGCATGGATCGCGGCCGGGATATTGGGGCCGTACTGGCTTAGCTCCTTTGAATAATCCTCCGGAAGCTCCGCCATTCCCCTTGCATTGTAGCAGCATAGGATAGCATCGGCCTTCTGGTATCTTGCCGCATCATAAGGCAGCTGGGTGCTGAGTATAATGACCTTCTTTCCCTCTTCATGCGCCTTCTCTATCAGCGAATCATAAAGCCTGCTGCAAAGGCCCTCCTCTGTTGAAGGATCGAGTTCACTGTTATTATAAAGCGCCGATACGGCTATTATCACATCATTTCCGCTTAAGCTCCTGTTGATAAGGTCATCTATCATATTCTCTGAAACACCTTCAAAGCCTGATACGGAGACATTTTCAGTCCCATTCGTTATTCCCTCTTCATTTAGCTTCTTAAGGGCAAATTCCGCAGACTTTACCTGAGACTCATAAGGAAACAGGATAGCAGCTTTTGCATCCTTTTTTAAGGGTAAAAGGTCATCCTCATTTTTAAGGAGGGTAACAGAGGCCTCTGCAATCTCCCATTCCTTATCATGATTTTCCCTTGTACCTATTTTTTTATTAACATCCTTCTCCTCATCCGAAGCGGTACCGGAGAAAAGCAGACCATATTTCTCCTTTAATCTGAGTATCCTTAAGACGGCTTCATTTATTCTGTCCTCCGGTATCTCCCCGCTCTCCACAAGCTTCGAGATATCCGAGATGTATTTTTCCATCTCATTTATGCCTGAAGGTGAATCCATCTCCACCGGTATCAGCATCATATCGACTCCGGCGTTTATCGCAAGGCGTGCGGAATCTATGGGAGCGATATTCGCAGAAACAGCCGCCATATACATGTCATCCGTTATGACCACTCCGTCAAAACCCATCTCCTTTCTTAAGATCCCGTCTATTACCTCTTTAGAAAGCGTAGCCGGAAGGAAAATATCTTTTCCGTCTTTTATGGAAGTATAGGTCTCTGTCTCGATCTTCGGATACTGGATATGCGCGGTCATCACCATGTCCGCCCCGTTCTCGATACATTTCTTAAAGGGAACGAACTCATTATTACTGAGAGTATCCAGGGTTTTATCGATGCAAGGAAGCCCTGTATGGCTATCCGTACGGGTGTCCCCATGTCCCGGGAAATGTTTGAGAGCGGATATCACTCCTGCCTCATGCAGTCCTTCCGTAAAGGCACAGCCGAAATCCGCAACCATCTGGGGATCATCGGAGAAGGAGCGGATCCCGATGACAGGATTTGAGGGATTCATATTGACGTCCACCACTGGAGCAAAATCCATATTAAAGCCCAGGGCTTTAATCTCAGTTCCGATAACCTTTGCTGCCTCCTTTGCCATCGCGGTATCCCCGGTAGCCCCAAGGGCCATATTACCCGGCATCTGGGTTCCGGTCAAAAGCCTTGTCACCCTTCCGCCTTCCTGATCCACAGCGATAAAGAGCTTATGCTTATCATTTCCGTAACTGTTTGCCTCCTGCAGATCCTTAGTCAGAGCGGCGGTCTGCTCTGCATTCTCGAAATTGTCGGTGAAAAGTATCACTCCTCCGAATTTGTGCTTTTTCAGAGTGTCCTCAAGCTCTTTATTCAGCTTTTTAACCCCGGTCTTACTGCCGTCCTTTTCGGTCCAGAACCTTACATCCGGTAAGAGCATCTGTTCTATCTTTTCTTCCGTGCTCATCTCATGCAGGATCCCCTCCGGTGATCGGGCGGCTTCATCCTTAAAGGTCTTCCAGCGTTCATCGACAGCTTCGCAGACCTTAAGCTGTTCAGGCTCATTTGTACGGGAAGCAAACTTTTTCAGAACGTTTATCTTGCTTTCCGCATTTTTGACAGCCGGATAGTCCGCCTCGTTTGCATATACGGGATCCACAAGCTTTATGCTGTCATTTACCATTTCGGAAAGAAGTGAGAACATTCTTTCATCAGTGTCACTGTCAAAATCCAGCCCAAGCTGTATAAGCTGCGGCACAAAACCCAGGGAAGATGCCGTATAGTATCCGCCGTTAAATTTATTGGGATTTAACTTGAGATCCGTAACCGGCGAATTGATCTTATTCGTAAGGTAAGTAACAACCAGATTCTCAACAGGGTCGATCATTACCAGAGTTCCGGTCCAGCCCTGGTGCCCGAAGGTTCGGGAGGTGCTTTCCCCGAAATACCAGGTCCTCTGGTCATCCCCCTCTCTCCACCAGCCCAGTCCCCAATTGGCTTCGGTACTGTTTTTAGGTGAAGTAAAAAGATCCATCACGTTCCGGGAGAAAAACCGGTGTCCACCGTAGCCTCCGGTTAACATAACACTGGCAAGCTTTGCGAGATCCGTGGCATTGGAGAAAAGACCCGCATGTCCGGAAACCCCGCCCATACTGTAATATGCCATCTCATCATGGACCTCTCCCTGAATGGTCTTAGTCCTTATCCCGGGGAAATTCAGGAAGCCGTCCCTGGTATTTCCGTTTACCTCAGTAGCTGCTACATCTTCTTTAGAAAAACCGTTTTTCAGAGGATTGAAGGTTATGTGCTTTAAGCCCATGGGTTCATAGAAGGTATCCTTAACGTAAGTATCAAGCTCCTTCCCGGTAAGGCTTTCCACCACAAGACCAAGGATCATATAATCCACATCGGAATACAGGGTCTTTGTGCCAGGTTCATACATCAATGGTGTTTTACAGATAGCGTCTATGGTAGCCTCTCTGGTCTCGGGCGAAGCATCATTTCCCGCAAAGAGGATGTTTTCATACTCCTCTCCGTTCCTCTGCGTTACCGCATCCACATAGGGGTTGCAATACCTTGGCGAAGCCGGGAAGCCGCCCTGATGGCATAATAGATCCTTTACGGTAAGCTCGGCCTTCCACTCCTTCTGTTTCTCAAGTCCGGGATCCTCTGCGTCCTGATATGCAAAATCAAGGGTGTCTTCAGAGAACTTTTCTCCTAAAAAGTCCGTGATCTTTGCATCAATGGAAAGCTTTCCATCCGTCACAAGCTTTTGCAGTGCATAGTTGGTTGCGAACATCTTTGTGATTGAGGCCAGGTCAAAAAGGGTGTCCTTCGTCACATCAGGACTGCCGGTATCCTTCTTTCCGTCCGGCAGATATGAATTCAGCTTTCCCCAGGAATCTTCGTATACCAGTTTCCCATTACGTACAACCGCAAGCTGGGCTGCTGTAAAGCCAGAATCCACGTCGGACTGAACGATATCCGAGATAAGTGACAGAGTTTCCTCTCTAATGCCCTCATCTTCGGGACTGCCATCAATTACCTCCGGGTAGGGGATCCACACCCTCACTGCATCTTTAATATTCAAAGGCTCTATACTGGAAACCTGAAGGGTATTAAGACCGTTAAGGGCTGCTTCGCCAAAATCCAGCTCATATATGTTTTCCCCGGTAACATCCGAGGTGTCGACCTCGAAGTCATTTATATACATCTTGAAAGAAGACACGGTTTCGGAGGGCAGGAAATAGAGCTTCCCCTGACCGTGATAGCCGCTGAAGCTAAAAAGGCTGTTCAATGCCAGAGTATCGTCTATCTTACCCCTGCGGTCGGGAAAAACGGTCTGGGCCTGCCACTCTGACTCCGGCAGCTTCGAAACAGCTTCGGCCTTAAGAGGCTTTTTTGCTCTTTCTTTCTCTTCTGAAGCATCTATAGCATCCGTCTTTTTTGCCTCGGTATTATCCGAAGCATCTGTCTTTTCAGCAGCAGTATTCTGTGAAACAGCTGCATTATTACCTGCTCCGTTTATTCCGCAGCCTGTCACTGACAGGAGTACTGCCATAAGGATAGCAAGCTCCTTTTTTATATGACTCTTCTTTCCAAAAAACATCATTCTTTTTTCCCTCCGTAAGAAAACAACATATTGTTACTGTTCACAGCCTTTCAGGCTGCGAACGTAACGGGTTTTGCCAATTAAATTGCCTTCGGCAATGGGGCAAAACCCCTGCCTGCCATAATTCTTTGGGCCGTAACTGCGCAGCAAAGTGCGCAGTTCGGCTGTGAACTGTAACAACATATTCTTAATTCTTAAAAATTGTTAAAGGATTAACACAGCGTCGGATATTTGTGGTATTATAATCCCGTAACTTGTATTGTATCCCGAAAACTGGGATTCTTTAAGGATCAACGCCTCAGATCTTTCAGGTATTGCATTACTTAGGGTAAGCAAGAGCCGACAGAGATCCCCGGTATCTGAAAAGCCTTATGGATCCCACAGGCGGGAATAATAACAGGAGGAATTTATTATGAATAATACCAGTTCCAGGGTAGTGCGGCTTGCTACCATGTCACTTCTTACAGCCGCGATCTTCGTTCTTCAGTTTGTAACAGTCCCCTTAGGAGCCATCACAGTTTCATTAAGCATGGTACCGGTTTCCATTGCGGCCATAACCTTTGGTCCGGTTTACGGTCTTCTTGCAGGAGCGATCTGGGGACTTGCGTCCATCATCAAAGCGCTGATGGGCTCCAGCGGGCTTACAAGCACACTCTTTACCATAAGCCCCGTTCTCACGGTCATACTCTGCTTTGTCCCGAGAATGCTTGACGGCTTTCTACTGGGCTTTATCTACAGGGGAATGCGGAAATTTGCCAATGTGCTTATTTCCGGAACAGTGACCGGATTCTTCTCGGCCTTTCTGAATACTGTATTCTTCATGTCCACCATCGTGTTCCTTTTCGGAAATACCGAGTATGTTCAGAATATGATGGCAGGTAGAAACGTTATTATTTTTATCTGCTCCATAATCGCCGGGAATGCTGTATTTGAGATGCTTGTTGCAAGTATTGTTACAGGCCCCGTAGCTCAGGCATTAAAGGCCGCCAAACTCGTCCCACTGGAGGTCAAAGACCTTAGGGAAACGCTTTAAGGGAACCGGACGGGAGAAATAAAAGCCCTGAAGATAATTGCAGCCAAGTGCTATCATTTCCCTCCCCATGGATTTACTTTCTATGCCCTCTGCGACCACGTCCATCCCCGAACTCCTTATATCTTCTATAAGGTGGGGAAGGACGCTGTTCGTGGGGTTATCATGGTACTGCCACACCAGCTCCCTGTCGATCTTTACAGCAGAAAATGGGAAATTGCTTAAGCGCAGCACGTTGGAAAAGCCAACTCCGAAGTCATCGAGCTCAAAGCAGAAGCCATGATCCGACATCTTCAGCATCATTCTCTTCAGCTCTTCATCATCCACCATTGCATCTTCAGTTATCTCAAGCTTCAGCTTTTCACCGGAGATATTGTATTCATCGGAAATATCAAGAAGAGCTGCAACCGGCTTTTCGGCAACACACTGGACTGGGGAAAGATTCACATTTATCCACTGCACCCTGTCATCTCCGCAGTCCCTTAAGAAGGCACAGGTCTTCCTGAAAACGGCCTCTCCCACCTTTACTATAAGTCCGTTCTTCTCCGCAATGGGTATAAAATCATTTGGCTGCACGGTTCCAAGATCCGGATCTTCAATACGGGCCAGTGCTTCGGCTCCAGTGATCCTTTTTTTGTCAACGGAGTATATGGGCTGCAGGTATATCTGTATGCCGTCATTCTGTATGGCATTGGTTAAAGCCTGCTGAACCCTTATATTTCTGTTGATCTCCACGATATGGTCCCGGTCAACGACAATATGCTTACTTGTGATCTCTCCGGAAAGCTTTGAAAAGACATCACGGGCCACCTCAATAAGCTGGCCTGCATCATCTATCTGAAGATCCTCAGGAAATTCAACGGTACCGACAGACACCATTTTGCTGCTTATTTCCTTAAAAGGAAAGGGTTTATCCCAGGCCACCATAAAACGTCCGTTCCTCAAATAAAACAACACCTGTCCGGGATACTCGTTTCTAAGCTGTCTGGTAATATCCTTTAATTCCTGATCCATCTGGACACCACCGAACATTCGCCTTAATTCATCATAATTTACAATGCCGTATCCGTAGAGATAGAGCTTTCCCGTGCTCAAATGCTCCACCACGTACTGATGAAAGGCTCTGTTATTAAATAAACCGACCCTCTGATCCTCAAAAAGATGAATATCCTGGAAGGAAAGAAAGATTATCAGAATGGCTCCTAAGCAGAAGGTATTCATTACGAGCAGCGTGGGGAACTGATATCTGAGTATCAGTCCCATAAGAAGTATACTGACAAAGAGCAGTCCGCTGGTGAACTCCCTTTTCGTGAAAACACTCCTGAACAGGAAGAATAGTATGTACATTTCCAGAATATAAGAAAAGAAAATAAAATATATTATGTTATAGTATATTCCCCTGTGGTAACCACCCTCATCCACATAAAATATCCAGCTGGTAAATATGGAAAGAATGACCACAGCTTCAAATATCAGAAAAAAGATCCTGTTAAATAAGGATATCCTGATTATAGATACCGACTGCTCCGGTACCGAAAGAACATAGTTAAGAAAACAGAACGCAGTAGCTACAAAAAATACAAAGAATAACAGATTGGAGGCTGTTAGGAGCCTTATATCAAAATGACTATAGTTATTGTCGAAAAATGAAGAAAGGATATCAAATACCGCGGTCAGGCCGTGGCAGATGACCAGCATAAGAAAGCTCCTGTTTCTTTTCACCGGAAGAGCTGAGCCGGTAATAAAGTATACAAGAAAGATCGTGTAGATAAATATAGCAGGAATGGTAAAATTATAGTTCCACATATTGTCTTCCCAAAAATGATCCCCTTAAAATGATACCATATTAATACGACTTTTTACAGAGCTACTTCTTTCCATCTGACATGGCCTGATCCATCGGGAATAAGGATATTTGCAGAGGTAAAACCACAGACAGCGGCTCTCTTTGCCGCCACATCGAAGGCGCCGGTAAGGACCGCACTGTTATGGGCATCGCTGCTTAAAACTATCCTTCCTCCAAAATCGTGAAGAGCCTTAAGAAGACGCATATTTGGATACATTTCCTTCTTCTTTCCGCGGTAATACTGCGCTGTATTTATCTCGAAGGGGATACCGTACCCACATAGATACTCCAACGTATCCAGGGCAGGCTTCAGGTAACGTGGATCATCTTCATCCACGAAATGAAGCTCATCATTATACTTGGTCACTATATCAAAGTGTCCGATAAAATCCGGCTTCACCACATCAACAACCGTTGCTTCAAGCTCATAATAGGCTTTTGTAAGCTTATAGTAATCACCGCCGAAATATTCCTGACAAAGTTTTTTTAATGTTTCCGGGGAGCTGTCAACGGACATAACCCCCTCATCTGTGTTAAGTCCGTGAGTGGAACCTATTATATATTCACAGCCTTCGGCCTTTGTCACATCAAAAAGGCGGTCAACCTCGGCTCCCAAGAGAATACCTATCTTTCCCCTGTATTTTTCCTTTAGAGAACGTATCTCCTTCTTATATTTCTCTATATCCATATAAACGTCCGGATCAAAATGGCCTGAAAAGCCAAGATACTGAAGTCCGTCCTTTATAGCGGCTTCCACCATTTCCTCGGGAGTGTTAGCTCCGTCACAGAGATTTGTGTGTGTGTGATAATTTGCCTTTATTTCCAAATCTGTTTCTCCTTCAGAATGACATGATCTGTACCGCATTATCCCGGATGAACGCATCAATCCCGCCATACGTATTGACAGTATATCCACATGCATAACCCTGCGGAACGCGCTACGCCAAGCTCTCCGCCAACTGCGGCTAAGCACGCAGGATATTCACGTAGGATTTGTTCTTATCCTGCGTGCAAATCCGCAGTAAGCGGCATATCTTGTCGGCGGTTCCGATAAAGGGTTATGCATGTGGATATGCCGTCAACACGTTTTCTGGCGAAATTGATGCCTTTATCCCGCCTCCCATCGAACAGATGTTCACAGTGGTATAAAAATATGATAGAATATATCATAGTCATGGATAAAAAAACAACCACTGAAAAATCCTATGTTGCCATAGACCTGAAATCCTTTTACGCATCGGTGGAAAGCCGGGAAATGGGCTATGATCCCCTGGATGTGTGTCTTCTTGTTGCGGACAGGAGCCGCACGGATAAGACCATCTGCCTTGCTGTATCTCCTGCCCTTAAGTCCTTCGGTTTATCCGGTCGTCCCAGACTCTTTGAGGCTGATTCTCTTGTTAAAAAGATAAACCGTGAAAGGCTGAAGAACGCTCCTGGACATCAATTCAGCGGCAGCAGCACCTCTTTAAGGGAATTAAAGGCTCATCCCGAGTACAGTCTTGATTTTATAACAGCTGTTCCCAGAATGTCCCTTTATATGCAGTACAGCTCAAGGATATATGATATCTATCTCAAATATATCTCGCCGGAGGATATCCATGTTTATTCCGTGGATGAGGTATTTATGGATGTGACCGATTATCTGAAGATCTATGATAGCAGTCCGAGGGAACTTGCCGTGAGGATGATACGGCATGTCCTCAGGGAGACCGGGATCACGGCCACCGCCGGCATCGGGACAAATCTCTATCTTTCAAAGATAGCTATGGACATAGTGGCAAAGCATATGCCGCCGGATGAAGACGGGGTAAGGCTTGCAGAGCTTGATGAAATGAGCTACAGGGAGAGGCTCTGGGCCCACAGACCCTTAACCGATTTCTGGCGTATCGGCCGGGGCTATGCCTCAAAGCTTGAAAAAAACGGAATGTACACTATGGGTGACGTGGCAAGATGCTCCGTAGGGAGGGAGTGTGATTACTATAATGAAGAGCTTCTATACAAGCTTTTCGGTATAAACGCTGAGCTTTTAATAGATCACGCCTGGGGCTATGAGCCCTGTGAAATAAAAGAGATCAAGGCCTATAAACCGGAAAATAACAGCATAAGTGAGGGCCAGGTTCTCCATGAGCCCTATACCGTTGAAAAAGGGAGGCTCATAGTCCGTGAAATGACTGACAATCTTGTCCTGCAGCTTTTTGAAAAAGGTCTGGTCACGGACCAGATAGTTTTGACTGTGGGCTATGATATCGAATGCTTAAAGGATCCCGAGATCAGGGAACGGTATAAGGGGCCCGTAGAATATGACCATTACGGGAGGCTCGTTCCGAAGGCAGCCCACGGCTCCATTAACCTGGGTGAATTCTCATCATCCACAAGGCTTATTATAGACCGGGCGATGGAGCTGTATGACAGGATAATAAACCCTGCTCTTCTGGTCCGGAGGATGTATGTGGTCGCAAACCATGTGATATTTGAGGCAGACGCTGAAAGAAGAAAAAAAGAGGAAGAAAGATACGAACAGCTTGATCTTTTTACTGATTACGGCGCTCTGGAGGAAGAAAGGAAAATATCCGAGGAATTCAGAAGGAAGGAAAAGAAGCTGCAGGAGGCTGTTCTATCCATAAAGAAGAAGTACGGGAAAAACGCGGTGCTTAAGGGAATGAACCTTATGGAATATGCCACCATGAAGGATAGAAATGAGCAGGTAGGAG
Organism: Lachnospiraceae bacterium AD3010; assembly: GCA_000622025.1. Taxonomy (GTDB): domain Bacteria; phylum Bacillota; class Clostridia; order Lachnospirales; family Lachnospiraceae; genus NK4A144. Next base: position 88,666 of record JHWU01000008.1, on the reverse strand, counting down.
GACACAAAGCTTGAAAAAAAACAGTACCATAGAGGACTATAGGGATATCATAGATCTGCCACATCCTGAATCAAAAAAGCACGAACGCATGTCCCCCTTAAGCAGGGCAGCCCAGTTTGCACCCTTTGCTGCTCTTACAGGCTTTGGGGAGCAGATCGCCGATACCGAAAAGAAATCGGAAGAAAAACGGAGCCTTTGATCTCTTAGGCTCCGCTTAAATCAGTCATTTAATTCATCCAGTGTCTTCCCGTAAGCCGGCAGGAACTCATTCAGAAAATCCCTGACCTCCGGCATTTCTTCAGCCATCTCTCCGACTTTTTTTCGAAGGCTTTCTTCGGCGGTACGGAATTCGGAATTCCCGGCCTGCCTTTCCTCCATACACTTTATAAGAGCCGAGATCTTGTCAGCCGCCTTTACAAGGCGCCATAAATACCTTTCCTCCGGATCGGAGGCGTCAGCCTTAAAGATCCCGGTAAACTCATCCTTCAAGTCATCGGGAAGCTTGGAAAGCAGGTTTTCATCGGCTATCCTCTCTACATCCTTATAAGCGGAACGGATATCGGGATTATAGTACTTTACGGGAGTAGGCATATCACCGGTTATTATTTCCGATGCATCATGGTATATCCCGATAAGGGCAGCCTTCTCCGCATCCATATGATGAGCGTAACGCACATTTCCCATAACCGAAAGAACGTGGGCTATCATGGCCACCTCCAGAGAATGCTCCGAAAGGGTTTCCTCCCTGGAATTACGCATGAGAGCCCAGCGTTCAATATATTTCATACGTGATATTGCTGCAAAAAAGTTGTAGATCATTTATTTGAAGAAGCTTATATTCTTATTCAGCTGTTCAGCAATACTCTTCAGCTCATCTGCGGATTCCGCAAGGGTGATCACAGTTGCGTTAAGCTCTTCAACGGAAGCGGAGGTCTGCTGTGAGCTGGCGGCGTTCTGCTCCGATACTGCGGAAAGACCGCTCATAGCATCGATAACACCGGCTTTGGAGCTGTCACAGGCCTGCGCATAATTTGCAATACCCTGTACCTCGCTTACGGTAGTGGTTATGCCCTGAAGAAGATCGTCAATGGCAACTGTGGTCTTCTCCATGATCTCCTTCTGGTTCTTAACGGATTCCTGAACCACAGCCGCTTCTTCAACTGCAGCACCGGAATCGGTAATAAGCTTCTCCATGGTCTCGCGGATCTCCTTTGCGGAATTCGCGGAATCATCTGCAAGCTGTCTTATCTCATCAGCTACAACAGCAAAGCCTCTTCCGGCCTCTCCTGCTCTCGCTGCCTCTATGGAAGCGTTAAGTGAAAGGAGGTTGGTCTGTGCCGCTATATTATTGATCGCATCAACCTTGGAATTGATCTCGTCAACAGCAGAACGTGTAGCCTGTATCTTCTCGGTAATGGAAGCAACGGATGCTGCCATCTCATCGGAAGCCTTAACAAGGGTTTCAAGAGCAGCGGCAGACTCCTTGGATGTCTGGTTCATGGAATCCACAGTCTTTGAAAGGGTTCCCGCACTATCGGTAACGGATGCTATCGATTCACCCATGCTTCCGACATTCTCTGTAGCTGACTGAATATCCTGAGCCTGCTGTGTGGCACCGTTTGCCATTTCATTGACCGCAGTGGAAACTCCGTCCGTGGTAAGGGACATCTGTGATGCCGCATCTGCCAGAGTTGAACTTGAAGTACCAACACTCTGAGCTTCACGCTTGATATCTTCCACAATGCCCTGCAGCGTATCAATAACGTTATTGGTATCCCTTATCATGTCACCCAGCTCATCATTCCTGTTAAGATACTTTTCAGCTTTTACAAATTCACCGTTCTCAAGGTGTTCTATAGCTTCCAGGTTCACCTTGACAACATCGGCAAGCTTGTCTGAAAGGAAATAAATTATAACCAGTGCTATTATTGAAAGGATTATCCCAATGACCACAACCCTGATAATAGCGCCTGTGATCATACTCTCGACAAGCTCTCTGGGCTCACCGGTAAAGGCCATATCTACAGAGCCGTCCTCATTGATGATGGGTACATAAGCAACGAAATATGCACTTCCGGCCACATCCGTTTTTTTGGAGGTGTATATCTGTTTTTTATTCATTACGGCTTCAATTACTTCGTCAGCTGCAGGAGTACCTATCGGTCTTGATCCGTCAGCCTTCACAACAGAGGTAGCATATCTCTTTCCGTTCTTGAACCAGGTATAGTCATAGCCGGTTTCCTTCTTCATATGATCCTCTATTGAATTGTCACCCTCTTCTCCCTTCTGGAGAACACCGTAATCCCCGTAAAGTATAGCGGCAGCCTTCAGGCTTTCCAGTGTCTTATCCTCCAGCGAAGTCTTCATTGAAACACTCATTATGGTGAGTATGGCGATTCCCACGATAAGAAGCGGCAGTGCTGCCTGCATAACGAGCTGAAACTTGATCCCTAACCTTGCTTTACCTTTTTTCATAAACTATTACCTCTCTCTTATATTTTTGAAACCATTCCTCTTCGGTTCCGCAGCAGATCCCCCTCTTATCTGCCGGTCATCCGTGACTTTGGATCATTATATCATAATATCGACAAAATATACATATTTCTGTAGACATAACTTGATAAAACTGTATTTTTTGACAGACAATTGAACGGATACTGTATACAATCATCGTGTTCCGGATGACTTATTATATTTCGTCTTTCTACGTTTCCTCCTCGGCTTCTGATTGATCCCTTTCCTGTATTCGTTAATCCTTTCAGCGATAGTATTGTAGTCCCTTTCAAAAAGCTCTTCGGAGATCTGCTTATTTAAGAGATCGTATTTCACCGATAAAAGTATCTTTTCCCGGACAAAAGCTTTACTCTTATTCTTATACCCCGGCATATCGTTAAGTGTCTGGATATGTGCAAGCTCCGGCCTCCATAATATATTCAGCTTGTTTTCTACGGTCACATTCGGGTTTTTGCCGAAGGGCCTTAAAATATAGAAATCAGCTCCCTTTTCTGTCTCATCTATTGTGATGATCCCCCAGTAGGATGGAACATGCTCCTCAATATGTGAAGCGTGCCTGGAACCTACTGCCACCATATTGCAGTCATAATAAAGATCGTAGTTTTTTACCTGTCTCTCAAGTCTAGTATAGCTGTCTGCGTCACTTTTTATCTCAATACCGCAAAGCCTGTCCGGCATTATCATAAGAACATCGGCCCGGGCTCTGCCTGTCATCTTTTCTTCCAGTATCCTTATCTTTCCGAATTTCTCCTCCAGAAAGTCAAAAAGCGGCTCTCTTATGTCCTTATCGTAAAGCATTTTAAAGTCCTCGTCCCGGATTTCACCAGTCACCTGCATTTCAGAAAGCGGCTGCTTTTTTTAATTATTTATCAGCCCTTCACGTAATAGTGGCGGGCAAGCCACTCCGAAAGCCCGTCAAGCCCCGGGTACACTATCCTTTCGCTGATATTTAACTGGTCCAGAAGATCACGAACCTGCCAGCGTATCTCCTTCTTTATCACATATCGCACGGTCTTATTTGTGTGTTCCTTAAGAAAGGCTTCCACATCATCCATCTCATAGGGCACGATGGAAAAAAAGGAATACTGGTTAATTATCCTCTGCTCTATAGAGGGAGGCTCTACTATAAGCATGGCCTTTCCCTCCATATCCTCATCATATTCAAGAGGACCCTCACAGGCTTCCTGCAGCATTTTCAGGGAAAAAACCGTGGTCTGCTCCTTTTTCATTATGTTCTGGTACTTTTCCGGAAGCTTCTCGTGGAGCTCATCAACATCAATACTCCATACAACCGAATCATGTTTATCCATTTTCTCAAGGTCATTCTCACTCATTGCAAAGTGCAGGCTGGTAAGGGGCGAAAAGGACCAGTCAAGGAGTCTCGTTGGAAGACCATGGTGCTGTCCAAGTATCATCTGCCTCCAGACACTTGTTTCTATGGATGGATCCTCAAGAGCCGCGTACTTCGTGAAATTGGATAAAATGGCAGGCTCCAGCTGCCGCCTTTTATCCTTACAGTTACGCCTGAGTGAGGTGACTATCTTAAAGGCGGCATTTGGCATTCCCCTGTAGATCTTCAGTGACCTGTACCTATTAAGGTCCGGCCTGAATCTCTGTTCTGTAAGAAGACTGGATATACCGAAAATATCATCAATCTCAACTGTTTTATACATATCCCTCTCCTTTTTTCCCGAAGGTTTGAAAATATGAAAGAGCTGGCGATCAAGGGCTCTTTTGCTCTCTGTATTTTAAACTTTTTTTGAATATATTTAAAGAGTATGTCGGTAAAGGTCTCCGATTATGGTATAATCATCCGGGAAAAACCGAAGACATCAAATAAGATAATTTAAACCCCTGAAAGGAAGGGCAGAATAGATGGAAATAATGAATAACACAAGTGAAACAGAGAGAATGAGGATAGTACAGGAGACCGTTGCGGGAAGAGAGATCACCTTCGCGCATATAATGGGCGGACCCTCACCGGTAATTTACCAGAAGCTCGGCTTAAATCCCCAGGTCGATTACACCAGCTCAGCCATAGGTATAATGAATCTTACTCCGCCCGAGTCGGCAGTAATAGCATCGGATATTGCGGTAAAAAGCGGGAATATCTATCTGGGAGAGGCGGACAGAAAGACCGGAACCCTTATCATCACCGGTGAGCTTTCGGATGTGAAGTCGGCTATGGAGGAGGTCGTTAACTTCTTCAGGGATGAAATGAACTATGTTGTCTGCAGGATAACAAAGCGGTGAAAGATCCTTCGCTGACGCTCAGGATGACAGCGGTATCCACTCCCCCTTCATACGCAGTCTGGCAAGCTCAGCGATATCCTGGACCGTATCACGCTCCGAACCGAAAGCAGCCCCGTAAACGGCCTTGATCCTGCACTGCCTGTTGTCTATTTCATGTATCCCGTTTATGGAATCCATACATTTTTCGGAAAGTGTGATGACCCTCTCCCCGGTCACATTCTTCAGGATCACAGTAAAGGTGCAACCGTAGATCCTTGAGATGATCGCATTCCTTCCGTAAGCATTCAATATCTTTATACCGACCATCCTTATAAGATCATCCGCCACCTCGCTGCCGTAATCCTTGATGATATCGTTAAAGCGCTTGACCTCTATGGCGATGCTGGCAAAATCCTCATTGTTTTTAAGGAAATTGTCATAAAGACTTATGAGTGAAAGCATCTGGCCCTGCATATTCATAAGTCCCGTTACCGGATCCCTCAGCATGCCCTTGGCAACTCCGTCCTCCGCCTCCACGTCAAAATCAAGATCTATCATATAGCCCATAAGACCGGATATCTTTCCTTTGGTATGGACCGGGAATCTGGTCATAAGGATATTTCTGAGCACCCCGTCGATCAAAACGCTGTCCACGGAATTTTTGACCACCCGGCCGCGCTTTATCACATTTTTCTCATAGCTTTCGGAGTAGCTGTCATTTACAAACCAGCCAAGCTCCTCATCGGTCTTTCCCTTGATCTCATCTATTGAATCAAGGCCGTAATACTCCAAAAATGCCTTACTGGCGCCCACATAGCGTCTCTCGGTGTCCTTCCAGAAGATCCTGATATCGGAGGCCTCCACCATCGAGCGGATAAGATCGGAATCAGGATTCATGGCATCCGTATCAATTCTTGCATTTGTGGCAACCTCGGCAAGATCCGGCTGGAACTCAAGAACCGAGGGACGAACACAGAGAAGGAAGCGCTTCCCGTCTGATTCGGGAATATGGATCACGGTAAAGTCTATCCAGGTAAAATTACCGTTCACATCCTTCATCCTTACCGCATCAGCAAAGATCCCCTTTCCGCTCTTATTGAAGATCCCGAAAATACCGTCTTTCCTTAAATTGTCCTGCCAGCGCTTTAAATCATCAGGGTAGATCTCACGGGTACAGTAAGTGGAATAAAAGCTTTTTAGACCGTATACCACATCACCCACAGCCTCATTTGCGAGACTCGAAGAGATGACGGTCCTGGAATCATCATCAAGATCAATGATATAAATACTGTCGTAGACCAGACTGATATTCCTTAAGATGTCGTCAAGTGCTGCCCGGGATTCCTGCTCTTCAAAAACAAATCTGTCGATCGAAGCAAGCAGCATGCTTCCGGACCGGGAATCAGCCACGTCCTTAAAGGAATAATGGTAATACTGATTCCTTAGAACAAAGGTCATGCGCTCGGTCTGTTTACTCTTAACAGCCCTTTCGGCCAGATCCCGAAACTGCTTACTTATACGGGATTTTACTGTGTTCATATTTTTTTCGATGATCTCATCCGAGGTCATTCCGGTTCTCGCAATGGTCTGGATATATGTATCATTCAGGAATATCGGATTAAACTTACCGTTCTGGTAGAAGAAAAGCCCTCTTGAAAGAGTGGTTGCAAGATTAACAAGCCCGGTCTTTTCATATACAGAAGCAATTTCCTTATTCTCAAAATTAAAGCCCTGACTTTCTAGATTGTTTATCTGCTCCGAATATGCCATCGGCTTCGCATAGTAATAGCCCTGTATCTTTTCACAGCCGATATTACGTAAGAATTCCACATGCTCAAGGGTCTCCACGCCTTCCGCCAGGGTATGGATGCCGAGTTCCTTTGCCATCTGTACGACCTTTGTCACGATTATCCTGGATTTATCCCCAAAATTACGGAGAAAGGCCATATCTATCTTTATTTCGTCAAAATCAAAGTCCTTTAAGACATTAAGGGAGGAATATCCGCTGCCGAAGTCGTCCATCCAGACCTCTATCCCTTCATAATGAAAGCGTTCAATCGCATCCTTAATGTATTCAGGCTGTTCGGTGAATGCGCTCTCCGTTATTTCCACGCAGATAAGGGAACGGCTCAGATTATACCGGTCCAGTGCCTCCACAATGATCTGTACCGGATCACAGTATAGAAAATCCGTTCTGGAAAGGTTAACGGAAACGGGAACCGGGTTTTTGCCCTCTTTTATTTCGTTATTGAGGATCTCCGTAACCTTCTCTACCATATAGGTATCAAGCTTATAGGAAAGACCGGCGCTTTCAAGTAGGGGCACAAAATCCCCGGGGGAGATAAAGCCGTATTCCGGATCTATCCAGCGTGTAAGTGCTTCTCCGCTGCAAACCTGTCCGGTAAGGGTACGGACCACAGGCTGTAAAAACACCTTTATCCAGCCATTCGCAATCGCCATATCAATATGGCTCAATATATACTCATTCTTCGAGAAATCCTTTGTCATAGAGTCGTCATAGTAGCCTATGCTGGACCCGTAGAACTTCTTCTGGGTCTGACAGGCGAGACGGGCTCTCTCGTAGTGGTCAAATACAGAAATATCCTTATCGTAGGTCGTGATACCGATCTTTACGGGAAGGGTCCTGCCGTCCCTGTTATTCTGGAAGGAATCGATGACATCGCTTAAGATATCCTCCGCACCTCCCTGGTCGCAGTAGGCACAGAAATGATCCTCCCCGAATCTCGAGCAGAATTCACTCCCGAAGTTGATCCTAAGGATATCCCCGAAGGAGCGTAAAAGTCTGTCTCCCTCCTTAAAGCCGTACTTCGAATTGAAGCCCTTCATACCGTTAAGGTCAAAGGCAACGATCTCGGGAAAGCCTTCTCCGTTAAGCTCTGTTAAGCGCTTTTCAACAGATTGAAAAAACGCCTTCCTGTTTGGGAGTCCGGTGACAGGATCTATCTTATCCTGGGGGTCTGATACGAAAACATAGAAAAGAGGTCCCTCCACCGGATCCTCAACATAGCTCCCGAAGTCCTCAATATACTTGATCTGTCCGGAGCGGGTCCTTATCCTGTAGGTGACCTCATCTAATTTATTCTCACTTTTTTCTATCTGATTTTTTATGCTCTTTTCTATATGAGCATAATCATCATCAAGAACCAGGCCCTTAAAAGAGCCTCCGGTGAGCTCCATAAACTCTTCCTCCGTATCACATTCAAAGATACGGAGCAACGCCTTATTTGCGTATAATATCTCCTCCTTATCATAGTCTGCGCGGTAGACAAAGAATCCCCCCGGCATTGCAGAGATGCCGTTACAGATAAAATCCTTATTATTTCCGATGGTTGTAAGCCAGTCTGCCATACTGTAACCTATAAATAATTAACGACTACTGCGGTGGCTGTGGTTGCAGCTGAGCCTGAGCCGCCTGCAGTGCAAGAGCAGCCATGGCTGCATTATACTCGTCCGGAGTCATACCCTCCGGTACAAGCGGATTCACATAGATCCTGGGGGTATGGCCCACATATTTTGATTTGTGGTCAAATACCCTTGCGCTCTCCTCTCCGTCCTTATAGACAACCTTGTATGCTTCCCAGATACTGCCCGCAGAGCCGCTGTCTGCCTTCCCTGAGGAAATATAGACGGGAGCGGGAACACCGAGCGTAGCTGTCTTATTTGAGACAAGATCCCATTTTTCACCCTCGGGAAGAATAGGAACTCCGAATATGGATACCTTTACCTTCCTGTTCTCGTAATGAGCCTTTATGCCCACAGGGTAGGGGGAATTATTGACAAATTTATAATCAGGACCGCCCCAGGAAACTGTCGCATCAAGTCCGGGTGTCACATAGCTCGGGGCAAAGGTATGGCTGGTCCTTTCCGTACTCTGTAATCCCGCACGGAACACCGCATTGTAAAGCGTTGTTGAAACCTGGCAGACTCCGCCGCCTATCTCCTGTACCACTTCACCGTTAAGGTATGCTCCGGCCTCCCCGTAGCCCTTGTCCTTTGTACGCTTTCCAACCGTGCCGTTATAGGAGAATTCTTCACCCGGCTTTACGATGGTTCCGTTAATGGAATCTGCGGCTAAAGACACGTTTTTGTTTCTAACGGCTACATTTGTGGTATGAGTCTCAAATGATGAAAGCTCCTGATATCTGTCCTTCAATTCATCTGCTGATACGGTGAAGGTATCTCCCTCTGCCACTATATCGCCGGTGAAATCCCGTTTTTCAAAGCGTTCCCTTATGGCCCCGGCGAGCTTTTCAAGATCCACCTCATAGCCCTCATGTCCGCCGCCGAAAAGGAATTCATTACTGTCCCTGTCAAAGGCTGTGATCACGTTTACCGCAGCATCGGAGCTCCAGGCGTCATGGATAAGCTTGGCGTAAAACTCGGAGTACTCGTCTTGAGGGAGCTCAAGACTGTAGCTGAACTCGGAACCGGGCTTATCGTTCATATGCTCATCATAGATCTCATTAATCAGCTTATCCGCCTCATCCGAAATAATATCGGGAAGCTCATAGCTTTCCTCCCCCACAATATCTGAAGATGCGGAAATAATATCCTCGGATACGGTATCGGGATCAAAGGATCTCCTGCTTCCTTCAGCACTGTCAGCGGACAGAGAATAATCCCTGAAGGCTTCCATATCGGGATTTCCGTTATCAACACAGAGGGAAAAATCATAGCTGTCACTTATCTTTTTTCTCGCTTCGTCCCGTGTCAGGGCATGAAGATTTATGACAGGCTCATCAAGAGTAATAGCCGAAATATTTAAAAAGACATTTCCCGGCAGGGCTCCCGGAGGTATTACTTCCTTTACTTCCTCGGACCTGAGATCCGAGTCTGCAGGCAGATCATCATATCCTGTAAGGAAACCGCTGCAACCCGACAAAGCCGCGATGATAACAGGCAGCACAAAAAGAAACGCAAACTTCTTCATAACAGAAAACTCCTCGTATCTATTCAGAATAGATACAACTCATCAAAAACTCCTCAAGCGGAATTATAGCACAGATAATAAGGAGATGGGAAGAAGATATTAACAGGGAAAAAAGGCGAATTAAATGAAACGAAACTGAAAATAACTATTGATTCTGTACATATGACCAGGCTTAAAGGGAAACCGTTCAGATGATAAGCTCCCTGAAATCAGAAATAAAACCATCGGAAAGCCTGCTTTTCTCATCCTCCACAGGGATCGAATAATCGTCCTTAACAGCGATAACACGCATGCCTGCAGCAAGTCCGGCCTGTATTCCGGGTATGATATCCTCAAATACAACGCAGCGTGAGGGCTCCACCTTCAGATCCTCTGCATTTAAGAGATAGCAATCCGGAAAGGGCTTACTGTTCTCTACTTCGTTCGTAGTCCGGACAGATTGGAAATACTCCATAAAATGCAGGTTCCTCTCACAGGCGGATAAAAGCTCCTCGCTGTTACTGGTGGACATACCGCATTTTATCCCTTCCTTCCTGCATTCCTTAAGGAAATCCAGGGCTCCGGGTTTATATGTTACCTCAAATTCATATTTTTCCATGGCGAGATCATTGATCTCAGCCTTTATTTCATCGATACTTTCTATAAGACCAAATCTTTCCTTCATATAGGCAACTGTCTGATTATAGGACATTCCCTCGATCTCAATCTGGAAACGCCTGTCAAAAGGAATGCCCCTTTTTTCCATTATCTCCCTGTCGATCTTAGCCCACATCCACATGGAATCCACCAGGGTACCGTCCATATCAAAGAGTGCCGCATCTATATTTTCAAGTTTTATTCCCATTAAAGATCTTCCAGAATACCCTTTATGAGCTCCCAGGTCCTCTTTACCGATCCGATATAGAGCTTCTCCTGGGGAGTGTGTACACCATCCATTTCGGGACCGATGGAAATGATGTCAAGTCCGGGCATTTTCTCAAAGAATATGCCGCATTCGATACCTGCGTGTATGCCTACGACCTTCGGTTCATACCCGTATTGAGACTTAAATACCTCCACGGTTTTCTTTAAGAGATAGGAATCATCATTAAACTCCCAGGCAGGATAATCACCGCTTGCTTCATAATGTCCGCCTATAGTCTCGGTCAGATACTTAAGCTTATCGGATAATGCCTGCTTTGCGGAGGAAATGGAGCTCCTTACGGAAGCATTCAGATAAAACTCCTTTTCCGTAAGCCGCATGATCCCGTTATTAAGAGAGGTCTCAACGAGTCCCTTTGTGGCCTCCTCCTGACTCATCCGCTGTACCCCGTCAGGAACGGTGTTTAAGAGGAAAATAACCCTTTCCTGATGCTTTTTATGAAGTACTTCCTTTTCCACCGTACCCTTATGATCGCAGTAGATCATTATATTATTCTCATTGGCACGGTACTCATTCTTTATAGTGCTCTCGAATTCACCGATAAGATCTTCAAATCTGTCCATATCTTCTTTAGAAAGAAGCAGATCACAGTCGGCATCCCGGGGGATAGCATTGTTCATAAGTCCCCCGTCAAGACCGCTTATATTAAAATCAAGCTCCTTTGTACGGAGGAAATGAAGAAGCCTGCCCATAATGATTATGGCATTTGCGTGATAGCGGTCGATCTCGGTGCCGGAATGTCCTCCCTTAAGGCCGCTTATTACGATCTTATACTCCTCACCGGACATCTTTTTATACTTAACGGGAACCGACATTACAGCATTTAAGCCTCCTGCGGAACTGGTAACTATTTCTCCCTCATCCTCGGTATCGAGATTCAGCATATATCCGGCCTTTAGATCCGAGGTGTCAAGAAATACCGCTCCTTCCATACCCACCTCTTCATCCACGGTGAAGATGAGCTCCAGAGCGGGATGCTTAAGCTCCTTATCGGTGGCAGCAGCCATGGCATAGGCAAGGGCAATGCCGTTATCTCCGCCGAGAGTGGTCCCTCCGGCAAAGATCTCATCATCCATAACACGAAGATCCAGCGGATCCTTAGTGAAGTCGTGCTTTGAGTCGGAAGCCTTTTCACAGACCATATCCATATGTCCCTGAAGGATAACGGCTTTCTTTTCTTCATATCCGGGTGTGGCCGGAACAAAGATCACCACGTTTCCCATATCATCCTGTCTTGCCTTAAAGCCGTTATCCAGGGCAAATTTATAGAGATAAGAAGATATGCCGGAGGTATTGTGCGAACCCCTGGGTATCATACTTATCTCTTCAAAATACTTAAATACTTCCTTCGGTTCCAGATCTGAAAGAACAGCCATATTAACTTATTACCTCATTTCTCTGCTTCTAAAATTGCTTTTGATACACCACCCTTAAATTTCCTTCCGGAAGTCTTTGCGGAAGGAAGCGCTTCTGTACTGCTTACTGACGTGTCAGCCTTATCAGCGGGAGCCGGAGCAGGCTGTGACTGGGCGGCAGATGCAGCATTAGCCGGATTTTCAGCTGCAGCATTTGCGGCATTCACTGCCGGAGCACCGTCCGCGTAAGAAGGCAGTGCCTCAGCGGGATTCTGTGCAGCATTCATCATTCTCTCAGCCTCGGCTCTTTCAGCAATGGCAGCATTCCTTGCAAGCTCCTCTTCGTCAGGATGAAGCTCGGCACGGTTTGCGTTAACCACACTTAATATCTGAGAAAGTGAATTTATGAGATTATTATTATTACTCTGGGTTTCCTGAATGGAGGCCATGAGTATCTGCTGGATATTCGCCAGAGAATCATCGGTATACTGAATGGCTGAAGACTGGATATTTTCGGCCTGCACGGAAGCAGTACCCATGATCTCTTGAGCCTGAAGATTCGCCTGCTTTACTATCTCCCCGGCCTGGGCGTAAGCCTGCTGCATGATCTCATGCTGGCTCACCATCTGGTCCGAAAAATCCTGTGCTTTCTTTACCAGCTCATCAGCCTTTGCATGGGCATCCGCAAGAATGGCCTCCTTATTGCTGATGATCTTCTGGCAGCGCATGATCTCATCAGGAGTATGCGTCTTCAGCTCATGAAGGAGCTCATCAATCTCTTCCTTATCCACCAGTATCTTGGTGCTAGAAAAGGTCGCATATTTGCAGCCGTCTATAAGCTCTTCCATTTCCTCGATTATCTGTTCGATCTTACTAACCATTAGTATTTCCTCTTACTGTTTACTAGCTGACAGTCTTCAAGTTTTTTATATACCGCTTCCGCCACCTCAGGGGTTACAAATTCGCTTATATCCCCGCCGTAGGAAGCCACCTCACGCACTATGGATGAGGACAGATAAGCATATTCGAGGCTTGTGGTCAAAAAGACCGTATCAAGGCTCGGAAGTATCTTTCTGTTTGTCTGGGCCATCTGAAGTTCATACTCAAAGTCAGTCACAGCCCTTAAGCCCCTTATTATAACATCGGTGCCGGTTTGTTTCGCATAATCCGCCGTGAGACCGGAAAAAGAATCTATCTCCACATTTGGTATGTCCCGGCAGATCACGCGTAACATGTTAACACGTTCATCAGCGGAAAACAACGGACTCTTATCCGAATTGTTCAGAACACTGACTGTAAGCCGGTCAAACATTTTTGCTGCTCTTCTTATGATATCCAGATGTCCCTTTGTTACCGGATCAAAGGAACCCGGATAAACCGCATTACTCATAAAGCTAATCAACCTCTTTTAAGAAACAGATGACGGTTATGCTTATACTGCTTGTCCTTCTCAATAATATATCCCAGATCCTCCGTATAGGAAAGGTCGGTCTTTTTTGAGGCTTCGACAATGATAAGCGTATCCTTACCGACAAGACGGGATGTGCTGAGGTACTCAAGCACGTTTTTCTCTAAAGCGCTTTCATATGGGGGATCCATATGGATTATATCAAAAATTCCTCTATCTTCAAAGCGGTTAAGTGCGATCATCACATCCGTCGAAAAAATCTGCCCTCTCTCGGAAAGATGGGTAAATTCCAGATTCTCACGGATGATATTTGCTGCCTTTCTGTTCTGCTCAACAAAATAGGCTTCGCTGGCTCCACGGGACAGAGCCTCTATCCCTATGGCACCGCTCCCTGAAAAGAGGTCTAAAAATCTGCTTCCCGGCACCCGCATCTGGATCACATTGAAAAGTGTTTCCTTTATTATGTCCTGCGTGGGTCTGGTATCAAGCCCCTCCAGGGTCTTAAGCGGCAGTCTCCTTGCGCTTCCTGCTATGACTCTCATACTCTTATCCTTGTACCCTTCGTATCCCTGTGGGTATTCTTCACATAGGTCAGGGGCAGGTCTATACCCTTATATTCAATAGTACGCTCGTCCGCATAGTTCATAAGATATGCGTTTTCAAGGGAATCTCCCTCCGAGAGCTTCATGGTCCGTACTCCGACGGCACCCTTCTTCTTTTCGGGTATCTCTTCCAGGGCAAAGCGTAAGAAGAAGCCCTTTTTACTCTGAAGAAGTATCTGTCTGGTTTCATCCGTAACCGGTGAGATAAGTATTATCCCGTCACCCTCCGAAAGATTTGTTGCTGCAACACTTCTCTTTAACACATCAAATTCGCTTCCGTCCACCATCTTCCCAAAGGCCATCCTTGTAAGAAAGAGAAGCTTCAAACGTATTATCTTTTCCAGATCCTCTATAAATACTATCTCCTCTTTCGCACTGTCGAAATTACTGATATTGTCGATCGGCTTTCCCTTATCCCTGAATTTTCCGTGTGGTACATCCAGGACCTTGATAAGATGAGCCTGTCCGGCCGCGGTAAAGAGCATTATCCGCCCGGTATTCTTAACTGGTATACAGTATTTATTCTCGGCTCTTGCCGCCTCCTCATTTCTTTCAAAGGTTGCTGTGTCCACGGTATGTGCATATCCGAAGCGGTCCATAAGGAAGTACACATCCATTTCTTCTATCGGCTTTTCTTCAAATACGGCAGCTCCGGCATTTACTATCTCGGTCCTTCTGTCTCTGCCGAATTCCTTTGCATACCTGTCAAGATCCTTTATTATAGCTTTTTTCATGGATTCGGAGTGGGTAAGAAGATCCTCGTACTCGGAAATACGCTTCAGGGTCTCGTCATGCTCACGTAAAAGCGCTTCTATCTCCAGACCGATCAGCCGGTGAAGCCTCATATCGAGTATGGCATTTGCCTGTCTTTCAGTAAATGCAAAGTTCTGGGCAAGGAGTGCATCCTCTTCTCTCCTGAACTTTATTTTTTCCGTATTTCCGGTCATCAGGCATTCCAGAGCGTCAGCCCTGCTCTTTGAACCTCTTAAAGCCGCGATGATGATATCGATAACATCAACCGCTTTTATGAGACCCTCCTCGACCTCTCTCTTTTCCCTGTCCTTCCTTAAGAGCTCGGTATATTTCCGGGTATTTATCTCATATAAAAATCCCGCATGGGATGCAAGTATCTCCTTTAATCCCAGTGTTTCCGGTCTCCCGTGGCACACCGAGAGCATATTTACACCGAAGGTATCTTCAAGCCTTGTTTTCTGGTACAGAAGATTCTTTATGTTCTCAGGATCGGCACCCTTTTTTAATTCAATAACGATCCGGGTTCCCTCTTTGTCGGACTGATTTGATATATCAGCTATGTCAGCGGTCTTCCGGCTTTCCACCAGGGAGGCCACATCCGACATGAATTTCCCTATGCCGGAACCTATCATGGTGTAAGGAATCTCGGTAACAACAAGATTCTGCTTTCCGCCCTTTACATCTTCGACAATGACCCTGCCCCGGAGCTTTATCTTTCCCTCACCCTTTTCGTAGATCTCTTTCAGATCGTCTTTATTAACAACTATACCACCTGTGGGAAAGTCAGGTCCCTTGATGTATCCTAAGAGCTCTTCCGTGGTGATATCCTCATTTTTAAGATATGCCTTTTCAGCCTCAATTACTTCCCGGAGATTATGGGGAGGCGTGGAAGTAGCCATTCCAACGGCAATACCCTCTGACCCGTTAATTAAGAAATTCGGGATCTTTACCGGAAGGACCTCGGGCTCCTGCTCAGTCTCATCAAAATTCGGCACGAAATCCACGGTATTCTTGTCAAGATCGGATAAAAAGGCATCCTCTGTGATCTTATGGAGCCTTGCCTCCGTATAACGCATCGCGGCGGCACCGTCTCCCTCAATAGAGCCGAAATTTCCGTGCCCGTCTATCAAAACCTGACCCTTCTTAAAGTCCTGAGCCATAACCACGAGAGAATCGTATATGGAGCTGTCCCCGTGGGGGTGGTACTTACCCATGGTATCCCCAACGATCCTCGCACATTTCCTGTAGGGCCTGTCATGGCGGATATTTAATTCGCTCATATCGTAGAGTGTGCGTCTCTGTACGGGTTTCAGGCCGTCCCGTACATCGGGGAGTGCCCTTGAGACTATGACCGACATGGCATAATCAATATAATTTTTCTGCATTATCTCGGAATATTCGGTTCCGATTATCTGTTCCTTGATCTTTGAAGACATTTATCTTTTCCTTTGGCGTCTAGGATCTGTTCCTGTAAAGCTATTAATGAACAGCTCCTTATTTCTTCAGATATCCAGCTCCGCGTCAAGTGCGTGGGAATATATAAACTCCTTTCTCGGCGGAACATCATTTCCCATAAGGAGCTCGGTTACAGATGAAGCCATCCTTGCATCATCGATATTAACCTGCTTAAGGAGCCTACGGTCGGGATCCAGTGTAGTCTCCCAGAGTTGCTCTGCATCCATTTCTCCAAGGCCCTTATAGCGCTGCAATATAAAGCTTCCCTTATGCTTCTTCCTGTATTCCTCAAGAGCCCTGTCATCATAAAGGTACTCTTCTTTTCCCTTTGAGGGCTGGGCCTTATATAGCGGGGGCATTGCTATATAAACATGCCCTTCGTAAATAAGCTCAGGCATAAAGCGGTAAAAGAGGGTAAGCAAGAGTGTCGCTATATGGGCACCGTCCACATCCGCGTCCGCCATGATTATTATCTTATCGTAGCGGAGCTTTGAAATATCAAAGTCCTGGCCGTAGCCCTCGGAAAAGCCGCAGCCGAAGGCATTTATCATAGTCTTTATCTCTGCATTTGCCAGTATCTTGTCGATGGAAGCCTTTTCAACATTAAGTATCTTTCCACGTATCGGAAGTATAGCCTGGAACATCCTGTTTCTCGCGGTCTTTGCGGAGCCTCCGGCGGAATCACCCTCGACTATAAATATCTCGCACTTTGAAGCGTCACGGCTTACGCAGTTTGCAAGCTTTCCGTTACTGTCAAAGGAGTACTTCTGCTTTGTTAATAGATTTGTCTTTGCCTTTTCCTCGGACTTTCTTATCTTTGCAGCCTTCTCCGCACATTCGAGTATGGACTTCAGAACGTCCAGATTTCTGTCGAAATAAAGCTGTATCTCATCTCCGGTGACCTTCCCCACAGCCCTTGCAGCGTCCTGATTATCAAGCTTGGTCTTTGTCTGACCCTCGAACCTCGGATCCGGGTGCTTGATGCTTATGACACCTGTCATACCGTTACGGATATCCGTGCCGTTGAAGTTAGCATCCTTGTCCTTAAGAATCCCAAGCTGCCTTGCATAGCTGTTCATAACGGTGGTAAAGGTGGACTTGAAGCCGGTAAGGTGCGAACCGCCCTCGGAATTAAAGATATTATTGCAGAAACCAAGTACCTCTTCATGAAACTCATTGATATACTGGAAAGCACATTCTATCTGCACATTTTCGGATTCGCCGTTAAAATATATTACCGGGGTTATGACATCCCTGGACTTATTCATATCCCGGACAAAGCCCTTGATCCCGTCAGGCTCATTAAAGGTTTCTTCCTCTGATTCATCCCCTCTGTCGTCCCTGAATTTTATGGTGAGCTCGGGATTAAGGTAAGCGGTCTCATGAAGGCGGCTTTTTATCTCCTCAGCCTTAAACCGGACCGTGTCAAAAATCTCCGGGTCGGGCTTAAAGCTTATCTTCGTACCGGTTTTCCTGGTGGTTCCGATACAGGGCAAAAGCCCGTTAATAAGCTCAACGGTCGGCTTTCCCCTTTCGTATCTGTCATGGTTTATGAGCCCCTCCCTGCAGATAGTGATATCAAGCCACTCGGAAAGCGCATTTACCACAGAAGAACCAACGCCGTGAAGTCCGCCGCTGGTCTTATAGACTGTGTCATCAAATTTTCCGCCGGCATGGAGCGTGGTAAGCACTACCCTTTCAGCGCTGACTCCCTTTTCATGCATCCCCACGGGGATACCACGGCCGTTATCCTCTACAGTAGCACTGCCGTCCCGGTTCAGGGTGACCTTTATCTCGCTGCAGTTTCCGGCGAGATGCTCATCTACCGAGTTGTCAACAATTTCATATACCAGATGATTGAGACCCCGGCTCCCGGTGCTCCCGATATACATACCGGGTCTCATCCTTACAGGCTCCAGTCCCTCCAGAACCTGTATCGAGGCCTCATCATAATTTACCGTATCACTCATTTTCTCTCCCTTATCAAGGATCTTTGGCGCATTTTAGGAACTCTTTATTCTTACTCCCTTTCCGCCACATTTTGCGATTTTACCACATAACAGAGCTGTTTTCAAGAATAATCGAACATATTTTCGGTCATCCTGAGCGAAGCGCCCATGTCATCCTGAGCGAAGCGAAGGATCTTTTCTTCCGTAGAGAAGGATTCTTCGGGCTTTGCCCTCAGAATGACATTGTGTAGTCCCGGAATGACATTGTGTAGTCTCGGAATGACATTGTGTAGTCTCAGAATGACACTAAACTAACACTATTGGAACCGTCCCCGTTGACTTCCCTGGTATAATAAAAATTATGAAGATCGTACTATTTAAGAATACCGTAGAGAGTCAGGAGTTTTTCTCCTTTGAGCTTGCCAAATGTTTTTCTATGCTGGG
The DNA here is from genome assembly GCA_000622025.1 of Lachnospiraceae bacterium AD3010. Classification (GTDB taxonomy): domain Bacteria; phylum Bacillota; class Clostridia; order Lachnospirales; family Lachnospiraceae; genus NK4A144. Next base: position 70,081 of record JHWU01000008.1, on the reverse strand, counting down.
TCACGAGATCTTTATCTATGACTGTTCAGACCCCATTTCTTCAAAAAAGGGCCTCGATAATTTTGTAACTCCCGGCGACACCGTGTTCTTGTCCTTCAATTTTAACGGAATGATAAACGATCCGCTGCTCTGTGAAAAGAACGGAAAGGATCCCGTATACCTTAAGAAAACCGGCATTCCCATAATAAATATCGTTGTAGACCATCCCTATTATTATCATAAGGAATTCGTAAACATTCCCGAAAAATATGTACAGATCTCAATTGATGAAAACCATGCCGCCTATATGGAGAGGTTCTTCCCCGAAATAAACGCATCCACCGTTATATACCTCGGAGGGACTCAGCTAATCCCCTTTGAATCCGGAGTTTACAAGGAGGGAATGAATATAAGGGAATGCAGCGCTTCTGATCTTCTTCCTTTTGAAAAAAGAAGGGATGATATCATCTTCTGCGGTAATTATATGAGGCCTGAATACTTCTTAAAATATCTTAAGGACTGTGACAAAACCGTCGTTGATTTCTATATGGAATTATATGAGGAAATAAAGGCTGCTCCGGATAAAACCCTTGAAGAGACTGCAATAAAAAAGATAAAGGCGGAATTCGGAGATGAGGCAGACGATCCATACCTTCGCGACTGCCTTGAAAATATGATATTTCTTGATCTGATGGTACGCCACTTTTTCCGTGGAAAGGCTATTTCATCCATTGCGGACGCCGGAATAAAGATCACTGTATACGGTGCAGGCTATGATGAGCTTGACTGCCGTCACCCCGAAAATATCGTAAATATGGGTAACGTAGATTCCATTAGCTGTCTTAAAGCCATTGCAAATTCCAGGATCTCACTTAATATCATGCCCTGGTTTAAAAAGGGTGGCCACGACAGGGTCTACAATACCTGCCTTAACGGTGCCCTCTGCCTGTCAGACCCCTCGGAGGCTCTAAAAAGACAGTTTAGCGATATGGATGATATGGTTTTCTTTGATATCGGGGATATTGAAAATCTTGGAGATAAGGTTTCCGCTCTGCTGTCGGATCCTGAAAGAATAAAGGCTATCGCCTTAAGGGGATATGAAAACGCCAAGCTTCATCACAGCTGGTTTAACCGCGCGCAGGAGCTTGAAAAGGTAATGCGGAATAGTCTTAAGGACTAGCTTATCATTTTATTTATCATCTGCTCAAAGGCATGTGCCTGACGCATCTTACCGACCCTGTAGTTCTTTAAGCCATGTACCGTGACGGATCCGCTCTTTCCGATCTCCACGGATTTAACCTCAGTTATGGGTATCTGGTGCTTTATCTCGTTACCATGCTTTACAACAATAAAATGCTTTGTGACAACCACTCCGGTGACACAAAACTGTGCTTTTAACCATATAAAAACCGTAAGGAAAAACCATAGAAGACCGAATATTACTTCGGCAAGAAAAACATCTGCTGCCCTGCAGGTAAAAAACATGATAGCGAGAAAGCATTCAAAGACTGCCATGGGAATTATCGGCATATCCTCCACGGGAAAGCTGCCCTTAACCTTTACGGTAGGCATCACTCACCCCTAATTTGCCATTGACGCTATAAGCGCGTCTATCTCCGCCTGGCTTAATACTCTTCCGTCATCGCCTCCTCCGGCAGGTGCAGGAGCAGGTGCCGGAGCAGCCTCCGGAGCGGGAGCAGCCTGAGGCATTGCAGGTATAACGGGGTTATGAGCCGCCACCTGTGATGAATTACCCATTATGCTGGCAAATAAAGCCTGTTGTTCAGGACTGAGTCCGCTTAAATTATCCATACATACAAATCCTTAAAAAGTATAAACGTACTTTTTATAATGCCATTATTATGCATTTTTGTCAAATTAAACAACCTACAGCTCAAAGGAATCCGGTAATAGCTCTTTTAGTGTACGTATGACCGTGGTTCCGGCGCTGTTTCTGGTAATTATCTGAAAATCATCCCTCCGGCAGAATTCCGACATAACCTGACGGCAGACTCCACAGGGAAAACAGAGTTCGCCGATCTCCCTGTTTTTCCCTCCCACTATGGCTATGGCTCTGAAGTCTCTTTCGCCCTCGGATACAGCTTTGAAAAAAGCCGTACGTTCTGCACAGTTGGAGGGAGAATATGCGGCATTCTCAATATTACAGCCCGTATAGATCCTGCCTTCGGCTGTTAGGAGCGCAGCCCCAACGGCAAAGTGTGAATAAGGACAGTAGGACTTCTGCTGCATATCATGGGCTTTGCCGATAAGAGTATCAATCATCTCCCCGGAGAGCTCAGTCATCCTTTTTCCTCTTTTTTTCGGTTCTGATAAACTTATCCGTTTCCAGACTCAGCTTCACGTCGCTATCCATATAATTTGTCGCGTTGGAAGCCTGCGAAACGGGCTTCATGCTCTTATAACAGAAATAAACCACAATTGCCGTTATAATTATCGATAATATAATACATAACATAGTTTTTCTCCTTCCCTCTTACGAAACAGACCAGATAAGTGAGGTGATAATAAGGGATATGATAAATGTCCCTACAGCGACCAGTGAAAGCTTCGATTTGCTCACGGGAAGATCACCTATAAATTTCCCTGTCTGTCCGTTCATTGCAAAGGTCCAGGTCTTTCCGTTCCAGTTTGTGGTAAGAAGCCAGACCGGAAGAAGGGCATATTTTGTATCATTGAAGCTTATCCTGATGTCCTCCGTCATAGGATTGCACTGATCATGCTTAACAGTATTTCTCATTTTATCCTTAACGGATTCTTCCACTCTCTTCTCAGCTCTCTTTTTGTCGTCATCCTCCTTGACATCGAATCTTTCCGCAAGGAATCCGGGAAGATATGCCGTGGTGAATTCTTCAAGGGCATCAAACTTATAAGGCTCTATGGAATCCATAAGGTCATCCGCCATTCTGACGGAAGCGTCTGCAGGAACATGCTTAAAGCCTATCTTTCCCTCTCTGTTACACTCATAGAAATCAGTGATCTCATAATTGCCCTGGGTTTTTGAGTCCCTGGCATCATATTTGCAGCTGGCATCCGCGGTTCCGCTGAAAAGCCAGAAAGGCACATACACACCCTGTATCTCGTCTATCTTTGATGAAACCTTGAAGTCCTTAGGAAGCAGGAAACGCTTATCGTAATATTCCTTGTATTTTGCAATGGCTTCCTTTTTTTCAAAAGCAAAGGGCAGCACATAATCCGGCTTCAACGTTCCTGCGAACTGCACTGGTGCTATGGTCTGGTTTCCGCAGTAGGGACATCTCATCACAGCGGTATTCTCATCTGCCATAAGCTCAGCGCCGCAGGAGGAACAGTTGTATCCGCGCATGGCGCCTTCATCCTCGCCCCATTCCTTATTCTGATCCTTGTTCGCCATTTTCTGCTCTTTTTCGGCGAAATACTTCTCCACCTCTTCCTTTGTGAAAAGCGAATCACAGTATTCACACTTGAGCTTCCCCTCCTTCGGGTTAAAGAGCATGGAGCCTCCACACTCAGGACAGGTGTACGCCAGTACCGATTGTTCAGCCATATTTTACCTTCTTTCTAAATCATTGTGTTTTATGTTCCTTTTCGCTTCCGTCAAAGATCCTAAAGCCGTCCCTGCCGTTTTTCTTTACGGTATACAGAGCCCTGTCAGCCGCAATATACAGCTCTTCAAAGCTCTTTCCGTGATCCGGGAAAAGCGATATCCCGACTGAAAGCGAAACGTATCCTTCAATTTCCTCTCCCTTAAAATGCTCCTTCACGGAATTTATAAGGGTTCCAGCCAGAGCTTCTGCATTTTCAGCGGATCCTATATCCCTTAGATAGACCATGAATTCATCACCGCCGACACGGCCTTCTACATCCATGCCCTTAAAGGTCTGGCGGATGATATGGCCGATCATAGCAAGTACATGATCCCCCACCGCGTGACCGAAAAGATCATTAACGAGCTTGAACTTATCTGCATCTATCATCATAAGGGCGCACCTCTTCGGTCTCCCCCTGCCGCGGTAATTCTTTACCATCATGCTGATAAGCTCCTGAGTTGCGGTCTTATTCAGAAGATGAGTCAGAGGATCTGTCTTTGTCCGTTCTTCAAGCTCTATCTTCAAAAGCTCGATCTCGGTAACATCATTGATAAGGGCGATAATACCCTTCACACTACCGTCTTCATCAAAGAGGGGCCTTTTGATAAGCTGCAGAAACTCCCTGACACCGTCATCATTTTCCTCGATAACGTACCCGGTCCCCACTCCGGTCTCGATGATCCTTTTATCGGACTCCATGGCCTTCCTGGCATTTTCCTTGTCCTTCCTGATCTCAAGATCCGTTTTCCCCCTTATGGTCCATCCGGGCTCGGAAGCATTATTTAGATGATGCCAGTAATGTGTGGCAAAGACATACTTTCCTTCCCTGTCCTTTAGGTAAATATTCGAGGGAAGCTCCTTTAACATCTTCTCGATCTCTGAGAAGCTTAAGGAATCCTTTGCACGAACAGCATTATGAATACGTTTGACAATTTGCCGCCTGAGTCCGGGAGGACTGATTATATCGGAAAAGCCCTCGTCAAAGCAATCCAGATCCCTTTCTTCAGGTGTGGTCTCAGAAACAGCTATAACGGGAAGAGCCGCAAATATGGGATCTGAATTGACCCTCTTAATAAGAGAAAAGCCATTATTTCTGGCAAGAGGAAGATCCTGAAGTACGGCCTCGATCTTACTTACTCCGTCTGACAAAAAATCAAATGCCTCTTCCTCATTGTCAGTACGTATTATATTAAAATCCTCCGAAAGGAGCGATATCAGCTCATCGGCCATATCATCCTTCGGAACGACCAATAAAATATTCATATCCCTCTATTGTATCTATTCAGAATCCTAAATCCCCTGAATAGATAAACCCTGTTTATCTTACCACAAGGAGGTCCCAAAGTCACTATACATCCAGTTAATGGAAAAGCATTTGACTTATAACATAAAATACCGTATTATAAAAAAGCTCCGCGAAAGCCGCAGAGTACATTACTTAAGCACGGTTAGTACATCGGTAGTATATCAGCTTCCCAAGCTGAGGAGGCGGGTCCGACTCCCGTACCGTGCTTTTTTAGTGTCCTCAATGCTATCCGAATGTCGCATTTATGCGATCATTCGGATATGCATTAGAGGACCTGTCCGACACGAGCATAAAAGCTACGCGAGTGTATACGAGCGGAGCGATATGCGAGTGCCGGCAGGCGATTGCGAGAGTTGCGAAGCAACGGAGCAATCGACTAAAAAAACATCTCAATAGTGCCGGGCACAGAGATTGCGGGAGTTGCGAAGCAACGGAGCAATCTCTGTATTTTAAAATCCCAATAATATGCGAGTGCCAGTCACAGAGATTGCGCGAGTTGCTACTTCATCTCCTCTGCCAGCTCCTCAAGCTTGGCACGGCTCTCGGAATTCAATGCCGACTTCACGGTCACAACGGGCTCAACAAAGGTAATATCCTTACTCTTTTCAAACATCCCCTTAATAACCTTTGCAGCCATAGGTGCCCAGGTGCCGTTTTCAATGATCCCTATCTTCCGTTTCTGATAATTCCTTTCAAGTAGTGCATCAATAAAGGTTCTCATGAAGGGGAATACATCACCGTTATAGGTAGGCGTGGCAAGAACCAGCCGGTCATATCTGAAGGCATCCTCCACAGCTTCTGCCATATCATCCCTGGCAAGATCGGTAATTGAAACCTTCGGGGCGCCTTTCTTTTCAAGAAGCTCCTTTAATAGCTCAGCAGCCTCCTTTGTATGACCGTAAACCGAGGCATAGGCGATTATTATTCCCTCGTTCTCCGGGGTATAGCTTGACCACTTATCATAGAGATCCAGATAGTACGAAAGATTCTCCGTAAGTATCGGGCCATGCAGGGGACATATCACATCGATCTTAAGTCCCGAAGCAGCTTTAAGAAGATTCTGCGCCTGTGCTCCGTACTTTCCTACGATACCAAAATAATACCTTCTCGCCTCGCAGGCCCAGTCCTCCTCAACATCAAGAGCACCGAACTTGCCAAAGGCATCGGCGGAAAAGAGAACATTTTCCGGAGTCATATAGCTTACCATAACCTCCGGCCAGTGAACCATGGGAGCAAAGACAAAGGTCAGGGTGTTCTTTCCGATCTCCAGAGTATCACCATTCTTTACCACAAGCTTATTCATATTATCGGGCAGATCGAAAAACTGCCCCATCATATTAAAGGTCTGGGCATTACCCACCACTGTGGTTTCAGGATATTTCTTCAGGAAATTAAGGATATTGGCCGAATGATCCGGCTCCATATGGGAAACAACGAGATAATCCGGTTTCTTCCCGGAAAGCTCCCTTTCAATATTTGCGAGCCATTCATCCGTAAAGTTCTGATCGACCGTGTCCATCACCACGCTCTTCTCATCCATAATGACATAGGAATTATATGCCATGCCGTTCGGCACATCATACTGGCCCTCAAAGAGATCCACCTTATGATCATTAACACCTGCATACCTTACTGAATCACTGATCTTCATAACTACACACACCCTTTCTTTTTTATCTTGATTTTTGTATTGCCGTATAGTAAACTAAAAAAGCTGATTTGCAGATGCCGCTATAGCTCAGTCGGTAGAGCGACGCATTCGTAATGCGTAGGTCGACAGTTCGAGTCTGTCTAGCGGCTTATGTCGCCCCATCTTTCGCTTGCCGAAGGATGGGGCGTTCGACAAAAAATATCTACGATGTTTTTAATCGATAATCTACAATGTTTTTTGTCGATAATAAAGTATGATTCGGACGCCAAAAGTCACATTTTGATTAAATACGGATTGTTCCGTGCTTCGCACTCCCACAATCCTACCCCACACTCGCATTTCGTGGGGCTCCTTCTCCGCTCCGCTCCGGTCGGCGCAAAACCGATGTCCACTGGACATCGTGCGCCCCACTTCATGCTCGTGTAGGGGTGCGCCCAAAGTTCTTGTCCCCACCACAAGCAAGCTTGTGTGGTGACAATTACTTTTGGCGCTTTAATCAAAGTATTACTTCCAATCTGTCCAGTATTTCCCTTACCCTGACATCATCAAATCTGTCTGCTGCATCATTAAGGCGTTTCAGCTCTTCCTTAAGCTCATCCGTAAGCTTATACTCCTTAATGAGCCTGATATTGTCAAGTATCCTGTCAAAATCAAAATCATCGGCAGCTTCTCTTACGTCCAGAATAAACTGCATAAGGGTCTCTCTTCTCAAAGCCTCCCTGAAAAGATCCTGCATTGCCGTATCACTGTCCTTTTCATCTGTATCCAGATATTCTGTATAGATAAAGGACAGGACGCTCTTTAAGGATGTGTAATCATTCAAAAGCTCATCGGTACGTTTCTTTATCTCTTCAAGATTTCCCTCATTACCACAGCGCTCCAGATACTCAGCCTTTACGGAGAGATCCACGGCACCGATTATTCTAGCAGAGCTTTTTAATGCATGTACCTTAATGGTGTAATTGGTCACATCCTCATTTTCCAAAAAGCTGCGGATCTCCTCCGCCCTTTCATCAATGGTCTTATAGAAGGTTATGGCTGAATCCTTAAGAACCGAAACATCCCCGCAGCTTGCAATGGCCACATTGTAGCTCAATCCCTCTGCAGCCTGATAGGCGTTGATGAAATCCTGATCCTCATCCCTGATCTCTTCCTGCTGATCATCTGCCATTGCTTCATCCGGATCAATTAGCTCAATCTTTTCCGGAGGGAGATATCTTAATATGATCTCTTCAAGCTCAGAGGGAGAAACCGGCTTGGAAATATAATCATCAAAGCCATAGCTTCTGTATTTTTCCCTGGAGCCTGCTCCGGCATTTGCAGTAAATGCAACACAGGGAACTCCCTTGCTCTTATTACCCTCAAGCTCGTTCATTGCATTGAGGGTATCTATACCATCCATTACAGGCATACGATGGTCGATAAACATCATATCGTAATGACGAACGCGGATCATCTTCAGTGCATCATTTCCGCTTGTGGCAGTATCTATACTGATCCTGGTCTTCTTAAGAAGCCCCTTGAATACTGTAAGGTTCATCTCTGTATCATCAACAACAAGGATGGCAGCTTCAGGTGCCCTGAAAAGCTCAGTATACTTATTCTGAGTAAGAATGGATTTTTTATAAGCCTCGGCAAAATCGCCCATTCTCTTCCAGTCCGATACCTCCTGCTTCAATCTGAAGGAGAAGGTGGAACCCTTACCGTACTCACTCTGAAGCTCAAGCTTTGAATCCATGATCCGCAGGAGATTCTGGACGATGCTGAGTCCAAGACCTGTACCCTCGATATTTCTGTTTCGCTGCAGATCCACGCGCTCGAAGGGTGAGAAAAGCTTTATCTGATCTTCAGGTCTGATACCAATTCCGGTATCCTTTACGCTTACATCCAGGATGATTTCCTTGTCAGAGTGCTTTTCAAAATTGAGATCAAAGGTAACGCTTCCCTTATCCGTATACTTCACCGCATTGGTAAGAAGATTTAAGATACACTGCTTTACCCTGTCCTCATCTCCAAATAAAACAGAAGGAAGATCCGGAGCAGCATTTACTATAAATTCGAGTCCCTTATTATGCGCCCTGACAGCTATCATATTTACAAGGTCAGTGATCATAAAGCTCGTTTTGTATTCGTCTTTTAATATTTCCATCTTCCCGGCTTCGATCTTTGAGAAGTCCAGAATATCATTTACGAGATTAAGCAGGGATTTTCCGGCATTATTGATATTCGATGCATATTCAAGAATATGCTCGTTATCGCTTTCCCGGATTATCATCTCATCCATACCGAGTACAGCATTAATAGGTGTTCTGATCTCATGGGACATACTGGCGAGGAAATCACTCTTTGCCCGGTTTGCTTCCTCGGCCTGCTGCTTTGCCTTTCTAAGCTCATCACTCTCCTCTGCCTTTTCAGTCGCAATGATGAGATAGAGACTTCCCACAGCATAAAGCACCAGCAGAAAAGCAAAGGCATATATCACAAGCTTGGAGGCATCAAGCATACCTGCAGACATGATATCAGGCTCCATATAACCCTGAAGACGGAAGGGGGTATATGGTATGTCCGCAGTGAAAAAGATATGCCGGGCACCGTTTACCGAATAGAATCCCGCAGCAGAGGAATTAAGCTCCATGCTGCTGCTTAGCTCATTAAAGATATCCCTGTATGCACGGCTTTCAAAGTATGCAATTTCGTTTTTGGTGACATCACTGAAGGGAATGATGATATCTCCTCCCCTGGTGGTCACTACGACCTTTCTGCTGTCACTGGAAAGAAGGGAAAGGCTTTCCTTCATGGCATAATCATCAAAAAGCTCATAGATCACATAACGGACATTCTTTTTATTATATACGGGTACTGTAAACAGGACCCCCTCATTTTTTACATAGCTTATGGAAGAATCTCCCCTGAAAGAGTCCTGAATCCCCTGGAAGACCGTAATATCAAGTGCTTCTCCGCTAAGTGCACTTCCGGCAAGTGTCTGTACACCCATTTTTCTGTGGATGCTGTCTGCGGAAACCGCATCAACCACATGACCGCCATGGTTTTCTATTACTCTGGAAATATATCGAAGCTTGTCCGTTTCCCTGAAAAGCTTTTCAGATACAACGGAGGCCATTCGGTCAGCCTGCTCACAGACCTGACTCTCGATATAACTGTGCAGGACATTAGTAAGACGGCTGTTTAAAAGAACACCGGCCACTATGAAAACCACTATGAAAAGGATCCAGACGATTATGATCCTGATCCTGTCATTGATCATTTTCATCTATTACTTTTACTCCCCTGACATACCAGTTCATATCATAAGTAAGCCTGCTGTCCGGCATATTTTCTCCCGAACGGCAGAGCGTGTTTCCCATATTGTCTTTTATCATATTGCTGAATACATCCATACCTCTGATGATCCGCCTCTTCTCAGAATCAACCCTGAACTTTACTCTTTCCGGAACCAGATAGGAAATGAAGCCAAGCTTTACGTAATCCCCCTCAAGCCCGTACCAGTATGTGCTTTCATTGACAATGTTTCCCTTTATGAATTCCCTTATGAGATCCGTATAGATCATATCCCAGTCGGTATCCACGCTGGCGAGCTCCATAGAGCTCCCTGTGGGTCTATGACAACCAATATAATGTACATTATACCTGGCTGCGGTTTCAAGGGTATTATTCACATTGGTATGAGCAGTGTAGATATCACAGTCATAGTCATTTATAAGCCGTTCTGCAGCTTTATTTTCCGATTCTTTGTCAGAATAGCTTCCTGTAAAGATCACCTGCACCTTTGCGTCTGCATTAACAGTCTGGACCCCAAGGGCAAAGGCATTTATCCCGCGGTTTCCTTCAGCATCTGGAATTGCTCCGATATATCCTATCCTGTTACTCTCGGTCATCATCCCCGCTATCACACCCGACAGAAACCTGGCCTGATAGATCCTTGAGGAATAATTCACAAAATTCAGCTCTCCGGTGGCTGAGGAATTGCAGAAAAAAGTTATGTCCGAGAATTCTCCGGAATACTTTTCCATCATCTTTTCAAAATTGCCGCTGCTTAAGATTATGGCCCGGCAGCCTTTGGCCGCCATTTCTTTTACTGTTTTATAGAGCTTATCCTCAGATCCCCCGATATTATCACAGAGAAAAAGATCAAAACCCAGATTCTCACGGGCTCCATAGATTCCCTCTGCGTTGCTTTCATTCCATCCCTTATCATTAATATCCCCGTCAAGTATAAAACCGATCTTTATCCTGCCGGACCCGCTTCCTTGCCCAAAGGTAGTGATGGTATAGTAAAGGGCAAGCGATATAAGTATAAAAGTCAGAGCAAAAAGGAGGTGTAATGTCAGATTCTTATTTTTATTCATCTATTTTCACCCCGGAAACATACCAGTTCTGATTGTAAAGCACCTCCCTGTCCGGCATGGATTCACCGCTGAACACTCTTTCCTCTCCGTTGCGGTCAAAAATCGGTCCGTAGAACACGTCCGTCTTTCTTTTTTTCAAAAGATCTCTTTCAGCTTCCAGTATTTCTTCTATGTTATCCTTGACATTTTTTGTTAAGGGGGCAATATCAACAGCATCATCATCTATACCAAGATTTAAGTTATCTCCCCGAAATACACCCTTTTCACAGTTTGATATCTGCTCATCATAAAAGGAATGAAAATCCCACACCGCTGCTGTGAGGTATGTATGAGGATATAAAGAGCTGTTATCCAGATGAATACCGATGGTTCCGATACCAAGCTTGTCGGCAGTCACAAGAGCACTGTCAGAGTTTCCGTCACAGGCCAGAACATCAATATTATATTTTTCCTTAAGCTCCCTAATATTATCCGAGTCCTCTTTTTCATTTCTGTATTTAAGGATAACATCCGCAAAGGGATTTGCCTTTTTTACTCCCAGGGTAAATGCATTAACACCGCAGATAAGAATACGGTCCGGATTCTCTGAGAAGTACCCGATCTTTCCGGTATCCGTCTGCAGGCCCGCAACTATCCCGGTAAGATAGTGTGCCTGGTAGAGCCGTCCGGAAAAGGTCAGAAAATTATTCAGAAAGCTTTTTCCGTAAAAACAGACAAAGCAAACATCCGGATGCTCAAAGGATGCCTCCCTTACATAATCCTCATAGTACGCAGAATTAACTACAATAAAGCCGCAGCCGTCATCCACCAGCTCTTCAAGTGTGTCTTTTGCCCTGCTGTCATAAGGCACATTCTCGTAATACTCCAGCACCAGATCCCTCTTTTTCGCGATATCATAAAGAGGATCATAATGCACCTGGGAAAGTCCCCTGTCATCATGGGTCCCGTTAAGGACAAGACCGATCTTCAGCCTGCGGTTATCTTTGGCATTTCTGCCCGAAAAATGCAGGGTCACTATGATAAATCCGAGAAAAAGAACTATGAAACCTATACCAAAAGCAAAAAATTTATTCTTCATGGATTGATTTCCGAATCAAAAATATCATAAAATACAGCTTATGGCAGACGCACAAAAAACCAACATATATTTTATCACTATGTGGGAGATTTGAAAATAATGAAGCAGATGAAAACCCTGTCTTTTCTCATATTGTTCTTAATTTTATCCAGTTCCTGTGCCGAAAACGTAAGTTCAGAAAAAGCTTCTTCACCTCCGCCGTTAATAGAGGTTCCTGAAATCTCTGACAGCGGAAAAGCTGATATGGAAAACGGTGATTTCCGGGTCACCTGCTTTGATGCCGGAAAAGGAGATTCTTTCCTTATTACCTCGAAGGACTTCGATATGCTGATCGACTGTGGTTACAAGGATGATGGAGATGAGATCCTTTCCGCGCTTAAGAAAAAGACCGACGGAAGCCTGGATCTTTTGGTCATATCCCACTTTGACAAGGATCATGTAGGAGGTGCTTCAAAGATCATTAAGAATTATCCAGTTGAAAGGATAATAACCACCTACAGGACAAATTCCGGCAAGAGAACAGAAAAATTCTTTGAGGCAATGAAAAAAAAAGGGCTTGATAATGAGGTCCCGTCATCCGATATTAATATAGACGGAGGAGGTCTAAGTATTCTGATAATCCCACCGGAAAAAACCGATTATCCGGACAGCGACGATAATAATTCCTCCCTTATTGTGAAGGTGGAGTCACCCCGGGGCTCCATGCTCTTTACCGGAGACGCTGAGGATTACAGGCTTTCAGAGGTTCTTACACGTGATGATCTTGACTGTGATGTTTTGAAGATGCCTTCCCATGGCAGGGATTTTAAAAGTGTTGATGAGCTTCTTCAGCTAACGACCCCGGAAATGGCGGTCATCACCTCATCATCCGATGAGCCGGCTTCTGAGGATATAACCCGGGAGCTTAAGGAAAATGATATTGAATTCTATGATACAAAGGACTACGGCACCTTTGAGATAGTTTTTGATAAAGAGGGAATAGAAGAAACCTGCGGCGATTATTGCAAAATGGCCGGACCGCCGCCATCTTGATATGAAAAAAACAGTATTTATAGCATTAAGCTTATTTTTTCTTATAACAGGATCCTTTGGTCTTAAGGAAGTAAGAGCTGAGAAAGACGGTCTCCCCCTTACCATTCTTGATAACCATTCCATGCGCCCCAATAATAATGTCACCGGTATACATATCGGAGAGGACATTGCATCGATTGAGGCTGATACCTTCAGAAACCAGATAAACCTAAGATATATTGAGGTAGCGGAAGGAAATCCCTACTTCACTTCCTTCAGCTACTGCCTCTATGACAAGGAAATGACCACTCTTATCTGCTTCCCCCAGGCCCTTGACAAGGCGGAAATACCTGGAAGTGTCACTAAGATTAACCAATATGCCCTCTATGGTGTGGAGCCTGAAATTAAAGAAGCTGTTAAGGAAGCTATAAAAGAAAATGCCGCAAAACGCGGCACAGAATACGAATATATCCGATATAACTTTTTTCCGTATAATAAGCAGTGGCCATGGAACTGCGAATATCCCCTTACTGATTGACCTCAGTATCCCTGTAAACAAGCTCAAAGCTCTCGGGAGAAACAGGCTTTGAGAAATAGAAGCCCTGGAAGATGTCGCAGCCCATTTCTGACAAAAATCCCAGCTGCTTTTTGCTCTCCACGCCCTCTGCAATGACCGTCATTCCGAGCTTTTTCGCCATTGATACCACTGAATCCAGGATAACTCTGGCTCTTTCCTCATCATCGGTCTTATTTAAGAAGCCCATATCTATCTTCAAAACGTCTATCTTTATATCCTTAAGCATATTTAGAGATGAGTAGCCGCTGCCGAAGTCATCCATCTCCACCTGGAAGCCCTGCTCCTGAAGCTTGTCAACAAGCTTCGAGCCGTCCGTTCTGTCCAGCATTACCGCGGTTTCCGTGATCTCAAGCTTTAGCTTGTCGGGGGTAAGGTCGTACTTGGCCCTCAGTTCCCTTAGATTATTCTCTATATCCAGATAATAGATGTCCTTTGGAGAGATATTTACGGAAATACTCATTTTTTCAAGAGGAGTACCCTTCCAGTCATTAAGCTTTTTTGCTGCCTTTTCCCAAATAACCTCATCCAGCCTGTATATCTGGTTCGTCTTTTCAAGCACAGGTATAAATTCTGCCGGGGATACTACCTTTCCGTCCGAAACCCAGCGGGCAAGAGCCTCAGCTCCAAGAAGATTTCCATCCTTATCGACCTGTGGCTGCAGATACATCTTGAATTCGTCGTTAAGAAGCGCCCTGTCAAAGCGGGAAAGGACTTCATTCTCAACCAGGGTGTCCTTCATCATGTCCTCAGTGTAGTATACGAGCTCAGTTTCCTCGTCGTCATATACGCTCTTTAATGCAATGGCTGTCTTATCCAGCATTATGGCGGGACTCATTTCCGGATTCTCCACCTCATAAACACCGATCTTTATCACCATTCTGTATCCGTCTCCAACGGCATTCTTGGCAAAATCCTTTATAATGGAGAGCAGCTCCTCCTCATTATAAACATCCTTGTCGATAAGAAGGGAAAAGAGATCACCGTTTATCCGGGCACAGATCATACCCTTTTCACCGTATTCAATGGTTAAAAGCCTGGCTTCATTAACAAGGACTTCATTTCCCTTGCCCATACCGTAAAGCTGGTTTATGATCTTAAAATTCCGGATGTCGGTACTTATCATATAATAGCCGGAAATACTGTTTTCCTTTAATCTTAATGAAACTGCCTTAAAGAAACCGTCCCTGTTATACAGACCGGTCATAACATCATGGTCAAACCAGTAGGAGCCTCCCGTCTCCATACTCTTTTGCAGTGCCTTATCCTTATACATTTCGGAGTCGGCGATCTGTATCACGGATTCATAGTCCGTACCATCTTCGGGGAAACGTGCGAAACCGCAGCTTATGGACACATTTACAGCTTTGCCTGAGAATGTGACTTTTCTGTTCATCACATCCTTCATCCTTCGTATGATCCCCTCATAAAAGCTCTTTTCGTGATTCCCACGGATTACGGCTGCAAACTCGTCTCCTCCGATCCTGAATACCGTATCTCCGTGACGAATAACATTTGCCAGTCTTTCCGCAGTAATATGCAGTATCTCATCCCCCGTCTTGTGGCCGTAGGTATCATTTATTTTCTTGAAATTATTTACATCTATATAAATGATCCCGTATTTTTCCTGACTTGATCTTAGATCCTCAAGAGTATCCGTATAGGCTCTGGAATTCCTGACCTTTGTAAGAGGATCTGAATAGGAAAGACGGCGTAAATCCTCTTCCCTTCCCTTTAAGGAGAAAAACAGATAAAAAACAATTGAGGTCAGAAATGACAGAAGAAGGGCTATTGTGAGCCCTGCGGCAACCTCGGCGGTATTTACCCAGCCTCCGTTTAGGGAAAGCAGGAGATGCCAAATTTCATTATTCGGCATGGACATATCCACAGCTACAGGCTGGGTCATGAATTCCTCTCCAAAGGCCGCAAGATTCCTAACTATACCCGTAGCGGGGTTGATCCTGTAAAACCTGTAATTATAGCCCTGGCTGCTTAGATCATATACACCGGAGCGTTTTAAGAGCTCATCCTGATCGATAACGACAACTGCATAGCCCATCCTTTCGCTGCCTTCCGGTGTATCGGAGGATTCCTCCCTGAAAAACTGGACAATGGCAAAGACCTTTTCTCCGCTCAAAAGATTAAATGAGTCGGATATTATCTTTCCACCGCTCACTCTGGAATAGGCAGCCTCGCTGGACAGGGTATTCCCTTCTGTTAAAAGATCCGGAACGATGACCCCTCTGGCATCGGAGGGATAGATATATTCAAGCTCGTCCCCATTAAATATCATGACCATCTTTAGAAGATCGTATTCCCCGTTCATGAACTTCTCACAGGCTGAATCTATCTTCTCTTTTTCTCTTATACCGTAACCGGTGCAGATGATATTAAGCATATCCGTGCAGTACATACCGGCATCAATATATTCGATAAGACGGGATTCTACAGCTTTCCCGGTATCCTTTGCCAGATTCATCCTGCGGCTCTTGTAATGATGATAGATCTGAAAAAGTACAACAAGAAAAGCGGAGAGGCATATGAGAAAAATGCCTCCCGCTTTCATAATATTCTTTATTTTTTTGTCAGCTAGCGAATCTGACATAGCTCCTAATTCTTAAAGAATGCCATTTCGTCATTAAGCTGCTTTGCGATGTCCTTCAGACCGTTTGCCTCTCCCGCAAGAGTGGTAACCGTGGCAGAAAGCTCCTCCATGGAGGCTCCGGTCTCCTGACTCGATGCCGCATTTTGTTCCGATATCGCAGAAAGAGCACTCATGGCATCTACAACCGTATTCTTTGAATTATCACAGGTCTCAGCGCCTTCGGATATCTGCTGAACTCCGCCAACAGTGTCATTAATATCCGTGATCATTCCATTGATGGATTCAATTGTCTCACCGAGAGCAGTCTGCTGTTCCATATTACCCTCACGGACTTCGTCTGCAACCCCGACAGCTGCACTTGACTGCTGAAGGAGTACATCCATTTCCTTCCGGATCTCTTCAGCCATTATCCTGGAATCATCAGCAAGCTTTCCGATTTCCTCTGCAACAACAGCAAAGCCTCTTCCGGCTTCCCCTGCCCTTGCAGCCTCTATGGAAGCATTGAGGGAAAGGAGGTTGGTCTGGCTCGCTATGGATGAAATTCCTTCAACCTTGTCATTAATATTGGAAACTGCATTTTGTGTAGCCTCGATGGCACTGGTAATATTGTCAATCTTTGAGGTCATCTCGCTGGATGAATTCTGCAGTGCTTCAAGAGACTTTCCGGAAACCTCCGAAGCAACCTTCATCTTCCCGGCAAGCTCCTGCAGATTTCCCGAAGAACCCTTAACGTCCTGTACAGCATCACCGATCCTTCCCACATTCTCTGATGCAGACTGGATCTCATCCGCCTGCTGGGTCGCACCGCTGGCGATCTGCTGAACGGCATTTGAAACATCCTCAGTGGTTAATGAGATCTGATTTGCCATCTCAGAAAGACCTTCAGAGGACTGCCCGACTCCCGCGGCTGATTCCTTAATATGTGCTACGATCTCGGAAAGCTTGTCGATAACATCATTTGTAGATCTGGAAATCAGCCCGAATTCGTCCTTTCTTCCTCCGAATTTCTTTACCTTGGTGAACCGTCCGTCGGACAGATCATCAAGGGATGCACTGATAGCTGTAATGGGAGCAGTAAAGCTGCCTGCCATAAAGATCGAGATGATTATGGCGATTATCAGCATAATGATGCCTACTATTACGGTAATTATGGCAGAACGTGTAGCAGATTCCAGTACCGTTTTTGAATTATTGGCGGTAACTACAGCAAAATGTGTCTTCGGCTCTATAACATAAGCGATATAAGCGCTGTAGCCCTTTCCTGTATCAGCTGTATAGAAGCCTTCCTCCTTACCGGATACCATAAATTCGCTGGTTGCCCTTGATTCTTCCTCATGAGCTCCCTCGCCGTATTCATACTGCGCGTGGGCGAGAAGATCACCGTTTCTGTCAGCAACAAATGCATCACCGGATTCCGATGCAAGGAAGTCATGGAGATCCGAAAGCTCATAGTTTCTCTGTACTATACCGATGGTCTCTGTATCAGACCCTTCGGCGTATACAGGAACTGCAATGGTTATCTGCCTCTTCCCGGTAGATTTGCTTACGATAAGGTCAGACACATACATCTGGCCGGACATAGCCTGCTTAAAGTATTCTCTTTCGGACACATCTACGCAGTCTCCCTTTGAACGGAGGATCTGCATACCATCAGCGCCGGTAATACAGGTTCCGTTGCCGTCTGCCAGGAAATTATCCACACCGTGAAGCTGTGCCAACATATTCTCTACGGGTACCGTTCCGCCTGACGGATCATTCATAAACGCGATGGTACTCGGAGCCTCAGCGAGAGTCTTCATAGCCGCCATATTGGTCTCGATTATCTTCGAGAAATTATCCTCAAGATACCAGGCCTGCCATTCAAGGGAGTCCTGGGCATCTGCGATAGCCTTTGCCTTGGCGGTATTGTAGCTCACTATACTTGAGATAATAAGCGGAACTGCTGTAAGCAGAACCATAACCAGCAAGAGCTTGGTCTTTATACTGTCACTAAATGAAACACCTCCGGATCCCTTTTTACCGGCACTATTTTCCTTACCCATACAAAAAATCCTCCTGAAAGAATTTAGATGACCAGCCAGGCGAAACGACGTATGACCGCCGCTCCGCCAAGATCAAAAAATCTGTATATTATGCGTTAACGATCTTTCCGAAGTCTTCCTTAAGTGAAGCGCCTCCGATAAGTCCGCCGTCGATATTGTCCTTACTTAAGAGCTCAGCTGCATTTCCTGCATTCATGGATCCACCATACTGTATACGTACTTCTTCTGCAGTTGCAGCATCATACATCTCAGCGATCTGCTCTCTTATCATCTTGCAGACCTCTTCTGCCTGATCTGCGGTTGCAGTCTCGCCAGTACCTATTGCCCAGATAGGCTCATAAGCAATAACAAGCTTCTTTACCTGATCTGCACTTACACCGTCAAGATCCCACTTGATCTGACGTGCGATCCACTCCTTATATGTCCCGGCCTTACGGAGTGAAAGAGACTCTCCGCAGCAGAGAATGGGATTTAAACCTGCTGCAAATGCCTTCTTTACCTTTGCATTTATAAGCACATCATTTTCACCGAAAATATCCCTTCTCTCCGAATGTCCGATTATAATATACTCAACTCCTGCATCCTTAAGCATGGGAGCCGATATCTCACCTGTAAAAGCACCCTTGTCCTCAATATAGAAGTTCTCTGCTCCAACATGCACATTGCTTCCCTTTACTGCTTCTGCTACCGGTACTATATCAATAGCAGGTACACAGTAAACAACATCAACTGCATCATTCTTCACAAGATCCTTCAAGGTATTGCAAAGCTCCACTGCCTCACTGGGTGTCTTGTTCATCTTCCAGTTGCCGGCGATTATTCTTCTTCTGGCCATTTTTATTCTCCTTTACCTTTATTAATTTAATCCGCCTCCGTTTTCACGTGAGGTCTTCTTAATTTTCCGCCTCCGCTGAACCCCTGTATTTCTGAACGGCTCAGACGGTTCTAGGACTTGAACTTCGCACTGTAGCAGGCGCCGCTATAGAAGCGGGCGGCGCCACAGTGCTCGTTCTCGTCAAGAACCGCTGGCTAATTGTTCAGAAATACATTGTTTCAGCGAAGGCTGCATATTGTATTTTGTACTCCGTTGTTGCTGATATCAAACGGTCGAAGTGTGACGTAGTTGTTCCCAAACAATTAGCCAGAAGTTCTTAATGAGTCGGAGTCCTGTGGCGCCGCCCGCTTCTATAGCGGCGCCTGTCACAGGACGAACGACGAATTTAGAACTTGCTGAGCCGTTTGGGAATAACTACTCACACGAAGACCGATTGTCAAAGCCGTGAGTAAATACTGACTTCCGCGAGGCCCTGTCGAAAACAATCAATACATAAATCGTTTTATTTGTCGTCTGCGGAAATAACGCCCGGAAGCTCCTTGCCCTCAAGGAACTCAAGCGAAGCGCCGCCGCCTGTGGAAATATGGGTCATCTTGTCACCGAAGCCAAGGTTATTTACCGCAGCAGCTGAATCGCCGCCTCCGATAATGGTAGTGGCATCGGTAGCCGCAAGAGCCTCTGCAACAGCGACGGTACCGGCTGCCAGAACAGGGTTCTCGGAAACGCCCATAGGTCCGTTCCATACAACGGTCTTTGCAGACTTAACAGCATCGGCATAGATCTTTCTGGTCTCGGGTCCGATATCCAGTCCTTCCTTGTCATCAGGAATAGAATCTGTATTAACAATGACGGTCTGAAGGTTAGGATCGTCAATAGGATCGGGGAAGGAATCTGCAGCAACTGTATCAATGGGAAGAAGCAGCTTCTTTCCAAGCTTCTCTGCCTTATCCATCATCTCCTTGCAGTAATCAAGCTTGGTGTCGTCAACAAGAGACTTGCCGACCTTGCCGCCCTGAGCCTTTACAAAAGTATAGGCCATTCCGCCGCCGATAATGAGCGTATCGCATTTATTAAGGAGGTTATCGATAACTGCCAGCTTATCAGCAACCTTGGCGCCGCCAAGGATCGCAACGAAGGGACGAACAGGGGTCTCAACCGCATTTCCAAGGAATTTGATTTCCTTTTCCATAAGGTAACCGACTGCGTTGGTGCCGCCCTTCTTTGAGATATACTTGGTAACAACTGCAACAGATGCATGCGCCCTGTGGGCAGAGCCAAAGGCGTCACATACATAGTCATCGGCAAGCTGAGAAAGCTCTTCCGCGAACTTTTCTCCGGCCTTCTCGGGCTTGGTCTCCTCTTCCAGACGGAATCTGGTGTTCTGAAGAAGGATAACGTCTCCCTCGTTCATCGCGTTAACTGCATCGGTAGCTTTTGCTCCGGTAACGTTATCGTCGTCGATAAACTTAACATCCTTTCCAAGCTTCTCGGAAAGTTTCTTTGCAACGGGTGCTAAGGACTTTCCGTCCTTGTCATCAGCAGTCTTCACCTTACCGAGATGTGAGCAGAGGATAACCTTAGCTCCGTCTCCCGCAAGCTTCTTGATGGTAGGAAGAGCAGCATTGATCCTGGTTTCATCGGTGATCTCACCTCCCTTAAGGGGTACGTTAAAATCGCAGCGAACCAGAACTCTTCTGCCCTTTGCATTGAAATCGTCAACAGTCTTTTTATTTAAAGCCATTATTCAGTTCTCCTTTGTATTTTTATTAATCCTTCGGATCAAAACGGAAGGATCAAAAAGCGGTCCGGATCCGATACATACCGGACCGGACCGCATAATGTCAAAAAGCTTTATCATCCGAGCTCAGCGAAATACTTGATGGTACGAACCATCTGTGATGTGTATGAGTTCTCGTTATCATACCATGAAACAACCTCAACCTGGGTCTTGCCGCCGTCAAGAGGGCTTACCATGGTCTGTGTTGCATCAAAGAGTGAACCGAATCTCATTCCGATAACGTCGCTGGATACGATCTGCTCCTCAGTATATCCGAAGGACTCTGTAGCAGCAGCCTTCATAGCCTTGTTGATATCATCCTTTGATACTTCCTTGTCAACAACTGCGAAAAGAAGTGTGGTTGAACCTGTAGGGGTGGGAACTCTCTGTGCAGCTCCGATGAGCTTTCCGTTAAGCTCAGGAATAACAAGGCCGATAGCCTTTGCAGCACCTGTGCTGTTGGGAACGATGTTGCAGGCACCTGCACGGGATCTTCTTAAATCACCCTTCCTCTGAGGACCGTCAAGGATCATCTGGTCACCTGTGTAAGCGTGGATCGTGCACATGATACCTGACTCGATGGGAGCGAGGTCATTAAGAGCCTTAGCCATAGGAGCAAGGCAGTTTGTTGTACAGGATGCAGCAGATATGATCTTGTCATCCTTTGTAAGTGTCTTGTGGTTAACGTTGTAAACAATGGTAGGAAGATCATTTCCGGCAGGTGCGGAAATAACAACCTTCTTTGCTCCGGCGTTGATATGAGCCTGAGCCTTCTCCTTAGATGTATAGAAGCCTGAGCACTCAAGAACAACATCTACGTTTATCTCACCCCAAGGGCAGTTATTTGCATCGGGCTCCTTGTAGATCTTGATGGTCTGTCCCTTAACGGTGATCGTTCCGGCCTCATCATCAGCCGTAACCTCATCTTCCTTACCGAAATCAACATAGCGTCCCTGTGATGTGTCATACTTTAAGAGATGTGCAAGCATCTTGGGAGATGTAAGGTCGTTAATTGCGACTACCTCATAACCCTCAGCCTGGAACATCTGCCTGAATGCAAGACGACCGATACGTCCGAATCCATTGATTGCAACTCTTACTGCCATTATTAAATCCTCCTGATCTTATAAATATAATCCCGGAAATATCCCGGTTGTAACCGGAGAAGTGACTCTCCGTTCCAATACGCAAATATCATTGTAAGCGATTGACAAAAAAAACACAAGTACTTTTTCGGTTGTAATAATCCCCGGATAATTGTACAATCAGTGTGCTATGAAAAAACCGTACGAATCAAGCTTTGATGTCATACGTGCAATAAGCGCCTTTGCGATCGTCTTAAGCCACTACAGCTATACCTTTTATGAATATGGTATAAGGGAAAGCGGTCCTGAATTCCTGGGATTCAAAAACGGGGATATGGGCGGCATTTTTGTGGATATCTTCTTTATGCTGAGCGGCGCTGCACTTCTGTATAATCATAAAAGCTTCAATTCCTTTAAGGAAGTGCTCCTTTTCTATAAGAAAAGATGGCTTTCCATCTTTCCGGCCTTCTATATCGCCTGGATCATTATGTATGTGATAAATTCGCTGAGAGTGGGATCCTGGTTCTGGGGAGGCCCGAGAAAGCTTTTCCTTCTGTCCTTTATCGGAATGGACGGCTACTTCCTTCATCTCGGAATGAATTACTACAATCTGGGCGAATGGTTTCTCGGCGCGATAATACTTCTTTATTTACTTTATCCTCTTCTTCTGTTCCTTTGGAATAAATGTAAGATCCCGTCAACCGCCATAATCGTTTTCATTTTCCTTTTTAATCTCCGGCGCCATTATTTTTCCAGTGCTCCGGATACGAATATTTTTATCGTTCTGATAAAGTACTATAACAGCCACATTGTGATAAGCGATAATATGTGCCTCTGGACCTGCATTATGAATTTCTGGGCGGGCTTTATCCTTGTCAGCTGTTTCCTGCCCTTTATTAAAAAGCTGGATAAAAAGGCATCCCTGATACTCTCTCTTGTACTGGTTCTGCTTATCGCACCGTTTTTCCTGTTCCACCTCCCCTTTAATAAGCAGGAAAGCTGTACCATACTTGCGGTTCTTGTGTATATGCTCTTAACCCTTCTTTCACCCTTTATGATATCTTTGGTCCCGGTAAAAAGGGTATTGTCTATTATCAGTAAATATTCCTACGGAATCTTCCTCGTGCATCATGTGACGCTGTACGGGGTGATGTGGATCGTAAAGGGCTTTATCTTCTCCTGGCTTACTTCGATCATATTCTTCATACCGGTCTTCACGCTGATCCTCCTTCTCGGAGCTTTACTTACCGCTTCAAGTAATGCCGTAGTGAGCGGTATATCCCGTATGCTCCGTACACTCCTGCCAGCAGGAAAAGCGGCAGATATGTAAACAGATATCTGGCCTTTGCCTCGAATATAAGCTCAAATACTGTAAGAGCGTATAAAGAAAGAAACAAAACCGCTGTCGTATAAAATGCAGGATTTCCTTCAAAACCATTCCCGATAAGCTTTTTTAATGCAAATATTTCTCCGGCAGCAGTGAAGAACAGTACCGTCAGCCAGAAAACTTGCAGGATCTCCCTGAAGCTGTCATAATGCCTTTCTCCCGCAATTATAAAAGAATGGATAAGCCCTCTTAAAGGACTGTCCTCCTTTACTGCAGGCATATCCCCGAGAACCGGCCCTGCAAAGAAGTTTCCGTCTATTCCCCAGGAAAAGCTTCCGTCGGAAAAATTAATCAGCTCTTTTCTCTTTAAGTGGCCGAGAAGCCCGGTAAATCCATAGGCTTCTAACCTTTCTGCAGCAACCCTAAGATTTTCATCTCTTCTTTTAACCGGATCTGAAATAGAATTTGTAAACTCTGTATCTTCATTTGAATATACTCCGTCAGTTTCCGGATTTAACCCCATCATAAGGTAATGTGAAAAGCCGAAGCTTTTATCCCTGTCAAGCTTTAATCCAAGCGAAGGGTAAATAAAGGTCGTTATCGCAAAAGAAGCAGCAAAAAAAACGGTAAAAGCCGCAAGTGGTTTACAGAGGAGTTTAAGATCCCTTCTAAAGAACGTGATAAATAACATCACAATAATGCCTGCAATAAAAACTAAAACGGTCTGGGGTTTTACCGCATAAGCGGCTGCCGCGGTAAAGCCTGTGAGAAAAACGGGAAATATCCCGGTCTTATCCTTATCCATTTTAAATATAAGCTGAAAGAGCCTTAAAAGGATCAGCGGAAAGATAAGCCCCGCCGCATCCGAATAGGTTATAAGAAGATACGGGTTAAATCCTATCCAAACTGCATAGATTAGCCAGGAAAGGAAGGCTGCCTTTACTGACAAAAGATCCTTTACAATATAGAAGAACAGCACACCCCCAAGGGTAAAAAGCATGCTCTGGAAGATAACGAGGCTTAAAACCGATTCCGTCCCGAATAGCGAGGCGATCTTAAGTATGGATAGATAAATGCAAACAAGCATCAGGTTATTCGGGTGTGCGGAAAAATAGTCAAGGCTTATCTCTCCGCTTCTACCCCGCAGAAGCTTATATACACAGTCCAAAACTCCAGCAGGATCCCAGTCGGAATAAAAGAAAGCAGAAACAGAATAAAGCGCCTCTATAATAAAGAGTATAAGGGAAAGAAGGGCTATGATGATCCCTGTATGTTTATGCACCGTTTCCTTAAGGGACGCACTAAACGTTCTGCCGCTTAAGCAAAATAAAAGGATCAGGAAAAAAAAGGGTACAAGCCCTGAAATAAGATAAAACACCTCAGGCTTTGAAAATACAGGTTTCAGGAAATATTCAGTCCCGTCCCCTGCAAGTATAATAAGTAATAACGTCAGAACAAACATCTGCTTGTCACCTTGTAGTCAGTCAATAGAAAAAAGGCATTTCCTTTTTGGGGAAATGCCTTGAAAATGCAGAACTATCAGCCCTTCTTTCTGGTCCTGAAGAAGTCAAGCATAACCGCAAGAAGTATAACCACGCCCTTAACAACGGTCTGCCAGAATGAATTGACGTTCATAAGGTTCAGTCCGTTATTCAGGATACCGATAATAAGAGCACCGATCAGAGTACCTCCAAGCTTACCGGAACCACCGGACATACTTGTTCCGCCCACAACAACCGCTGCGATGGCATCCATTTCAGCGCCTTCACCGGCGGTAGGCTGACCTGAGTACATACGGGATGCAAGGATTATTCCCGCAAGACCTGCCATTATGCCTGAATAGGTGTAAACAAAGAACTTTACTGTAGAAACATTGATACCGGAATAGGTAGCGGCCAGGTTGTTTCCGCCCACGGCATATATGTAACGACCCATCTTTGTACGGTTGATGATGAGAAGGGAGACAATAAAGATTATTATCATTATGATAACCGGAACAGGAACGCCGAATGCATAACCGGCTCCGATCCACTGCCATTCCTTCGTTACAACACGGACGGGAGAACCTCCTGTATAAACTCCGGCAAGTCCTCTTGCAATATTCATTGTTGCAAGAGTAACGATAAAGGGAGGTATGGTAGTCTTTGAGATAACAAAGCCGTTAAAGAGACCAAACACTATACCAACCAGAAGTCCCAGAAACATTGCCGGAACTATGGGAAGATTGTATCTTACCACTCCGCCTGCTGCAAGCACACCGCTAAGAGCGATAACCGAACCTACGGAAAGATCGATACCTCCAAGGATTATGACCATGGTCATACCGCAGGCTAAGAGCAGGTTTGTCGAGATCTGACGGAGAACGTTAAACAGGTTCTTAACAGTTACAAAGTATTCACTGGTGCCCGGGAAGATACCGAGTATCATGCAGAGCACTATGAGAGCTGCCAGAATACCGAGATTTTCAAATATAAAATTCATAAAGGCATTTCTCGGTGCAGGCGCTGAGATCTTTTTCTTTTCGTCCATTTTTATATTCCCTCCTACAAGTTCGGTGAGCCACCGATATACATTATACAGCCGCCAGTTTCATAATGGCTTCCTGTGATATTTCCTCGTGGTCTATGCAGCCCTTTATGGTACCCTCGGCCATAACATAAACCCTGTCTGACATATTGATGATCTCCGGCATTTCGGAAGATATCATTATAATGGAAACGCCCTGCTTGATAAGACTGTTCATAATAGCATATATCTCAGCCTTGGCGCCCACGTCGATACCTCTGGTAGGCTCATCCAGAATAAGTATCTGGGGATCCGTGGCAAGCCAGCGTCCAATGAGAACCTTCTGCTGGTTTCCGCCGGACAGGTTTCCTATGATCTGCTGCTGGGAAGGGGTCTTTGTGGACATCATATCGATGTATTTCTGTGTAACCTCAGACTCCTTCGCATGATTTACTCTCAGATTCTTTATGAACTGATCAAGTATTTCTATGGTCGTATTGTATTTGACATCCTGTATGAGGAAAAGTCCCTGTTCCTTCCGGCTCTCCGGTACCATTACCAGACCGTTGTTCATAGCATCAATGGGACTCTTTATATCAACCTTTTTCCCGTTGATATAAACATTTCCGGTCACTCCCTTTGTAAGTCCGAAGATCGCCTGCATGGTCTCGCTCCGGCCTGCTCCAACAAGTCCGGCAAAACCAACGATCTCGCCCTTCTTTAGATTGAAGGAAACATCAAACACCCTCTTATTGTCGGTAATATTCTCAACCTTCAGAACCTCTTCACCCGGCTCTATGAAATCCCTTTCATAGTAGCTGGTAAGCTGACGTCCTACCATCATAGCGATGAGATCATCTCTTGAGGTTTCCTTAACGACCCTTGTTCCCACATATTCGCCATCACGCATAACGGTAACACGGTCACATATTTCCTGAAGCTCACTCATCTTGTGGGAAATATAGATTATACCAACGCCGTGGCTCGTAAGATCCCTCATTATCTTAAAGAGATTGTCAACCTCTTTTTCACTGATCGAGGATGTAGGCTCGTCCATAACAAGGATCTTTGAATTTGTTGCCACAGCCTTTGTGATCTCTACCATCTGCTGCTTCGCGATGGGAAGATCCTTGATCAAGGACCTCGCATCTATATCCATGCCCAGTCTGTCCAGTACTTCCTGGGCTTCTTTTTCCTGTGCCTTTAAATTAACACTGATACCAGCTCCCAGCTCCCTGCCGAGGAAGATATTCTCCGCAACCGACATATAAGGAACGAGAACCAGTTCCTGGTGAATGATGGCTATTCCGTTAGCTTCAGCATCCTGAACGCTGTTGATCTTAACTTCTTTATCGTTTATCTCTATCGTGCCGCCATCCGCATGATAGATACCGCCAAGCACCTTAATAAGTGTGGATTTTCCTGCTCCGTTTTCCCCCAAAAGGGCGTGAACCTCTCCCTCCTTAAGATCAAAGTCCACTTCGCTTAAGGCTTTTACACCCGGGAAGGTCTTGGTGATCTTTTTCATTCTTAATATTATTTTATCGCTCACGTCAACACCACTCTTAAGTAAACACCGCCCTGAAAACAAGGATCGGTATAAATCATATTAAGGCGCGGAGTTTCATTCGGTAGAGAACCCCGCGCCTATGGTTTCATATTTCAGATATTATTCTTACTGCCAGCCGTCTGTGCCATAGTCAGCAACGTTGTCAGCTGTGATAAGGAATGTCTCAACAGGATATCTGTCATCAACAGGCTTTCCTTCCATGTAATCATACATGATCTCAACAGCCTTGTCGGCAATAGACTTGGGAGACTGTGCTCCTGTTCCCTCGATAAGGGTATCGCCGCTTGCAAGCTCAGCCTTGATATCAGGTGATCCGTCAACACCGTAGATCTTGCAGTCCTTGATGCCTGCTGCGTTAGCTGCTGCAAGACATCCAAGAGCAGTAGGATCGTTTCCGCCGAAGATAGCTACTACATCAGGATGTGCCTGAAGAAGGTCTTCTGCGATACCCATAGCAACCTCAAGGTTACCCTTTGCATCCTGCTGTCCAACTACGTTGAAGCCGTGTCCCTCGATAGCCTCAAGGAATCCGTTGGTTCTGTCGGTAACGGACTGCATTGTGGGAGAATCAAGAACGAGGATGTCTCCTCCGTCAGGACACTTCTTCACAAGGTCTTCACCGCAAACCTTACCTGCGTTGTAGTTATCGGAACCGGTATAGGATACAAGGTAAGAAAGATCAGCAACCTCTGTATCGAAACCAACCATGGGAACGCCCTCAGCCTTTGCTGCATCAAGAGCAGGAAGGATACCTTCTGCATCTGCAGGGTTCATGAAGAGACCGTCAAGGTTCTGTGAAAGCATATCCTCAACCTGGGAGATCTGCTTTGTAACATCATTACCGGGATCAGTGATAACAAGCTCATCACCCTTTGCCTCGATAAGAGACTTCATCTCGTCCTGAATGGTAACGAAGAAAGGATTTGTTCCGTCCATGCAGGTGTAGCCGAACTTGTAGTGCTTCTCACCACTGTCTGCTGCGGGAGCTGCTTCCTCTGCAGGAGCTGCTTCCTCTGCGGGAGCTGCTTCCTCTGCTGCAGGTGCTGCTTCCTCTGCTGCGGGAGCTGCCTCTTCTGCTGCTGCAGGTGCGTCAGCTGCGGGTGCGCTTGCTGTGCTTCCGCCGCAGGCTACAAGGCTTAAGGTCATACCTGCTGCCAAAGCTGCTGCAAAAAACTTTTTCATCATTTTACATTTTCCTCCTGTAAATTATTATGCCGTTTCACGGCATTACTGTTTCGGAGACGTACGGTCAACCCCGAAAAACGCTCCGTATGAAATATTAACAAACTATGAACAATTTATCAATACATTTTTATTAATTTATGTTAAAATTTTTATGATTGAGTGAACATATGTCATGATACAAACGCCAAAAGTCCAAATGGCGTTTGAACTTGTTCAAAAAGCCATTTGACTTTGGGCGTCAAACAACACGAGCATGTAGCAATTTATGTAGTAAATATGCGGAATGTGAGTGTTGTAGAATTGCGAGAGTTGCTGAAAGCAACGGAGCAATTCGTTGTATCAAAACAGTGATTCAGTACTTTTGGCGTCCGAATCATGTCGTCCTGAGCAAAGCGAAGGATCTTTCTATTGTATCTTCAATATGTGATTTGCAAAGAAGTCGTCTATGCTCTCCAACAGCTGATCCTTGGGGGTAGACTTCAGAAGATAGCCGTCAGGCTTCTTTTCCAGAATCTGGATGACACTTTCCTTATCATCCTTTCCGGTGAGAAAGATCACGGGAATATTGGCAGTTTTCCACGATTTCCTGATCTCGGACAGGAATTCATAACCGTTCATTTTCGGCATCTCATGATCCAGTAAGATAAGATCCGGTTTTTTCTCCGAAAGGTATTTCATTGCTTCCCTGCCGGAGTTTACAAAATCCACATCATACACTCCGTCAAACCAGGTGTAGGCGATCTGCAGGAAATCGATATCATCATCTACAAGCAGTATGCTCTTTTTTCTTGCGTATTCGATCCTGGTTCCGATCAAGGTCTTTAAATCCGATATGAATTTTCTGACATCGAGCGGCCTTTTATAGCTGACTGTTATTATTCCGTCATCGCAGGCTTCTTCTGCCCTTTTCAGGCTGTTCGACTCGCCTATTATGCAGAGGGTCTTCCTGTATTCACGGCACATTCCGTTTAAGCATTTTAATACCCTTCTTGAGTCCACCTCCACATTTCCCAGGCAGTAAACTATTATGTCCGAGGCGAACTGATTCCTCTCTATCTCCGTAAGGTCGGAATTGATATCAATGACATCCATCCCGGCCTCCTCGATATTATGCTTTATGGTCTGAACCATATACCCCGGTTCGTCATAGATAAAAACAATCGTATCACTCATTTGAATCCGCTTTCCTCATAGGTTTGGATAAGGCTTCTCGCACTTTCCCAGTCCATGATCCTCAAGTACTCCCTCAGCTTATAAAAGAAGTTCCTCCACTCAGGAGGAAGGCTCCTGTTCTTCAGGTAATCAAGTATACTGTCAATATTCTTCCTGTCATATGTTTCGATGAGCTCATTTATGGCACTGAAGGCATCCATAAGCTCATTCTCCGAGATATCCTTTAATCCCTCTTCCGCATCTCCGCTTTCGAATATCTTTTTCAGTTCATCACCGGTCTCCCTGTATTTCATAAGAAATTCCGGAGTCAGACTGTATACCAGAGGGATATTATGCTCATTACAGGCCTTTTCAAGAAGCTTTGCCATCTCGGAGATCTGTTTTGCCCCGACGGTAAGAGCCGTGCTCTTTAATGAATGTACCGACATTTCCAGATCATCGATATAGCCTCTTTTTATATATTCATCCATATCGGCTGATCTGTCATCAACGGATCTGCTGAATATCTTCAGTGCCTTGAGGAAATCCCTCACAGAACCACAGTGCATTATACCGTATTCAGCATCAATTCCCGGGATATTCCTGAAGGCATCCGGCAGCCGCTCATCATCAACCTCTTCCTCTTCCTCTTTTATCTCTATTCCGTCAGGCGCATAATCATTAAGAAGCTTAAGAAGAAGTTCTTTGTTGATAGGCTTTGGCATACAGTCCGTAAAGCCGGCTTCAAGTATCTCCTTTTTCTCCTGCCGTCCGGTGAGTGCGGTTATACAGATAACAGGCACATAGATCCCCCTGCTCTGTAATTCCCTCATGGTCTCAAAGCCGTCCATACCCGGCATACGGATATCCAGAAAAACATAGTCAAATCGCTTTTTTTCGCAGCACGCTATGCATTCCCTGCCGTCGGAAGCGCTGACCGCCTCTATTCCAAAGCTTTTCAGCAGCTTTTCAAAGATAAGGATATTAATTTTCTCATCATCTACCACAAGGGCGCTTAATCCATTTACGCTCATGCTGGTATTGTACCCGATTTAAGACTCTATATCAATTGTCAAGCATCACCTTTTCAAGAGTCTCAAAGAGAATATCCGGCTGTACAGGCTTTGAAAGATGCGCATTCATCCCGGCCTGCAGGCTTCTCTGCACATCCTCATCAAAGGCATTGGCGGTAAGTGCGATTATCGGTATCTTTAGCGCATCCTCCCTGTCCATAGCCCTTATCCTTGAGGCAGCCGTGAGGCCGTCCATAACAGGCATCCTGACATCCATAAGGATCGCATCAAAGTGGTTTAGAGGAGAGGCTTCAAAAAGCTTCACCGCTTCCTCTCCGTTTGTTGAATGCTCTGTCTTTATCTCCTTCATCGCCAGTATCTTCTCGATTATCTGGGCGTTTATGCTCATATCCTCAGCAAGGAGTATAACCTTCCCCTTCAGCTCCTTTTCCTCCGGCTTCTCAGGCGCCTTTATCCCCTTCTTTTCCATCACCGATCTGAATTCTTCCAAAAGATTTCCGGAGAAAAGAGGCTTTGCCACAAAGCTGTCAACTCCCGCTTCGATAGCGTCATTATGGATATCATCCCAGTTATATGCGGTCAGAATGATAATCGCGGATTCATCACCGATGGCTGTCCTGATACCTCTGGTGGTCTCTATACCGTCCATTTCGGGCATCTTCCAGTCAATGATTATTAGATTATAGGGCTCACCCTGAATGTGTTTTGCCTTCACCTTTTCAAGGGCTTCCTTTCCGGAAAGTGCTGTCTCTGCCTTTATTCCGGCCTTCTCCAGAACAAGCTTTGCATGATCACAGGCGATGGGCTCGTCATCCACAACAAGGACACTTAAGTTTCCGGGCTCCAGATCATTTTCAATGACCTCCAGTCCGTCTGTCCTGTCGGAATCGGTAAGGGTAACTGTCACGGTAAATACCGTCCCCTTCTCTTTTTCACTTTCCACATCTATCCGTCCGTTCATCATATCAACTATATTTCTGGTTATAGCCATTCCGAGACCGGAGCTTCCGTACTTATTTATGCCTTCTCCGGATTCCTGGCTGAAGGCTTCAAACAGTCTGGGAAGGTACTCCTCACTTATGCCTATCCCGGTATCTCTTATCACGAATTTAAGCGCCGATTTTCCACTGAAATCAGCAGCCTTTTCCACACTCAGTTCGACCTCTCCGCCTTCTGGTGTGAATTTGACCGCATTGCCGAGTATATTTATAAGTATCTGCTTAAGCTTTGTGCCGTCTCCAATATAGTATTCACTTAAGTTTCCGTTAAGCCTGCAGTTATAGCTCAATCCCTTCTCCTGGCACTGGCCGGAGAACATGGTATTTATCTGCTCTAAAAGCTTGGGGAAGGAAAACTCCTCATTCTTCAGGGTCATCCTGCCGGATTCTATCCTGGACATATCAAGGATATCGTTAATAAGATTTAAGAGATGCTCTGCAGAGCTCCCTATCTTTTCCAGATAGTCCCTGGTGCTCTCGGAAATACCCTCCTCATTTAACGCCAGACTGTCAAGACCTATGATCGCATTCATTGGCGTCCTTATCTCATGACTCATATTTGAGAGGAATATGGTTTTTGCCTTGCTCGCTTCCTCCGCGGTCTTCAGGGCATCCGAAAGAGCCCTGTTCTTTTCAAGGGAATCACGCATTTCCTGATCTATATCCGTGAATCCCGCACCCACGGCGTGTACCCTCTGGTCTTCCCTGTCCTCCGGATGCCTTACACCGGCCATTCGGAGCATTTCGTATCTCTCCTCTCCGCCTCTAATCACCAGATAACGGAAGTTTATGATGATTTCCTTTTCAAGGGCAGCCCTTACATTTTCAGGTTCGGTAAAGCTTAAGAATTCCTC
Organism: Lachnospiraceae bacterium AD3010; assembly: GCA_000622025.1. Classification (GTDB taxonomy): domain Bacteria; phylum Bacillota; class Clostridia; order Lachnospirales; family Lachnospiraceae; genus NK4A144. The sequence goes on along the minus strand of JHWU01000008.1, from coordinate 37,559 downwards.
CCTGTATTCCGGAGCTACATATTTATCCGCATAATCCCTTACGAATTTAAGATAACCGAACTGTTCTCCCTCGCTTACTCCCGTGTCAAAGCCATCGGCCATCCTGTAGCAGACACCCTTATCCTTATCAAGATCAAGGTAAAATACGCTTTTATAATCAGAGGCCATGGCGGTGATCATCTTATCCTGCTCAGCCTTGGTTTTTTCTTGAGCCAGAAGCTCCTCCTGCAGGGCGAGTCTTTCTTCAAGCTCCTGCTGCATGGCTTCGGTATTCTCTCTCTCAGACTCAAGGCGCACTGCCTTCCTTACCTGAATAATGAGTATGGCAAAAACGGTAAAGAGAACTATTGCCATAAGTATGGACTGGATCACGCTTCTCATTATGATCCCTTCGGAAATATTTCCGATCTGCTCGCTTATAACACTCTCTCTGATAAGATAGGTGAGCATCCAGTCGGTATTATGAACCGGAACGTAGCTTAGTGTTTCCCTTATCCCGTTATAGGTAAAGGAAACTATCCCCTCCCTTCCCTCTTCAAAGTCCTGCCGTACTTTCTCGGCGCTGTATCCCATCTCATATTCAGCAATATCAAGAGCGTCAAGAAGGTTATCCTCCGACGAGAGACCGCCAAGGACCATATCGGTAAGTGCCTTTCCGTTTCTGGTATATATATTGCAGAAGGTGGTATTATTGTTGGACGTACGAAGTGAAAGGGAATTTAAGAAGGTATCCATATCCACTTCCATGAAGCATACGATAAGAGTCTCACCCATAAATGAAAGACGGTCGACCGGAGAAGCAATGACAAGCTTTTTATCCGTACTGTCTGCATTTTTAAGAGAGATGGATGCAGAACTTAAGCTCTGATAATCAAATGCATATTCATCAATGTCCGTTCTTGTTCCCCTTGATGTATAAATAAGTCCCTTTTCATCCACAAAGGCGAACTTATCCAGGTCATAAAGCTGCTTCATCCTCATCTGATAATTCTGAAGCTTTTCCTTGCTGGAAAGATCATCCGGCTCGATCAGTCCCAATGCCACATCAATATCATTGATGTAGTCATCAAGAGTGGTGGCGACTACCTGTTCCCGCCGTCCCGCCAGCTCATCCAGATATAAAAGGCTCACATTCCGCACGGCTTCTTCGGAGTCCCTGCTGGCACTCTTTCCGTTCCAGTAAGTACCGGCTATCAGAACGACCGTGACCAATATGCTGCATAATACTGCTGCCTGTATTATCCCGTTTTTCTTACCGGATCTCATGCTATGACCCCCCTGTGTAGTCCGTCATCCCGAGCAGTTCCTGTCATCCTGAGGAGCTCCTGTCATCCCAAGCAGTTCCTGTCATCCCGAGCAGCTCCTGTCATCCCGAGCAGTTCCTGTCATCCCGAGCAGTTCCTGTCATCCTGAGGAGCGAAGCGACGAAGGATCTTCTTTCCCTCACAGTATCTTCTCAAATTCCGAATATACTTCCCACATCCGTGACAGAAGAGCTGTGTAATCTCCCTGATCTCCGGCTCTAAGGCGCTCGGTTATCTCACTTATGCAGTCAAAAAGAGGCGTAATGGCCAGATTCGACAATACACCCTTAAGAGCGTGTGCTTCGTCAAAGGCAGCCTTCAGATCCGCTTTCTTAATAAGACCTTCCAGTTCCTCATATCTCTTTTTTTCAAAAGCTCCCGGAACAAGGCTAAGATAAAAGCTTTCATCATTTAAGCATCTTTCCAGTCCCTCTGCGGTATTACAGCCAAGATTCTCAAGCTTTTCGACAGTGATCATTTTTTCAAAAACCCCCTTTTTAATACATCTTCCATTTCTTCAGCCGGCAGCGGCTTCGAGAAATAATAACCCTGGATCAGATGAACCCCGGTCTTTTTAAGGAGCTTATACTGCTCTTCCGTCTCCACTCCCTCTGCTACAACCCTTAAATTTAAATATCCCGCTATATCCATTATAAGCTCCACCATTTTAAGGTCCTTTTCGCTGTTCTCTATATTTCTGATAAAGCCCATATCAAGCTTCAGTACGTCAATAGGAAGCGATGAGAGCATATTGAGTGAGGAGTAGCCGGTACCAAAGTCGTCCATTTCTATCTTAAGCCCCAGAGACCTGAGCCTGTTTACCACTTCTATGATCCTGTCGGAGTCCTCTGTATAGGCAGATTCCGTTACTTCAAGAAGATACTCCGATGCTGTGATGCCTGCATCTGTCATTATGGAAGTGATCTCCTCAACAAAGTCAGCTTCCATTAGGTCAACTCTGGATACATTTACGGAAACAGGTATGGTAAAGCCGTAGCGCATCTTCCATTCTCCGACCTGCCTTGCGGCCTCTTTCCATACGTAGCGGTCAAGCTTGCTTACCAATCCGTTATCTTCAAAAACCGGTATAAATTTTGCGGGACTTATCATCCCGAGAACGGGGTGTATCCAGCGGACCAGAGCCTCCGCAGAGGAAAGAGCGGGTTCCTCTCCCTGGATATAATACTTAGGCTGGTAATACACCCTGAACTGCCTTTCCTTAAGCCCTGTCTCCATATCGGCTAAAAGTCTTTCCGAATATGCCTCTTTCTCATGCATGGTGGAATCATAATAAGAAACCCTTTTCTCAAAGTCCCCCTTTATGCTGTTACAGGCAAAGAGAGCGCAGTCAAAACGCCGGTGTATTGCGTATTCCCGGTTTGCCTTCGGATAAATACCGTATCTTATGCGGTTAAATATGTTATTCAGGTCACCGGTCTCAAGAGAGGTTATCTTCTCAGAAAGAGCGCTGCAGATATCATCCTCATGCGGCAGATACAGGAAAAAACCGTCTGCATCGTATCTGCAGGCGATGCCCTCATGTTCATAAACATATTCCTTCAGGGCCCTTCCTATCATCCTTAATATCGCATCTCCCGTATTCCTTCCATGAATCTCATTCAGGACATGGAACCTGTTGACATTAAGCGCTACCGCGTCCATTTCCCGATCACGGTAAAACTGGTCCATTACGGATGCATACTCCATAAAGTACTCTTTATTGTAAAGACCCGTGAGAGAATCGAACTGGGTGGCTTTAACGATATTTATGGTCTCGTAAAGCTGTATGGTCTTTTCAATACGCGCAAGGATCACATCCGGAAGGTTATAGGGCTTAGGGATAAAGTCTGCGGCCCCTTTCTTTAAGCTCTGTACTTCAGCACTTTCCTCGGAGGTAAGAACGATCACAGGGATCTTTCTAAGCTGGGGATCCCCCTGTATGATATTTAAGAGCTCATACCCGTCCTTTCCGGGCATTATGAGATCTAAAAGGATAAGGGACAGAAGATCTCTTTCGCTGTTAATGATATCAAGAGCCCTGTCTCCATCCTCCGCTGTAAGTACCTCGTAATCGGAGGACAGGATCTTTGACAGCATACGGCGGTTGATCTCTTCATCATCAACAACAAGGATCCTTCGTTTTAATTTGATTACATCCTTTAGGAATTCATTCATAAATACAATAATAGCAAATTGCAGGGGAATTTAACAGACCGCAGGAGACGAATTGGAGGTCCACCGGACCTTTTTGCTCTACCTCCCTAAGAGGGAGGTCTATCGACCGCAGGGTTCGAATCTTGTCACTCCGACAAAAAAGACGCCTTTCGGCGTCTTTAGTCGGAGTGACAAGATTCGAACTTGCGGCCTCTACCTCCCTAAGGTAGCGCTCTAGCCAAACTGAGCCACACCCCGTTATTAATTTTTTACTGCTGTGCTTTATGCGTCTATGATTGAGATTTTGTTAATATCAACACCCTGCATCAGCACGCAAGGAAGATAATATCATTCTCAGCAGGCAAAGTCAAGAAAAAAATCACTTGTCAAAAAGCAGTCATTGACTAATAAATCAAAGCTTTTCCAGTGCTGTCTTTCCGGCAACCTTAAACTTTTCGATCATTTCCACTGCAAAGTCCATGGGGTAAAGCTGAACCATTATTGAATCTATGAGTGATCCCACAGTCATACGGAAAGAGACCTTGACGAATTTGTCCATCTTTCCTTCAAACATTTTCTCAAAGATCTTTACGCTTTCCACATCAATGGTATTTACATCGGGAGTGGAAATGTCTGTAGGAACGAGGAGCAGTGAGGAAAGGGAAGTTGCAGCAGTTCCCATCATCTGATTCATTGCCTCACTTACTGCAGAAAGCTGCAGCTCTCCAAGCTCTCCGGATACGTTTGTACCGTCTCCTCCCATCATAAGGTCGGTCAGGATCTTTACATCCTCTTCCTTCAGGATGAGGACGTTGTTACCGTCAAGCCCCTTTACATAATGAATCTGTACAAAAATACAGGTCTTCTCGTAATCATCCAGCGCCTCGCTTCTGTTTATTACAGTTACACTGGGCGTTGTTATCTCAACCTTCTGCCTGACCATTACCGAAAGGGATGTGGCTGAATTTCCGACACTGATATTTGCGATTTCCCCCAGAATATCCACCTGAGAAGGATCCAGATTCTGTACTTCCGACATATATTGACTCCCATCAATTAGATTACGCTGCACCTGCAACCGTAATGTATATTTTACTAAAAAATGATTTTAATGTCTATCAGCAATTATAATCTTTTTGTATTTTGTAGTAAATAGATTTATAATCAGTGAGAAGATTCTTCGGGCTACGCCCTCAGAATGACAAAGTCGAAGGGACACCCTCAGAATTAAACAGATATTCGAAAGGAAAAAATATGAGCGAAGAACAGAATGCATCTAACTGCAGTCACGACTGCAGTACCTGCGGGGCTTCCTGTGTGCAGAGAGATCCCGCTTCTTTAGTGTTACCTGCAAACAAAGAAAGCAGGATTGAAAAGGTTATCGGTGTTGTAAGCGGGAAGGGCGGCGTCGGAAAATCCCTGGTAACATCACTTTCTGCTGTTGCAGCATCCAGAATGGGCTACAGTACCGCCATTCTTGATGCCGATATTACAGGTCCGTCCATTCCAAGGATATTCGGGATCCATGAGAAGACCATGGGTACAGAAGAAGGAATGATGATACCCGTTGAGACAAAAACCGGTATCAGACTGATGTCCGTAAATCTGATACTGGAAAATGAAAGTGATCCGGTGGCATGGAGGGGACCCGTGATAAGCAGTGCCGTTAAGCAGTTCTGGACGGATGTTATCTGGGGAAATGTGGACTATATGTTTGTGGATATGCCTCCGGGAACCGGAGACGTTATGCTTACCACCTTCCAGTCACTGCCGGTAAACGGTATCATCATCGTTACAAGCCCTCAGGAGCTAGTGACCGTTATCGTTGAAAAAGCGATGAAGCTTGCCGAAACAATGTCTGTTCCGGTTCTGGGGATCGTGGAAAACCTGAGCTATCTCCCCTGCCCTCACTGCGGCGAAGAGATAAAACTCTTCGGAGAAAGCCACATTGAAAATATTGCTAAAGAATACGGGATACGTCTTATTACACGGATCCCCGTGCTCTCAGAATTATCCGAAAGATCCGACAACGGAACCATGGAAGATGTGGACTTAAGCTGCATTGACGAGCTGGGAGTCCTGTTTTCTTAAGATTTAATACAGAACAGCTTTATATTTACTTAAAAAAATTATTTTCTTTTTATTTTGAGTTCACAATTACTTTATTTTAAAAACACAGCTTGGACACAAATAAGATTTATACTGTGTTTATCAGTTGAAGATAACTTCGACTGCTAAAGAATTACGAAAGTAATTCGATAGATATTCTCCCCCTTAGTTGGAAAATCCAACAAAACTAATACTCTCCTAAAGAAGAAACCGGCGAACCCTCCAATTCGCCGGTTTCGCGTTTTAAATCTCTTTTCTCTATGAAGCCCCTCTTCCGAATATGACCACAAAAATCGTTTTCAGGATAAGACGGATATCAAGGAGCAGCGACCAGTTATCGATGTAGTATAGATCAAGTCTCACAACATCATCAAAATTCTTTATCTCGCTCCTTCCGGAAACCTGCCACATTCCGGTTATTCCGGGTCTTATCGAAAGCCGCCGCATATGAATATTTCCATAGCGCTCATATTCATCCTCCGTAGGCGGTCTTGTTCCCACCATACTCATATCCCCGACCAGCACATTCCAGAACTGGGGAAGCTCGTCAATACTGGACTTCCTTAGGAATCTGCCTATGGGTGTTATCCGGGGATCATCCTTTATCTTAAACATAAGCCCGCTCATCTCATTCTTTTCCATAAGCTCGGCCTTTCTCTTTTCCGCATCGGCATACATGGTACGGAGTTTATAAATCTTAAATCTCCTGCCGTTAATACCGACTCTGGTCTGGGCAAAGAAAACCGGTCCCGGACTTGTGAGCTTTATTATGGGAGCGAAGATAACCAGAGATACGGCACAAAGGATAAGCCCGACAAAGCTACCCACTATGTCCATCAAACGTTTTATAAGCAGGGAAGCCGGATTCAGAATAGCGGCCGAAAAGCTTATGACCTGATAGCCTGCGAAGTTTCTGATACGCTTTTCACTGGCATCCACATTAAACTCGATATTCAGGTTGACTGTGACACCCATTTCCTCGAAGCCCATAATAATCCGCCTTAACTTCACCTCAAAGCTGTATGGAATATTGACAAAAACCTCGTCGTAAACATATTGTCTGTGGGTGTATAGATAATTATCCTTGTTTCCAACCACAGGGATCCCGTTTATGCTCCGTCCGACCATATCCTTATCGAGAATGGTAATGCAGGAGATACGCATAAGATAGCCCTGGTTTTCCTCAATGACAGCAAGAATATCCTTTGCAAGAAAAGAAAGAGTGACAAGCATCACATTATTGATCTTTTCCCCGTTTCTTGAAGCCCTGATAAGGAAGTATCTGAATATGATCCGGAAAAGATAATCAAGAACGATAGCAATGGCAAAGGTAAGACCGATAACATAACGGGATACAAGAGTTCCCCTCTGCATAATGAAAAGATAGATAAGCGTCACTGACATAAGAGCTATCTGGTTTGTAAGAACTGAAACCAGATTTTCAAAGGGACTCTGATGCACCACAGAGGGTCTTTTGTTATCGTAAAAAACAAAGATAACAAAATATGTCAGTATAATGATAACAAGGGTGGAGGTGTACAGCTCGCTAAGGATCCAGGAAAAGGGATCCGCGAACCTGAAGAACCACGAAAGAGAAAATGCAATGAGAATACCTGCTATATCAATAAAAAGGACCACAGTTCTCCTGATCTGTGACGACCTTAAAAGCATTTTTCACCTCGTAAAACCGTAAAGCTCTGATCCGGAACCGGAAAATTGAAATAAAAAATGCAGGAAAAGGGACTTGAACCCTCACAGTATTGCTACTACAGGCACCTGAAGCCTGCGCGTCTGCCAATTCCGCCATTCCTGCTTATTACATCTATGCATCCCGCTGTGCCCGAACCGGCAGAACACGGGATGCATATCATTCTATCATTAAGCCCTGGACTTTGCAAGCTCTGCAAGGGTCTTGAAGCCCTCTGCGTCACTTACCGCCATCTCTGAAAGCATCTTTCTGTTAATATCGATGCCTGCATTCTTTAATCCATACATCAGCTTGCTGTAGCTTATACCGTTAGCTCTTGCCGCAGCATTGATACGAGTGATCCAGAGTGCGCGGAAGTCTCTCTTCTTCTGCTTTCTGCCCGCAAATGCCGAGGTAAGTGCACGCATCACGGACTGCTTTGCAACTCTGTACTGCTTTGATCTGGCTCCTCTGTAGCCCTTTGCTAATTTTAATACTCTGTTATGCTTTTTTCTGGCATTTAAGCCGCCTTTTATTCTAGCCATAATAAACCTCCGTTATCATCAATTGATATCCGCCTTTAAGTATCAAAGATAAGGCAGGATCTTCTTCATATTCTTTACGTTTGTTTCATCTGTCATCACTGCATGACGGAGATTTCTCTTGGTCTTTGCAGACTTCTTTGTAAGGATATGGCGCTTGTATGCCTTAAACCTCTTTAATTTCCCTGTTCCCGTGATCTTGAACCGCTTAGCGGCGGATCTGCTGGTCTTCATCTTTGGCATTTTTTCTTTCCTCCATTCTATTTTTTCTGGGCAAGCTGCAATGTCATTGTTCTGCCCTCTACTTTGGCAGGCTTTTCAACAACAGCGATATCACTCAGGTTCTCGGCAAATTCATCCAGAATGTGCTTACTGGAATTCATGTGAGCCATTTCCCTTCCGCGGAAACGCATTGTGACCTTCACCCGGTCTCCCTTCATAAGAAACTTCCGGGCAGCATTACTTTTTGTATTCAGATCATTTGTATCGATGTTTGGAGAAAACCTGATCTCCTTAACCTCTATGATCTTCTGCTTCTTTCGGGCTTCCTTGTCCTTTCTGGTCTGCTCGTACTTATACTTGCCGTAATCGACGATCTTACATACGGGCGGTTTCGCCCCCGGTGCGATCTTCACAAGATCAAGTCCTGCTTCATCTGCCCGTCTCAGAGCCTCTGCCGTAGGCATAACCCCAAGCTGTTCACCGTCTTCACCGATCAGTCTGACTTCCCTGTCTCTGATCTGCTCATTGATAAATAAATCGCTAATTGTGTTACCCTCCTAAAACATATGTTGCGAAAAATCTTTATTTATAACAGATTTTTCCGGCTTCGTCCTCGCAATAACAAACAGGACGGTCGAGCAAAACTCCACCGTCCATAATAGATCAAGAATAATCCTGCTATGAACGCCTGAAAGCCTACGCCTCAGGGTGAGAGCTTATGCTCTGCTTCGATTTCCGTGCGCCAAGAAAACAGAACTTCTTCACACGCACTTCAGTAAGATACCACTTTACCTGTCCCTTGTCAAGCCATCATTTTTGAAACCATTGCATCTATGGTGGGTTTAGGTTCATCTCCCTGTACATTGGGTTCTTTTATCTTGAGTCCGAGAGACTTCATGGCGTTCAGATACATGTCCCTGTCCTCCGGCTGCGGATTTGTAAGGAAAACCTTCTTGTACATTGTCATAGCCATCTGTGTACAAATATATTTATAACAGGTTTTCCAGCTGGAAAACCCCATTGATGACAAGAGCTCCTCCCTGACCAGATCCTTTAACGAATCCCCGTATTTTTTCAGTTTCTCTTTTTCCGGGTGGGAATTCAGGACATTTTCCACAGCCTGGTCAAGATTCAGGAAATCATCAACCATAATCTTCTTTTGTTTTCTCTTGATAAAATATTGGGTAACCTTATTAGCGATTTCCAAAGTCAGAGCTCCAACTCCGACTAAAGCACCTATTGGAGCGAGATAACCTGTCATTGCCAAACCACCGGCAATGATCCCCATTGTGCCCGTGATCATTCCGACTCCCGAGCTTACACCCTTTCTGATAGCTTCATTTGTCTGATGGTCAAGAAACTGCTTTACAAGTCTCTCATCACGGGTAAGATTATTCTGGTCTTTAGTTTTCAGGGTTTTCTTTGCCCTGTGTATATCCACACCGGTACTGATAAGGCGTCCTGCCTGTATCCCGGATGAAACCATCTTCACGGTTCCGGCCACGACGCATATTCCGCCGCCGACCATTGTCACTACATCCCCGACACTTCCCGTAGCCCACAGCGCATCCGCAGTATCGCCAAGCCACTTACCGCCTTCAGCAGCCGCTTCCCCGATATTTGCGATAGCACTGCCAAGGGTAGCAATACTCGTAACAGTTCCGCCAATGATATTGATTGTATCACCTGTCACATCTATCCACTGGGCAACGGCATCCGGTGTTGAAAGGGTATTGTCCTTCACAAGTCCCGCAACGGTCAATGCGACACCCACCGCACCGAAAAGTGCCGTAAGCCCCCCTACTCCCGAGGAAATAAAACCGAAAGTCGATGTTGAGGTCACAGGCTTAACATAATCGCCCGCAGCAGAAAGACCTCCGCTCACATATCCCAGACCGTCTCCTATAACCCATTCATTGAATTTACCATAATAATTCGAAGCTTTATCGAAGAATTCAGAAGAATCATCATCAGGATTTTCGGCTGTCTCCCTGTCTATTTCATGCTGTTCATAGTCTAATTTTTCGATTACATACTTTTTATTCTCTTTTTTTTCAAGGGGCGATTTTGTACTGATTTCCACAAGGTCATTTATAAGCTTTCCGATCTCCCTGTATTCCGAAAAAAGCCTTTGTCTCAGCATCGGATCTGCTGCCATATCCGGCGGCATATCCTCATGCATTCCCGCATTTCTGTAAAGGAAATGCAGCATTGCCCCTCTTTCCTTTATCGCAGTGACAAGACCCTCCTTTTTCCGTGAAACCTCGTCTTCTTTTCCGTTATCCAGCTTATCATTATCTTTTACGGTCTTTGCAGCTTTATGGACATTTTTCTCAAGCTCGATAAGCTTGTCCAATACCGGTGCCGTGATCATGGCGGAACGCATGGCTTTTGAAAAGGTCTGAAGTGTCTTACCTTCTATTTTTTTATAATCCGGCTGATAATTGTAGAGTGCGGAATAGTACTCGGAAATGGACGCACTTTCCTCCTTCCCGTTTTCCACAAGGTAAAAAACCAGCATCTGCTGCTCTTCCGGCGCTTCCAGGAGATTATTTACGAAAGAGAATTCTTTCTTTTTTACTCCTCTTTTTATAAGATAAGCCTGAACACGCCTCATGCCCTCCTTCTGGGCATCGGTAAAGCTGAACTTATCAGCATCCTGTTTTTTTCTTACTATAGTATCTTCATCCTTGGGCTTTTCCTTCAGGATAAGGTCGTGCAGGGCATCTGTCTTATCCTTGAAATCACCATTAACATAAACGGCATATTCATTTAAAAGCTTCAGAACATTTTTGTCCTTTTTATCTGCCAAAGCAGCGAAATCATCAATTTCTTTTTTGAAGGTGTCGAAAAATCTCTGCTTATATACTTTAACGGAGTCACCGGTTACAAGTGTCTTGTCATTAGCGTAATGATCCAGTATCTCCGCATACGTTCCGGCGATCTCTTTTATTGTTTTCCCGGGATCCCTCTTTTCTTCCTCGGGCTTTTCGTGCTTAAATATGCTCTTATATTCTTCCTTCCTTTCATTTACACTTTTCATATCGGAAAGACCGATCTCTTTTAAGCGGATAAGATTCTGGTAGTAATCAATAAGCTCCTCATTCCTGTCATTCGAATCCGCATCATAAAGCTTTGCAAGCCTCTTCCTGAGCTCGTTAAAGGAAAGAGAGTGCATCTCATCATGTGGAAGAAGTGCATAATACTTATTCTGCATTATCCTCTCGAATACGGCGTAGTATGCATTAATATCATAAAGAGCCTTGAGATTAGCCTGGGCTTCTATAAGTGCGTCATCAGGAGCCCCGGCATTAAGATTATCCAGCTTTTCCCTGATCACAAGCTCATACTCCGGAATACGGCGGAGTTCTTCTTTTATCTCATCATAATGCTTATACAGGATATCATAGGCGCTCTTTCCCTTTTCCTGGAAGAATACCTTGCCAAGATCAAAAGCCGCAATTCTCTCGTAGCTTTTTTTCTTCTCATCTTTGGTATCCGGAAGCTGTAGCGCGGGTTTTTTGTCAAAATCCTCCCTTTTAGAGATCATTTCCCGCGAAACAGCCCTCTTTTCAGCAGCCCTGCTTACCCGTTTCGGGTGTTTTTTAGAACCCGGGGCAAGCTTTAATCCCACTTCCTCGTGCCCATTTATTACCTCATCCTCCGTAGGGGCGTCGGCAGGGATAGGCGGAAGCTCCTTCATTTTCATCATCACAGGAGAAGCCGCGATCTCCTGCTTTGTATCGTCTATCATTTCGAGACCCATGGCCGTTGTATTCATAAATTCGGATACGGCAGTGATATTTTGTGTTTCTATACCTACCCGGCGAAGTCTTTTTATCTCTTTATTTCCGTCACTCATAATTACCTCTTTACACTATCTTGATCGCGTTGATATATCTGCCTGCTATTTTAAGATGTCCGTATCCTCCGAATGACCTCTTGATGAACTGCATCACATCCGGTCTTTCAAAGGTCATTAATATTTCCACCTCTCTCCTGTTTTCATATGTATCCTTTATCCTGTCCAGTATAAGGGCTGTGTGCTGTCTGAAATCATCGGGAGATAAATCTACGGAATCGGTCCAGATCACATTGATACTTCCATTCCCGGTATTGCAGAGCATACAGCCCGTATATTTACCGTTTTCTATCCGGGCCGTGCTCCATTCCGGATCATAGTCTGCATTCTGCACGGCTATATCAAAAACCTTCCTGTCCATAACGGAAAGCTTTGAAACATAGGTATAGCCTGCCTTTCTTTTGGCTCTTTTTATCTTTTTGTACATAGGGGAACGAAGGATATCGCCTACAGTAGTCTTATACAGATTCTTTCCCGGAAAGAGGTCATAGCCGTAATGCAGGAAAAAATCATTTAGTGAATCATTTTCCACATATTCACTTGAAACGGCAGTCGGATCAAGTTTTTCAAAAAAGCCTTCAAATGCATCCATCAAGGCGCTTCCGTAACCATTTCCTCTTTTATCCGGGAATACATATAGTGACAAAATGTCGATACTATACTGGTCTGCTCTTGCGCTCAGCGCACCGGATGCTTTCCCCTCATCATCTACAACCCCTATACGTATCAGGTTTTTATCCGTCTTCACCGCACTTCCCGGAAGCAGTGAAATAAATGCTTCAATATTGTTTTTTGTAATTCCTGTGATCTTCATTATATATCGATGCCTCTCCTTTCATTAAGCGGCTTATTCACCCCATAAGCTTTGAAACCATCTCACCGATCGTAGGTTTCGGTTTATCACCCTCTGCCTTCGGTATACGAACCTTCATACCGAGAGATTTAAGTGCATTTACGTACATTTCCCTATCATCAGGCAGAAGATCCTCGATAAACACCTTTCTATAAAGGATTTCCGCATATCTCACACAGATATGCCTGTAGCATTCCTTCCAGGAGGAAAATCCAAGTTCTGCAAGGAGCTCCTCTCTCACGAGCTTCCTTAGCCTGGAAGCACTGTATTCTCTGGCCCTGTCATTTCCGATAGGCTTAGTTTTGACAGCTCTTACCGCGGCATCCAGATTGAGGTAAGCGTCAACTGCTTTCTCCTTGTTTGCCTTTTTTTCCTTGTGGCTTATTACTTTATTACCTATCTCAAGCCCTACAGCTCCCAGACCGATGGCGGCGCCTATGATCGCAAAAACTCCGGTAACCGCACCCAATAATCCAAGTACTCCTCCAAGTATTCCAAGGCAACCGGTTGTGATCCCGACACCGGCACTGACGGCCGATATCATTCCTTCCCCGGCCTGATGCTTAAGAAACTGTGATACGATCTTTTCATCTTCGCTAAGCCTCCCTGCGTCCTTTTCAGCAAGGGTCTTTTTTGCCTTATGGACATCATAAACCGTACTTAGTCCCCGGGCCACCTGTATTCCCGAAGCCGCAAGCTTTATGGTTCCGGCACCGATACATAGTGCACCTCCTACATAAGAGATCGTACCCGCACTTCCTCCCACGGTTTTAAGGGTATCTGCAGTGCCTCCCAGCCATTTGCCGCCTTCCGAAGCCATCTGTCCGACAGCTCCGATCGTTGAAGTAAGGAAAGAAGCAGATAAAGTCGTTCCGCCTCCCAGATTTATCAAGTCTCCGGAAACATCTATCCACCTCGCTATCGAATCAGCAGTTGATAAGCTCTTGTCATGGACGATATCAGCTATATTAAGAGCAATTCCTATGGCACCGAGAAGACTGGTTATTCCCCCTGTCCCGAAGGACACAAGGTTCAGAACCGATGAAACACCCGCTTTCTCAACAATTCCTCCTGCTGCGGCAAGTCCTCCTCCGAAAATTCCTACACCTTCTCCAAGGACATACTCCTTAATAAAATCAAGGTCTGATGAACTGCTGCCGATACTTTCGTTTCCTATATCCTCATTTTGTACAGCGTTTTCTCGAAGCTGCAGCTCCTGTTCATATTCCTGCTTTCTGATTTCAGCTTGAGGAGAAAGTCTTAGAAGACTCCGGATAAGCTCACTTATCTTTTTATATTCCTGAAACATTCTCTTCCTTAGGACAGGATCCGGAGCCATATCAGGAGGCATATCGGGGTGCAGACCGGAAGAACGGTACAGTAAAATTAGCAGGGCACTCCTTTCCCTTATGGCGTTTACAAGACCATTCTTTTTCTGCTCAAGCTGTTCCGGAATAGTTGTATTTAATGTCTCATTGTTTTCCACCGTTTGATCGCCGGCTATGATATTATTCTCAAGCTCTAATAGCTTATCCATAACCGGAACCGACTGCATGGAAGAACGTATGGCTTTGGATAATTTACCGAAGCTCTTATCCTTGAATTTTGAAATGTCCGGAACGTAATTATAAAGGGCACTGTAGCACTCCGGAAGGGACGGGTATTCCTCCCTGTCGTTCTCAACAAGGTAGAAAACGAGCATCTGTTGCTCCTCGGGCGCCTCAAGGAGACTGTGCATAAAAGCATACCTGCCTTTTTTTATACCTCTATCAAGTACATAAGCCTGAACCTGCCTTAATCCCTCCATCTGTTCCGCAGAAAACCTGATCGTTAAAGCATCGGCTTTTTTTCTCTTTATTCCTCCTTCATAATCCGGTAATTCTTTTCTGATATCTACATGAAGAGTATCCGTACTGTCATAGAAGTCATTATTAAGGAAACGGTCATAGTCATTCAAAAACAGTTTGATCTTCCCGTTTTTTCTGTCTTTTTCATTAAATAAACTAAGATAATCGTTAATATCCTCAGAGTGGATCGTAAAAAATCTGTCTTTATATACCTTTAAGCTTGTCTCCGTAATGAGTGTCTTGTCCTTTTTTGCATGTTCCACCATTTCGGAATAAAGATCCACAAGCTTTTTTACCTGTTTTTTGGGATCCGCTTTCTTTTCTTCGCTTTTCTCCGGGTTCTGGATGAACTTATATTCATCCATCCTTGCCTTAACGCTTGTTTTATCGGAAAGCCCAATTTCCCTTAGCCTTATCAGATTCTGATAAAAATCTATAAGCTCGTTATTTCTCTGTTCACCCTCAATCCCATATAGCTCTGAAAGACGTGTCATCAGTTCTTCATAGGGCAGTTCATATATCTTTTTCCCCGATATAAGGGAATAGTACTTATTCCTCATGATCATTTCAATCAGATCATAATGATCCTTAATGTCATGAAGGGTCTTTAGCTTTGTAACGGCATCCCTCATCTCTGAAGAAGGTTCTCCCATTGAAGATGCGAGGTCAAATCTTTCCATTACCACAGCCTCATAGGCGGGATATCGAAAAAGAATGTCCTTTATCTCTTCATAATGCTGAATGAGATGATCACAGGAGGTCTGCCCCTTTTCAAGATTCAGGAAAACATCAAGATCCAGCTTTGAAAACTCCCTGAAGCACCAGTCTTTTTCCATCTCATCAGCAGGCGGCAGCGGCTTTTCCTTAGAATCAAAGTCGATTTTCATATCGGAAAGGATGACCTGCTTTTCCCACAAATCAGCTGATTTCTGCAATCTCTTCTTTTTCTTTAAGGAATTTGTTGATATTTTTAAACCCACCTCAGCATAGCCGCGGCTGATATCTTCATTAATCGGTGGTTCTGCGGGAATATCCGGAAGCTCTGGCATCTTCCGCATTATGGGATTATCAATATTATGTGTCAGATCCTGAATCAGCCCCGGAATTGTATCCGGAAGAAAAAGCGAATCAGATACAGCGGAAACACTTCCGGTCTCTATATTGACCTTCCGGAGCTTACGCTCCATATGTTTGCCTTTGCCCATAAATACCTCATTTTATTCGTTTCCACCGTTCAGCATATTGATCATCTCATCAACCGTAATATCATTTTTGAAAACCGGAAGAAGATATGAATAGAAGGTTTCTGCGGATCCGAGAGAAGCATCTACCGATCTTTTGATCTCTTTAAGCTGCTCATCCTTACTGTCCTTATTGGAAAGGACCGCTGTATTTTTATAGACAAAATTTTTGTCTTCATTACCAAGGGCAAAACAGCCGCAGGGAAGGAGATAATTGACTCTGGCTGCAGCAGCCGCCACATCCGGTGCGGCTTCGGGCGGAACCGTATTTGACAGGGAAATAACGGTGGTAAATAACAGGTTATCCTCATCTTCTATAGGCAGAAAGAAGAATTCTCCGAGAACACTTACAAGATCAGGGCCGAATTCAGGGATCTCAACCCTTAATATATCCGCCTGTATATTCATCTCTTTTGACGTAAATATTGACATTTCACCGAAATCACCATCCTCTTTTAACTGTGCTTCCAGCGCTTCCAATAGCTCATTTTTTCTGTCGCTCATACTGTAATTACTGCCGCTCCTTTCTTTTTGAACAGGTTCAAACGCCATTAGGACTTATGGCATCTATATAATATATACGTAATTATAATATATCTGGGCAGTTAAAAAAAGCCTCCGTTTCAGAGGCTTTTATTAAACACCCGTATCTATTCAGATCCCTTCGGATCCTTAAGAATTACAAACACTCTGTGATCGGCAGGGAATTCTCAGTCGTAAATCCCCTTACCCATACAGCACTGCTTGAATTTCTTTCCCGAACCGCAGGGGCAGGGCTCGTTTCTCCCGATCTTTCTGCCCTCGCGGACAAAGGTTCCGGATTTTTTCTGCTCCTTATAGAGCTCCTCTCTCCTCTCCTCGCTAAGGACATCATTCCATTCGGGAAGACCGTAGAGCCAGTCAGCCTTTGCGGCAACCATATTGTAATAGAGCTTTTCATTGTCAAAATTTAAGGAAACTACTGTATCCTCATCCATATTCTGGATATCATTTTCCTCTACCAGAGATTCATTTATACCGTCAAGAAAGCCTGTCATGGTCATAATATCAACGTTATATTTTTCAGCAAGCTCCTTAACAGTACCCTTAACCTCAGTATCGGGATCCTTCAATAATTCAGCGTATATATCCTTTTCCTTAAGAAAATAATCCTGCCAGAGCTTCTTCAGCTCTCCCTTGTCGGCGGTCTCGGAATACGCCATATTTGTCCACTGTTCAAGTAATCCAGCCATTAGTTTTAACTGCCATCCTTTCTGTCAGCTGCTTTCTGCGCTGATACCTCTTATTTCTTCCTTGTCCTCATTGCAGCAAAGAGGCTCTGAATGACGATAAATACAAAGAGCAATGCTGCCGTAAGGATGTTGGGCCAGGAGCTCGCAAGCTTTCCGTTGGTCTTTACTATAGATGAAATGGTACCGTTAATAAGAACACCTATAAAGGTTCCGAAAACATTTCCGACACCTCCGGTAAGAAGTGTGCCTCCGATGACCGCGGAGGATATGGCATCCATCTCAAGTCCGGTAGCCTGCTGAACAGAGCCTGCCATCGTGTTAAGGCAGTAGCATATGCCTCCGATTGATGTGAGAACAGAGGAAAGCATATAAGCCTTCATCTTGGTCTGCTTAACATTAAGACCCATCATCGCTGCGGACTGCTCGCTTCCTCCGATAGCGTAAAGCGCACGTCCGAATCTGGTATAACGTAGCATCAGGAAGATCAATGCCAGGACGATCAGCGCGATCACGACCTCCACTCTTATAAAGGGAGCCATATACTTGCCCTTATTATTCAGATATCCTCCGAAGGGAAGTATGATCTTTGCATTTGCCCAATTATAGAAAACAGCATTAATATCCTGAGTGATGGAAACCTGGTCGGTACAGATGACAGCTGTCATTCCACGTCCGAAGAACATTCCTGCCATTGTGACTATAAACGGCTGTATTTCCAGATATCCGATCAGAAAGCCCTGAACGAGTCCGAATATTATTCCGACAAGAAGGACTGCGGCGCACATCTCCACGGCACCTATTCCGTTCCTCATTCCGACAGCAAGCATCATACAGTCCATGGCAACCAGTGAACCCACCGAAATATCAATACCGGCGGTAAGCATAACCACTGTCAGTCCGCAGGATACGCATATCAGACCGGAATTGGTGATAAGGATATTCAAAAAGGTCTGCAGATGAGTGAAGCCTTTAGCTCCGTAAGCTATACAACCGCCTGCGTACATAACAATGAAAAGCCCTATGGTAATAAGGAGCAGTACGGTATTTGAATTCATTGATCTAAATTTTTTCATGCCTTTGCCGCCTCCTTTGTTTCCTTCAAATTGCGTTTTCTGAAGAATGCTTTAAGGGGTGCCGACTGAATGGCGACGATTATAACGACAATTATTGCCTTGTATACAGGTGCCTGGTCGGTTGAAACACCCAGAGCATAAAGGGTGGTGGTAATAGCCTGGATAGTATAAGCTCCGATAATGGATCCGGCAAGATTAAACTTACCGCCTCCGAGAGAATTTCCTCCAAGAGCTACCGCAAGGATAGCATCCATTTCGTAATACAGACCGATATTATTGGAATCCGCTGAGGTTATACGGGAAGAATTTACAAGTCCCGCAACCCCTGCAAAGAATCCGCAGATAACGTATGTAAGGAAGATTATCTTCTTTGAATTCAGTCCGGCGATCCTGCTGGCCTTCGGATTGATACCCACGGATTGAACATACATTCCAAGAGATGTGTTCTTTAAGACCAGCGCTACAACTGCAATACATATCGCAGCAATGATGATCGGTGTGGGAAGAATTCCCGTGAAGGCACCGAAAGCACCGAATGAGCTGTTACGTACATAAACTATCAGGTTGTTGCAAAGTAAGAGTCCGATGGCTCTTGCTGCGGAAAACAGGATCAGGGTTGCGACCATCGGCTGTATGCCGAAATAGGCGACCAGAGTTCCGTTAAAGGCTCCGCAGAGAGTACCCATGGCAAATGCTGCCAGGACTCCGACAATAAGCGGCACCGCAAGCTCCGATGTATTTGCTACGCCGTAGCCCGCAAGGAGCATACAGCAGAAGCTGGCGGAAAGACTCATAACCGATCCGACTGAAATATCGGTTCCTGCGGAAGAAGAAACCACCAGAGTCATTCCAAGCGCAAGTATCGCAACCTCACTTCCACGGTTAAGTATATCGATGATACGTCCGTAAAGGATGGTTCCGCTTGATGTGGTCTGATTTAAGGTTATGGTAAAGAATGAAAGAGGATTCGCCCCTATGGCTGCGTCATGGAGTATATTTACCGCCATAACGAGGAACAGTGCCACCACCGGTAAGAGCAGAGGCCAGGATTTTATCTTTCTAATAAATGTAGCGTCTTTTGAACTCAATTCTCCTCACCTCCTCCGGCTATAGCATGCATAACTTTCTGTTCCGTGATGTCTCCGCCTACCTCTCCAACCTTTTCTCCGTCTCTCATTATGACCATACGGTTGCAGGTACGCACCATCTCCATTATTTCTGAAGAAATGAAGACTATACTCTTCCCCTGTTCGGCGAGTTCCAGTATAAGCTTCTGTATCTCTGTCTTTGTACCGATATCTATACCTCTGGTGGGCTCATCAAGGATAAGAAAATCGGGATTTGTCGCAAGCCAGCGGGCAAGGATTACCTTCTGCTGGTTTCCGCCGGAAAGCTGCTTTACAAGCGTTTCCGGAGACGGAGTCTTTATTGAAAGAAGTTCAATATATCTGTCTGCGATCTCATTCTGCTTCTGGGTGGAAAGCCTCTTAAAGGTTCCGGTCTTTGCCTGAAGGGCAAGGATTATGTTTTCTCTGACGGTCAGGTCTTCTATTATTCCCTCGGCCTTTCTGTCATCGGGAAGCATACCCATTCCGAGATTCATGGCATCTATTGGCTGATGTATCTGAACCTCTTTATCCTTTACCTTAAGTGTTCCCACATTTGCCCTGTCTGCGCCGTATATGGAGCGGGCAAGTTCACTTCGTCCGGAACCGAGCAGTCCGCCGATGCCGATAACCTCACCCTTATGTATGTCAAGGTCAAAGGGCTTAACGGTACCCAGATGCGCAAGTCCTCTTGCGGATATCTCCAGAGGCTCGTGTGAGAGATCCTTTGATTCTCCTTTAATGGATGCAAGATCATCCAGATCCTTACCCATCATAGCAGCAACGAGCTTTACTCTGGGCAAATCGGCGATCGGATACTCACCAACCAGTGTCCCGTTCCTTAGAACAGTTATCCGGTCACAGACCGCATAAACCTGCTCAAGGAAATGTGTGACGAAAATAATACCAACGCCCTTATCCTTCAGCATCTTCATAAGTTTGAAGAGCTTTTCCACCTCTTCATCGTCAAGGGAAGAAGTGGGCTCATCCAGGATAAGGACCTTGCAGTCCATATCTACAGCCCTTGCTATAGCAACCATCTGCTGTATCGCAAGGGAATAATTTTCCAGATTCTGTGTTACATCTACGCTGATCCCCAGATCATCCATTATCTTCTGGGATCTCTTATTGTAAGAATTGCGGTCAACCGTCCGGAGGGCGGTCAGAGGCTCACGACCTATGAAAAGATTCTCCGCAACCGAAAGATTCGGGCAGAGATTAACCTCCTGATAAACCGTTGAAATGCCGACATTCTGGGCATCCCTGGTGGAATGGTTCTTTACAGGTCCGTCCACACCGTCAATATGGATC
The DNA here is from genome assembly GCA_000622025.1 of Lachnospiraceae bacterium AD3010. GTDB lineage: Bacteria > Bacillota > Clostridia > Lachnospirales > Lachnospiraceae > NK4A144. Next base: position 17,016 of record JHWU01000008.1, on the reverse strand, counting down.
TCTCCCGTTTCAAAATCATTAATACCGGTAAGACACTTTATTAGCGTTGATTTACCGGCGCCATTCTCTCCCATAAGGGCATGGATCTCACCTTTTCTGAGAGTAAAATCAACATTTTCAAGCGCTTTAACCCCCGGAAAGGTCATGCTGATGCCGCGGGCTGTCAATACAACATTGTTTTCCATCGTTTGTATATGCCGATCCTTCCTTTAGTTAATCTGATAAAGGGGAGCCCTGAAAGTACCGGGCTCCCCTGGTTTTTAAGAACTATAGATTAATACTGAGCTTCGATAACCTCATCTGTTACCTCAACCATAGACTGATCCTTGCCGTCAACTGCGAAAGGAACGATCTGATCGGGAAGAGCATACCAGTTATCGGGAACGAGGATCTGTGCCTCAGGTGTTCCGCCTGACTGAAGAGTCTGGATAACTCCCTCAACTGTAGGAGCTGCAAGAGGGTTACACTCGAAGTCTGCGGTGATCTTGCCGGCCTGAACTTCCTTAAGACCTGCTGTACAAGCATCATAAGAGATAAGGATTACGTCGTTTCCGGGGCCGTACTTAACGCCTGCGTTGTCCATAGCTGTCATAGCACCGAATGCTTCGTTATCATTCTCACAAACAACAACGTTGAATTTGCCTTCATAAGACTTGCAGTATGACTCCATAACCTGCTGTCCGCCTTCTTCTGTGAAGTCACCGGTCTGCTTGTCAAGGATTGTCCAGCCTTCTCTGTCAGCGATCTCTGAGAAACCGTCTGTACGTCCGATCTGAGCAGAAGAACCAGTTGTTCCCTGGATGATAAGAGCGTTGATCTCCTTGATGCCCTGCTTCTCAGCATAAGCCTTGAGCCATTCGCCGGCTGCCTTTCCTTCTGTAAGGAAGTCAGATCCAACCCATGAAACATACTTGTCGGAATCGTCAATAGTTCTGTCGATAACGATTACAGGGATATCAGCGTCAGCACACTCTGCAAGAACTGTATCCCATCCTGTTGAAACGATGGGGTCGATGATGATGTAATCAACACCCTGCTCAATGAATCCACGAACTGCCTCAAGCTGCTGAGCTGAGTCATTGTCGCAGTCAACAAAGCTTAAGTTGTAGCCGTTTGCCTCTGAGAAAACGTCCTGTGCGGACTTTGTGGAAGCTGTTCTCCAGTCAGACTCATGTCCAACCTGTGCAAAACCAACATTGATGGTGCCGCCTGCTCCGCCTGCTGCTTCCTTAACCTCTTCTGCTGCCTCTTCAACAGTTGCTGCAGTATCAGCTGCTGCATCTGCTGCTGTGTCTGCTGCTTCTGCAGCTGTGTCTGCTGCTGCTTCTGCAGTATCAGCTGCTGTGTCGGCTGCTGCTGCAGCTGTATCAGCTGCTGCTCCGGCAGTATCAGCTGCTGCTCCGGCAGCGCCGCCACAGCCTGCGATGGTTGCTGCAACAAAAGCTGCTGTTAAAAGTACGCTTAAAATCTTACGCTTCATTTTTTTTCCTCCCTTTGGATTTATTGCTGATCCCATTAAAGGATCAGAGTTAATATATGGCAAAACGCTTTATCTGCGTAATGCTTCTTAAATGATAACTCGGTGTTCACATCTTTTCAATAGTTGTGAACAAAAATTAAACAAACCTTAAACAATCAGTGAATAGGTTATTTGAAGTCCATGGACGCGATCGCCGCTTTTTCTACCTCAATGGCCTTCTTGTAATTCTCGGTGAACTTCTCGTAGCCCTCCACATCAGCCTTGTCGGGCTCTATGGTAGATCCTGTAAGATTTGCGAAGATCTCCTTCTCCAGATAATCCTCGAGCTTCATACCGTTGCCGTTTACAAGGAAGGCGGAAAGAAGAGCCATTCCCCAGGGACCGCCCTCACTTGCGGTATCCATGCAGGTAACGGGAGCATTAAGTGCAGCAGCGAGGTATCTCTGTCCGACACCCTTCTGAGTGAAGAATCCGCCGTGTCCGGTGATCCTGTCGATAGCCACATTCTCTTCCTTGATGAGAATATCCATACCGATCTTTACAGCAGCGATAGCTGTATAGAGATGGGCTCTTATAAGGTTTGCAAGATTGAATTTGGAATCCGGCATATATGCGAGAACAGGACGTCCCTCATTAAGGTGGGTCACACCCTCTCCGGAATAATATCCGTATGACATTACACCGCCGCAGTCCTTATCTCCGTTCAGAGATTCATGGAAGAGTGTTTCAAAGATCTGCCTTTCTTCCATAGGAGTTCCGGCCTTCTCGGCAAATTCCTTAAAAATATTTACCCAGGCATTGATATGGGTTGTTCCGTTATTAGCGTGGCTCATTGCTACAGGAAGTCCGGTGGGGGTTGTCACCATATCGATCTCCCTGTAAACCTTTGACAAAGGCTTTTCCATAACGAGCATTGCGAAGGTGGAGGTTCCTGCTGAAACATTACCTGTTCTCGGTCCAACAGCATTTGTGGCAACCATTCCGGTGCCTGCGTCGCCCTCTGAAGGTGCGACCGGTATGCCCGCTTCCAGATCACCGCTGGGGTCTATCCACTTTGCTCCCTCTGCAGTAAGGGTTCCCGCCCTTTCACCGGCCACAAGAACCTTGGGAAGGATATCCTTAAGCTTCCAGGGATAACCCTTATCCTTAATAAGATCGTCAAACTTGTCGACCATAGCCTGATCGTAGTCATTTATAGAAGAATCGATAGGGAAGATACCTGAAGCATCGCCCACACCCGCATTCTTCTCTCCTGTGATGACCCAGTTGGCATAGGAATCAAGTGTGGTACAGAAATCAATATCCTTTACAAAGGGTTCATCATCCAAAACGAACTGATAGAGGTGGGAGATGGTCCATCTCAGAGGAATATTAAAATCAAAGAGGTCGGTCAGCTTATCCGCAGCAGCCTGGGTATTGGAGTTTCTCCAGGTCTGGAAAGGTGAAAGGAGTTTTCCGTCCTTATCAAGAGCGATGATCCCGTGCATCATTGCACTTATTCCCATAGCGCCAAACTTTGTTACCTTGCTTACCCCGTACTTTTCTTTGATATCGGCAACAAGCTTTTTATAACAGTCCTGAATGCCTTCGGTAACCTCATCCATTCCGTAGGTCCAGATACCATCCTTAAGACTGTTTTCCCATCTGTGGGAACCTTTGGCAAGGACATTTCCCTTGTAGTCGGTAACGACCGCCTTGATATTGGTGGAACCGAATTCGATACCAAGAGCTGTCTGTCCGCTTTCGATAAGTTCTTTACTCATTGATTACCTTCTCCCTTCTTTTTTTATGTATTATTTTGGATCACTACCCGGTCAAGCAACCGGAAGCTTTCATCCTATTTTCAGAATGGAGTCCCTTAAGACCGGCTCCGACTCGAACATGAAGCTGGCATCAAAGCCCGGCTCATCTATCATTTTGATCAGGTTATCCGCAACCTTCCTCCCAAGCTCCTCCTTAGGATGAATAAAGGAGGTGAAGGGTATCTGACACATCCTGGAAAGGTCGGAATCATCAAAGCTTACAACCGAAAGATCCCCGGGTACCCTTATATTTGCGGCAACACACATATTGATAAGCTGAAATGCAGCTTCATCATTGTAGCAGACAACAGCCGTGCAGCCCTTCAGTCTTTCAAAAATATAATCCCTGATAAGGTTCAGATTTGAAAGTACTCCGGTATCTATCCAGATGACCCGGCCGGCGTCAGGCCTTATGTGCGCATCCAACAGGGCCTTATTGTAACCGTTATACCTGTGATGCCCCTGTCCGTCGTCACACTTGAATATGCCGGCGATCTTTCTGTGACCGTTTTTTATAAGAAGCTCGGTTGCGCTTTTTGCGGTCCTGTCATCATCCATCCTGACGCAAGGCATATGCAGGGAATGATATGAAGCATTGAAAAAGAGGATCGGTATTCCGCGCCTCGAAATCTCCCTGTAATACTTCATATTTGAATTCGGCAGGGCGCTTTTACTGGGCTCGGCAATGAGTCCGTCTATATCATTCTTTGAAAGAAGGCTCTCAAGGATATCAGCTTCCTGTGAAATACGGTCATCCGTAAAAAAAAGCTGCGTTGTATAGCCGTGTCCGGAAAGAACAGTCTCTATCCCCTTTAATGTGGGAGGAAAGATGTAGCTGTCTATATAGGTACTCATAACGGCCACGTTCATGTGCCGCTCTCTTCTGATACCCTGTATCCTGTCTCCGATATAGGTACCGCTGCCCTGTACCCGGGTAAGGATCTTCTCCTTTTCAAGCTCCGAGGTGGCTCTTCTCACGGTCTGGCGGCTAAGGCCGAACTGCTCTGAAAGCTCTTTCTCCGACTTTATCCTGTCACCATACTTTAACGCACCTGACTCGATATTCTCTTTTATCCAGTCTATCACAAGCTGGTACTTAGGATCGGATGCGGACATTTTCCCTCAATGTTTACAAAGATGTATAGGTCGTTTGTGACCATTTGATACTTGCTTTATAAATTTGTATTGTCAACTTACAGGGAAAATTATGTACCAAATAACAATACAAGTCAACGCTTTACGACAAAAATATCATAATTAACAGATTTGATGTGTTAAAATTGTTAAAATAGCACAAGACATTTAGATAAAATAAAGACAACTACGACTTGTATAAGGCAGGATCAGAAAAAAATACCCCGCCCATCAAATGCACTGATGGCGGGGTAATAAAGACTTTCTTAATTAAAAGTGATGGTTTTTAATCAGATCCGGTGTGGTGACATTTTCTCCTTTTGGACCGAAAACCACAAAGGATTTTTTGCAGCTGCAGAAATACGTCACGCTGTTATTTGTCCTGTCATAAATTACATTTGGAGCAAACTGTTCTTTCTTGTCATTTCCGCAAAAAGGACAGACTATATCTTTTCCGTATGTAGGCAGATCCTGATTTGATTCTCTCCAGCCGCCCGACACCTTATCAAGTTCATTGTCATTAAGTTTATTCATCATATCACACCTCCGCTAAGCTTTTTTCTTATCTCTCATTGTTATATACGAAACAAGAATCAATAATGTCAGCGCAAATCCGATGGCAATTCCTACGAATATCATCATGTTGCTTCCGGATGAATGATGCGCTATCGCATAGGGAGAAAACCTGTCCGTACTGATCGTTATGGTATCCGGATCATCATCCTGATCCTCCAGAACATCAATTTCGCCGTTATGATTGCGGACTACACAAAACTGATATTCTTCACCCTTAAGCTCATCCGGTATCTTAAAGGTCAGTGTCATTTCGGAATCAAGCTTTTCCACCAGACTGGAAGTACCGTCTATGGTCTTCGTAAGAGTAATATAGAGATACCTGTCTATACTTACTCCCCTGGCGTCCTTCATAGTTGACTTCTCATATTCACCCGGATTCTCGGCTTCCGCTATCGTAAGGGAAATAAGTACTTCCTCCCCGCCGAACATCTGAAGCTTTTCTTCTCTGGTAAGGCAGGCCTTAATGACTTCCTGCAGATTCTTTACCGTAATACCGTCAGAAACATTGAGAAGCTCACCCTCCTTACCGGGCACCACGGATTCGCTGTTTATCATAACATCCAGAAGTCCCAGCTCATAGGCTTCATTTATCAGGATATCATCTCCTCCGGCATCGATAAGCATTTCCGCGGTCTCCGGCTTAATGTCAAGGGCCTGGTAAACACCCTTTGCCGTATCAGGGTTATAGCCTTCCACCACTTCCTTAAGCTCTGCGGTATTTTCCATACCTACCAGATTCTGTTCCTGAGGCACCACCAGAGTCTCAGTATCCCCCTCTGCGGCGAAGGCAGCCTCCTTTTCTTCCTCTGACATTGCTGCGTATTCCTCGGGAGTGATAATGTGTGAGCTCTTCCCATCAGCTCCCTCCGGTGCATCCTCAAGCTTTGCGATCGTTATCGCTTCGACTTCTTCCGGAGTGAGGATCTTGTCCATCTTTACTTCATTTACGGCGTCTGCCTTCGGAGCAAAAGCCACTGATATGGTATGATCCTTCTTAACCTCGTTAAACGTGAAGGATGAAACCGGACCCACCTGTTCTCCGTCCACAGACACAGCGAGAATTCCGTAACCATTATCCGGTGCGATTATATATGTCAGGCTGTTGCCTTCGGTGACCGTAGTCTCACCGGAGGGACTTATTACTCCTCCCTTGTTTGCAACACCTGATGTTATCTTATGGTTTTTGGCACCATCCTTTTCAAAATAAGCAGTAATGCTTAAATCTCTGTCAAGCTTCTTTATTTTGAATTCTTCAGACTCGGAAATCACCTGATTATTAAGAACATAGCCCTTAAAGTGATAACCATTTTTCGGGTCGGCTTTCAATAAAACCTCCGAGCCTTTTTTGTATGTGCCTCCTCCGATTACATTTCCGCCTTCTTCAGGAAATGCTGCCAGATTAACCACATAATTTTCCTTCTTGAACTCTGCAGTAAAGGTGTGCTTTTCCTGCACGTTCGTTATTTCTACTTTTTTGTCACGACTAAGCAGCCTGTCATTCTCATACCAGCCTTCAAATTTATATCCTTCCTTGGGTATAGCTTCGATCCTGGTACTCTTACCTTTTTCGACAAAGCCTCCGCCGGTAACACTGCCCTTTTTCTTATCAGAGCTCTTTACCTTTATCTCGTAACCCGATTCTTCAAATTTAGCCTTATATTTCAGGTCTCCGGTGATCCTGTCTGTTGTGAACGACGCCGAACCGGAAACATGGTCTCCGTCTTCGGTAAGCCACTCGGAAAATCTGTAACCCTTTTCCGCAATGGCAGTAAGAGTCGTGCGCTCTCCGCCCTTAAAGGAGCCTTTTCCTGTAATGTATCCTCCCTCTGAGGGCTCGGCATAGGCATTGACCACATATTCATTTTTGCTGATATCGACCTTCGCAGTATCCTTAAAACTGTTATCAGCATTTGATGTGGCGATAACGGTTATACTTCCTGCCGTTTCATCATCGGCAACAGTAAGATAGCCTTCTCCGTCAATACTTGTATCCCCGGAGTTATTTCCCTGGATCTTCCAGGAAACCGATTTATCAAAATCGTTCCTCCCCTCAACCGTTACATTGAAATCCATGGTATAACCCTGCTTCAATGTGGCGGTTGAAGGTGAGATCTTTACCCTGGTAATAGCGGGACTTTCTTTTTCAACCCTAAGTGAGACCTCGGTCTTTGCCTCCGCATCAGATCCCCCAAGATCCGAAAACAATATGGTCGTGGAATAATCACCGGGAGAAAGCTTCGATCTGTCAACCTCCACGCTCCCCTGTATACTGTTTCCGGGAGCTAAAGGAATGTTTACTTCAGAGGGCATGTTTAATAAAAAGATCCCGGATGCATCTGTCTGGCTCCAGCCTAAGGAGATATCTCCTTCCCCGTCATTCGTAACAACAAAGCTTAAGGGTCTGGGACTGTCAGAGATACCTATGGTGCCAAAGCTCAAAGAATCATTGTTTACTTTTAACTTATATTCATAAGGATCGGGATCAACAGGCTCGTCCGGCTTTGAAGGTTCTTCCGGTTTTTGCGGCTCCTCGGGATTCCCCGGTTCTTCCGGATCTACGGGATCCTCAGGGTTTTCAATATCCTCGGGGTCTTCGGGATCCTCTTTTGAATTATCAGATCCGGAACCATCCGGATTATCGTTTACTTCCTTTTGAGACTCCTCTGCCTCCCTGCTTCCGGAAGGGCTCTGATCATCCGCAGGTTCGGAAATCTCAACCGACACACCGTTATCATCCCCGTCCGCTTCTTCAGCATAAAGAAAAACAGAATTCGACACAATAAGTATGAATATAAGAAACGCAGTAAGTATTCTCTTTATAAACACGCCCTTTTTCATCATTTTCCTCCTGATAGCTTTTGTCTGCTAATCTGAAGAGTACTTCCCTCTGTGGAAATCTGATCAGCAGGTGAGCCAGCGTGCGCCGCACTTATTGCAGACCTGACCCTCGACAAGCTTTCCTGTGTCAACCATGTAGAAGTTTACTGTGCTGAGATCCTGGCTGTCGCAGTTGTCTCCCTTGCACTTTTTCTTTTTCTCATGATAATTTCTTAGAGTCTCGTTTTTTACCTCGATAGTTCCGGGAGGGCATTCTGCAAGACTGCTCACACTCTGAGCCTTATGGTGTTTTCCACCACTGATATCTTCAAGTTCACCCGAATTAAGTTTCTTCATTTCTTCTGACATAATTTCTACCTCCTTAGTATGTCTTTTCTATTTACGTGCTCCGCCATATATTGCGGTAACAACCCTTGATATTAATTGATACGAACAAAATCCAAAAATGGCATTTATATCAGTTATCAAGTCTCTGTCTTTCGACGAGTTCGGCAAAATAGCCCTTTTTCGCTATCAGTTCGTCATAGGTTCCATCCTCTATAAAACCTCCGTCGTTAAGTACCAGTATCCTGTCTGCATTTTTAATGGTTGAAAGTCTGTGCGCTATGACTATCCTCGTGCATTTCAGTCCTTCCAGAGCCCTGGTGACCTCCATCTGTGTCTTATTATCAAGTGCACTGGTTGCTTCATCAAACATGAGTATCTTAGGCTTGGCGGCAACTGCCCTTGCGATCATAAGTCTCTGTTTCTGTCCTCCTGAAATACCTCCGCTACCCTCACTTATCATGGTCTGCATTCCCATCGGCATCTCACGGATGTCCTTATCAATTCCCGCCATTTTCGCAGCCTCCCAGGCTCCGTCCATGGTAAGCATCGGCTCCGAGATACATATATTCTCATAGATGCTTCCGTTTAAGAGCTTTCCGCCCTGAAGCACTGTACCTATATTCCGCCTTAAGGACTGCAGGTCAATGGATTTCATATCTCTCCCGTCATAATATATAGATCCTTTTCCCGGTTTTTCAAAACCGATGAGCAGCCTTAAAAGCGTGGACTTCCCGCAGCCGGTCTTTCCGACTATGGCAACATATTGACCTGCCTTTATCTTCAATGATACATCGTTTAATATATTGGGACTGTCCTCCTCATAACGGAAGGAGACATGGAAAAGCTCTATGTTTCCGTTCAGCTTTTTAATAAGGGTCTTGTCTCCGCTTATCTCCGGAACCGTGGAAAAGATAGGCTCCACCATTTTCAGATAAGGCTGTATTCCTGCGATCTCAAGGGCTATTCCGAAAAAAGCCGAAAGTGCACCATATAGCATGCCATAGGCGGAATTAAACGCGGAGTATTCCGCAATGGAAAGTCCCTGACGCAATGTAAGGAAATAGATGACCACGGTACCGATGGTTCCTATTGCAGCACTGATAACCGGATTAAGCTTTATAATGAGCGGCGGATCATAGGTAAGCCTCGCCATATCCGAATAGCTCTTTGACCATTTACCGAAGGCTCTTCTCTCGGCACCGGCAAGCTTTATTTTCTGTATCCCGCTTATCAGGGAATATGTCATTCCGTTTTCCCTTGCACCGGTTTCCATCCTTTCACGGCTTATACTCAGCTGGATAAAGGAGGATATCACAGAAAATCCGACATTAATTATGATAATGATCAGTGATGGTACTACCATTTCCGGTGCGAAGCGGAAGATCTGGGTGAGATACGCCAGGGAAAAAACGCTGGTAAGACCCGTGGATACCAGAATAGAGCAGATGGTTCCGCCAAGACTTGAAATATAGTTCATCCTCTCCGAGATCTCTCCGGAGCTGTATTCCTTGAAAAATCCCGAGGGGAGGGAAATAACTCTCATCATTGCCGCGGCTTCCACGGAGAACAGAGTCTTTCTCTGTATACGGGCCATTATCAGGCTCTTCAGGGAATTGATGATCATAGTGCTTATTGAAACCGTAGCGAGGAAAACACCTGCAGACAGAAGGCTCACATAATCTCCGGATTTTATCAATGAATCGGAGTACAGCCAGAAAGTGATCCTTGGCGTAAAGATCCCCACAGCGGTTCCTATGGCAGTCGCGATAACCATGTAGATGATATCGTTAAAGGAGAAGCTCTCAAGTATGAATCTTATCACATCGGCGGCATTAAGCTCCTTCAAGGGAAAGGGCTTATAAAAACATATGGCTTCCTCTCTTAAATTCTTCGCATTAGCCTTTGTTACCACAGTGTCCCTGCCGGTGACTGCATCCCTGAAAACGTATCCTCTGGCAGCTCCCGGAATAAGAGCTACGGGAGAACCGTCCTCGAAAAAACCGAGCATAGGTCCCACAGCATTGTCATACCACCCGTCAGTGAGCTTTACTATTCTCTTCATGATCCCGAAAGGATGGAGCAGATGATCCAGTTCCCTGTCAAGATCCTTTATTTCCTCAGGGAATTCCTTAAGTCTTATGCCGAAAAACTTGAGGATAAGATCCATGGCAGATCTGGCCTGTTCCAGGGAATCATTGAGCATAGCTCCCGCTCTGCTTCCCATAACGATACCTGCCATATCCGCGTATGCGCGCGCCATAACCTCTTCATCTTCAAGCTTTCTCTTATTTATCTGTTCGGAAAACCAGTTTAATTCGCTCACTCGCTTGTCACCAATTCAGAATAATATCCGCCCTTTTCATATAGCTCTTCATGTGTTCCTCTTTCGACTACCTCACCATGGTCAAGAACCACAATTTCATCACTGTCCCTTATTGTTGACAGCCTGTGCGCTATAACAATACAGGTGATCCCCCTGTCTTTAATGGCTTTAACAACGTCATACTCCGTCTTTGCGTCGAGTGCACTTGTGGCTTCATCCAGTATTATTACCGTAGGATCCTGTGCAAGGACTCTCGCTATCTCCAGTCTCTGTCTCTGTCCTCCAGAGAAATTGTTGCCCCCCTCTATAAGCCTGTGATCGTAGCCGCCCTTTCTCAGGATGATATCGTCATGGATCTGCGCATCCCTGGCAGCCATGATCATCTCAAAATCCTCTATGGAATCATCCCACATTTTAATATTGTTCCTGATGGTATCCTCAAAAAGAATGATATCCTGATCGACTACCGCAACAGAGCCGGTAAAAACATTTCTGTTTATTTCATTCAGGTGCTTTCCGTCATACAGTATCTCTCCCTCCCAAGGATCATAGAGACCTGTTATCAGCTTGGCCAGTGTGGATTTTCCGCATCCGGAGCTGCCCACAAATGCAACTCTGCTGCCGGGACGGATCTTCATATTAAAATTCTTGATTATAGGCTGCGACAGCCTGGAATAGCCGAAGGAGATATTCTTTAATTCGATTTCACCATCAAGCTTTCTGTAGCTTTCATCCTCCTTTTCCCTGTCACAGACATTTTTATCATCGGGATAGCGCATGACATCCTCTATTCTCTCCATTTCTGTCCTCATTTCCTGGAGAGTCTGTCCTGCGCCTATCAGTGATCCGGCAGGTCCGGTAAACTGAACAAGGAATCCGTCAAATGCCGTTACCATACCCAGAGTGAACTGTCCTTTCATAGTCAGGAAAATACCCGTTATCAATATGGCAGTGTGCAGGAGCTCTGAAGTGATCATAGGTATCATTCCAAGATAGGTATTCAGATTCAAAAATTTATTCATCTGGGTATTCACACTTGCCTGTAGCCCGGACCAGCGTGAGAAAAAGCCGTTTTCCGCACCTCCCGCCTTAATGGACTCTATCATATCGATACCTCCCACGGTAAGTCCCGAAAGCTTTCCGGAATCCCTCATCTGCACACGGGTGATATTCATTCTTTTGGAGGAAATGATCCTGGCCATAAGTACATCGATCAGAATGCTGAAAAGGCCCAGTGCCGTAAGTATCACGCTGTAGCGGATCATGACGAAGAGATAAAAGAACATCATCCCCGTCTGAAGTACCAGAGGGGTAAAGGTCTCTACAAGATTTGATGCAATAGTGGCATTTTCATTTTTTCTCTGCTGTATATCTCCCGTCATCCTCTGTGAAAAAAAGTCCATGGGAAGATGCAGCACCTTCCACATAAAGGAAGCATTACCGATGATAGTAAGCTTTCCGTTTATCTTCAGGGAGTAAATGGTCTGTATCCAGAGAACTATGATCTGAATAAGTGAAAAAATGGCAAAAAACAGAATGAATAAATTATTCCACTCAGGATTTACCTTTGTAAGAAGACGGTCTAAGAATATCCTGGAAAATACCGGATTTATAAATTCACATAGTGAGGTGATAATACTCGTTAAGATAACAAAGGCAACAGCAACACCGGTCCCTCTGGTGGCCCTGCTGGCAAATTCCAGAACACTTCTTCTTTTTCCGGACATCTCAAAGGATTCCGAAGGCTCGAACATAAGACAGATCCCGGTAAAGGATTCGTCCAGCTCCTTTATTGAAACTGTCACAGCGCCTCTGGCAGGGTCGTTTAAATAGGCCTTATCCCCCTTAAATCCCCTGATCACCACAAAGTGGTTAAAGTTCCAATGGATTATAGCCGGAAATGCGCCTTCCTTTCTCAGGACCTCCACACTCTCCAGTCTGTATCCCGCAGCCTCCAGTCCATAATTCCTTGCGGCCTTCAAAATGTTTTTTGCATTAGAACCGTCTCTTGAAACTCCGCAGTCATACCTTACCTGCTCAAGAGGTATCCACTTATCGTAGTAAGCAAGTACCATGGCAAGACAGGCAGCTCCACATTCAAGAGCCTCCATCTGCATAACGACCGGAGTCTTTGCAACCTTATTAGAAACAGGTGATTTTACGGTTTTCTTCTTTGCTTTAAGAGACATAGTATACTAATTAGCTTTGTTGTTAATAAGGAATGATATAGGACTGACACTGTCGATGACTATCTCTGCCATATAGATACCGTTTTGGATATCTATATCCGCATAAACATCATACAATATATCTGACTCGGAATAACCGGATTCGGATAAGGCTATATCTCCCAGTACGTCAGATGCTTTGTTTCCCTTGTTTCCGTAAGACACGACACTTCCTTCAATGCCGTTTATATCAACCTTCTGATCTCCCTGTATCTTCAGTATGTCATCTGCCTCAACATACAGAACGGCACCACTGTCATCCACTATGGCAGGCACTCTTATCCTGGTTTCCAGCTTTCCAAAGGTTCCCCATACAATGGCTCCGAATAAAACCAGCACAATACTTGTCAAAAGCATCCATACTCCCGGATTCGTTACGGTGATATAATCATTTAGCTGTTCTGGAGACGAGATCTTGTCAAGGCTCTTCTGTCTGAATAATTCCTGCTCGCTCAATGGAACCCTCCTATGAATGTAATAATATGTGAATTTTGTTACATTATGAAGAAAGACGACATACCTCATCAATTGACAGATCCATTATCGGTATGTTCTGTTTCTCTTCGGTATAGTCACCTTCCCCGCCATTGTCGAATAATTCCATATACCGGGCAAAGCCAACTACACCCAGAGTATCTATCAAGGCAGCATCGCCCTTTTTCTTTATTTCCATCTGGTTAGGTATTTCCATTGTATTAGTCATTTGATATAACCTCCATGACAAAAGCTATAGGGTTTTCTACCCTGATAGATAGGTTTACTATCCTTCTTGCAGCGTTCAGAAATTTTTGGTCAGTAGTTAAAAGAACATCAGCATTATTTTCAGCGGAAGCAAGATGCAGACTGTCAAAAGCTTTTGTATTTGATATTTTCTGGATCTCCATTGCCCTGGCTTTTATTGTTTCAGTGATCCTTACCTCTGATGAAACACTGACATTATAGATCTTCTGAATACTTTGTTTCCGGTCACCGGCTGAAGCATTACTCATTTCTATTTTCAGGACATCGCTTCCGACCAGTTCCATTTCTCCTTGTCCAATTTTTTGAAATATGATTAGCACAGCTTCTCTTTCAAGATAATTCTTTATGATTGAACGATCATCGAATATACGGTTATAGCAGCAATTATCCATGTATATTTTCATAAGTCTATTTAACCTGCCTTGATTATACATCATTTTGTAAGATCCTGATACATCTTCATCAGCGCTGCTACGCAGTCCACTTCAGATGTGTTCCTGATATCAAAGCCATATATACGTCAATTCTTTTGGTGTTTCCGTCAGGACCGATGACTTTATTTTCAAAATCCATCCGATCCGTTAAATGGTTTACACCCATAATATTCTGCAAAAAATCAATCCAGTATGAACGGGCATCCTCGTCCTCACGTCCCCGTCCTGCCCATTTCTGATAGAATTGCCGTGCAGCTTCCCTCTGTTCAGCGTCTGTCATAACAATTTACCTACTTTCATGATAAATAAAAACAAAATTATTATATCATATGCTTACATAGAATATCCATAATGCGCATGTCATGCTGAGGTTTCTGTTGCCTGCCTGATTAACTTTCGATATACTTTGTTTATATTGAAGCGATATGAAATCCGTTTCCCGAGGTAAAATAATGAGAAGCAGATTAAATGACGATCCGGAATTTCTTCTTGAAAGAACTCTGGAAATAAAATCCTCTGACCTGCACAGACGATTCAAGGACTCTGTGCTGACTTTAACCCGTATGCTCTCAAATTATCAGCAGGTCTTCCCGAACTTTACGGATCATACTGAGCTTCATTCATTGAATGTAATCAATTTCTGCAATCACCTTATCGGAAAGAAAAACGTCATTCAGTTAAATGCTGATGAGATCTATGTTCTCCTGATGTCCTGCTATTTCCATGATATAGGTATGGGAATAAATGAAAAGGATTTTGAGAGCTTTCTGAATAATATATTGGCAGATAAGGACGGTAGTATATATAACACACTCAACATTTCAGGCAATAAGGACATGGCACAGATAATCCGGAAATTTCATAATGAATTCAGCGGAATGTTTATAAAGAAATATGCCGATTTTTTTGACATTCCTTCGGAGAAGCATGTATTCGCTATTGCGCAGATATCAAGAGGTCACAGAAAAACAGACCTCCTTAATGAAAAGGAATATCCCCCTGACCTCTTACTTCCAAACGGAAATAAGATCTGTCTTCCCTATCTAAGCGTTCTGATACGACTTGCAGATGAGATAGACGTAGCATCAGATCGAAATTCGACTCTTCTATACTCTATAGAAACAATAAATGACAACGCCAGTGAAGATTCCGTAATTGCTTTTAATACTCATGAGGCTATAAAAACCCTTATAATCGAAGAAGACTGTTTTTCCCTCATAGTTGAAACAGAGGATGAACGTATAAAAAGCAACATAAAAGAGCTTGTGGAAAAAATGCAGGAAACACTTGATTACTGCAGAAAAGTGGCGATGGAAAGAAGTCCTTTCAGGATCACTCAGGAAAAGATCAGAATAATGGAGCTAAAAGACAGTGTAAATGTAATTTAATGATTGTTTATCACTTAAAATGCGTCTAAATTGACGGTCCGTCCGGAAAACCCACGATATCCCATTTGCCCTGCCCCACGAGTTCTACTTGAACCCTTGTCCCGGGGTCCAAGAGTTTGCCGATTGTATAATATGCGGCAATTATCTCTTTTCCATCGTCAAGGGTAACAGACCAACGATTCATATGCCAGTTTTCAAAGAATCCGGTCACCCTTCCGTATTCATAACGGGGCCTACTGCAGTTTTCTCCACCTGCTGCGCCTGCCATCGTATCATCCGTCAGTTCCATATTCCTGTTATCTTCCATTGCGTTTTCCTCCTTAATCAGAGCAGTATTTACTTGCCTTTGTCTTATAATACGCAAAGAAAACCTTCCCTATCAGCGATCATGCGGATTCGGTCGATTTCAGTGTCTATCCGGTAGGAATTTTCCTCATTTATCTGCCAGGTAGTCTGAAAAATAAGATTTGGAAACAAAAAACCGCCTGTCGGCGGTTTTCATATGGAGCTTCGGGGACTCCCGCCGGCGGCTCTGCCGCCTTTCAGGCCGGGCTTCGGCTCGGACGCGCCACTGGCGCCTCCTCTCAGTGCTTCGCACTTCGGCCTCGCCGTTCGAGTCCCCTTCGCTTTTATATGAAAAAAACCGCCTATCGGCGGTTTTTCCACATGGAGCTTCGGGGACTCCCGCCGGCGGCTCTGCCGCCTTTCAGGCCGGGCTTCGGCTCGGACGCGCCACTGGCGCCTCCTCTCAGTGCTTCGCACTTCGGCCTCGCCGTTCGAGTCCCCTTCGCTTTTATATGAAAAAACCGCCTATCGGCGGTTTTTCCACATGGAGCTTCGGGGACTCGAACCCTGGACCGACCGGTTATGAGCCGGTTGCTCTAACCAACTGAGCTAAAGCTCCGAATATAATACAAATGACCCGGACGGGAATTGAACCCGTGTTACCGCCGTGAAAGGGCGATGTCTTAACCTCTTGACCACCGGGCCTTAAAAACAAAAAACAATCTGCGTTCTGTAAGTGCTTCGCACTTACTGCGCGGTGCATCTGCTTCGCCTTTGGCTACACAGTAAGTTCTACCAATCTGCGTTCTGTAAGTGCTTCGCACTTACTGCGCGGTGCATCTTCGATGCACCGCATGTACTCCCCGAGTTGGGCTCGAACCAACAACCCCGCGGTTAACAGCCGCGTGCTCTACCATTGAGCTATCGAGGACTATTTCAAGGAGGGACCCACGAAGTGGGAGGATCCCTTGAAATCCTGTACGCCTTGTACCTCAAAAACCGAATATCGAAGAAGATCCTGCATCTGCTTCGCACTTGGCTACACAGTAAGTTCTACCAATCTGCGTTCTGTAAGTGCTTCGCACTTACTGCGCGGCACATCTGCTTCGCCTTTGGCTACACAGCAAGTTCTACCAATCTGCGTTCTGTAAGTGCTTCGCACTTACTGCGCGGCACATCTGCTTCGCAGATGTGTCGCATAGCATAGGAAAAGCTATCGACCTATTAGTAATGGTCAGCTACATGCATTACTGCACTTCCACCTCCATCCTATCTACCCTGTACTCTTCAGGGGGTCTCCCGGATTGCTCCGTGGATATCTCATCTTGGGGTCGGCTTCACGCTTAGATGCCTTCAGCGTTTATCCGTTCCGGATTTGGCTACCCTGTTATGGCGTTGGTCGCCAGCAGGTGCACCAGTGATCCGTCCATCCCGGTCCTCTCGTACTAAGGACAGCTCCC
>JHWU01000007.1 GCA_000622025.1 Lachnospiraceae bacterium AD3010 | reverse complement strand
GGGGGATTATCCGTACAGCAGTTTCAGGGAATATCTCTGGCAACAGAATCTGGTGGATATAGATTATGTTGAACAGTTTATTTCCAGAAAAACTGTAGTGAAAACAAGTAATGAGTATGTTGCGGAAGAATGTATGGAAATACAGAAGACGCGAACATGGCATGCAACTGATAAGCAGGCAAAAAAGATAATTATGGATATGACAGGATGTGACAATGTGACATCTTTTCAGCGTTTGCCGGTTGACATTCAAAACGAATGCATTGGGAAATTGAAAAAACCGGTGCATCAATAAGGCAGATAAGTCGACTGACGGGGATAACGTATTATGTCATTCAGAAAGTCAATCACAGAACCGTCCCCTGATTGAACTAAACAAGAGGATTACAGAATGGTGATAGAAACCCTTGCGGATACATACCGGCAGCTCTTTGTGGTTCCGGGAGGCGGAGCTAAAGAGAAATATCTTGATATCGTACAACGCGGTCTTGAACCCGATTCGCGGGATCTGTCTCACTTCATAACAAGTGATGAGGATAGCATAACTTACGAAGAAACCCCTGCGGGTAAAGTAAGCGTCATTACGCTTGGAAGGCGTGAGGATTTTGTGACCTTTTTACGGATCATGGCATACCGCTGCGAGATGGTGGATATCCCGGACACACAGGGAGCATCAATACTGGATGGCGTCATCAATTGGAGAAAGATCGAACGGCATAAAATCAAGTTTCTGGAAAGCCTTGGTAATAAGGAGGACGCCGTGAAAGCCTGGAAGGAGGAGTTTGGGCGCTTTACCTCGGATAGGAGGAATTTTAAGGACACACTCATAATCCTGTCAATTGGACCGTACAGTGCGGTGCCGGCGGCAAAGCTTGAACTATCTGACAAAGAATGGACAGCTCTTTCGTCAAAGATCAGGAAGTATCATGAATGTACGCATTTTATATGCCGGAAGTTGTATCCAGAAAAAAAGGATGCGGTATGGGATGAGCTTGTAGCGGATGCAGTTGGGATAGCTGCAGCCTTTGGAAAGTATGATCCTGATATGGGGAAACTCTTCCTCGGTATCGAAGGAGACACATATACCGGAGGAAGGCTTGAGAACTATTCGGATGTTGATGTAAGGCTGACGCAGAAGGTGTCGGGAGTATTGGACAGCTTCTCATCGATCGCGGCAGAACATCCAGAGGCAGATCCGTACGAGCTTGCAATAATGCTTGAAGAGAAAATGGAAACACTCTGGTGAAGTCAATGGAAGTCAATGGGGACGGTTCTCTCTGACTCCCGGATGGGAGTCAGAGAGAACCGTCCCCATTGACTTCCCGGCAAATTATACCCTCACCTGTACTCTGCCGCCACGGGGGATGCCTACGGGATCTGCAATGATGATTGGATCAATATTACCGGTCTGCCCTGAGTTTCCTAAAACTCTGACTCCGCCAACAACCTTATCAAGTTCATCCATATTAAGTTTTATATAATCTCTGTTTGACATATCCTTTACCTCCTGTCATTAAAGTGTTTGTTTTTGTTGCTTTGAAAATATATACGTGGCGGAGGAAAAAATGGCAGATAGATTTATTTTTTTCTGTACCATCCCCAATAGACCTTCCGGTTCAGTACGGAAAGCAGTGCGGACAAAGCGTATCCCATTACATAGAATAATGCAGCTGTAGCGGCAAAGGAGGAAAGGCTCATTGATCTGATATCAAGGAATGAGTATGGTATGTACTCCCCACGGATAACTCCTGATCCGATGAGAGTAAGTATTATCACAGCATAGAAAGTTACAAAGGATGTGCCGTAGAAGATTTCCCTTTTTTTCAGTTTTCCGAGGGGGGAATCATTCATGGTAAACGAAGCGATGACCAGCAGGGGAATGATTATATGCATACAGAACATGTCCGGACGGAAAATGTGCATAGGGGAGTCGGTCAGCTGACTTTGCAGTACTACAATAATGATCACTGCTTCAGCTACCGCCGATGATAATCTGGCAAAATACACCGCTCTCCTTGTAAGTTCTGTGTTCTTTCTAAGCTCAATGATATTTACCGCAAAGAAGAATACGGTGAGAATGAGTGTAAACAGGGTTCCGTCCACAGTCATCCATCGCAGTATCACTATCCCCTCTCTGTCGATATTTTCCATATAGAGAAGAGAAAATACGCAAAGAAGTGTTATCAGTGCGCCAAGGAAGAGATTCAGTATTTTTTTCTGTCTGTAGCGTTTGTCCAGATACCCGGCAAGCTTTTCTATCCTGTCATCCATAAGAACCTCCGGTCAAATCAGCTCTTGTACTGTTTTCCGGTGTGAGGGATCTTCTTCCATACCAGATCCTTTGAAAAGAGAGCCTCAATGTCAAGTAAGAGCTGGCACATCGTAAAGAACGGAAAGACGAAAAAAGCGATGACGGCCATTATGTAAAAAACCGTGTTTACTGTTTCTGTGTAGCTCATGTATTCAAATGCCGGGTTTTTCATATGTTACCTGCGGATACGCAAGTGACTGTTCTGAATAGTTACCTATACTCTATTATACAGATGAACTGAAAAAATACAGCCTTTTAAATGATTCTTCGCTTTGCTCGGAATGACAAACAGTCTGATATCATCAAAATATTAAATTTTTATGAATTTTTTCGGAATTGTCTTTACATTTCGCCTTATTTTGGTAAATTAGATGTGTATAAGTATGATTAGCACCTCAATCTGAGGAGGTGGTACGATGAATGTTAATTCTGTGAATTTGTATAAGAGCGTCGGTGCGGCCGGGGCTGCCGGTTATGCGGCCGGAGTAAAGTACGTTCCCTCAGACAGGGAACGGCAGGAAAAGCTTTCGAAGATCGATGAGAGAGCAAACGGCGGAGTTTCCAGAGACGGGGATACTGTCAGTATCTCATCCGAGGGTTCTTCCCTTTCAAAGATGTATGAGGTAAAGGGGAAGAACGGTATCGATTTCCTGAAAGAGGACAGCGGAAATAAGGAAAATATTGCGGAAACCATTTCTGCAAGCTCCGAGAAGCTGGGTATCAGTAAGGAGATCAATGATAACAGAGCCCGCCAGGCGGAGATCAATTCTCTGAAGGAGAATATCGAAACTCTGGCTCCTGCAGGTAAAGAGGAGACCGCTGCAAAGGCCGATACGAAGAACACTGACAGCGCTGATCTCACTCAGTATTCAGCCCACGAATTAAAGGAAATGTTTGAGGACGGAAATATAACCACTGCGGCATACAAGTCGGAGATGGAGGATCGTCGCACAAACAGAGCGGGGGATACGGAAGAGCAGGAAAAGTCTGAAAATAATGAAGCACCTGCAGCCCGGAGAGTGACTGAAGATACCCGTGGTGAACAGACCGCTAACGTGAATTCCGGCAATGGCAATGTAAGAGAAGCAGAGGAGCGCCTTGAAGACATTCAGGAAAAGAATGCTGACAAACTTAGAGCCGAGAGAAAAGCAGAGCTTGAGGAGGTTCTGAGTGAGGTGGCGGACAGGCGCAGAGCCGAGGTTGAGAATGCACGTATCGATAATGAGCAGGAGAACGCACAGGCTGCGAGAGCTGCGGATAAGGAACTTTATAATGTAGCCTATTCCTTCCAGGAGAGTCCTTATGATGTGACTTCCTCCATAAAGGAGATGGAAGAGGATGAAAGTGCCATAGGCATTAACAGGATAGAGGTTCCGGAGGCAGCGGTCAGGAATACACCTGAGGCTGTTAACGCCAGGGCAGCCGCTCCGGAGGTCACGGAGGAAGCAGAGGAACTTGAAAATGTTATGACTACCGTGAATACCGAGAATGCTGAGGCTGCAGTAAATACTCAGAATATTGAGGCGGCTGCAAATACCGCAGCACAGGCCACTATTGATGAAAATGCTGTAAATAACAGGGTAACCGTTCAGGAAGTGGCGTAAAGCAAGTCATTGTTCTTGGTCCCCGGGGCTAAGGACAGCAGCACGCAGGATAATCTATACCGCTCCATTACATGGGGCGGTATTTTTTTTCCGTTTTTTGTGGTACAATCCCTCTTATGAAAAAGAATGCTCCAAACTTAAAAACCGTTCCGGAGGAGATAACCCTTGTCTCTGTTGAGAATCCCGGAACGAAGCCCTTATATCTTCAGCTTCTTGATCTTAAGGGCAGTGTAAGAAAAGAACTTCCTTTTGAAGAAAAAAACAGCGTGGGCTCCGTCTGCAATATGACCTTAAAGGGTCTTAATATCAAAAATACGGGCTACAGACTGCGGAGCGGCGATGAAAGCTTCATGGATCCCTATTGCTGCCATGTTGCAGGCGATGAGAAGTGGGGAAAGTATACCCCTTTCGGGAGGTTCGATACACCACCCCTTACTGAGGTGGTACCTCCGTCCACTGTTCGAGGTTTTTCCGATATAGTACTCTACTATCTCCATGTCAGGGGATTTACCAGAAATAAGAACTCGGGAGCAGAAAAAGGCGGCACTTTTGAGGGCATTATCGAGAAGATACCGTATTTTAAGGAGCTTCAGGTCAATACTCTGGAGCTTATGCCGGCCTATGATTTTAATGAGATAATAGATGACAGGGTGCCGGAGAGTCAGGAAGAGGCAAAAAAGGAAGCTCCCATAAGAAAAAAGTCAAAAGGGAGGCTTAATTACTGGGGCTATACCTCCGGAAATTACTTTGTTCCGAAGAACAGCTACTCCGCTTCGGGAAACGGGATCGCATCTTTTAAGAATATGATGTCTGCCCTTCATAAGGCGGATATGGAGGTTATCGTCGATTTTTATTTCGAGCCATCCTTAACCTCCAGATTTATAGTGGATGTCTTAAGATACTGGGTGGTTGATTACGGTGTTGACGGCTTTGCGCTTTTCGGCTCCGGGATCCCCGTTTCAGATATTTTGAGAGACCCATATCTAAAAAAGAGTAAGTTTATCTTTGAAAATCATCCGGACAGCGATTCCCTTGAGTTTGCAGGGAGCAGCAGAAGAGAGAGGATAGCTGTACAGAATAGTGATTTCCTCTATGACAACAGGAGGTTTTTAAAAAGCGATGCCGACATGCTATCGAGATTTGCCTGCCACCTGCTTTCCGACGGAGATTCTGCATCGGTAAACTATATGGCTTCCTTTAATACATTAACCATGAATGATATGGTGAGCTTTGACAGGAAGCATAATGAGGATAACGGCGAAAACAATACGGATGGCACGGATCTCAATTATTCCTGGAACTGCGGTGTGGAAGGAAGGAGCCGCAGGAAGGCAGTGGAAGCATTAAGGGAAAGACAGATAAAGAATGCCTTTATCTACCTTCTTTTGTCCCGGGGAACCCCGAGGATACTTATGGGAGACGAATTCAGAAATTCCCAGAACGGAAATAATAACCCATACTGTCTTGATAATTCCGTGACCTGGCTTAACTGGGAGGATCTTGAAAAAAACAGGGAGACTTTTGAATTTGTTAAGCTGCTTATAGATATAAGGCGTAAAAACCCTGTATTCAGGCGTCCTGTCGAAAAGAAGAAGGGCCGTTATCCACAGACATCCTTCCACGGCGAGATGGCCTGGCAGGCGGCTTTTTATGACTATTTCAGGCATATCGGGGTCATGTATTCGGATAAGGAGCTTTTCTATCTCGCTTTTAACATGCACTGGCAGGAGCAGAAGCTTGCACTTCCGAAGCTTGAAAAAAGCGGAAAGTGGAAGTGTATGATAAATACAAATGCGGAGAAAAAAGAACCTCCGATGGAAGGGGGATTTATAATCGTTCCCCCAAGATCCGTGATCATCCTGAGGGCAGATTAAGGTGTCGGTTTTTACTCTGAAGATCATAGCCTGCATTTCCATGGTGATAGACCACGCAGGTGCCCATCTGTTTCCTGAGGCGGTATGGATGAGATATGTCGGGAGACTTGCTTTTCCAATATATGCCTTTCTCATTGCCGAGGGCTACCGTCACACAAAGGACGTGAAAAAGTATCTCCTGCGCCTTTTTATTTTTGCCCTTGTTTCGGAAATACCCTATGACCTTTTAGGGAAGGACTGTTTATTCAACTGGGGCGCACAGAATGTGTTTTTTACTCTGTTTTCCGGTCTCCTTATGCTTTTCCTTATGGACTGGACAAACAGTGTGATATTAAAAGCATTTACCTTTGTATCCTTTATGTGGATCGCCGAATACTGTCATTTTACCTACAGGTATCCGGGGATCTATATGATTTTTGCCTTTGATTATTTCAGGGATCTTTCACTCTTACGGGATCTTAATATTATCGCGGCGAATATCAGGCTTTATACGGCAAAGATACAGGTTGCGGGCAGTCTTGCTATAATACCGCTTTCTTTTTACAATGGGAAAAGAGGGCCGTCATGGAAGTACTTCTTCTATGCATTCTACCCCTGCCACCTTTTGATAATATATCTGGTGAAGAAATACCTGGGGGGTTGAGGAACAGGATCCTTCGCTTCGCTTTAGATTGACAAACGAAGCTCAGGATTGACAAACGAAGCTAAGGACAGCTTTTTACGGGAATCATATTATGTCTGCGGGAATAAAAGCCGAAAATGTGCTAAAGCATTTTCTTACAATCAGTGAGCATAAGCTGGAGGTCATGAAGGGCTGCTTTAAGACCGGACTCTACCTCCAGGGAATACTGCACGACCTGTCAAAGTACAGCCCGTCGGAATTCCTTGTGGGGGCAAGGTATTACCAGGGAGACAGAAGCCCCAATAATGCCGAGCGTGAGGAAAAAGGCTATTCATCCTCCTGGCTTCATCATAAGGGAAGGAATAAGCATCACTACGAATACTGGGTGGATTATAATTCCGTAAGGGATGTTAAGGAAAAGAGTGAGCTTACCATTCCGGTTAAGATGCCCTTAAAGTACGTTATAGAGATGATGATGGACAGGATCGCCGCATCGAAGATCTATAATAAAAAGGATTACAGGGATTATTATCCGTTGAAATATTTTTTAAGAAGCTATAAGCTTATACCCATGAACGAAGAGACAAAGAGGCTTTTATACGCGCTTCTTAAGATGCTCTCGGTTTACGGTGAGGAGAAGACCTTCCGTTTTATAAGGCAGAGACTGCTGCCGAGGGGAGAGTACTGAGAAGATCCTTCGGGCACGTATTGACGCGCTAAAGTAATGAAAAACATCTTTAAAAGATTCTTCGGGCTACGCCCTCAGAATGACATGAAAAACAGCTTTAATAAAGGAGAGTATAGAATTGAGTGAGAAAGTGATACTTACCGGGGACAGACCTACAGGGAGACTGCATATCGGACATTATGTGGGTTCCCTTCGAAGGAGGGTGGAGCTTCAGAACTCCGGTGAATACAAAAACATATTCGTAATGATAGCGGATGCCCAGGCTCTGACGGACAATGCTCATGAGCCGGAAAAAGTGAGGCAGAATATAGTTGAGGTTGCTCTCGACTATCTTGCCTGCGGGATCGACCCGGAGAAGACCAATATTCTTATCCAGTCACAGATACCGGAGCTTACGGAGCTCACATTTTATTATATGAATCTTGTAACGGTGGCGAGGGTTCAGAGAAATCCCACCGTCAAAGCGGAGATACAGCTAAGGAATTTTGAAGTCGGAATTCCGGTTGGCTTCTTTACCTATCCCATAAGCCAGGCCAGTGACATAACCGCATTCAAGGCCACCACGGTTCCGGTGGGAGAGGATCAGGAGCCTATGATAGAGCAGACGAGGGAGATCGTAAGGAAGTTTAACTCGGTTTACGGGGAAACCCTTGTGGAGCCTGAGATCATGCTGCCCGAGGATGAATCGTGCTTAAGACTTCCCGGAACAGACGGCGGCGCGAAGATGAGTAAGTCTCTCGGTAACTGTATCTACCTTGCATCCGACAGCGACGAGATAAAGAAAAAGGTAATGAGTATGTTTACGGATCCCGGACATTTAAAGGTCGAGGATCCCGGAAAGGTGGAGGGAAACACGGTATTCCAGTATCTTGATGCCTTTTCAAATGATGACTTCTTTGCAGAGTACTGTCCTGATTACAAAAACCTTGATGAAATGAAGGATCACTACCGGAGGGGCGGCCTGGGTGATGTCAAGGTAAAGAAATTCCTTAATAATGTGCTGCAGGAAACCCTGAAGCCCATAAGGGAAAGACGGCACGAATTTGAAAAGGATATTCCCTATATCTATGAGATACTTAAAAAGGGAACGGAGGTTTCAAGGGAGGTGGCGGCTTCGACCCTCCATGAGGTTAAGGATGCCATGAAGATAAACTACTTTGATGACAGGGCCCTTATTGAGGAACAGGCTGAAAGATACGGAAATAATTCCGGCGGTGCAGCTAATGCATGAGCTTCCGGTAGTTCAGGATATGATAAAAACTCTCGATAAGGAGAGTGAGGAAAAGGGAATAAAGAGGATAAAGGAGATTAATCTTGTAATCGGTGAGCTCTCCGGCATTATCGGGGAATGTGTGCAGATGTACTTTGATCTTCTTTCAAAGGGTCACAGCTCAGAGGGAGCGGTACTTAAGTTTACGCATATAAGCGCGACACTGAAATGCCCTTCCTGCGGAAAGGAGTTTCCACATGAGAAGAGCTTTGACTGCCCTGAATGCGGAGAGACGGGAAGGCTTATTAAGGGGAGCGGCAGGGAGTTTCTGATAAAATCAATTGAGGTTTGAAAGAAGGATCCTTAGCTTCGAAAAAGAAAGATCCTTCGCTTCGCTCAGGATGACAAAAAACGCTCAGGATGACAAAAAGCGCTCAGGTTATTATTAATCAGGAAAGGCGGAATAAAATGGCTGTCAGAAGCAGGAAAACAAACGGAAAATCAGATAAAAAGGGAAAATATGTGTGCTACTGCGCAGGATATACGAGGAGCCACGATCAGGGGATAACTATTTTTGATTTTGATCCCGATACCGGCAGGATGAAGGAGCGCTCAAAAATAAAGATCACCAACGCTTCATATATCGCCATATCCCATAACGGGAAGTTCCTCTACTCCATAACCGATGACGGGGTTGCGGCCTTTGTCATTGAGAAAAACGGAGATCTGACCTTCTTAAATATGACGGATATAAACGGTATGAGAGGCTGCTATCTTTCCACCGATTATGATGATAAATACGTATTTGTGGCGGGCTATCATGACGGAAAGGTAACCGTTCTTTCCATCAATCCCGACGGAAGCGTTAACAGGATCTGTGACGAGATATACCAGAAGGGAATAGGCACCATAGCTGAGCGGAATTTCAGACCCCATGTGGACTGCGCAAAGATGACAAGGGACAATAAATACCTTTGTGCCACGGATGTGGGAATGGATCAGACAAAGATCTACCGTCTGGATCACAAGACAGGAAAGCTGACAATTGTGGATGTTCTGAGATCTGATATTGAGTCGGCACCGCACCACATAAAGTTTTCACTTGACGGAAAATTTGCCTATATTATCCATGAATTAAAGAGCTATGTGGATGTGTACACCTATGAGGATAAGGACGATCAGCCGGTATTTGAAAAGATACAGACAGTATCCACACTGGAAGAATCCTATAACGGTATCAGTGCGGCCTACGCGATACAGCTTACCGCGGACGGAAAGTACTTGGTCTGCAGCAATGCCGGAGACGAGTCGGTTGCGGTATTTAAAAGGGATGAGAAGACGGGTCTCCTTACCCAGTTATTTGTTCTTCCGGTATCGGGTTATTTCCCGAAGGATATTACAACCAGTGACGATAATAAGTACCTGATCTCCATAAACAATGAGTCAAATACAATAACCTTCTTTACCCTGGATATGGAAAAGAAGACTATGATAATGAACGGACCCGAAATGTATTATGAGGCGGGAAACTGCCTGATACTTTACAGACTGGATGAGACCTGATTAAGGATCTGTTTTTATACGGAGAACACACACTTGGCAAATAAGCTTATAGATCTTCAGCACATTACAAAGTCCTACGGCGGAAATGTTGTTTTGGACGACCTCTGCCTCTACGTCAGGGAAAATGAGTTCCTGACGCTTCTCGGCCCTTCTGGCTGCGGAAAGACCACTACCTTAAGGATAATCGGAGGCTTCGAGACTCCGGACAGCGGGCAGGTAATGTTCGAGAACCGGGATATCTCATCCCTTCCCCCGAATAAAAGAGAAGTGAATACGGTTTTCCAGAAGTATGCGCTTTTCCCCCATATGACCATAGCGGAGAATATAGCCTTCGGCTTAAAGATCAGGAAAAAACCGGCTTCCTACATTAAGGATAAGATAAAATATGCCCTTAAGCTTGTTAACCTTGACGGCTTTGAGGACAGGATGCCGGATTCCCTGTCCGGCGGACAGCAGCAGCGTATCGCCATTGCCAGAGCCATAGTGAACGAGCCGAAGGTGCTTCTCCTGGACGAGCCGCTTGGTGCCCTTGACCTTAAGCTCAGGCAGGATATGCAGTATGAGCTTATCAGCCTAAAAAACGAGCTGGGGATAACCTTTATCTATGTGACCCACGATCAGGAGGAGGCTCTCACCATGTCCGATACCATAGTGGTCATGAACCAGGGGTATATCCAGCAGATCGGTTCTCCCGTTGACATCTACAATGAGCCTGAAAACGCCTTTGTTGCGGATTTCATCGGCGATTCGAATATCCTTCCCGGGATAATGATAAGGGATGAGCTGGTGGAGATACTCGGGGCAAAATTTGACTGTGTGGACAAGGGCTTCGGAGAAAACAATCCGGTTGACGTGGTGATAAGGCCCGAGGACATAGATCTTCTGGGAGAAGGAGAGGGTATCATTGACGGAGTGGTCACGGATACCATCTTTAAGGGCGTGCATTATGAAATGTGCGTGATGTCCCGGGGCTTCGAATTCATCGTTCATTCCACCGATTATTATCCTGTGGATTCAAAGGTGGGAATAAGTGTGCATCCCTTTGATATCCAGATAATGAATAAGCCGGAATCCGAGGATGAGAAAGCCGTGGAAATAAATGAATGAGCGCCGGAACAGCTTTCTTGCAGCACCCTATCTTGTATGGAGTATAGGTTTTATTCTGATCCCCCTTATCTATATTCTTTACTTTGCCTTCACGGATGCTTCGGGGACTTTCACTATTGGCAACGTGTCGGCGATAATAAGCTATGTGAATATCAGGGCGCTGATACTCTCCATACTGTTTTCCATTGCTTCCACCTTTATCTGCCTGCTTTTAGCCTATCCGCTCTGTCTTATCCTTACAACGGTCACAAGCAGCAGCTCTGCCTTTCTGTCGCTTATTTTTATCCTGCCTATGTGGATGAATTCACTTCTAAGGACCTTTGCCTGGCAGAATATCCTGGAACGTAAAGGAGTGATCAACGGAATACTTCTTTTTCTGCATCTCCCGCCGCTTTATATCATAAATAAGCCGCCGGCAATACTTCTCGGAATGGTATATGATTTCCTGCCGTTTATGGTGCTTCCGATCTACAAT
Organism: Lachnospiraceae bacterium AD3010; assembly: GCA_000622025.1. Lineage (GTDB taxonomy): Bacteria > Bacillota > Clostridia > Lachnospirales > Lachnospiraceae > NK4A144. The sequence goes on along the minus strand of JHWU01000007.1, from coordinate 296,316 downwards.
TCCGTATCGAGGATAGATAAGGATCTAATAAATGCGGGAAGGGATCTGGGAGCTGACTATTTTCAGATCCTAAAGGGTATAATATGGCCCTTAAGCCTTCCGGGAGTGATATCCGGGATCACGATGGTTTTCGTTCCAAGCCTTACGACCTTCGTGATATCGGACATACTTGGCGGCGGAAAGATACTGCTAATAGGTAACGTCATCGAGCAGCTCTTTACCCAGGATTCCGACTGGAATGCGGGTGCGGGGTTATCGGCGATCCTTATGATATTTATAGTATTCTCAATGATAATCACAGCCAAATATGACAGGGAGGACATTTCATAATGAAAAGCTTTTTCGGTAAAATGTATCTCACTCTTGTGCTTATCTTTCTCTATGCGCCGATAGCCACACTTATGATCCTCTCCTTTAATCAGAGTAAATCAAGATCACGCTGGGGCGGCTTTACCCTTGAGTGGTATACGGGTTTATTTGAAAATGAAGAGATAATGGCGGCCTTCCGGACCACCATAGTCCTCGCCTTTCTTTCGGCTCTTATCGCAACAATCCTCGGAACCGCGGCCTGTACAGGGATGCAGTTTATGAAGAAAAGAGAGAGGAGCTTTATCATGGGTATAACCAATATACCCATGCTTAATGCGGATATAGTTACGGGAGTGAGCCTTATGCTGCTCTTTATCGCGTCCCGTGTATCCATGGGCTTTTCAACGGTGCTCCTTTCACATATAACCTTCAATATTCCCTACGTGATACTATCCGTGATGCCGAGGTACAGGGAGCTGAACAGGAGTACCTATGAAGCAGCACTTGACCTCGGGGCAGAGCCTGTGTATGCCTTTTTCCGTGTGGTGCTGCCGGACCTTATGAGTGCGGTACTTTCAGGCTTTCTTATGAGCTTTACCATGTCTCTTGATGACTTTATAATTACCCACTTCACGCAGGGACCGGGCTTTGACACCCTTTCCACAAAGATCTATTCGGAGGTGAAGAAGGGGATTAATCCTGAGGTTTACGCCCTTTCAACCATTATGTTCCTTACGGTCCTTGTACTTCTTTTCTTTGTAAATTATAAGCCCTGGGGTAAACAGCCAACGGGACAGATAAAGGTCATGACAAAGAGAGAGGTTATCGTAAGCTCTTCGGGACAGGGAGGACGGATATGATAAAAAGGGCGGTTTCCGTATTTCTTATTTTGTCCCTTTCCTTCCTGCTAATTTCCTGCGGGAATCCGGACGGGACAGCTTCGGGGGAGGATACTCTCTATGTGTATAACTGGGGAGAATACATCGACCCGGAGGTTCTTACCCTGTTCGAGGAGGAAACCGGGATAGAGGTCATATATGATGAGTATGAGACCAATGAGATCATGTATCCCAGGATAGAGGCTGGTGCCGTAGTGTATGATCTGGTCTGTCCCTCCGACTATATGATAAGCAAGATGAGGGAGAACGGTCTTCTGCAGGAGATCGATATGGATAATATCCCTAATGCAAAGAATATCGGAGAAGATTACTGGAAGAATTCGGAGGAATTTGATCCCGGCAACAGATATTCGGTACCCTATGTCTGGGGAACCGTGGGCATTCTCTACAATAAGAAAATGGTTCACGAGAAGGTGGATTCCTGGGGGATACTCTGGGATGAAAAGTATAAGGACGAGATACTTATGCAGGATTCGGTCCGTGATGCCTTTATGGTGGCGGAGAGGCTTCTCGGGTACTCCATGAACACCACGGACGAGGACGAGCTGCAGGAGGCAAAGGAATTACTTAAGGATCAGAAGCATATCGTTCAGGCATACGTGGTGGATCAGGTCAGGGACAAGATGATAGGAAATGAGGCGGCTCTGGGGGTTATCTACTCCGGTGAAGCGATCTACACACAGAGGGAGAACCCGGATCTCGAATACGTGATTCCTAAGGAGGGTACAAACGTTTGGATTGATTCCTGGGTGATCCCGAAGAATGCGAGACACAAGGAAAACGCAGAGAAATTCATTGATTTCCTCTGCCGTCCGGATATCGCATATATGAATTTTGATTATATTACCTACTCAACCCCCAATATCCCGGGAAGGGAGCTTATTGAGGATGAGGACATCAGGAATTCTCCCATAGCCTTTCCGGTGCTTTCGGACTATGAGCTTGAAACCTATACCTATCTCGGTGAAAAGGCAGACCGCCACCTGAACGACCTCTGGAGAGAGGTGAAGTCTTTTTAATTCAGATCAGACTTGCTGATACGGGGTACCTCATCCATATGCAGGTATTTGCTTAAGGATTTTATGATGAAATCGTGGTCCTGAACATGGTTTAAGCCGGAGACTATTATGATACCAACGACACCGGCATCCTCCACACGGATCGGGAAGCCGCCGCCGCAGCAGGCATAGATATTCTCATCCATAAACTTATCTGCCATGGTCTGATCGTTCTGCTTCAGGCGCATAAACCAGGATAAGGAGCTTACCTCGGTTCTAAGGACCGTATTGAATTTCCGGTTCATCCAGGATACATTGTCAAGATTTGTTCCGTCTCTCATAGCCTGATAGCAGATAAGGCCGTTGGTTCTTCTGATGCTTATGGAGATATCAAGCTCCTTCTTCATTGCTTCCTGGAGCATGAAGTTTCCGAGGGCAATGGCGTCCTCATTTGAAAAGTGGCTGAACTGCAGGATCTCTTCCTGCATATCCAGTATCTTTCTAATTTCTTCCACAGTTTTTTCTTTTTTTTCGGAATCCATTTTTTACCGCCTTTCCATGGTAAATATTTCCTTCAGAATAGCATAGTTGAGCGCAAGTTACAAATGAGGGGGTATCCTTCTAAATAAACGCATCAATCTCTCCATCCGTATTGACTGCATATCCACAAGCAAACCCTGCGGAACGCGCTACGCCGAACTCTCCGCTAACTGCGGCTAGGCCCGCAGGATGTTCACGTAGGAGTTGCTTACATCCTTCGTGCCAATCCGCAGTAAGCGGCATATCCGGCACCAGATGTGCTCAGCACATCTAAACGGTGCTCAAAACGTGCCACTGGCACGTTTTGCTGCGGTTCCGATAAAGGGTTATGTTTGTGGATACGCAGCCAATACGTTTTCCGGAGAGATTGATGCGTTTTTCATTTGTCAGTTCTTGAGAGCCTGTTCCTGAGGTACAGGTCAGCAAGGACAATGCCGGTCATGGCTTCGACCACCACAACTGCCCTGGGAACGATGACAGGGTCATGGCGCCCCTTTATCTCAATGACACGTTCCTTCCCGGAGGAGGAGACCGTTTTCTGGGGAAGGGATATGGAAGGAGTGGGCTTTACCGCCGCCCGGAATACAAGGGGGCTTCCGTCGCTCATTCCTCCGAGGGTTCCTCCCGAATGATTGCTTCCCTTTATGATCTCTCCGTCCTTTATTATAAAGGGATCGTTATTTTCCTGTCCGTTACTTTGCGCGGAGCGGAAGCCGTCCCCGATCTCAAAGCCTTTAACAGCACCTATACTCATTACAGCCTTTGCGAGCTCCGCGTCCAGCTTATCGAAGACAGGTTCTCCAAGCCCCACGGGGAGACCGCGGACAACACATTCTATTATGCCCCCTGCGGAATTTCCTTTCTTTGACAGGGAATCCACATATTCCGAAGCTTTAATAAAGCTGTCCTTGTCCGGAAGACAGAGGGGATTTTCCCGCGATTCCCGGATATCGGTTTTTTCCTCCGGTACGTAAACCGGACCGATCTGACGGGCAAAGGCAGAGACTTCAATATTCAGGGCGGAAAGAAGCTTTAATGCCACCGCACCGGCAGCCACCCTTCCGGCAGTTTCCCTTCCGGAGGACCTGCCGCCTCCTCGATAATCCCTGAAGCCGTACTTTTTATCAAAGCAGAAATCCGCATGTCCCGGACGGTAAATATCCTTTATCTCCGAATAGTCCTTTGAACGCTGATCCTTATTCCGGATAAGCAGAGCTATGGGGGTTCCAAGGGTCCTGCCCTCAAAAACTCCCGACAGTATCTCGACTTCATCGGCTTCCTGCCTCGCTGTCGTAAAACGGGACTGTCCGGGCTTTCGCCTGTCAAGGTACTTTTGTATATCCTTCACATCAAGATCCAGACCTGCGGGACAGCCGTCCACTACAGCGCCCACAGCGGCGCCGTGGGACTCACCGAAGGTTGTTACCCTGAATATCGTTCCGTAAGTGTTTCCTGCCATGGGTTCTCCTCTATTAACGCTCAGAATGATATGATTAAAGCGCCAAAAGTAATTGTCACCACACAAGCTTGCTTGTGGTGGGGACAAGGACTTTGGGCGCACCCCAACACGAGCATGAAGTGGGGCGCACGATGTCCAGTGGACATCGGTTTTGCGCCGACCGGAGCGGAGCGGAGAAGGGGCTCCACGAAATGCGAGTGTGGGGTAGGATTGTGGGAGTGCGAAGCACGGAACAATCCGTATTTAATCAAAATGTGACTTTTGGCGTCTGAATCATTATATGATAACACATCAGGAGTGGCATTTAAATTCCTGCGATGCATGAAAAATGACAGGAAAAAGCATGGGCTTTTTCGTTTACTATACATGCATTACTGTGGTATAATATCCAGAATAAAGTGAGGTCGTTTTGACCCTTTTTCCCGGAGACACGGATGGAGAGATTCAGCTACGACAATGATGAACTGACGGTTCTGGAAAATAGCAGCATTCCTTTCGGAATTTATCAGTTTATAAATAAAAGAGTCGTTACCGTGGTGCTTTCAAAGGGCTTTATCGAGCTTTTCGGATTCGAAGACGAGGATGAGGTCTATAAGCTTATGGATAACGACATGTACCGCGATACACATCCCGAGGATGTTTCACGTATCGAGGAGGCTGCCATGCGCTTTGCCACCGATGGCAGAGAGTATTCTGTGGTTTACCGCTCAATGATAAACGGGAATTATCATGTGATCTATGCTCAGGGAAGGCACTTTTATACGGATTCCGGTGAGAGACTCGCCGTTGTCTGGTATATGGACGAGGGCGTATACAATAAGAGCCGGAATGACGTATTTGAGCGGGAGCTGGAAAGAGAGGTCAGGAACAGTAATCGTGAGATCAGGGGCAGCTTTGACTATCTTACAGGTCTTCCCGGAATGAATTACTTCTTTGAGCTTGCGGAGGCCGGACGGGCGGATATCCTTTCAAGAGGAGACGATCCCGCCCTTCTTTTCTTTGACTTCAACGGTATGAAGCAGTTTAACCTGAAGTACGGCTTTACTGAGGGAGACAGGCTCATAAAGGAGATGTCCACAGTCTTAATACGGCATTTCACCAGCGAGAACTGCTGCCGCTTCGGAGGTGACCGCTTTGTGGTCTATACGGATGACAGGAATCTGGAGGATAGGCTTAAGCAGATCTTTGAAGAGTGCAGGGTTTTAAATGACGGAAGGAGCCTGCCTGTAAGGGTGGGCATCTATCTCCACAGCATGGGGAATGTGGGTGCCGGAATAGCCTGTGACCGGGCAAAGATGGCCTGCGATATAAACAGGAACTGCTTTACCTCAGTATTCAGCTATTTCAGCGAGGAAATGCTGGAGGAGGCAGAGAAGCAGCAGTATATCATTAACAATCTGGACAGAGCCTTGCATGAAAAATGGATACAGGTATATTACCAGCCGCTTATCCGTTCCGCAAACGGCAGGGTCTGTGACGAGGAGGCTCTGGCACGCTGGATAGATCCTGTAAGGGGCTTTATGTCTCCTGCGGATTTCATTCCGATCCTTGAGGACAGCAGGCTGATCTACAAGCTGGATCTCTACGTGGCGGAACAGATAATCGCCAGGATAAAAAAGATGGAGGAGCAAGGACTCTATATCGTCCCCTGTTCCGTCAATATTTCCAGATCGGACTTTGAGTCCTGCGATATCGTGGAAGAGATCAGCAGGAGAGTGGAAACCGCGGGTGTGTCTCCCGGGCTCCTGACCATAGAGATAACAGAGAGCATAGTGGGAAGCGATGTGGAATATATGCGAAGACAGGTAGAACGCTTCCATGAGCTTGGTTTCAAGGTTTGGATGGATGACTACGGCAGCGGCTATTCATCACCGGGTATCCTTCAGACCATTCCCTTTGATGCCATAAAGCTTGATATGCAGTTTCTCCGCGAGTTCAACAAGAGCAAGAACAGCAGGACAATAATAAACGGCCTTATCAAGATGGCCATAGGTCTCGGGATAGATACAGTGGCCGAGGGCGTGGAGACCGAGGAGCAGGTGGAGTTCCTGAAGGAAACAGGGTGTACGAGGCTTCAGGGCTTTTATTTCTGCAAACCACTTCCACTTGGTGATGTTTTAAGACGCTATGAGGAAGGAAAACAGATAGGCTTTGAGAATCCGGACGAATCGGACTATTATGCGGAGATAGGAAAGGTGAATCTCTATGATCTTTCACTTTCCGCAGCAGATGAAGAGCAGTTTCAAGATTACTTCAATACAATGCCCATGGCGGTAGTGGAGCTTGATAATAACAGTATTTCGGTGATCCGCAGTAATAAATCCTTCAGGGAGCTGATAGAGCGAGTATTCCCGGGGAAGGAACTGTATGACCTGATGATGACCACCGGTTATGAGGCCAGCCAGGGCTCCGATTTTATGAGGGCAATTAAGCAGTGCTGCGAAGACGGAAGGCAGACCATAGTCGATGAAAAAACGAGGGATGGGAAAAAGGTTCATGTTCTTTTGCGGAAGGTTGCCGATAATCCCGTAACGGGAGTAAGTGCATTCTCCGTTGTTGTGCTTGAGATCACCGACGAAAAGCCCGGACTGTCGTTTGCTCTTGTGGCGCAGGCACTGTCCTCCGACTATCTGTATCTCTATTATGTGGATGTCAATAGTGAGGATTTTGCGGAATACAGACCTGATGCTTCAAGCGGAGACATTTTTGTTGAGAGGCATGGGAAAAACTTCTTTGCGGAGAGCAGGAAGGACGCATTGAAGATCATCTGTGAAGAGGACCGGGATGCTTTTGTGGAAGCCTTTCATAAGGAAAACGTAATGGGGATCATAAGAGAAAGCGGCTCTTTCACCCTGACATACAGGCAGATCATAGACGGGAAGCCTGTATACGTGAATATGAAGGCCGTCCGTATCGGAGCCGACGGAGATCATATCATAATCGGAATTAACAACGTGGATGTGCAGATGAGACAGCAGGAGGCTTTAGAAAGGCTGAAGGAAGAGAGAATGTCCTTCTCCAGGATAAATGCCTTAAACGGTGACTTTATCGCCTATTATACCATTAATCCCTATAATGACCACTATTTTGAGTTCAGTGCTTCAAGTGCTTACGCGAGTCTCGGAGTATCGAATGAGGGAGACGATTTCTTTGAGGATGCCTTAAGGGAAGCAAAGACAGCGATTTATAAGGATGACCTTGAGCATTTTCAGCGGGAATTTACGAAGGAAAATGTGTTCCAAAGGATACAGGAATCCGAAGAGTATATTTTGAAGTACCGGCTTTTGATGAACGGAAAACCCGTTCCCGTGCGATTAAAGGCTACTCTGGTAAATGAAAACGGGCGACAGCAGCTGATCATCGGAATAAGTGAGAACAGCTGAAATGGGAACCAGGTTTTTCTCAGAGCTCCTCGCTCTAAGTGAAAAAAACATATTTCTTAAGCTGCCATTATTTATAATAATGGGAGTTTATCTTTTCTTTTACTACATCTTTCTTTTTCTCTATTCCAATATGAGGAAGATCATGGGAACTGCTATTGTGGTTTTGACTTTTGCGGTGTTTACAAGCTTTTCCTTTGCAAGAGAAGCAGAAGAGCCAAAGGAGGAGGAAGCGGTACATCTGACTACGGACGAAGGCGATATCGTTGTGGAGGAGCTTGACGTTCCGACGGATGCGATAACCATACCGGCAGTGACGGTGATCTCAACTCCGGAAAGCGGAGAGAGAGACGCTGCGGTTTCGGAAAATGACCTTATTGCAGCGTTAAATGCCGCGGCTGAGAGCGGGAAGCTTATCGAGAATGATTTCCAGGCTGATGAAAGCGCCAAAATCTTTGACGAGGAAAAGGGCTATGTGCGGGCATCCTACAAGGATGACTGGTCTTTGATACTTATCAACAAGGAACACCATATCCCGGATGACTATGAATTTGAGCTGGAGACCATAAGAGGCCAGATAAAGAGTGATGTCCGGGTGATACCGTATGTGCTTGATATGATAAACGGAGCGAAGGATGACGGGGTAACTATAATGATCTGTTCACCCTATCGTTCGGATGACAGGCAGGAGGTGCTCTTTAAGAAAAAGCAGAAGCAGTATATGAGGAAGGGCTACAGCGAGGAAGAAGCATATAATCTTGCAAGCCAGACCATAGCGATCCCCGGAACAAGCGAACATCAGGTGGGGCTTGCCTTTGACTTTATATCTGATGATTACAAGATGCTGAATGCGGGCTTTGCGGATACAAGAGCCGGCAGGTGGTTAAAGGAGAACTGCGCAAAGTACGGCTTTATCTTAAGATATCCTCTCGGAAAGGAAAGCATTACGGAGATCGAATTCGAGCCCTGGCATTATAGATACGTGGGGAGACCTGCGGCGGAGGAGATAATGGAGAGCGGTCTCTGTCTTGAGGAATACGTGGAAAAGATCGGAGCTATGGAATAATGTATGAACTTATAAAAAAGGACGGAAGGGCAAAAAGGGGGCGGTTTACCACGGTTCATGGTGTTATCGAGACCCCTGTTTTTATGAATGTCGGAACCGTGGCGGCGATCAAGGGAGCCGTGTCATCACCTGACCTGCACGAATTGAAAACCCAGGTGGAGCTCTGTAATACCTACCATCTTCATGTCAGAACCGGAGATGAGAGGATAAAACGTCTGGGAGGACTCCATAAGTTTATGAACTGGGACAGACCCATCCTTACGGATTCCGGGGGCTTTCAGGTTTTTTCACTTGCTTCCTTAAGGAAGATAAAGGAGGAAGGTGTTACATTTAAATCTCATATAGACGGACGAAAGATCTTTATGGGACCTGAGGAGTCAATAAGGATACAGTCAAACTTAGGCTCCACCATAGCCATGGCTTTTGATGAGTGTCCGAATGCAAAGGCTGACAGGGAATATGTTCTCCCTTCAGTGGAACGCACCACCAGGTGGCTTAAGCGCTGCAAGGCAGAGATGGAGAGGCTGAATTCACTGCCGGACACCATAAATAAGTCACAGCTTCTGTTCGGGATAAACCAGGGAGCCGTATATGATGATATAAGGATCGCCCAGGCAGAGGAAATAGCAGAGCTTGATCTGGACGGATATGCTATAGGCGGACTTGCGGTGGGAGAGACCCATGAGGAAATGTATCATATCCTTGATGTGACCGTTCCCCATCTTCCGGTAAACAAGCCTACATACCTAATGGGCGTCGGCACGCCGGTAAATATCGTAGAGGCGGTATACAGGGGAGTGGATTTCTTTGACTGTGTTTACCCATCAAGAAATGGACGGCACGGGCATGTATACACCCATCACGGAAAGCTGAACCTTCTTAATGCGGCCTACGAAGAGGATCTAAGGCCAATTGAGGATGGCTGCCTTTGTCCGGTATGCCGTAATCACAGCCGGGCTTATATAAGACACCTTTTGAAGGCCGGAGAGATGCTGGGACTCCGTCTTGCTGTCATGCATAACCTCTATTTTTACAATAACCTTATGGAGGAAATACGCACCGCCATTGAGGAGGAGAGATATGAGGAATTCAGAAGGGATTTTATAAAAAAATACGAATCGGGGGTGTGAAGCAACAGGAAGGATCTTTTCCGACCGGGAGGAAGATTCTTCGGGCTGCGCCCTCAGAATGACAATGAGGCTCAAAGCAGCTCAGAATGACAAAGAAACTCAGAATGACTTGCAGAAGATGTATATTTTGGGTATGATAAAGCTTACGTAAATTTTAAAAAAGGATTAAAAAAAAGGAGAGATCAACAAAATGTCAGGTATTGTATTAACTGGAACAGGAGCAACATCGGGTTTCGGCGGAATGGGCGCTATGATCCTCTATATAGTCGCCATTATCGGCTTTTTCTACTTTATCTCTATCCGTCCCCAGAAGAAGGAACAGGACAGGATAAAGGCTATGATCGATGCCATGGAGGTGGGAGATTATGTGGTGACAACCAGCGGCTTCTACGGCATGATCATTGATATTTCGGACGATATGGTGATAGTGGAATTCGGCAGCAACAAAAACTGCCGTATCCCCATGAAGAAATCCGCCATTACCGAGATAGAAAAGGCTGCCGGCAATTCAGCCTCGGAATAAGGAGTAGATAATATGAAATTCAAGATAGGTCTCATTCGGGGAGACGGTATAGGTCCCGAGATCGTCAATGAGGCAAAAAAGGTTCTGGACTGTGTCAGTGAGAAATATGGTCATTCCTTTGAATACGTAGATATACTTATGGGAGGCTGCTCCATTGACGTTCACGGCGTTCCGCTCACGGATGAAGCGATAGAGGCTGCCAAAGGAACAGACGCAGTGCTTATGGGCTCCATAGGAGGAAATACCTCCACTTCCCCCTGGTATAAGCTTCCACCGGACAAAAGACCTGAAGCCGGGCTTCTCGGGATACGTAAGGCTCTGGGACTTTTTGCGAATCTCCGTCCCTCAAAGCTTTATACCGAGCTTTCATCAGCCTGCCCTTTAAGGAAGGAGATCGCGGATAAGGGCTTTGATATGCTTATTATGCGTGAGCTCACAGGAGGTCTCTATTTCGGAGAGAGATACACAAAGGATATTAACGGGGTAAGAACTGCGGTTGATACCTTAAGCTATAACGAGGATGAGATAAGGCGTATCGCGGTAAAAGCCTTTGAGGTCGCAAAAAAGCGCCGGAAGAAGGTTACAAGCATCGATAAGGCCAATGTACTTGATTCCTCCAGGCTGTGGAGGGCAGTGACCGAAGAGGTTGCCAAGGACTATCCGGATATAGCTCTTGATCACATGCTGGTTGACAATGCGGCAATGCAGCTTGTAAAGGATCCCGCCCAGTTTGACGTGATACTCACGGAAAATATGTTCGGGGATATACTGTCGGACGAGGCTGCGGAGATCACAGGCTCCATAGGTATGCTTCCAAGTGCATCCTTAAATGAAAGTAAATTCGGGCTTTATGAACCAAGCGGCGGTTCGGCTCCGGATATAGCGGGACAGAATATCGCAAATCCGATCGCAACCATTCTTTCCGCAGCTATGATGCTGAGATTCTCTTTTGATCTCACAGAGGAGGCCGACAGGGTGGACAATGCGGTACAGGCGGTATTGTCAAAGGGAATAAGAACCGGAGACATATGGTCCGAGGGCTTAAAAAGGGTAAGCACCTCGGAAATGGGAGACGCTGTTTGTGCTGAGATCTGATTCTGTCATCCTGAGCGTCAGCGAAGGATCTTAATGTAATGACCATGGTATACAGAATGACAGGGAGTTGAAATAAGACAAGGAGGGCAGCTCATGCGCAGTGATAATGTAAAAAAAGGTGACCAGGCGGCGCCTGCGAGAAGTCTTTTCAATGCACTGGGTTTTACCAGAGAAGAAATGAAGAAGCCCATGGTTGGGATAGTGAGCTCGTATAACGAGATAGTCCCGGGGCATATGAACATTGATAAGATCGTGGAAGCAGTGAAGCTGGGGGTTGCGGAAGCAGGCGGAATGCCTGTGGTTTTCCCGGCTATTGCGGTATGTGACGGTATAGCAATGGGACATATCGGAATGAAGTATTCTCTGGTGACCCGTGATCTTATAGCGGATTCCACGGAGTGTATGGCACTTGCACATCAGTTTGACGCCCTCGTAATGGTGCCAAACTGCGATAAGAACGTGCCGGGGCTTCTGATGGCGGCGGCCAGGGTCAATATACCTACTGTATTTGTTTCCGGAGGCCCTATGCTTGCAGGGCATGTCCACGGGAAAAAGCGCTCTTTATCCTCAATGTTTGAGGCTGTCGGGGAAAAGGCAGCGGGAAAGATCGATGATAAGGAGCTTGATTACTTTGATGAGCACGTATGCCCGACCTGCGGGAGCTGCTCGGGAATGTATACGGCAAATTCCATGAACTGCCTTACCGAGGCCATTGGTATGGGGCTTAAGGGAAACGGGACCATTCCCGCGGTTTATTCCGAAAGGCTCCGTCTCGCAAAGACTGCGGGATACCGGGTCATGGAGATGTATGAAAAGAATATCTGTCCGAGAGACATAATGACAAAGGATGCGTTTATGAACGCAATGACAGTGGACATGGCTCTCGGCTGTTCCACGAATACAATGCTCCACCTTCCTGCGATAGCGCATGAATGCGGAATCAGGCTTGATATGGAGATAGCAAACGAGGTCTCCGCAAAGACTCCCAATCTCTGTCATCTCGCTCCTGCCGGACATACCTATATGGAGGACCTGAATGAAGCGGGCGGCGTATATGCGGTGATGAAGGAGCTTTCAAAGAAGAACCTTCTGAATCTTGACTGTATGACGGTTAGCGGAAAGACCGTGGGAGAAAACATAAAGAACGCGGATAATCTTGATCCCGAGACCATAAGACCAATAGACAATCCCTATATGAAGGAAGGCGGAATTGCGGTCCTTAAGGGAAATATCGCTCCGGATACGGGTATAGTAAAGCGTTCTGCAGTGGTTCCCGAGATGATGGTACACGAGGGTCCTGCAAGGGTATTTGACAGCGAAGAGGATGCAATAGAGGCAATACTCGGCGGAAAGATAAATGCAGGTGATGTGGTTGTCATCCGTTATGAGGGGCCGAAGGGAGGTCCCGGCATGAGAGAAATGCTGAATCCCACCTCCGCAATTGCGGGAATGGGCCTTGGATCCAGTGTGGCTCTTATTACCGACGGAAGATTTTCAGGGGCTTCAAGAGGCGCGTCAATAGGCCACGTCTCACCGGAAGCAGCGGTAGGAGGACCTATCGCCCTTATAGAGGAGGGAGATATCATAAAGATAGATATCCCCAATAATTCCCTTAATGTGGATCTCTCGGACGAGGTGCTTGCCGAAAGGAAGGCAAAGTGGACAGCAAAGCCCCCGAAGGTGGATACGGGATATCTTCAGAGGTACCAGAGACTTGTTACCAGCGGCAACAGGGGTGCGGTGCTGGAAATATTATGAGGTTGTAACTATTCAGAACAGTCACTTGCGGAACCGCAAGTGACGTATGAAAACCACGGCATTTTGGCATTCGGTCCATCGTGCAAAGCACGATTTAATTGACCGAATGCGCAATATCTGTTCAGAAGCCAGGGGGTTCTGAACAGATACATGAGGTTTGTAAATGCAGCTGACAGGTTCGGAAATAATAGTTGAGGTGCTTAAGGAAGAGGGAGTGGACACTGTCTTCGGTTATCCCGGAGGAGCGATTCTCAATGTATATGACGCTCTTTATAAGCATTCGGATGAGATAAAGCATATCCTTACGAGCCACGAGCAGGGCGCGAGCCATGCGGCGGACGGCTATGCCAGAGCAACCGGAAAGGTGGGAGTTTGCCTTGCGACAAGCGGACCAGGAGCGACTAATCTGGTCACGGGGATCGCCACCGCATTTATGGATTCCATCCCCATGGTCGCCATCACCTGCAATGTGAATCTTCCTCTTCTCGGAAAGGATTCTTTTCAGGAGGTGGATATCGCAGGGATCACTCTTCCGGTAACGAAGCATAATTACATAATCAAGGACATAAAGAACCTGGCAGCGAAGCTCAGGAGAGCTTTCCGTATAGCAAAATCCGGGCGTCCGGGACCCGTGCTTGTGGACATCACAAAGGATGTGACTGCCAATAAGTGTGATTATAAAAAAGAGAAGCCCCGTGCCTTGAAGGATTTTAACCGCTATACGGAGGACGATCTGAAGACTGCGGCCAGATTCATAAATCAATCCAAGAAGCCCTTTATTTATGTCGGAGGAGGGGCTGTAATAAGCGGAGCTTCCGCGGAAGTAAAGGAATTTGCGTATAAGATCGGAGCGCCGGTCTGTGATACCCTTATGGGAAAGGGGGCCTTTGACAATACCGACCCTCTGTATACCGGAATGATAGGGATGCACGGCACGAAGGCCAGTGATAAGGGTGTAAGTGAATGTGACTGCCTTATCGCCATGGGTGCCAGGTTTTCCGACAGGGTTACGGGAAATGCGAAGAAATTTGCAAAGAATGCGAAGATCATCCATATAGACATAGACCTTGCGGAGATTAATAAGAATATCCGCACGGATGCCAGTATAGTTGGGGATCTGAAGGAGATCTTAAGTAAGCTTAATCCCCTTGTGGAAAAGGCAGAGCATAAGGAGTGGCTTTCCTATATAAAGGAGCTTAAAGAAAAATACCCCTTATCCTACGACAGGAGTAAGCTTTCCTGTCCCTATGTGATCGAGACGCTTGACAGGCTTACAAAGTCTGATGCCATCATAGTGACTGACGTGGGGCAGCACCAGATGTGGGCTGCACAGTATTACCACTTCAGATTCCCAAGGCAGATATTAACAAGCGGAGGCTTGGGTACCATGGGATACGGACTTGGAGCCGCCATGGGTGCAAAGGTCGGCTGTCCCGAAAAGACAGTTATAAATATCGGCGGAGACGGGTGCTTCCGTATGAATATGAACGAGCTTGCGACTCTTAGCCGGAATAATATAAAGGTTATCGATATCATAATAAATAATTCGGTCCTTGGTATGGTAAGGCAGTGGCAGACACTGTTCTACGGAAAGAGATATTCAGAAACCGTGCTCACGGACAAGGTGGATTATGTGAAGGTCGCGGAGGGTCTTGGCTGCACGGCTTTCAGGATCACCAAAAAAGAAGAGGCCGAAGAGGTGCTGAAGAAAGCCCTGAAGGCAGAGGGCCCGGTGGTAATTGACTGCGTGATAGAAAAGGACGACAGTGTCTACCCCATGGTTCCCCCCGGCAAGGCGATCTCCGAAGTATTCGACGAAAGTGACCTGTAGTCACTTGCGGAACCGCAAGTGACGTATGATAAAGCAGGCATTTTGAAGATCCTTCGCTTCGCTCAGGATGACAAATGCCGCTCAGGATGACAAATGCCGCTCAGGATGACAAGTGCCGCTCAGGATGACAAGTGCCGATCAGAATGACAAATAGTGCGCCGCAAGTGACTTGCGGTATTACAGTAATAAAATCACAGGAAGGAGAGCAGTAAAGTGGGAAGAGTTTATAATTTTTCGGCGGGACCCGCCATGATGCCCGAGGAGGTATTAAAGACCTGTGCGGAGGAAATGCTTGATTATCATGGATCCGGACAGTCTGTTATGGAGATGAGCCACCGTTCAAAGGTATTTGAAGGCATAATCAATGAGGCGGAGAAGGACTTCAGGGAGCTAGTGGGTATTCCCGATAATTACAAGGTGCTCTTTTTGCAGGGAGGTGCCTGGACCCAGTTTTCCGCTATCCCGATGAACCTTATGAAGAACAGGAAGGCGGGATACATCATTACCGGACAGTGGGCGAAGAAGGCCTGGGAAGAAGGAAAGAGGTACGGAGATGCGGTAGCTCTTGCATCCAGTGCCGACAAGACCTTCAGCTATATCCCGGATGTTTCGGACCTTCCCATAACTGATGATATGGACTATGTCTATATCTGCCAGAACAATACGATCTACGGCACCAGGTATAAGGAGCTTCCAAATACAAAGGGAAGGGATCTCATAGCTGATGTTTCCTCAATGTTTTTATCCGAGCCGCACGATATCACAAAGTATGCGGTTCTTTACGGCGGTGTGCAGAAGAATGTTGGACCTGCGGGAATGTGCATAGTTGTTATAAGGGAGGATCTTATTACGGACGATACCCTGCCGGAGACACCTACACTCTTAAAGTATAAGACCCAGGCAGATGCGGGGTCGCTGTTTAACACCCCTCCCTGCTTTACGATCTATACCTGCGGACTGGTATTCAAGTGGTTAAAGAAGCAGGGCGGTCTCTCTGCAATGAAGGAAAAGAATGAGAGGAAGGCAAAGATCCTCTATGATTACCTTGACACTTCGAAGATGTTCAAGGGCACGGTTGAGAAGGAATACCGTTCACTTATGAATGTTCCTTTTGTGACCGGAGATGATGAGCTGAATAAAAAGTTCATTGCCGAGTCAACGGAAGCGGGCTTCGTAAATCTGAAGGGTCACCGCAGCGTAGGCGGGATGAGAGCATCGATCTACAATGCAATGCCGGAAGAGGGTGTTTCGAAGCTTGTGCAGTTTATGGAAGATTTTGAAAAGAAGAACGGATAAGGGAGAGTGGAATGTTCAAGTATCATATGTTAAATCCTATCGCCGAGATAGGCATAAAGGAATTCGATAATAATTACGTGAGCTGCGATGATTTTGCAGCAGCAGACTGTGTGCTGGTAAGAAGTGCGGATATGCATAAGCTTACCATTCCGGATAATATCCTTGCCATCGCGAGAGCCGGGGCAGGAGTGAACAATATCCCCCTGGAGGAGTGTGCAAAAAGAGGAATAGTGGTCTTCAATACTCCCGGAGCAAATGCAAACGGAGTTAAGGAGCTGGTGCTCGCCGGAATGTTCTATGCTTCAAGAGGGATCTTTGAGGGAATGGAGTGGCTTGAAAACGAGGGCTTAAACGACCCCAATGTTGCAAAGGCTGCAGAGAAGCAGAAAAAGAACTACGCCGGAACCGAGATAAGCGGGAAGAAGCTTGGAGTCATCGGTCTCGGAGCCATAGGAGTAAAGGTCGCAAACGCAGCAACGAACCTCGGAATGACGGTTTACGGCTATGATCCCTATATTTCTGTCGATGCGGCCTGGCACCTTTCCCGTTCCATAAAGCACGTACATCAGGTCGAAGAAATATATGCGAACTGTGATTATATTACGATACATGTCCCCCTTCTTGATTCCACGAGGCATATGATAAATGCGGAAGCCATCAAGCTTATGAAGGATAATGCGATCCTCCTTAATTTTGCCAGAGACGAGCTGGTTGACGAGGAGTCAGTGGTTGCGGCTCTTAAGGTTGGAAAGCTCCGCAAGTATGTTTCTGACTTCCCGAATCCGGTGACTCTCGGAAAAGAGGGCTGTATAGTAACACCGCATCTCGGAGCCTCCACAGAGGAGTCTGAGGAAAACTGCGCGGTAATGGCGGTAAAGGAACTCAGGGATTATATGGAGAACGGAAATATCAGGAATTCCGTGAATTTACCCGACATTGAGATGGGAAGACCCGAGACCGTGAGCAGGATCATGATAATCCATAATAACGTTGCTAATGTGCTTACCAGGCTTACCTCCGCATTCGGTGACGAAGGGATAAATATCGCAACTATGAATTCCAAGAGTAAGGGAGAGAGGGCTGTAACCATTCTTGATCTGGATTCACTGCCGACAGAAAGTATGTTAAAGCGTGTGGAAAATGCGAAGGAGGTTATCAGGGTCCGCGTTGTGAAGTGAGAAGCGAAGGATCTGA
The DNA here is from genome assembly GCA_000622025.1 of Lachnospiraceae bacterium AD3010. Taxonomy (GTDB): domain Bacteria; phylum Bacillota; class Clostridia; order Lachnospirales; family Lachnospiraceae; genus NK4A144. Next base: position 278,838 of record JHWU01000007.1, on the reverse strand, counting down.
ACAGTATGTCATTCTGAGCGAAGCGAAGAATCTGATCAGTATGTCATTCTGAGCGAAGCGAAGAATCTAGATTTTACAAAGGATAATGAAACAGAAAGGATTTAACCGTGGCAGATATACGACCATTCAGGGCAATAAGGCCGGGGGAAGGACTGGCTGACAAGATCGCGGCACTGCCGTATGATGTTTATTCAAGACAGGGGGCGAAGGAGGAGATAAAGCGCGCTCCTCTGTCTTTTTTACGTATTGACAGACCCGAGACTTCATTTCCGGATGATGTCGACACCTATGACGAGAGGGTCTATGTGAAGGCCAGGGAAATACTGGATTCCATGGTGGAAAAGGGCGAATTCATTATGGATGAGAGGCCTTTATACTATCTCTACGAGCTCACCATGGACGGACGGAGCCAGACCGGCGTTGTTGCTGTTTCATCAGTGAAGGACTATGATAATAACGTTATAAAAAAGCATGAGAATACCACCGAGGAAAAGGAGATAGACAGGATACGCCACGTGGATGCCTGCTCTGCACATACCGGGCCGATCTTCTTAGGCTACAGAGAAAATCCTGTGATCTCGGGAATAGTTAAGGGTGTAAAGGAGGGTGCTCCGGTATATGACTTTACCAGTCCGGACAATGTCCGCCACAGGGTATGGACGGTTTCCGATGACAGGGATATCGCAGCCATAAGGGGTGCCTTTGACGATATAAACGATATCTATATCTGTGACGGACACCACAGGTGCGCAAGTGCCGTGAAGGTTTGCAAAAAGAGAGCGGAGGCCCATACACAGTCCACCGGTGATGAGGAGTATAATTACTTCCTCTCGGTGCTCTTCCCTGCAAACGAGCTTCTGATCCTTGATTACAACAGGGTGGTAAAGGACTTAAACGGCTTATCCGAGAGCCGCTTTATGGACAGGATCAGAAAGAAATTTGATGTGGGTACCGGGGATGACAAGCCCTTTAAGCCGGAGAAAAAACACGATTTCGGGCTTTATATCAGCGGAAAGTGGTACCGTCTGACGGCAAAGGACACGATACTTTCCGGAGATCCCGTGGATGATCTGGATGTGTCCCTTCTGCAGAATGAGCTTTTGTCACCGGTACTCAATATAGAGGACCCGAGGACCGATAAGAGGATCGCCTTTATAGGCGGAATACACGGAATGGAAGGTCTTATGAAAAAGGTGGATTCGGGAGAATATGTATGTGCGTTTTCCCTTTATCCTACCGACATAAATGACCTTTTTGCGGTTGCGGATATGGGAAGGCTTATGCCGCCGAAATCCACATGGTTTGAGCCGAAGCTTAGGAGCGGCCTGTTTATTCACAGGTTCTAGGAGGATATCTGATGAACAAGAAACTATATAATCTTATGGATTGGGCGGAAATAGAGGCTGTCACCTATTCCGAGGAGGATCACCCGAAGAAGCTTTTAGGTCCCCACAGTGCCGGGCGGAGCGGTACCATTATCCAGGCCTTCTTCCCGGAAGCAAAGAGCGTATCTGTAAGAGCCGATAAGGTAAAAGATCCCTATCCCATGGAAATGATGGATGAGAGCGGATATTTCGCGGTGCTTTTACGGAAGAAGATACCCTTTCACTACGTGTATGAGGTGGTAAATAAGGATGGGAAGAAGATGACGGTTGAGGATCCTTATGCCTATCCCCAGGTGATACACGAGAGAAATTCAAAAAAATTCAGGAACGGGATCCTCCGCTATGCCTGGGAAACCCTGGGATCGCATTTAATTACCGTTGAAGGACAGGAGGGGGTTCATTTCGCCGTTTGGGCTCCGGATGCCATGAGAGTAAGTGTGGTTGGAGACTTTAACGACTGGGACGGCCGGGTTTATGAAATGGAAAAGCTTCCCGACGAGTCGGGCATTTTCGAGATCTTCATACCGGGATTAAAGGCGGGAACCCTTTACAAATATGAGATCAAGGCAGGAAACGGTACCGTAACCTTAAAGACTGACCCCTACGGTTTTTTCTCGGAGGATAACGAGGATCCGGCTTCCGTAGTGACCGATATAGATTCCTTTAACTGGACAGATGAGGACTGGATGGCTGAGCGGCATAATTATCAGGGGAGTGAAAGCCCCATGGTGATATATGAGCTTAAGACAGATGCCTTTGATGAAAAAAAGCAGGGCTTTAAGGCTATGGCCCAGGAGCTTTCAAGATATCTGAAGGACAACGGCTATACCCATGTGGAGCTGATGCCGGTTATGGAGCATAAGGCTTTGGGGGCGGCAGGATACCATACCTACGGGTTCTATGCACCCGCAGCAAAGTACGGAAAGCCCGAGGAGCTTTTCTATTTTATAAATCATATGCATAAGGAGGGGATAGGGGTATTTTTGGACTGGAGCCCCGCCCACTTTGACGCAGGAAACGGCGGCCTTGCGCGCTTTGACGGAACCTGCATTTATGAGAGTCCCGATACAAGGAGGAGCTTCCATCCTGATCAGGGTACCCTGACTTTTGATTTTTCACGTCCTGAGGTCAGGAATTTCCTTTTATCCAATGCTCTTTTCTGGACGAGGATATACCATGCCGACGGCATCAGAGTCGATAATACGGCATCCATGCTTTATCTCGACTACGGAAGAGATGATTATCTTCCGAATATCTACGGAGGTAAGGAAAATCTGGAGGCTGTGGAGCTTCTGCAGAATATCACAAATGAGGTACATAAGGAAAAGAGCGGAGTAATAATGATCGCCGAGGATAATTCCGCCTGGCCCGGAATGACCACCGATACCGCGGATGGAGGTCTGGGCTTTGACTTCAAATGGAACGAGAGCTGGAGAGATGACTTTTTATCCTATCTTTCCTACGACCCATTCTATCGGACAGATCACTACGGGGAACTCTGCTTCTCCATGGTATATGCCTATGCGGAGCGCTTTATGCTGCCCTTTACTCATGATGCCTTTACGGAGGACAAGGGATCCTTCCTGTCAAGGATGCCGGGAAACAGTGAGGAAAAGTTTGCTAATCTGAAGGCTTCTCTTGGTTTTCTTTTCACATATCCGGGGAAGAAGGTAATAGATGCCTGTCTTGCCCTTGGAGATGAGGAGGCCTGGGCTCCGGGAAGAAAGCTAAACTGGGAGCTTCTTAAACGTAACGAGAATAAGGAGGTTCATGCCCTTATTAAAGATCTCTCTGCGCTTTACAGGGAAAGACCCTCACTCCACGAGCTTTCCATGGAGGAAGCGGGATTTGAGTGGATAAACTGTATTTCCGCGAATGAAAATATCCTGGTATTTATGCGGAAAACAAAGAAGGAGAAGGACACCCTTATCGTTGTGGTGAATTTTGAGAACATTCCGAGAAAGAATTATAAGATCGGCGTTCCGAAGGCCGGAAAATACAGGGAAATATTCAATACAGATGCGGAAAAATACGGGGGCTTCGACTTCCGGAATTCCCATTTGCTAAAGTCGTCAGAGGATGAGTGCGACGGACGGGAGAATTCCATAAGGATAAAGGTTCCGCCGTTATCGGTAATAGTTTTTGAGGTGCAGTGATAGTGTACAGTCCTGTTTTTTTAACTGCTGCGGCGGAGGTGCTGGATGAGACCCTTCCCGTAATCGATGAGATCAGCAGCATAGAGGATATAAAGGATATACAGGAAAACCTGAATCCGGGCTTTTTTGAAAAATTTCTGCAGGGGCTGCCGGAGGTGTTCTTTAATCTTGGAATAAGGATACTTTTGGCGATCATTTTCTTCCTTGTGGGAAGAAAGCTTATCAAGCTTATAATAAGCATAGTCAATAAATCCCTGAACAAGGCCGGTACCGAAAAGGGAGTGATAACCTTTATCGATTCCTTCTTACGGATATCCCTTTATGCCCTGCTTTTCCTTATTATTGCGTCGGAGCTTGGAGTGGAGGCGGCATCCATACTTGCGATATTCGGTTCCGCCACTCTGGCCGTGGGACTCGCCCTGCAGGGAAGCCTTTCAAACCTTGCGGGAGGAGTGGTGATACTTCTGATGAAGCCCTTTAAGGTTGGGGACTATATAAAGGAGGACTCTCACGGAAATGAGGGAAGGGTTACGGAGATCACCATCTTCTACACCAGACTTACCACCATTGACAATAAAGAGGTTATGATACCGAACGGAGCTCTTGCCAATACATCGATCGTCAATGTTACCTGGCTTCCCGCGAGGAAGATTGATTTTTCTGTGGGTATAAGCTATGAGGCGGATATTCTGAAGACCAAGGAGGTACTGACCCGGATAGCAAAGGAAATGCCCGGGTATCTTGGGAATGAAGAGCCAAGCGTTTTCGTGAAATCCCTTGATGACAGTGCGGTTACCATTGGCTGCAGATTCTTTGTGGAAACGGAACAGTACTGGAACGCTTACTGGACGCTTAATGAAAAGGTGAAGCTCACCTTTGACAGTGAGGGAATTGAGATAACATATAATAAGCTGGATGTGAACATCAGACAGAATGGGTGAAGCTGTCATTCTGAGCAGAGCGAAGAATCTGAGCAGTGTGTCATTCTGAGCGAAGCGAAGAATCTGAGCAGTGTGTCATTCTGAGCGAAGCGAAGAATCTTTTATGACCGGAGGAAAGATCCTTCGGGCTACGCCCTCAGGATGACAGGAAATGGGAAAGATCCTTCGGGCTACGCCCTCAGGATGACAGGAAATAGGAAAGATTATAAGGAGAATTCAATGTCGGAAATAATAGTAATGAAGAAGCTTCTCGGAGAGAATAAGAGGATAGCGGAAGAAAACAGGGAGATCTACAGAAAAGATCACGTACTTATGGTCAATATCATGGGAGCTCCGGGAGCCGGAAAGACCACTCTTTTGAAGGCTGTTTGCGCGGAACTAAAGGAGAGGGGGATCGCTTCCTCTGTTATCGAAGGGGATCTCTATTCCTCCATAGATGCGGATGATTTTAATGCAAAGGGCGTAAAGGCGAGCCAGATCAATACCTGCGGTGAGTGTCACCTGGACGCCGCTGTAATAAAGTCAGGATATGACAGTCTGGATTTTAAGAACGGGGTATGCTTCATAGAGAATGTGGGAAACCTTATCTGTCCCGCGGAATTTGACCTCGGTGAGGAGCTTCGTATTGTCTGCGCCTCTGTCCCCGAGGGAGACGATAAGCCGTTTAAGTACGTACCCATGTTTTCATATGTGGATGCGGTAGTCCTTACCAAGTGTGACTTAAAGTACGCGGTGGGCTTTGACAGCGCGAATTTTAAGAGGGGAATGGACGCCGTAAACGACGCTCCGGTATTCGAGACCGCTCTCGGAAAAAATGGTTCCGGAACCGACTCGGGTATTAAGGCACTTACCAGTTACATTCTGGAGAGATATGCAAAATAAAAAGAAGAGAATTGCATTACTTATCATTATCTCACTGCTTATCAGCTGCTTTTCCTGTCCTGTTTATGCGGAAGGTGATGTTTCCGACACATCCAATAAGTGCGGAGATGATCTGACCTGGACCTTTGATCCGTCACTGAGCAGTAATCTCAGCATCACCGGAAGCGGGGACATGTATGATTATAGTGATGAGTCTGATGTTCCATGGAATGACTACAAAGATAAGATCGAGAATATCGACTTTTCTTCCGGCATTACCCATATCGGGGATAAGGCTTTTTCAGGCACCAGTGTAAGCCACGTAAGCCTGCCGGACTCGGTAGTATCAATAGGGAAGGATGCTTTTTCGGACTGTGAGACTCTGACAAAGGCGGAGCTTCCTGAAGGACTGGAAACGATAGATGATAATGCCTTTGCTAACTGCGCTTCTTTAAGTGAGATTAATTTTCCGGAATCACTAAAGAGTATCGGGGAGATGGTATTTAACTACTGTGACCTTAAAATAATAGAGCTTCCTGAGGGACTTGAGCGCATAGGGGCAATAGCTTTTTCCGGCTGTCAGTCAGTATCGATGATAGATATTCCGTCAACCGTGACAGAGCTTGGCAGCGATGCGTTTTCTTTTTGTTACGGTCTGAAGGAATGCAATATCTATGCAGATAATATCACCACTATTCCCCAGGGACTTTTTGCTGCTTGCAGCAATCTGGAGACCGTGTATATGATGGTCTCCGTAAAGCAGATCGAGCGCTGGGCCTTTGGTGTCATTGACGACGACAGCCTGTCGGATTCAAAGCTTATGAACGTATATTATGACGGCACCGTTGATGAATGGAAGGCCATACGTATAGACAGGACCCATTCCTCAGATGAGGGGGTAGATGATGGCTACGGCGGAAGCAATGATCCATTGTTTGAGGCGACAATTCACTGTATCGACGGACTTATCCTTCCGAAATCCGGGGGAGGGGAGACAGTAAGTGTAAGTGTCAGCGGAATAAGCCTTGACAGGGAATCTGCCGAGCTTGTATTGGGGGAAGAGCTTCAGCTTAACGCTACGATCACTCCCGATGATGCGGATGATAAGAACGTGAGCTGGAAGAGCAGTAATACAACTGTAGCAGAGGTGGATAAGGACGGAGTCATCACGGCAAAGGGTGCCGGAAAGGCACTTATCACCGTGACTACGGAGGACGGCGCACATACTGCCGATTGCGCGATAAAGGTAGTGACAATGAGGAATGAGACCTTTGTCAATACCGGTGGCAAGGCAGTGACCCTGATCCATGACTATGAGCATAACACATACAAGACGGAGAAGGGGCAGGATGTGCTTGTCCTGTCTGAAAACGGCATTTCCGGAAATAAGGCTCCGGAGTATGAGTATACCTCAAAAAGGGTCACTCCGGGGAAGGGAAGCTATGTGGTCTATAACGGTGTTTTATACAGCTATAAAAGAGACTACAGTATAAAATTCCGGAAAAATAAAAAGATCGGCAGCGCAGCGGGTGTGCTTAAATGGAAGAAGCGTGTCCTTTCCACCATATCAGGAAGCAGGACTGTTCCATTAAATTTCAACATCATCGAACGCACTGTTTCCGATAAAATGATCAACGTAAGGGTCGGCCGCAGGGGTATAAAGGGGATCTCCGTCACGGCAGACGGTGCCACTATGCGGGTCAGAAATAACGAGTACAGCCTCTCCCCATCAGAGAACAGCATTCTTATTTCCTTCTCGGGAAATTTCAAGGGAGATGTGATGTGGAGATCACCTCTCAATAATTACTCGTATTGATCTTTTTTGGGAGCATTTTTCGCATTTTTTCTATCATTTCAATTCTGTTCAATTTTAAAAACATGAGTAAACATTTGTGAGCTTTTTACCGATATAATTCTAAATGAGATATACTATAAGTGCGTCTGTTTGCGGGCAGAGCATACAAGATATTGGGGAAAAGAATATGTAAAAACTGATCCTGATTGAATGAACCATTATCCTTGAAAAATGAACTTATAAATATATAGGAGCAATTAACATGGCAGGGAAGACCGTGAAGAAAAAGAAATACAGACTGAAGAGCAGTGTGAGACGAACCATCGCCACACTTCTTATGATCACCGCCATAATCGTGGCGGCTATTCCGGCGCCGACGATTAAGGCCGGAAGCTCTGATACATACCCATTCCAAGACGATAAGTACGACATAGGGGTAATTTATTATTTTTCTGTAAACGGCTCTGATGCATATTTTGAGAGATATGATTATTGGGATGACGCAAGTAGCGCATACGCAAGTAAGGATGCGATAAAGAAAATAAAAATACCTTCCGAAGTCTGGCTTGATACTAATGAAGACGGAGAAGTTGAACCTAACCCATTTACTGTTGTTGGAATTAATAAATGTGACGGTGGCGGGTCTTTACAGAATGTACAAATAGAGGGGAAAAATTTAAGAACAATCGCCGATGGGGCATTTAAGGATGATACAGGATTACAATCTATTGAAATTCCCGGATCTGTCACTTCAATTGGGAAGGAAGCTTTTTCAGGCTGTGTAAATCTGGTAACTGATATTTTTATCCCTTCTGATCTGGATTATCTGGGTGAATACTGCTTTAATGAGACGCCAGCCCTGTCGTCTGTCACATTTGCATCAGACAAATTAACATATGTTCCTGCCTATGCTTTTCAGAATTCCGGCATTTCCAGTGTAACATTTGCTACTGATACGATCACGGACATCTATAACGGAGCATTCAAGGATTGCACCAATTTAGGTTCTACTGGAAAGATTGTTCTACCTGACAAACTCAAAAGTATTGGAGAAAATGCATTTTATAACTGTAATGGAATAAAAAAGATTACGCTTAAACCAACAATTGAAAAGATAGGGAAATATGCATTTGCGGAGTGTAAAAATCTTCAGAATGTAGATGGATTTGAGAATACAAAGATATCATACATTGCAGATAGTCTCTTTGAAGACGATGTTTTAATGGATAGCGCAATACTTCCGTCCACCTGCACTGGGAGTAGTGATATTAAAGCAATAGGATCAAATGCATTTTATAACTGCGTAGGGCTGAAAACCGTGGTGATTCCTTTCTCGGTTCCTGAAGTTCCTGAGAGCTGTTTTTCCTCCGCAAAGGGGCTTAGTATATTGATAGTTGGAAATAGGGATTCATCGACAACCCCTGCTTCTTTCCCTGAATCTGACCAGTACAGTTATGCATTCAGTGAACCTACATCTGGAAGTGACATTAGTATTCCAAAGAGTGCGTTTACACCATCTGATGATCTGCAGATATTTGCGTTTTCTACTTATAATACTGTTGAGTCCAGTATTTATTCATATTACAAGAAATACTCCAACACACATTTCAACCGTCTGGATGGAGGAGGCAGCAGCTCAGATACGAAGGGAATAACGATCGATCCAAAAACAGGCCATGTTATTGAGGTTGATTTTACTAAAACGAAAGATAAAACCAAGTTGGTTTTGCCGGATGGGGTAACGGGAATTGATGGTGGCGCAATAAAGAAGATTGGTGGCAAATATCCTGCATATACGACCATTGAACTCCCGGAATCCTGTAAGTATATCGGAGAAGGAGCTTTTATAAACTGTGTAAATCTGGCCAATTTGGTTGCAAGAGCTCCTGATATTGAGGAAGTTGGAGAGAAGATTTTTGCAAATGACCTGCCTGATCTTAGAGTAACAGGGTACATTACTTCCGACAACGAACTATTCAACAGGATTATGGATACTCCGATGTATTTGACATCAGGCGTGGGTGATGTAGATGAAGTTTATCTGGAATTTGATAACATTGATCGTGGAAAGGTAAAGTACTCATTAACCGTAAAAAATAAAGATGGGTATATAACACTTGTTGACTATTCCCCAGATAAGAATTCAGAGCTGACTATTCCTAAGGGAATTCAGAAGATCAGTGTTCCAAGTGACTTGCTCTCTAATAATGCAGATTTAAAAACTTTGATAATAGAGGAGGGTCTGCTTGAAATAAAAGATAATCAGTTTATCGGAAATGTTTCTTTAGAAAATGTCCAGCTTCCCGCGAGTCTTGAAAAATTCGGGACAGGGAATAATGAGGGACTTCCTTTTAAGGGCTGTAGCAGTTTGGGGACTGTTACTTTTGCAGATGGGAGTATCTTCAGCTGTGATGAAAATGGAGTTATAACAGGACCGGATTCCAATAATAATAGTTTTTCCAGAATATATGAGGTTTTGGAGGGAAATAATAAGATAGCCAGTTATACTACAGGAGAAGGAATAACTGAGATAGCACCATATGCTTTTTTCAATAACCCTTATCTGGAATCAATTGATGTGTCTAAATCCAGATCTTTAACTTTGATTCCTGAGAGCTGTTTTGGAAATTGCATCAGTCTTAAGGATGTAAAACTCGGATCAAATATTGAGACTGTTGAAGGACGGGCATTTACCTGCGATCCGCAGGCATTGGAAAGTGCACAGGCGCGGGTATATATACATACAGACAATAAGGATATTCAGTATAAGAATCTTCCGTTTAAGGATGAAAGTCAGGGTAAGAGAGAATATTATTTCTTTGGTACTGATGACGAAAATGATGAATCACACAAACTGGCTGATCGAAATAGCAGTGATGGTCTTATTTGGGGTGGAGGAGATGATCCCTCAAAGGAGGATATTTCCAAGGATTATATGATTGAGATCTATTATCCGCCTGCTCCTGCAGTATATACAGTATCACAGGGATCTTATCCGCTTCGGCTTGAACCAGGAACTCATTTTGATGTGGTAAAGAAAGATGATGCATCAATAAAGCTGACTCCAGGAGTTGATTATGATTACAGTGACAGTTCACTAAGTTTTACAGTAGATGCAGACGCTGCTGCAGCAAAGAAGCATACCTTTACCATATATGGTGCAGGTGATTTCTCATCGTCCTCATCTTTATCTGCGGATTATCCCATTAAGACAGAAGGCGGAGGCGGCGGAGGCGGAGATACTCCGCTCGGACCTAAGGATCTTATAGTGGATAAGCTGTATCCTAATGAGTTTGAATTTACCGCTTCCACTATAGAGCCGGATCTGACTGTCAGGGATAAGACAGATACACGACAGATCCTGAAGGAAAACTATGATTATTACGTAAGATATGAGGATAATTACTATCCGGGTACTGCAAAGGCTATAGTCACCGGTCTTGGAGATTATAATGCAAGAACGGTTTCAACCAACTATGCTATCAGAAGAAACATAGCAGAGTGTGCGGTAGAGGTTGAGAACGCAGCGTATACCGGACAGCTTGTGAGCCCGGCGATACACGTATTTGATTATGACAGGGATGCTGAGCTGGTCGAAGGAACAGACTGGGTATTTATCCGTTATGAAAATAATGTTAAGAAGGGAAAGAAGACTGCTGCAGCTTACGTTGAAGGAATCGGGAATTACTTTGGCTATAATTCCGGAAAATTCTCTATCCTGAAGACAACATCTTCAAGCTCCGGAAGCAAGAGCTCCAGTAAGAGCTCCAGCAGCAGTTCAAGCTCCAGCAGTTCAAGCTCCAGTACCACAAGCTCAAGCTCAACTACTTCCAGCAGCTCATCGGAAAGTGCCAATGAAGCCCAGGGTAACGAAAATAATGCCGGAGGAACAACAGGACATTCAATTCCTGTGGATACAGGTGATACCGGTCTCGGGGATGCAAGCGGTTCGATCGAGGGAACTACGGATAATTATGTGATAAAGATCACAAAGACCGACGAAGCTGACGAGGAGTTTTCAAAGGCCCTCATAGATAAGTATGGGGATCAGGTCTCCGGATACAGGGATTTTGCAATGGATATAAGCCTCTATGATTCCACCGGAGAGAATAAGATAGAGGATCCCCAGGGAATAGCGGTCACACTTACCATACCTATCCCTGAGGAGCTTGCGCTATACGGCGGAAACAATAAGGTTGCGGCAGTTGACCACAGCGGAGAGCTGGAAAATCTGTCTACAAGGTATTCTATGATAGACGGGGCTCCCTGTGCGACCTTTACGGCGACCCACTTCTCAACCTACGGCTTCTATGTGGACACCAATAATCTTTCGGCAGGGGATCTTGATAATACCCCGAAGACCGGAGATCCAATAAGTCCTAAGTGGGTGCTGGCCATAGGTCTTGCTGCATTGTCCATATTCTTATTCTTAAAGAAGGATCCGAAGCCTAATGCCGCAAAAGCATAAGAACAGGAAGCCGATCATCGCCGGCATCATAGCAGTGCTTGGTTTAAGTCTTCTTTTCATAAGGCCTGAAGCCTCTATGGCTGCAAGCTCTATGGAGATTAACGGAAACGGCTGTTTGGTCCGATATAATATAAAGGACGGTGCAAAAAGGGTCAGTATCCCCACAAACGTCAAAGCGATAGGTAACGAGGCTTTTTCAGGGGATAAAAGTCTTGAAGGCATAGTTATTCCCGGTAGTGTGAAGGTCATAGGATCAAAGGCCTTTTACGGTTGTGAGAACCTTAAGGAAATCTATCTTCAGTACGGAACGGAGTCCATAGGGGACAGCGCCTTTGCGATGTGTACGGGATTAAGCCGTGTACAGCTACCGGAGACACTGAAAAATTTTGGAAACGGAGTTTTTGCGGGAGACGGGTCTCTTGATAATATAAGTATCGCGGGCACAAACAGAAACTTTTTCTTAAATGACAATGTGCTGTATAACAGGGACTCTACCAGGCTTATCGAAATGGCTCCCGGGCGGCAGGGCGATATATACGTAATGCCCTTTTCTGTAAGAAGCATTGCACCTTATGCATTCTGGGGAGCGGAGAACCTGAAAAGGGTACGGGTTTCAAATAATGTTTCCTCAATCACACCCTTTGCCTTTACGAATGCTAACGGTATGGAATTTGTATATCTTCCAAATTCCGTCAATTCTATTGAGGAATATGCATTCAGGGACTGTAAGAATCTGAAGTACATTGCCACAGAGGGAAGTATAGGCTTCATAGCAGACAGTGCCTTTGAGGGTACAGAGACCTTAAGCGACAATACCATAAGTCTCGAAGAGGCTGAGAGAAAGTATAAAAAGCTTACAGGCGCTGACAAGAAGGAAGGCGGAAAGAAAAAGTCTGTCTCGGGTGACAGTGCGGAGGAAGCAGAGGGACAGGTTAGTGACGGTGGAGAGGTTGTGTTTAATACTCCCTGGGGAATAAGGGCTCCGTATAAAGAGATAGATACATCGGATCCGAATCTTTACGGAACAGGGAAGATCGTGGGAGGAAGGACTGTAATCATTCCCACAAAGAAGCAGGATTACTCCGGGCTATCCCGGAACAGTATTGAGTAATAAAGGTGCTTTCGTCGGGGAACGGCGGAAGGAGGCAGCATATGAGAAAGTGGAATCTTAAAAAGAGAATAGCATTGATCCTGGCGGTTATGATGCTTATCATGAACTGCGTTCCTGCGTATGCGGAGGAAATAGGAGGGGATCTGGCAGTGAGTGAGGATTCCTCTATTTCAAGTGATGTCAGTAACACAAATGAAGATAACGTAGAAGAGGAGAACGGGGATCCTCTTTCTGAAAATGAATCTGTATCAGATGATGTGGCTGAATTAGATAGTGAGAATCCTGAGGATGAGGAGGAAATCCCGTTAGAGAGTTCATCTGTTTCTGATGATAACGGAGCTGACTCCGGCGATGAAGACACAAAGGTTCAAGAGGATTCTGAAGCGGATGACGAAAGCAGAAGTCTTACAAATTCGGGAGAAGAACAGGGGGCTAGTCAGTCTGAGATAGTCGGATCTGTAAAAATAAGATCAACTCTTTTTAAGTCTTCGGTGTATACACCTCCGTTGCTTGGAGCTACAGGATCGGAAACACCGGAGGAATTGAATGAGTGGCATGAGGATGATATGGCGGGTATAAAATGGAAAATTACTACCAGTACCAATACCTTGCACATTTCAGAAAATGAGGCCGCAGACGAACAAGATAGGGGCAAGATAACGGGATTGTATTGGGTGCCCGGTCAGGATGGTGAGGCCGGTGAAGGAACGGGTGCTTGGCTGAATTATTCGGATTTGTTTGACCATGTAATGTGGTATGGGAAGATCGTCGAAATAGGAAATTATGCTTTTGCAGGATGTGATAAGCTTTATAATTTTGTTATTCCAAAAGATGTGAAAAAAATAGGGTATGGGGCATTCGCCGGATGTACCAAGCTAGGTGGAATTACTGTCAGCAATAATAGTAAATATATAAGTGATACATCTTCAAAAGGAGATGGTATATTATACGAAAGAAATGGTGATGATACTGTAACTCTTCTGTACTGTCCCGGAGCCACAGCAAGAACGGTCACTATAAGTAACAATACCTCATTCATAGGGCAATATGCTTTTTATGGATGTAAGAAAATACCTGGTGAAATAAAGATTCCTGCCAGTGTTGAAGTTATTGATTATGGAGCTTTTCTGGCTTGCTCAAGCATTACGAAAGTCAATATAGGGTACAGGAACCCTGTTGAGAATAATACCAGTACTGAATATCCGGGTAATTCATTAACAACAATAGGGGGACAGGCATTTAAGTCCTGCACCAAATTAACGCATATTTATATTCCGGATACCGTTGGTAATATTGACAGTGAAAATAAGCCATTTGAAGGGACAAATCTCAAATATGTTATTTTTTATTCTACCAAGAAGGCTAATGATTCCACGCTGGCGACAAAATATAATAATTTGATAAGCCCTGCCACAAGTGATATCCAGGGACACGAGGATGTTCTTCTACCATTTAATCATTGTATTCTGTTTTATGACAAAGGTTCTTCAATAGTGAAGCAGATCTGGACTCCGCAGACAGTTAATTGTGGAGAATATGCAGATAAAGATATAATGCCTACGCCATCCTATTCCGGAGAGGATGGAAGTGAAGATGCTTCACAGTATTTCCGCTTTGGAGGATGGTGGGCAACAAAAGACGGTAAGGCTCCGCGTTATGATGATGATAGCGTCGGTGTAGCTGAGAAGATCATTGGGGATACTACCGTTTATGCCAAGTGGATCGAGTATATTTATCTTTCCTTTGATCTTAATGGGGGAACGATTGATGGAGATAAGAAAACAAAATCCGTAAGCTGTGATCTTGGAACGAATTTTACAGAATGGCCGACAAAAACTCCATCGTTGAATGGGGTTAAAGATACGTTCGTAGGGTGGTATGATCCAATTTCAAAATATACTTTTGTTGAAGATGTTGAAACGGTTGATAAATATTATGCATCCAAGCCCAGGGCTATGACTGATTCAAACAAGAGTATATTCAAGACTTCCAGAACGCTTAGGGCCGTGTACTATAAGTTTGTCACGATAAAGTTTAATTCAATGCTTGGAGAGACTGTCTCTGAGATCAGTCTGCCGGCAGGGACCAAGCTGCCTGCTGATGAGATAAACAGATTGAAGGATGATCCATTGATCAAGGATAATTATCCTGAGGAAGAGGGATGGAAATGGAAAGGGTGGTACACTCAAAGAGGTGTAGAGCTTGATCTGAATATACCGGTTGCTCTTACAGATAATAACACTACCTATATCGCCCAATTTGACAGGTTTGCCACTATAAACTATTACAATGAGGATAATAAAAAAGGAGATTATCCGACTGATGTGGTATCTATTCAGTTAAACGACAGTGAAACCACAACATATACAATAAAAAAGAAGCCGGTAAGTGTTAATGGATACAGATGTGTGGGCTGGTATTCGGAACCGGATGGGCAGGGAAGCAAGTGGTATGGAGAAATAGAGATTTCTGACAAAAAGCTTGTATACGATTTCTATGCCTATTTTCTCAAGGAATACAATATAACAACTAATGATCAGAAGACAAAAATCGGAGGCGAGAAGGATACAGAGAATACATATACTGTTGTGTCGGGAGCCAATATTTATGATTATGGTATTCCTCCTCAGGATGATATTCATACTGAATTAAGTCAGAAACACTATGCCTTTGATGGGTGGTATACAGAACCTGAAGGAGGAGAAAGGGTAGGGATTGATTATCCATTTGAAAAGGATATGACCGTATATGCCCATTGGAAGGAAGGCTATCTTATTGGTTTTTATTATGAGGAAGAGGGTAAATTATCAGCTTTCCAGGAGCCGTATGTAGCCCAATGGGGTTCGGGTATGATTGTTCCTGAGATGACCAGGGAATGGGCGGATGCAAACGGATTTATGGGATATGATTTCCTGGGATGGTATGAAAATGGTGATGAGGGAGGAATTGTTGCGGAGAACGGGATCAAAATATATAAGGATTACAGTTTTGTTGCCCGTTGGGAAGACGATCCTAGTAAACCCAAGCATCCCCAAGTCACGGTTTCATTTAATTCTATGGGAGGATCTTCGGTGCCTGAACAGACGGTATCTGAAAACACACAGATAACCAAACCCGCCGATCCCACATGGACGGATCATAAATTCCAGGGGTGGT
Source organism: Lachnospiraceae bacterium AD3010 (assembly GCA_000622025.1). Classification (GTDB taxonomy): domain Bacteria; phylum Bacillota; class Clostridia; order Lachnospirales; family Lachnospiraceae; genus NK4A144. The sequence goes on along the minus strand of JHWU01000007.1, from coordinate 262,965 downwards.
TTACGGATACAGATTATTCAAGGCAGTGGGATTTTGAAAATGACGTCGTTACGGAGAATATGTATCTCTACGCCAAGTGGATAAGCTGGACCGAGGAAGATGAGGACAGGCTCCACGGGATCTACTGGGTAAGGCTCATTAAAAACGGTAAGGCATCACTTGCGGAGTATTTCCGTGAGTCGGGGCTTAAGTACAGCTATGACAGGAATATCGTTAAATTCAGATCCGGAAAGAAGGTCGTAAAGGGAAAGAAGCTTGGAGAGACGAGGATCACGGCCACAAAGGGTGACGGCAGTGATTATCCGATCTCGGTAAGAGTCTTCGTGCTGAAGCAGGAGCTTCAGGATATGTACGGCTACAGCAACGGGGCGAAGATCGATGCGAATGAATTTCTGACAGTAAGCGGCTTCCCGCCCGACAGATGGGTAAGTACGAAGCCCAGTGTTGCAAGTATTGACGCGAAGACAGGTATCATTACCGTTCGTAAGCGCGGAAGGGCAAAGATAAAGGCTTATTATCAGAATAAGGCGGTTACGGCTACCTTTAAGAGTGAGGTTCCGAAGTTTGCGAAGCCGTTCTACAGGCTGAAGACCGGACAGACAAAGAAGCTGAAGATAAAGAGGCTTAAGAAATATGATATCGTGAGCTGGAATGTACTTCCGGAAGGGTCGCTGTCCGTCAATAATCCTTCATGGAACGATATAGAGAGGGCGGCATCGGAGGCTTATTCCACCTCGTATAATGCTGTCTCCGGTAATAGAAGCGCTTCCATGAATGTTGTCAGCAATAATGAGATAATGGGTATAGGCTCCGCGGAGATCGACGGGAATGGAAAGATCACGGCGCTTACCGCCGGGGATGTGATCGTTTATGCTGCTGTTTACGGACAGATAATCTCCACCAAGGTGCATATAGAGCCGCCCATTCTCCGTAAGAAATCTATGGTACTTAAGATAAACAAGACCACGAAGCTTAAGCTTTCGAGGACGAAGCTGAAGAATGTGGAGTGGAAGACCAGTAACGATAAGGTGGCTTATGTGGATCCGGTCAGCGGTAAGGTCTATGGCTTAAAGAGCGGCCGGGTGACGCTCCGGACCAATGCCGGAGGAGTGGTAAACACCTGCTCTGTCCAGGTTCAGGATACTGCAGTTAATGTTACGAAGGGACCGGCACTCAGCAGGTAAGGTATGGCCGGACAAACGGATAAGAGATTTAAGGATATGACAGAAACGCCGGTGCCGCGGCTTATTATGAGGCTCGCGGTACCGACGATAATAAGCATGCTGGTGACGGCTCTTTACAATGCGGCCGACACCTTCTTTGTAGGAAGGATATCCACAGAGGCCATTGCCGCGGTGGGTCTTTCCTTTTCTGTTATGGCAGTGATACAGGCCTTCGGATTCTTTTTCGGACAGGGCTCCGGGACCTGTCTTTCGAGGATGCTTGGAGCCGGAAATAAAAAGGAGGCCGGAGAGATCGCTGCCACGGGACTTTTCCTTTCAATGGCGTTCGGAGTCCTTCTCGCACTCCTTGCAATTCTTTTTTTAAGCCCTCTTTCTCTTTTCCTCGGCGCTACGGAAAACACACTGAAGGATACGAAGGACTATCTAAGGATTATAGTTCTCGGGGCTCCCTTTATGATGGGGCAGTTTACCTTAAATAACCAGTTAAGGTTTCAGGGATCCGCGATCTACGCTATGTACGGACTTCTTGCCGGAGCGGTATTAAATATCGGGCTGGATCCCCTTCTTATCTTCGGCTTTAATATGGGAGTCAGCGGAGCGGCCATAGCTACAGTTAGCGGACAGATCATAAGCTTTTTTATTCTTCTTTACGGCTGCTCAAAGGGTGAGAATATACGCCTTAAGCTTTCCAATATCAGGGTTAATCTATATTATGCCGGACAGATAATTAACGGCGGTGCAGCCTCGCTTTTCAGGCAGGGACTGGCAGCGGTCGCAACGGCAATGCTTAACCGTGCAGCCGGTGTTTACGGGGATGCCGCCATCGCCGGAATGAGCGTTACAACAAGAGTTATGATGTTTACCGCAAGCGCTATGATAGGCTTCGGACAGGGCTATCAGCCCGTATGCGGTTTTAATTACGGAGCTGCCAGAAAGGACCGGGTGAAGGAGGGCTTTTTCTTCTGCGTAAAGTACGGTACGGTTTTTCTTCTGATAATGTCTGCTCTATGTATTATCTTTGCACCCTCCGTCATAGGCTTTTTCAGGGATGATCCGGCGGTCATAGAGGTGGGAAAGACTGCTTTAAGATTCCAGGCTGCAGCGCTGCCTCTTCTCGCATTTACCGTGATCACCAATATGATGCTTCAGGCCATAGGAAAGGGAGTCAAGGCTTCCATCACCTCGGCCGCAAGGAGCGGACTTTTCTTTGTACCGCTTATTCTCATTCTTCCGAAGCTTTTCGGTCTTACAGGGGTGGAGGCCACACAGGCCGCAGCGGATGTACTGTCGCTTCTCCTTGCAGTGCCGATGGCGTATTCAGAGTTGAAGGATATGTGAGAAGATCCTTCGCTGTAAAAGACCCTTCGCTGTAAAAGATCCTTCGCTGACGCTCAGGATGGAAAAATGTCCGGTGGACATTTTTCGGGCACGCTTTGACGCGCTATGCGCGGCAGTGCCCCGCAAGGTAGAAGATCCTTCGCTGACGCTCAGGATGACATAAGTGCTCAGCCTGACAATGTTTATCAGGTTTTAAAAATGTGTTATAGTAAGCGGATAGTTCATTTTCCGTTTTTTGTGATTGATTTCAAAGGAACTTTTTTTAAGAAAGCTAATTTAAGGAGAGGAAAAGAAATGTCAAAGATTCAGATGAAAACACCCATAGTCGAGATGGACGGGGACGAGATGACAAGGATTATATGGCAGTATATTAAGGATGAGCTTATTTTTCCCTATATTGACCTTAAGAGTGAGTACTATGATCTCGGCTTAAAGCACAGGGATGAAACGGACGATCAGGTGACTGTTGATTCCGCGAAGGCCGCATTAAAATATGGTGTGGCAGTTAAGTGTGCCACCATTACACCGAATGACGCAAGGGTTAAGGAGTATGACCTTAAGGAAATGTACAAGAGCCCGAACGGCACCATAAGGGGCATTATGGACGGGACCATCTTCAGGGCACCGATACTTATAAAGGGGGTTAAGCCCCATGTGTGGAACTGGGAGAAGCCCATTACCCTTGCCCGTCACGGCTACGGGGACGTTTATAAGAATACGGAAATAAAGGTTCCGGGAGCGGGAAAGGCAGAGCTTGTTTTTACCGCAGAGGACGGAAGTGAGATCAGAAAAACCATTCACGAATTCAAGGGTCCGGGCGTACTGCAGGGCATGCACAATATGGACAGCTCCATAGAGAGCTTTGTCCGGAGCTGTATGAACTATGCCTTGAGTGTAAAGCAGGATCTCTGGTTTGCTTCAAAGGACACGATTTCAAAGATCTATGACGGCGATTTCAGGGATATCTTTGAAAGGGTCTATGAGGAGGAATTTAAGGAAAAATTCGACAAAGCCGGAATAGAGTATTTTTACACCCTTATCGATGACGCGGTGGCAAGGGTTATGAGAAGTAAGGGAGGCTTTATCTGGGCCTGCAAGAATTATGACGGGGATGTCATGAGCGATATGATGGCTGCAGCCTGCGGTTCTCTCGCAATGATGACCTCCGTTCTTGTGAGCCCCGACGGAAAGTATGAGTACGAGGCAGCTCACGGCACCGTGCAGAGGCACTATTATAAGTATCTAAAGGGTGAGGAGACCAGCACGAATTCTGTTGCCACCATATTTGCCTGGAGCGGTGCACTGCGTAAGAGAGGAGAGCTTGACGGTATAGCTGAGCTAAAGGAATTTGCGGACAGGCTTGAGAAAGCCACCCTTGATACCATTGAAAGCGGTGAAATGACAGGGGATCTCGCGCTTATTTCCGAGCTCCCCGATGTGAAGAAGCTTAATACCCTTGAGTTTATTAAAGCTGTCAGAGGAAGGCTGTAAATCTGAGCAGGGTTTTGTCATCCTGAGCGGGGTTTTGTCATCCTGAGCGGGGTTTTGTCATCCTGAGCGTCAGCGAAGGATCTTGCCACCCGGAGGGAAGATTCTTTCTGTTGCTTCGCAACCCCTCGCCGGGGCGGCATCCCACATCTTCGATGTGGGATATGCGTCGCTTCGCTCAGAATGACAGATGAAGAGCTCAGAATGACAGATGAAGAGCTCAGAATGACAGATGAAGCGCTCAGAATGATACGTGTAGAAGAGATCAATGTTATTACAGATAAGCAATATTAATAAAGCCTTTGGGGATAATGAGCTCTTAAAAAGCTGCTCCCTCCATATCGAGGAAAAGGAAAAGTGCGCCCTTGTGGGGAATAACGGAACGGGGAAGAGCACGCTCTTAAAGATAATTACGGGGCTTATCCCAAAGGACAGCGGAAATGTGACCTTAAAGTCCGGGGCGACCGTAGGCTACCTTTCACAGCTTGATGCGGTTTCATCGGAGAACACCATTTTAGAGGAGCTTACTCTTTCAAAGCAGGATATCCTTGATGAGGAGGAGGAGATAAACGAGCTGTCCTTAAGGATGAAGGGTTTAAGCGGTGATGAGCTTAAAAAAGCCTTGGACCGCTACGCCGCATTGCAGCATGACTTTGAATTAAAAAACGGCTATGCCGTAAGAAGCGAGATCACCGGAGTACTGAAGGGACTCGGCTTTTCGGAGGAGGAGGGAGGAAAGGTATGCGACCACTTATCCGGAGGGCAGAAGACCCGGGTCGCTCTCGGAAAGATACTTCTTACGAGGCCGGATCTTATAATCCTTGACGAACCCACAAACCATCTGGATATTTCCTCTATCGAGTGGCTTGAGGGTTTTTTAAGGAGCTACCATGGTGCGGTGCTGCTTGTGTCCCATGATAGATTCTTCCTTGACAGGGTGGTTACAAAGGTATTTGCCCTGGAGGAGGGGACTGTCCGTACCTATGACGGAAATTACACCATCTTCAGTGAGAAGCAGAAGGCTCTCCGCGATGCACGTATCAAGGCCTACCTTAATCAGCAGGAGGAGATAAAGCATCAGGAAGAGGTGATAAGCAAATTAAAGCAGTTCAACAGGGAAAAATCTATTAAGAGAGCTGAGTCCAGGGAAAAACTGCTCTCAAGGATGGACAGGCTTGACAGACCGGAGGAGGAACGGGAGATCAGTATAAGGATCACCCCCTCTGTTGAGAGCGGAAATGATGTCTTAAGTGTTGAAAATCTCGGTAAAGCCTTTCCCGGGAATACGCTGTTTAAGGATATCTCCTTTGAGATAAAGAAGGGCGAGAGAGTTGCCCTTATCGGAATGAACGGAACAGGGAAGACCACTCTTCTAAAGATCATCAATAAAATGGAAAAGGGAGACAGCGGATCCTTCCGCACAGGTACAAATGTGAAGATCGGCTATTACGATCAGGAGCATCAGGTACTCCATAATGAAAAGAGTCTCTTTCAGGAAATGAGTGATGCCTTTCCTATGCTTAACAATACAAAGATCAGGAACGTACTGGCATCCTTCCTTTTTACGGGTGATGATGTGTTTAAGTTAATCGGGGATCTGTCCGGAGGAGAGAGGGGCAGGGTGTCGCTTGCAAAGCTTATGCTGTCAAACGCAAATTTCCTTCTTCTCGACGAGCCGACGAACCACCTCGATACCTCCAGTAAGGAAATACTTGAGGAAGCCCTTAATGAATATACAGGGACGGTATTCTTCGTAAGTCACGACCGTTTCTTTATAAATAAGACCGCCACCAGGATACTGGACCTTAAGGATTTGGGGATAAGGAGTTATCCCGGAAATTACGATTATTATCTGGAGAAACGGGAGGAAGTGGCGGAAGGAAAGGCAGAGAGAACAGAGAAGACAGAGAACACGGAAGTAAATTCCTTGTCCTGGGCTGAGCAGAAGGCAGAGCAGGCAAGGATCAGAAAGCAGCAGAACGATATAAAACGGATAGAGGAAGAGATAGACAGAAATGAGAAAAGGACTGCCGAAATACAGGAGCTTATGATAGATCCGGAGATATCAACGGATGCCGTAAGACTTAATGAACTTTCAGAGGAGCTTACGGCTCTAGAGAGGGAAAACACGGAGCTTATGGACAAATGGGAGTTGCTTCAATCAGATTGACAGTTTCTTAACAATCCACTATACTTTATTCTGTGATTTTACAAAGGACGGTTAGGAACAGAAGATTCTTCGCTTCGCTCAGAATGACAGTGGTGGACACGCCAGTGATGGATATGCCAGTGGTGGTTACGCCAGTGATGGATATGCCAGTGGTGGACACGCCAGTTATGGATATGCCAGTGGTGGTTACGTCAATGAAGGATCTTTGATTTAGCGGAGTATTTGTCCGGATCGGTGTTTTATGTCGGAAAAAGAGATTTCAAGAGCAGTCATAAGGCGGCTTCCCCGGTACTTCAGATTCCTGGGAGAGCTGAGAGACGCAGGAGTGGAGAAGATCTCTTCCCACGATCTGTCTCTGATCATGCATGTCACTGCTTCCCAGATAAGGCAGGATTTAAATAATTTCGGCGGCTTTGGCCAGCAGGGTTACGGCTATAACGTAAAGTATCTCTATGATGAGATAGGAAAGATCCTGGGTCTCGACCAGGAGCATAAGGTTATTATAATCGGAGCGGGAAACCTTGGAAGTGCGCTGGCAGGATACGGTAATTTTGCAAACAGAGGTTTTATCGTCAAGGGTGCTTTTGACGTGAATCCGGCTCTTGTGGGGCAGTATATAAGGAATGTCCCGATAATGCCGATGAGCGAGCTTCCGGATTTCATAGAGAAAAACAATATCGATATCGCCGTTATCGCCATTCCCAAGGCTCAGGCAGTGGGCGCGGCTGCAACCGTGGTTTCCTGCGGGATAAAGGCTATCTGGAATTTCTCACACGTGGATCTGGAGGTGCCGGATGATGTGATAGTCGAGTCTGTGCATCTTTCAGAGAGCCTTATGAGGCTTTCCTATAATCTGAACAGGGTGAAGGAAGGAGAGGAGCCCGATACCGGGAACTGAAGCTTTAGCACATCCTGGATCGTCCGTTTCGGGGTATAATATACGGGGTTTATTGGTTTATCATGGCTGACGAAAAAAAAGATGAGCGCTTTCAGGCGGCGTTATTGGGAAAGAATGTTCCGACTCTCACTCTCGACAATAAGTGGCATAAGCTTATGGCCGAGGTCGGAAAGACTGACCGCATGGAGGAGCTCGAGAATACAATTAATAAGCTGGTAAAAGAGCAGGGCAGGATCAATAACGAGCTCAAGGATCTGAAGAAATTAAAGAATAATCTCATGGATGAGATAGTCAGCAATATGGAGGGCGCTGAAAAGGCCGCGGCGGGAAGTACTGCCAAGAAAAAGCTGGATGAGAGTAAGCGTCTCATAGATGAGATAAATGACAAGGTGGACTCCTATAATGATGAGCTTCTGGATCTTCCGAAGGAGATAGCGGAAGCGAATACCGAGCTTATGCTCCTTACCATGAGAGAGAGCTATGACCTTATAAAGAGTAATACAAAGGATATTGAAGAAATAGGCGGATGGATAAAGACCATGCGCATGGAGCTGAAGAGGAACATCTTAAGGAAGCAGCATATGGAGCTTGTAAATGTGCAGCTTTATACCTTTATGCAGGGTATCTTCGGTCCCGATGTTCTGGATATCTTTGATATTGATTATGACATAGAGGGCACCCGCCAGGCCTTGATCGCAAAAAGAGAGGCCATCAGGGAAGAAAGGGAAAGGGAAGCCGGGAAAAAGGAAGAAAAAAAGCCCGGTGAATAATATGAGCTTTATCCTAAGCAGAGATGAAATGAGAGATGCCGACAGCCGGACAGCCATGGAGCTGCATGTTCCGTCGGCTGTTTTAATGGAAAGAGCCGCATTGCTTACCGCCGGACGGGTCATAAAAAGACTCGATGATATGGCGGGAAGAAATGAGGATCACTCCGGGAAAAAGGTTCTTATAGTATGCGGTCCCGGCAATAACGGAGGAGACGGCTTCGCCTGCGGGCGGATACTCCTTGAAAGAAATATCGATACCGAGTTCCTGTTTGTGGGGCAGGAGGATAAGATGTCCCCTCTTGAAAGGGAGCAGTATCTTTCGGTCAGGGCCTTAAGGGAGGACGGGGTTTTCTTCGGCTCCTTCCCCTGTATGGATCACGATATCATTGTGGATGCGATATTCGGGATATCCCTTTCAAGGAAGGTGGAGGGAGATTTTGCCGATATAATCGAAAGGATAAATGACAGGAGAGAACAGGGCGCCTTTGTCATTTCCATAGATATACCGAGCGGGATAGATGCGGACAGTGCCGCTGTCCAGGGGGTCGCGGTTTTTGCGGACGAGACGGTGTCCTGCGGTTTTTTGAAGCCTGGAAATGTGCTTTTCCCCGGAGCTTTTTATAACGGAAAGATTATCGAGGGAAATATCGGTATCACGGAAAAATCATTAAAGAAGAGACCAAGGATCTCATATCTTGAAGACAGTGAGATAAGGCTGCCCGGGAGGATTAAAGATTCTAATAAGGGAAGCTACGGAAAGGTGCTTATTGCAGCGGGGAGTGAGGATATTGCCGGAGCTGCGGTGCTGTCGGCAAAAGCGGCTCTTCGGACCGGCTGCGGGATGGTCAGGGTGCTTACCCATAAAAATAACCGCTCCGTAATACAGACCGCACTTCCCGAAGCGCTGGTCACAACCTATGATGATGACTGCTTTTCTGGAGAGCACAGCGGACAGACCTCACTTTTTGACAGCAGGGAAAGGGACATTGAGGATATTGTGAAGGAAGCGGTTTCCTGGAGTACGGTGATCGCAGCCGGACCGGGGATGGGCACGGATAAAAAGGCTGAAAGACTTCTGAAAGTGCTTCTTGATAATGCGGGAAGCAGACCCCTTATCCTTGATGCGGATGCGCTAAATATAATCTCAAACAATACGGAGCTTCTTTCAAAAATATCTCCGGAAACGGTGATCACCCCGCATTTAATGGAAATGTCCAGGCTTACAGGGATACCGGTACGGGAGGTAAAGACCCATATTATGGATGTTGCGTCGGATTTTGCCTCCGGCTATCATTTGAGTGTCGTACTGAAGGATTCACGTACAGTTATCGCTTTCAGCAATAAGGATATTATTATTAATCTTAACGGAAATAACGGTATGGCAACAGCCGGCAGCGGGGATGTGCTTACCGGGATGATCGCGGCTCTTGCTGCACAGGGTGTGGATACGGAAAGAGCAGCAGCATTGGGGACTGCACTTCACGGCCTTGCCGGGGACAGGGCTTCTAAGATACGGGGCGCTCACGGGTTGATCGCAACTGATATTATTGAGAATATCGGGTGAAAGATCCTTCGCTGTCGCTCAGGATGACAAATAGGGGGCCTCAGAATGACAAATAGGGGGCCTCAGGATGACAGGGATGGGTTCCTGTCATTCTGAGCGAAGCGAAGAATCTTTTTGAAAAGGAAACAAAATGAAACTTCATGAAAGAGTGGCTGCGTACATCGATCTTGACGCAGTGCACAACAATCTGACAGAGCTATATAAGAAGATGAGACCCGGTTCAAGGATGATCGCCGTTATAAAGTCGGACGGTTACGGACACGGGGCTTATGAGATAGCCCGGGAAACAGAGGATGAGGAATTTATCTTCGGTTTCGCGGTTGCCACGGTGGAGGAGGCTCTTGATCTAAGGGAAAAGGGGATAAAGAAGCCTATCATCCTCCTTGGTTTTACATTTCCGGAATCCTATGAGGATATCGTTAAATATGAATTACGGCCTGCGGTTTTTAAGAGGGATCAGGCAGAAGCTCTTTCCAAGGAGGCCGTGAGACAGGGGAAAGAAGTATATTTCCATCTGGCAGTCGACACGGGGATGAACCGGATCGGAGTGAAGTGTGACGATTCCTCGCTTGAGGATGTACGCTATATGATGACACTTCCCAATGTGGTGAGTGAAGGGATATTTACCCATTTTGCAAAAGCAGATGAGCCTGTGGCAAAGACTACAGAGCGTCAGATCGGTCTTTTCAGGGATTTTATCTTTTTATGTGAGGATGAAGGAGTATTCTTCCGTTACAAGCACTGTTCTAATTCGGCCGGGGTCATTCTCTTCCCGGAGGCGAATATGGATCTTGTCCGCGTGGGGATCACCATGTACGGAATGTGGCCAAGTGATGATGTGCCCTTGAGGCGCTCGGAGATCAGAAACGCACTTGAACTGAAAAGCCATATCGTATATATTAAGAATATTGCGCCGGGGGATGAGGTGAGCTACGGCGGAACCTATGTTGCCATAAATGAAAGGCGGGTTGCCACCATACCTGTGGGTTACGGTGACGGATACCCGAGGAGTCTTTCAAACCGCGGATATGTTCTTATCCACGGAAGGTACGCTCCCATTCTCGGAAGGATATGCATGGACCAGTTTATGGTGGATGTGACAAAGATCCCGGAGGCCGAGGAAGGGGACAGCGTTATTCTTCTTGGCTCCGACGGGGAATGCTACATCAGTGCCGAGGAGCTTGGGCGCTTAAGCGGAAGGTTTAATTATGAGTTTACCTGTGATCTCGGAAAAAGGATACCGAGGATTTATTTAAAGCGCGGTGAGATCGTTTCAGAGAGGCATCCTTTTGCCTGACAAAAGATGAATATACTAAAGAACCTTATTAAAAAGGAAAATGTCAACGAAGATGAGATAATCTCTATGGTAAATGAGGGCCACAGTCAGGGAGTTCTCGATTCCTCCGAAGCCCTTATGATAAACAATATCTTTGAATTCGGGGATAAGGAAGCTCATGATATAATGACCCACAGGGAGAATATCATCAGTATCGACTGCAATGAGACCCTGGAAGATACAGTAGATTTTGTGCTGGACGGAAAGAATTCCCGCTATCCCGTTTACGAGGATAATATTGACAATATCATTGGGATCATCCATTTCAAGGATGTGATGAAGGCCAATGTCAGGAGTGAGAACAGAGGGAAAAGCTTAAAGGAGCTTGAAAGCATCATCCACGAAGCCCACTTTATTCCGGAGACCCGGAAGATAGATCTTCTGTTTAAGTCCATGCAGCAGAAGAAGATCCATATGGTCATTGTCGTTGATGAATACGGCCAGACTGCCGGGATAGTCTGCATGGAGGATATCCTGGAGGAGATAGTAGGAAACATTCTGGATGAATTCGATGAAGATGAGGTGATGATCCGTTCCCAGGGGGACGACAGCTTTATCTGTGACGGGCTCACGCCTTTAAGTGATCTCGGTGAGAGGCTTCAGATCGAATTTCCGGACGAGGGTTATGAGACCCTGAACGGCTTTATGACCGACAGGCTGAAGCATATCCCGAAGAGCGGGGAGGATTTTGAGACCGAGTTCGGAGGCTGGCTCTTCCGCATTGCCTATGTAAAGGGGCGGATAGTGAAGACTGTGAGGATCACGAAAGATCCTGATCGAAGCGAAGCATAGAAATATAGGATCATCAGCAGTAGAAAAGGAGTGGAATAATGTCAGGACATTCAAAATTTGCAAACATCAAGCATAAGAAGGAAAAGAATGATGCGGCGAAGGGAAAGATCTTCACCATAATCGGACGTGAGATCGCAGTAGCCGTAAAGGAGGGCGGACCGGATCCTGCCAATAATTTCAAGCTTGCCCAGGTCATTGCCAAGGCTAAAGCAAATAATATGCCGAATGACACTATAGAAAGAGGCATAAAAAAAGCCTCCGGTGAAGGTGCAAGCGTTAATTACGAATACTGTACCTATGAAGGCTACGGCCCGGCCGGGACCGCGATCATAGTTGACTGTCTGACGGACAACAAGAACCGCACCGCGGCCAATGTACGTGCGGCCTTTACAAAGGGCGGCGGAAATCTTGGAACTCCCGGCTGCGTTTCCTTTATGTTTGACGATAAGGGACAGATCATAATCGATAAGGAAGAGTGTGAAATGAGTGCGGATGACCTTATGATGGCCGCACTTGATGCAGGAGCAGATGATTTCAATGAAGAGGATGACAGCTACGAGATACTCACCTCTCCCGATGCCTTTGAGGAGGTGAAAAAGGCTCTTGACGCTGCCAATATAACCGCTGTTTCGGCAGAGGTCACAAAGATCCCCCAGAACTATGTGGAGGTCAATGACGAGGAAAGCTTAAAGAAGCTGCAGCGCATCCTTGATCTCCTCGACGAGGAGGACGACGTCCAAGCAGTTTATCATAACGTGGATAACGAAGACTTGTGAAACAAGTCTTCGTTATCCAACGAGCAAAAATAAACCTGTTTTTGCGAGTATGTTTAATAGAAGACTTGTGAAACAAGTCTTCGTTATCCAACGAGCAAAAATATATTTGTTCACCTTTGTCATCCTGAGCGTTAGCGAAGGAGAAAGGATCACTGATGTCTGAAGTACTTGACAACAACATATATAAGCTTCTGGATGAGCTGGACAGCAGCATCGCCATGAAGAATTTCAGGAAGAGCCGCTATGAGAATTTCTTTCTGGAATACCGGCGGGCTACAGCCGATATACACGAAGAGATCTTAAAGATGTATGCCTCCGACAATAAGGAAGATGAGATGAGGAGTGCAGCGGATCATCTGGTTTCATATGCGAAGGAAAAATACGACAGTGTCATATTTTTCAAGAAATCCACAACCATTGTGGACATGCAGTGTATGATGGTTTTCTATGTGCTGCCGGCTCTCATGAAAAATCCTTCGGAGGAGGATTCCAAGCTTTTCACGGATATCATCAGTGAAAAATGGAACGCGGTCTTTCCTAAGGAAACCATACGTGCCGCCGGATATGATGAGATATATAACGGCTTCCGCACGACCATACTTGGCTTCAACGTTGAAGGAATGTTCGGGAAAAAAGACTGATGGATAAAGACAATAGCGGAAACGGACTTATCCATAAAGGATCCTCCGAAACTCCGGTTCGCAGGCCATCTGCCATGGGAGTGCTTCCGGAGGATTTTGTGCTGCATAGAAGCGGAAACGGAAAAGCAGATATTATTTCCTCAAGGGAAGCAAGAGAAAAGAACAGGCTTTTGGAGTTTGACATTATTACCGCCGGAGATGACGATTTTGACATATCTGTTCCGGATGATGATGATTTTGATGTAGAGGTTAAGTTCGATTGAGTAACAGCTTCCGATTTGAAAAACCTCCGGTGATCACGGAATACATAATACAAACTGAGAAGCTTCCCGAGGGAGAGGAGCACCGTTTTGCGGTGATATCCGACCTTCATGAATGCAGCTTCGGAAAAGACAATGACCTTCTCCTTTCTGCAATAGACAGTATCCATCCCGAAGCCGTGCTTATCCCCGGAGACCTGATATCAGCTTACCCGAAGGCAGATCCGCGGAGGACTATGCACTTCTTAAAAAGACTGCATGAAAAGTACCCGGGTATATTTTTTTCTCCGGGAAACCATGAGAGAAAGCTTTTCGAGAGGATAAAGTACACACGGCAGATGATGCTTTTTAAGAAGGGGATCCTTAAGGCGGGAGTTGAACTTAGGAGAAACACCCGGGATAAAGTGGGTGATAATATTTCCGTCTATTCTCTTGATCTGAACCACGACTACTACAGAAGAGTGATAAAGAAAAGGGTGCCGTCAGGGATGATAAACTGCCTTCTCGGGAAACCGGACAGAAGGCGCTTTAATATCCTTCTTGCTCACGACCCGGATCACTTTCCGGAGTATGCTGAGTGGAAGCCGGATCTTGTTTTGTCCGGGCATGTCCATGGCGGTCTTGTGAGACTGCCGAAGCTCGGAGGCCTCATTAGTCCTGCCTACAGGTTCTTTCCGAAATACGATTCGGGACTGTATGAGAAAAATGGTGTAAAGATGATAGTGAGCCGCGGTGCGGGAAGCCACACCTTTAATATAAGGATAAATAATCCGCCCGAAATACTTAAGCTTATTGTAAGGGGCGGAATGACGACTGACGGAAAGGAACGGCAAAGACAATAAATGGCGGTCGAGGTAAAGCTTGAAGCCTTTGAGGGTCCTCTGGATCTTCTTTTACATTTAATAGACAAGAATAAGATCGATATTTACGATATCCCGATCTCACTTATCACCTCCCAGTACATGGATTATTTAAACGGTATTAAGGATACGGATCCCGATAACCTGAGCGAATTCCTTGTGATGGCCGCAACCCTTCTGGACATAAAGTGCAGGATGCTTCTCCCCAGAGAGGTAAACGAAGAGGGTGAGGAAGAGGATCCAAGGTCAGAGCTTGTTCAGCAGCTTCTGGAGTACAAGATTTATAAGTATATGTCCCAGGAACTGAAGTTTATGGAAAGGGATGCGGGGAGATCGCTTTTCAAGGAAAACACCATGCCGGAGGAGCTTCTGTCCTATGAGGAGCCCGTTGATTATGATGAGCTGTTAAAGGGAATGTCATTACAGGATCTTGAGAAGATCTTTAAGGAGACCATGAAACGGCAGGAGGACAGGAAGGATCCCATCAGGTCAAAATTCGGAAAGATAGAAAAGGAAGAGGTAAGCCTGGAAAAACGGACGGGAGAGCTTCTCGAATATGCCTTAGACCGTGAAAAGTTTTCCTTTAATGAGCTTACGGAAAAATTTAAGGGAAGGCTGCAGATGGTGGTGACCTTCCTTGCGGTTCTGGAGCTCGTGAGGAGTAATAACTGGAAAGCCGTGCAGGAAAAGGACGGCGGGGAGATAATGATATGGACCTGACAAAGCTGCAGGCGGTCATTGAGGCCGTGCTGTTTACCCTGGGAAAACAGGTTGAGATAAAAAAGCTTGCCGAGGTAGCCGAGGTCAGCGAGGAAGAGATCCTGACAGCGGCCGAAAAGCTCGAGGAAAGATATGGCAGGGATGACAGCGGTGTTATGCTGATACGCATAAACAACGCTCTTCAGCTCTGCACGAAGACGGAGTTTTATGATTACCTTATAAAGGTTGCCAGGGCAAAGAAGCAGTATTCCCTGTCTGATTCGGCTCTTGAAACTCTTTCAATAATCGCATACAAGCAGCCTGTGACCAGACTTCAGATAGAGCATATAAGGGGTGTGAGCTGTGCCCATTCGATAGACAAGCTTCTGGAGTATGATCTCGTGCAGGAGCTGGGCAGGCTTAATGCACCCGGCCGGCCTCTGCTTTTCGGTACCACCGATGAATTCCTTCGTTCTTTCGGAGTGAAGAGCTTAAGCGATCTTCCGGAACTGAATGAAGAGAGAATGGAGGATTTCCGTGAAGAAGCGGAGATAGAGGCAAGGAAGGAAATGGAAGAAAGGGAGATAATGGAAGGCTCTGCAGGTGACAGCCCGGATAATCCCATAAGAGTCGGAATATGATCTTTAAAAATACGGAAAACTGCGGACCTTACAAGGCTTAAGCCAAGGGAAAATACGGAAAAATGATGGAAAAGATCAAATATACGGTGCTGGTAGTTCTTGCGACGCTGGGAGTGCTGTTCATCATAATCATGCTGATACCCGATGACACTGATGAGCCGGAGACAGCCGTTGCAGCTGTGGAAACAGAGGCTGAAGCGAATAACGCTAATACAGAAAACGCTTCGGTTGAGACCGTGGCATCGCGGGAAGAGGAAGAAGACAGTGAAGAGGTGAGCGGAGAAACTGAGGAGTCCTTGGAGACGGAAGAGGCTTCTTCAGAGGCAGAGGAGGCTTCTCCGGAGGCGGAAGAAGCGGATCTGGACAGCACGGAAGAGGAAACAGCGGAGACAGAAGAAGCAGAAGAGCCTGAGGGACGGGAAAACGCCAGAATAAGTATCCCTGAGTCTGAGATCTCTGATTATAATATGGAATTTCAAACGGAAACACTTGACGGAAGGAAAGTGAGCGACAGCATTTTTAAGGACTATGACCTGACGGTGGTTCATGTCTGGCAGACCGACTGTGATTCCTGCCTCTACGATATGGGGGATTATGCCAGGTATTATAAGGAGCTTCCGGGTAATGTGAATCTGATCGGGATCATAGGTGATGTCTATGAAGGTACGGACAATAATGTGTCCGAAGCTGAAAGGATACTGGGAAATGCCGGAGCGGAATTTATGAACTTAAGGACCAGCGACAGTACCTATGAGGTCACAGGCAGCATACAATATGTCCCCTCGACATTTTTTGTAGACAAAAAGGGGCGTATCGTTGGAATGCTGCTGGAAGGGGCGGGATTCAGCGACGTAAAGAATACGATAGATGTATATGTCAGGTAATTATTTCGTTTCCGGTTGGTCCTTTAATTTCTTAAAATGAAAATTCGGACTACCTATTTACAAATGGCTGTGATATAATCACAATCGAGTGCAATTTGAAATTGCTTCGGGAAATTATCTTTTCCCGGGGTATTTCTTTATTATAATCTCAATTCAGACATGGAGGATATAGAGTATGAGCAATCTCACTAACAGCTCAGCCGGACAGAGGATCTTATCTCTTCTGGACGAGAACAGCTTCGTTGAAGTCGGCGCTCAGGTTTTGTCCCGCAGCACTGATTTTAATGAAAAGCCCTCAGACGCTCCGGGGGACGGTGTGATAACCGGCTACGGAACAGTTGACGGAAGGCTTGTTTATGTCTACAGCCAGGATGCCAAAAGCCTTGGCGGTTCTGTAGGCGAAATGCATGCGCGGAAGATCGTAAATATCTACCGCCTTGCAATGAAGACGGGTTATCCCGTTATTGGTCTTCTTGATTCCACGGGATTAAGGATAAGCGAGTCTACTGACGCACTGAATTCCCTTGGAAAGATCATGAAGATCATGGCGAAGGCTTCGGGAGTGATCCCCCAGATCAGCGCCGTATTCGGAAATGCAGGCGGAGGAATGTCCGTGATTACTGAGCTTTCCGATTTCGTATTTATGGAGAAGAACGGTAAGCTATTCCTCAATTCTCCCAATGCAGTAAAGGGAAATTACGAGGATAAGTGCGATACTTCAGGCGCAGCGTACAAGTCAGAGGTTGGAGCTGTTGATGTCTGCGCAGAGGGAAATGAGCTTTTCGCAAAGCTTAAGGAGCTCCTCACATTCCTTCCGGATAACTGCGAGGACGAAGCCATGATAGTTGAGGGCAGTGATGACCTGAACAGGGTTTCGGCTGATCTTTCCGGATGTGCGGATGATGCATATGAGATCTTCTTACGTATAGCGGATGACGGAAGATTCTTTGAATTAAAGCCTGACAGCGGAAGGAATATGACCGTCGGGTTCATACGTCTGAACGGTGCGACCATAGGGGTTATCGGAAACAGGAAGAAGTCACTTTCCGATAAAGAGCTGAAGATGGACAATAAGCTTGGACTCTGCAGCATGAGAAAGGCTCTTAAGATGGTGGATTTCTGTGATGCATTTAATATCCCCATTCTTACCCTGACAAATGTAAAGGGCTTCTGCACCTGCGAGAATACCGAAAAGATGGGTTCCCGTGCAGCCGCCAAGCTTGTACGTGCCTTTGTGGGGGCTGAGGTTCCGAAGGTCAATGTGATAGTAGGAGAAGCCTTCGGCTCTGCTGCGGTCATTATGAACAGCAAGGCTGTAGGAGCCGATTACGTATATGCCTGGAACAGTGCAAAGGTTGGTGCGATGGACGGACGCCACGCAGCAGAGATCCTGTACGAAGGCGAAAGCGAATCAGTAATAAATGAAAAGGCCAGGGAATACGACGAGAAGCAGGGCAGCGTAGTAAGTGCAGCAGCCAGAGGCTACGTCGATACCGTGATCGACCCTCAGGAAACCAGAAAATATGTTATAGGCGCATTTGAAATGTTATACGGAAAGAGCGACATTTCACCGGACAGGAAACACAGCACCATCTGATAAAGGAGAGATTTTATGAAAAAGATCATTAAAAGACCTGTTCTCCTCATCCTTATGCTGTTCCTGGTCCTTTCAATGACAGCCTGCGGAGGAAGCCGGAGTGAGGCCGACTATGACTCCGAAACCGTTGAAAAGAACACGAAAAACGCGATAGCCATTATGCAGCATGCAGAAGAGCTCGGAATATCCCAGCTTGCCGAAGCAGAGGATGAGGAGCTTGAAGAGTTTGAAGCCTGGATAAAGAGTAACGGGCTTCCTATCAAGGGTACCGCATTTAAGGACGGCTTTATATCCTATCGTGAGGCTGTTAACGGAGACCTTGGAGAGGTTGTTTCCGTCGCTGATAAGACAGCGATAACCCCCGGAGATGACACCATAACCTGTGATGTTGTCCTTACCGGTACAAAGACCTTCCCGGACGGTTCTCCCCGGACCGCTACTGCAGAGATAATAATGACAAAGGGTGGTACCATCACCAGTGCAGTTATCAATGTGGACAGAACCTTCAATGAGAAGATCATAAATGCGGCTCTTAATACCGTTCTCGGTATGGGGACCACCTTCTGCCTGCTTATCTTCATAAGCATTGTGATCTGGATAATGGGTACCGTTGTCCAGAATATGGAGAACAGGAAAACCAAGGCCAGATCAGAGGCGGAAAATGCAGCTATCAATGCTGCAGCCCAGATAGCGGAAAGAGAAGAACAGAGCAGAAAACAGAAAGAAAGTACTTCAGCTGATGACAATGCGCTTATTGCGGTTATCTCCGCTGCCATAGCAGCTTATGAAAGCGAGAGAACAGGGGTCAATGTTTCACCGGATACCTTTATAGTGCGTTCACTCAGGAGACGTTAAAAGAGAAAAAGGAGATATACAAGATGAAAAACTATACTATTACCGTTAACGGTACAAGCTATGACGTTACAGTTGATGAAAAGGGAGGAAGCGCGGCAGCAGCAAGCGCACCTGCAGCTTCTCCTGCACCCGCTCCTGCGGCAGCACCCGCAGCAGCAAGCGCACCCGCAGCCGGAGCAGGATCCATTCAGGTTACAGCCGGAGCTGCAGGAAAGGTATTCAAGCTTGATAAGAACGTGGGAGATCAGGTAAAGAAGGGCGAGACTGTTATCACCATCGAAGCTATGAAAATGGAGATCGGCTGTGTCGCACCCGAAGCCGGAACTGTTGCTTCCATAAATGTTTCCGTGGGAGATCCCTGTGAAAACGGTACTGTTCTCGCAACGCTTAAGTAAAGGAGAGCCGGTAAATGGAATATATTGCTAATACATTAGCGAATCTGGCATCTCAGTCGGCATTTTCCAATATGACGGCAGGAAATGTGGCAATGATAGTCGTTGCACTCATTTTCATGTATCTTGCCATAGTAAAGGGATTTGAGCCTCTGCTTCTTGTGCCGATCTCATTCGGGATGCTGCTCGTTAATATTTATCCTGACATAATGCAGGAGGGAGGGCTTTTACACTACTTCTTCAAGCTGGATGAGTGGGCCATCCTCCCCTGTCTTATATTCATGGGTGTCGGAGCCATGACGGACTTCGGACCCCTTATCGCTAACCCGAAGAGCTTTGTTCTTGGTGCTGCGGCACAGTTCGGTATTTTCACCGCATATTTTGGTGCCATTGCCCTTGGATTCAATGATAAGGAGGCTGCTGCGATCTCCATTATCGGAGGAGCAGACGGACCTACATCCATCTTCCTTGCCACCAGGCTTGGACAGACTGCGATCCTCGGACCCATTGCCGTAGCCGCATATTCGTATATGTCGCTGGTTCCCATTATCCAGCCGCCTATTATGAAGCTTCTCACAACAGAGGAAGAGAGAAAGATAAAGATGGAGCAGCTCCGTCCCGTATCAAAGCTTGAAAAGGTACTCTTCCCCATAATCGTTACGATTATCGTAGCAATGATACTTCCCACAACGGCACCCCTTATCGGTATGCTGATGCTTGGAAATCTTTTCCGTGAGTGCGGGGTTGTCCGTCAGCTGCAGGAGACGGCTTCAAATGCGATGATGTACATAGTTGTAATTATGCTCGGAACATCTGTTGGAGCGACCACAAGTGCGGAAGCGTTCCTGAATGTGACCACGATAAAGATCGTTATCCTGGGTCTCATTGCATTCTCCTTCGGAACAGCTGCCGGAGCGATCGTTGGAAAGATCATGTGCTATGCGACGGGAAAGAAGATAAATCCCCTTATCGGATCTGCCGGAGTTTCGGCGGTGCCTATGGCTGCCCGTGTCTCCCAGAAGGTCGGGGCTGAATCGGATCCCACGAACTTCCTGCTGATGCATGCTATGGGACCGAATGTGGCAGGCGTTGTAGGAACGGCAGTCGTAGCCGGAACCTTCATGGCTGTTTTTGGAGTGTAGGATTTCGCATCAGGCGAAATCCGGAACGACCTGCCACGTTTCCGTAAGGAAACGTGTCCTGCGAAGCAGGATTGCCCGAAGGCTACGGAGCCGAGGGCAAGCAAAAAAACGGCAGCAAAAAGAAAAGCTGCCACGTTTCCGTAAGGAAACGTGTCCCACGAAGTGGGATTATCCGAGGACATCAGGTCCGAGGATAAGCATAGAACGACCTGCCACGTTTCCTTAAGGAAACGTGTCCTGCGAAGCAGGATTGCCCGAAGGCTACGGAGCCGGGGGCAAGCGCTGTAGGGAATGTTTAGAGATTATCAGGAGGAATAATAATGTCTGATACAAATAAAAAGAAAGTCGGTATCACCGAAACGATCCTGAGGGATGCCCACCAGTCACTTATTGCAACCAGAATGCCGGTTGAAGAGATGCTTCCCATCCTCGATACCATGGATCAGATAGGCTACAATTCAGTAGAGTGCTGGGGTGGTGCAACCTTTGACTCTTGTCTTCGTTTCCTCAAGGAGGATCCCTGGGAGAGACTCAGAAAGATAAGGAAGGGACTTCCCCACCAGAGGCTGCAGATGCTCTTCCGCGGCCAGAACATCCTTGGCTACAGCCACTATGCAGATGATGTGGTGGAGTATTTTGTTCAGAAGTCCATTGCAAACGGAATAGATGTTATCCGTATCTTTGACTGCTTAAATGACCTTAGAAATCTGGAGACCTGCGTAAAGGCCACAAAGAAGGAAAACGGACATGCGCAGATCGCACTTTCATATACTCTTGGAGACGCTTATACTCTTGAGTACTGGGAGAATGTGGCGAGAAAGATCGAGGAGATGGGAGCTGATTCCATCTGCATAAAGGATATGGCCGGTCTTCTCCTTCCGGGAGCAGCTTATGACCTTGTTACAGCATTAAAGAAGGGCTCAAGCCTTCCTATCCAGCTTCACACCCACTATACCTCAGGTATGGCATCGATGACCTATCTGAAGGCTGTGGAAGCCGGTGTCGATGTTATCGACTGTGCGGCTTCACCTCTTTCCATGGGCACCAGCCAGCCTGCAACAGAGGTTATGGTGAAGGCTCTGGAGAGCAGCGGCTATGATACGGGTATAGATCTTGAAAAGGTTATCGAGGTCGGAAAGCACTTTGAGCCTTACAGGGAAGAGTGCTTAAAGAGCGGACTTCTGAATCCCAAGGTTATGGGTGTAAATATCAATACCTTAAGGTACCAGGTTCCCGGCGGAATGCTTTCCAATATGATAAAGCAGCTTGGAGAGCAGGGTAAGGAAGACAAGCTTACCGAGGTTCTGGAGGAAGTGCCCAGAGTACGTAAGGATCTGGGAGAGCCGCCTCTTGTTACGCCTTCTTCACAGATCGTTGGAACCCAGGCCGTTATGAATGTACTTATGGGTGAGAGATACAAGGTCTCTACCGGACAGACGAAGGATCTCTGCCGCGGTATGTACGGACAGACCGTTAAGCCTATGAACCCGGAGGTAGTTGCGAAGATCATCCCCGGGGAGACACCTATCACAGACCGCCCGGCAGATCATCTGGAGCCCCAGCTTCCAAAGTTCAGGGAAGAATGTGCCCAGTGGATACAGCAGGATGAGGATGTACTCTCATATGCTTTGTTCCCCCAGGTTGCCACGGACTTCTTCAAATACAGGAAGGCCCAGCAGGAAGGCGTGGATCTTTCAAAGGCCGATAAGGAGAACGGAGCCTATCCGGTATAAGCAGGGGTAAGGTTACTTTACCGAAATTCACCGCATTCTCCGTATTTCCGGAGGATGCGGTTTTTTTGTAATAATTTTGTAAAATACTCTTGATATTAGCTGACACATAATATAAAATATCAAGTGTTTTCACGATTGGACAGGGCAGTATTTTGCTGCCATACGGGAGGGTAGTTATGCCAAGGAAACAGAGCGTCACCAGGGACATGCTCATTGATGCGGCTTTTGACCTCGTAAGGGAGAAGGGGATAGAAGAATTATCCGCAAGACACCTGGCAGAGAGAGCAGGATGCAGCACACAGCCCATTTTCAGGATATATAGGAATATGGGTGAAATGGAGAGCGACCTGTTTTTGCGTTGCGCCGAGTATTTCGGCGGTTATTTCGAGCTTGAGAGCAATTTTTCCGTTATGCCATTTGTTAATTTCGGTATGACATATATCTCTTTTGCGAAGAACGAAGCCAACCTTTTCAGGATTTTATTCCTGAATGACAATAAGCTTAATAAAAGCAGCTATGACCTTGTTAACGGCGGTTCAAAGAACTATGTTATCAATGAGCTGAAGAGGATACAGGGTGTGGAGCCTTCGGACTATGAGTCGGTCTTTATGAAGGTGTGGCTTGTGATACACGGCACGGCCTGCATGATGATTAGGAATGAATTTGATATTTCCGAAAAGGAAACGGTAAGCCTTTTGGAAGATATGTTTGGAAAGATCTATGGAGAATAAAAAGGGACTTATCGCTCACTTAAATGAGGATTTTCCTAAGCTTTCAAAGGGTCAGAAGGCCCTTGTCAGATTTATTACAGACAATACGGATGAAGCGGCATTTTTAACCGCCGCAAAGCTCGGAAAAAAGGTGGGCGTAAGCGAATCCACGGTGGTAAGGTTTGCATCCGCTGTGGGATATGAGGGCTTTCCGGAATTTCAGGAGGCTCTTTCGGACGTTGTCCGCCACAAGCTGAACCGTGTCGACCGTATGGGTGAGGTCTACGGCAACAGGAGTGACTCCGAGATCATTAATTCCGTTCTCCAGTCAGATATCGACAGGATCTCGGATACAATGTCCCGTATCGATACAAAGGCCTTTGAGATGGCCGTAGATACCATAATCAATTCCGAAAATATTTATGTATTGGGAATAAGGAGCTGTGCACCTCTTGCCGGCTTCCTTTCATTTTACCTTAATATTATGTTCGGCAAGGTTCACCTTGTTTCAACGAACAGCCTCACCGAGGTTTTTGAGCAGATAATAAGGATAAATGAGAAAGACGTTCTGATCGGTATAGATTTTCCGCGCTACTCCATGCGTACCATTAAGGCACTTGAATTTGCGAATTCCAGGAATGCACATCTTATCTCCATAACAGACAGTAACCGTTCTCCGCTGACACTGTATTCTTCCTGTAATCTATTGGCAAAGAGCGACAGTATATCCATTGTGGATTCACTGGCTGCACCCCTTTCACTCATAAACGCGCTGGTGGTCCAGCTCTGTATGAAGAAGACGGATGAGGTGGTGGAGCATATGAAGCTTCTCGAGGATACCTGGGAGGAGTATCAGGTTTATAATTCCGATGAGATCAATTTTATTGATGAAAATAAGATACGCGAATATCCGGTCACAAAGTATACCGGCTCTTCTTTATGAGTAATATCGTCATTATCGGCGCCGGCGCTTCTGGGCTTATGTGTGCTGTGCAGCTTCTTAAGAGTTCTCACAATGTGATACTGATAGAAAAGAATGAGAAGTGCGGCAAGAAGCTTTTCATTACCGGCAAGGGCAGGTGCAATCTCACCAACTATTCTGATGTCGAAGAGCATCTTTCTTCAATACAGTCCAATAAAAAGTTTATGTATTCCTCGTTATATGCCTTCACGCCATATGATACGGTGGAATTATTCAATTCCCTCGGTCTGAAGACAAAGGTTGAACGGGGAAACAGGGTCTTTCCCGAATCCGACCATTCGTCAGATGTGATAAAGGTATTAAAGAGAGAGCTTGATAGAGGCAATGCGGAACTAAGGCTAAATACCGCTGTTTCCAGGCTTCTTATCCGGGAAGGGGAAAAGCCTGAGGTCAGGGGAGTCCTTTTAGCAAAGGGAGAAAAGATATTCTGTGACGATGTGGTTGTTGCAACAGGAGGAAAGTCCTATCCATCCACGGGCTCTACGGGAGACGGGTACAGATTCGCAATTTCCGCGGGGATGGATGTGACAGCTCTTTCACCATCACTTGTTCCGCTAAACTCTCCGGACGAGGACGTCAGAGCGCTTCAGGGGCTTTCTCTGAAGAATGTATCGGTAACACTTAAGGATGGGAAAAAGAAGCTTTACAGCGATTTCGGGGAGATGCTCTTTACACATTTCGGAGTTAGCGGCCCGGTCATTTTGTCCGCATCTGCGGCTTTGAAGCCGGAGTTCTTCGAAAGACCGCTTAAGCTTCATATTGATCTTAAAAGTGCCCTAAGCCTCGATGAACTTGACAAAAGGCTTATCAGGATCTTTGAGGAGAACAGAAATAAGGAGTTCAAGAATTCTCTTGCCTCGCTGTTCCCGTCAAAGCTCATTCCGGTGATGGTGGAGCGCTCGGGTATAAAGTCTTTTACAAAATGCTCCGATATAAGAAAAGAGGAACGTCGGGGCTTTGCCTCTGTCATCAAGGATTTCGAGGTAAATATCTCCGGTTTGAGAGGCTTTGACGAGGCGGTTATCACAAAGGGCGGTGTGTCTGTAAAGGAGATAGATCCTTCCTCAATGGAGTCAAAAAAAGTCAGGGGACTCTATTTTATCGGTGAGGTTTTAGACATTGATTCTATGACGGGGGGCTTCAATCTGCAGCTTGCCTGGTCTACCGCCGCGGCCGCCGCGAGGCATATTCTGATGTCATCATGATTACGGCGAAGGATCTTCTTTTAACAATAAGGATTATTATTTCAATGATTAAAATAAAAAAAACAATTTCAATATTCACTGCTTTTATAACTGCTTTTTCACTGCTTTTTCCGGCCTGTGTCTTTGCTGATGAAGAGGAAAGCTACGAGAAGGACAGCATATATTTAGAGACAAGGATAATGAAGATAAGCAACGAGGGTGACATTGTACTCGGGCTCACGGAAAAGGCGCTGGAGGAAGCCGGATTTTCCATAGGAGATGAGGTTAAGGTCGTGATAAAGTCCTATGATTATTCCGAGAAGATGCCGTATTTTACCAGTGATTCGGATTCGGAGCCGGATGAATGTGCCCTCATAATGGATGGAAAGACCGCATCACTTTCCACGGCAAAGGGCTGCTTTGCGGAGGATGAGGATCTTTTGTACTCCGAAACCGGCAGTGACGGAAAGCTCGTATGGGAGGATGAATACGGAAACAACGGAGCGGGAGTCAGGGTTAAGGTGTACCTCCATGAAAAGGGAGCTTATCTCGAGCAGTACAATATGAGAAATCCTGAACGCAGCAATGACCGGGACGATTATTCCTCCGGGAAGAAATATGCGAATTTCAGGGAGATCACTGCGGGAACCATAGGACGGGAGGTGCTATTTCGGAGCAGCAGTCCAATAAATAATGCCATAGGACGTTCGGAATATGCCGCAAAGCGTGTAGAAAAAGCAGGGATCAAAACGGTCGTTAATCTGTCGGACAGCCGCAAAGAAGCGGAAAAATACATACATGAAAGCGGAAACACCTACTATAAGAGTCTTTTGGATAAGGGGAATGTACTCACGCTGGATCTAAATTATGATTTTGACAGCGACAGCTTTAAGAAGGGCATGGCAGATGCTGTGAGTTTTATGTCGGAGCATGAGGGACCCTATCTTATCCACTGTACGGAGGGTAAGGACAGGACCGGGATCCTGTCGGCGCTTTTAGAGGCCGTCATGGGAGCGTCCATAAGGGAGATATCGGATGATTATTTAAGTACCTACAAGAATTTCTATAATTACAGCTCGGATTCCGAAGAGTATGATTATGCAAAGGATAAGTATCTGAAGGAGATATTCAGAGCGATCGCGGATGCTGATTCCAATTCCGAGCTTTCCGGTATGGATTATCACGAGGCTGCGCTTGACTATCTGGGTGATGGGGGAGCCACTGATGAAAAGATAAATAAGCTTATAGAAAAACTTAAGGGAAAGGGCGAAAACATAAATAATGTCCTTAATTTCAGCGTTGATAAGACGGCAACCGAGGAAGCGAAAGAAGCAGGCGGAGAACTGAAGGTTAAAACGGGAGACAGGAGCGTTGCAGTTTACTCGGGGGCGAAGGTAAGGCCGGGGAAGAGCTCCGTAATAGTTAACGGGGACTATCTCTATAATAAGCGGGATTATCAGATATCCTACAAAGATAATATCCATGCCGGAATAATGACAGCTATTGTAAAATTCAAGAAAAAGACGGATATTTACGACAGCGGGGTAAAGAAAATGATCCTTAGCTATAAGATCGAACCAAAGAAGGTTAAAGAGGACGACGTCAGGGTAAGGCTTAATAAAAAGGGGACCGATGTTAAGCTCGTCAGGGATCTTGAACGGGGTGAAAGGATAAAGGAAAAGTATTATTCCGTGGATATGAAGAGCAGGAAGGTCACATTTAACGGAGACTACAGCGGAGTGGTATCATTCTGAGGGCTTCAGCCTCTGTCATCCTGAGGGCTTCAGCCTCTGTCATCCTGAGGGCCTCAGCCCGAAGGATCTAAAGATTCTAGCTGTTGCTTCGCAACCCCTCGCCGGGGCGGCATCCCACATCTTCGATGTGGGATAAGCGTCGCTTCGCTCAGAATGACAGGGATGAAGCCCTTGATGACGTTTGCTTTACAGCCTTGATGGCATTAATGTAACGTTGGAACAGACCCTTATGGAAAGGAGAAGACTATGGGATACGATATTGCGATTGATGGGCCTGCAGGTGCGGGTAAGAGCACCATTGCAAAAAGCGTTGCGGAAATAAAGAATATGATATACGTGGATACAGGTGCTATGTACCGGGCTATGGCCTTATTTATGCTCCGTGAGAAGGTGGATCTTAAGAACAGCGAAAGTATCGCGGAAAAATGTAAGGATGCTGAGATCACCATAAAGTATGAGGACGGGGTACAGTGCGTTTTTCTTAACGGGGAAAACGTAAACAGCCTTATAAGGACCGAGGAGGTGAGTAAGGCCGCTTCAAAGACCTCGGCAGTACCTGAGGTCAGGAAGAAGCTTGTCAGTCTTCAGCAGGAGCTGGGACTTATGCAGGATGTGGTAATGGACGGCAGAGATATCGGAACGAAGGTGCTTCCAAATGCAAACCTAAAGATCTATCTGACGGCCTCATCCTGGGTCAGGGCGAGAAGGAGGTACGACGAGTTTCTTGCAAAGGGAGAGAGTGCGGATCTTGAGGAGATCGAGAAGGAGATAAGAGAGAGGGATCACCGGGATATGACCCGGGAGGAGTCGCCGCTAAAGCAGGCGGAGGATGCGGTCCTTATCGATACATCGGATATGACTATAGATGAAGTGGTAAGTAAGATAATCGGGTTAATAAAATGAAGGTGATAACAGCAAAGTCCGCAGGCTTCTGCTTCGGCGTGCAAAAGGCCGTTGACACGGTTTATCAGGAGATAGAAAAGGGCGGGAGGATATATACCTACGGAGAGATCATCCATAATGAGCTTGTTGTCGGGGATCTGGAGAAAAAAGGAGTCAGTGTACTTAATTCTAAGGAAGAGCTCGAAGAGGTAGAGGAAGGTACTGTCATCATAAGATCCCATGGCGTTTCGAAGGATATTTATGAAATGCTGGACGAAAAGAAGAAGGTGAGGGTCGTCGACGCCACCTGTCCCTTTGTGCTGAAGATACATAAGATCGTAGCCGAAGAGAGCGAAAAAGGGCGTCACATCATAATAGTCGGCAGCAGTGAGCATCCCGAGGTACAGGGAATAATCGGGTTTTCCGGGGACTGCGTAAGGTGCATACAGACTGAAAGGGAAGCGGAGGAATATGTGCCGGAGAGCGGAAAAAGCGTATCTATTGTCGCTCAGACCACCTTTAATTTGCATAAATTCAATAATATTGTTGAAATACTAAAGAAAAAATGTTATGATGTCCATACTGTGAACACAATCTGCAATGCCACGGAGCAGCGGCAGACTGAAGCTTTGGAGATCGCATCCCAGGTGGATGCCATGGTCGTGATAGGAGGAAAGAATAGCTCCAACACGAGGAAGTTGTACGAGATCTGTTCTGAACGATGTGCTGACACAAGGTTCATTCAGACGGTGGATGACTTGGTCAATGAGTCTCTTAAAGGTGTGAAATGCATTGGTATCACAGCAGGGGCGTCCACCCCGAATTATATTATTGAGGAGGTTCAAAAACATGTCAGAGGAACAGACTTTTGAACAGTTGTTTAATGAATCGCTGGAACACGATTCAAACATCAGACCGGGGGAGATTGTAAAGGGAAAGGTTATTACCGTAAAGCCTGACGAGATAGTCCTTAATATAGGCGCGAAGGGTGACGGTATCATTACGAGGAGTGAATACTCCAATGATAATTCCCTGGACCTTACTACAGTCGTCAAAGAAGGCGACGAGATGGAAGCCAAGGTCCTTAAGGGTAAGGCAGGAGACGAGCAGGTTCTGCTTACCTACAAGAGACTGGCAGCCGACAGGGGAAATAAGAAGCTTGAGGAAGCTTTCAACAATAAAGAGGTTCTTACAGCCAGGGTTGTGAAGGTTCTGGACGGAGGTTTATCCGTTGTCTATGAAGGTGCGAGGGTGTTTATTCCCGCGTCTCTTGTTTCCGATACCTATGAGAAGGATCTGAATAAGTATAATGGTCAGGAAATCGAGTTCATGATCACCGAGTTCAATCCCAGAAGAAGAAGGGTTATCGGCGACAGGAAGTGCCTGCTTGTTTCCAGAATGGCCGAGAGACAGAAGGAGCTTCTGGAGAAGCTTCATGTGGGTGATATCATCGAGGGTCAGGTAAAGAATGTTACCGACTTCGGTGCATTTGTTGACCTTGGGGATATCGATGGCCTGCTCCATATTTCCGAGATGTCCTGGGGACACGTGGAGAGCCCGAAGAAGGTGTTCAAGGTTGGTGAAACCTTAAGGGTATTCATCAAGGATATCCAGGGCACAAAGATCGCTCTTTCACTCAAGTTCCCGGATGAAAATCCCTGGATCGATGCCGCTTCCAAGTATGCAGTAGGAACCATCGTAAAGGGAAAGGTTGCACGTATGACGGACTTCGGTGCATTCATCGAGCTGGAGCCCGGTATTGATGCACTCCTGCATGTATCCCAGATATCAAGAGATCATGTGGAAAAGCCCTCTGATGTATTAAAGAGCGGACAGGAGGTCGAGGCCAAGGTCGTAGACTTCAACGAAGGAGATCACAAGATATCTCTTTCCATTAAGGCTCTTTCCGGTCCTGCCGATGATGAGGCGGGAAATGCATCCGGAGCAGAGGATGAGGCTTCTGCAGCAGAGGAAGCCGTTGAAGAGGCTCCTGCAGAAGAGTGATATAAATCCGTAAAGGGGGAAATCGTTATGGTATCGGGAGATTACGAGCAGTTTAAAAAAGCGATATTTGCTCTCACGAAGATCGACCTTTCTGCTTACAAGGAAAAGCAGATGAGGCGCCGCATAGATACGCTTATCGAGAGAAACAGCTTTAAGGATTATCCTTCATATGCGGACGGATTGAAGAAAGACACAAAGCTTTTTGATGAATTTGTAAATTACATAACCATTAATGTGTCCGAATTCTACCGCAATCCCGATCAGTGGAATCTTATGGACAAGGAGTTCATTCCCGAGCTTATCAAAAAGTTCGGAAAGAACCTGAAGATATGGAGCGCTGCCTGCTCGACAGGTGATGAGCCGTATTCCCTTGTTATGGCTTTTTCAAAGCATCTGCCGCTGAATCAGATAAAGATAAACGCCACGGATCTTGATAAGACAGTTATGGCCAAGGCAAAGGTGGGGCTTTATAATGCCAAGTCTCTTGCCGGTGTGCCTGCGGAAATGAAGAGCAAGTACTTCGATAAAGTCGGTCCTTCGTTCCAGATCCATGACGAGATAAAGAGACAGGTTGAATTTAAGGAGCATAATCTCTTAAAGGATCCCTACCCCACGAATCAGGATCTTATAGTGTGCAGAAATGTGCTTATCTATTTTACAGAGGAAGCGAAGGATGAAGTTTTCAGGAAGTTTGCGGCTTCCTTAAAGAAGGGCGGAATTCTTTTCATCGGCAGCACCGAACAGATCATGAACTATAAGGAAATGGGCTACGAACGGAGAAATTCGTTCTTCTATGAGAAAGCGTGATCCTTTATTACTTTGTTTTTTTGCGCACTCCTCTTAAGAGGGGTGCGTATTTTTGTTTATTTATTTAAACCAGTTTTTAAGAACCTCCGCCAGATATTCCCCAAGTAGCGGGGATCTTTTTATTTCTTCGCCGAAAAGAACGTACTCAGCTTTGCTTTTATATTCCTTCCTGTATGCGGCTGTCCCGGGAAAGCTGAAGCCGTTTGGAAGCGGGAGAAAGAGCCCTTCTGTTTTTATGCAGCAGTTTGAAGGAGAAGCCTTTTCGGTTTCTGTTTTTTCCATGAGGGAGCCTATTTCCTTTAATACGACCTTGTCTTGTGACGGGATATAGAGGTAATCCCTGTAATTATCAAAATAATGCTTTAATTCACCTTCATAGAAGGGGATCCTTAAAACACCCGTATTTCCCGAGGCTTCAAGAAAGAGTCTCAGATTATGAAAGAGATGGGGCTTCGGCACGGCCTCAGGGAGATCGAAGCTTATGACAAATTCCCGGGCCTCCATTCCGTCGAAGCTTAAATGGCTTTCTTCTTCCGCATATTTTATCCCGGATCCGCCGGAGCGGGCAGAGGAAGTGAATATACGCTCATAAGACAGAGCCGGAAGTATTTCAGTCATTCCAAGTACATCATCCCTGTTATGGGTTAGAAGCAGCTCTTCAAGATGCTCATTCCCTGTTTTCACATAATCATAATATACGCTTATAAGCTCCTTTCCGCTGTACTTATCCTCGCGTTGTATCCCAAGCATTTTTTCAAGTGATTTCTGATTAAGGGAGCTTATACCGAAGGAACGGCGGAAAGGACGGAGCCTTGCATAGATATCGATATCAGATCCGTCGGAAAGGCAGTCCGGAGCTTTAAGAGCATTTTTCTCATAGCGTTTAATTAAAAAGGGCAGGTCAAAGTGCCTGCCGTTAAAGGTTATAAGGCTTAGGGGACCCGATTTAAGGAGAGCGGATAATTCGATAAGCAGCACCTTTTCTTCGCCGGGATCCTCGGCAAAGAGAAGAGTCAGGGTGTAGCCTTTCTTTTTCTCATCTCTCACCGGGTAGAGGATTCCAATAAGATAAATACTGCAGTTTTCCCTGCTTAATCCGGTCGTCTCGATATCGATAAATACCCCGCTGCCATTTGTCGTTTTTTTATATACGGATTCGTTGGAAATAGTGCTTAAATGATTGTCAATTTTTTTCATATTTGCTATTATATCCTAGTATGTTTATGATGTCATCAGGAGAGTACTGATAACAAAAATCTATAAGGAAGGAAGGATGAGGATGTCACAGTTCAGACCCAGGTTTACCTTTGATGGCGGCATACATCCCGGAGCGCGGGACAATAAAGACATTTCAAAGGAAAAACCAATTAAAGATGTGCTTCCGAAAGGAGATCTTGTTTATCCCGTTTCCCAGCATATCGGAGCACCGGCCAAGCCTGTTGTCCAGGTGGGAGACAGGGTAAAGACGGGTCAGCTCATCGCGGAGGCAGGAGGCTTTGTCTCTGCAAACATCTACGCTACCGTAAGCGGTACGGTAAAGGCAATCGAGAAACACAGGGTTCCGGTAGGAGATATGGTTCAGTCCATTATCGTTGAGAATGACGGATTGTACGAGGAGGTTGAATATCCTGAGGCAAAGCCTCTGGATGAGATCAGCAAGGAAGAAATAGTTGCTGCAGTGAAGAATGCGGGCATCGTCGGAATGGGCGGAGCCGGATTCCCCACGCATGTAAAGCTTTCTCCGAAGGATCCCGCAAAGATCGATTACGTAATAGCCAATTGTGCGGAATGTGAGCCCTATCTCACATCCGATTACAGGCGTATGATCGAGAACCCCGAGCTCGTTATCGGAGGAATGAAGTGCGTATTGAAGCTGTTTGATAATGCCAAGGGTATAATTGCCATAGAGGACAATAAGCCTGATGCTATCGAGCTTCTTACGAAGCTTACGAAGGACGAGCCCCGTGTCGAGGTTTATGCGCTGAAAACAAAGTATCCACAGGGGTCTGAGAGACATATCATATACGCCTGCACCGGCAGAGCGATAAATTCAAAGATGCTTCCCGCGGATGCCGGCTGTATCGTTGATAACTGCGATACACTTGTTGCGATAAACGAGGCTGTTACGAAAAATATCCCGCTTATGTACAGGATAGTAACGGTTACGGGAGACGCTGTTAAGGATCCCAGAAATTTCAAGGTTCGCTGCGGAACCAACTATAAGGAGCTTATAGAAGAAGCCGGGGGCTTTGTAACGGAGCCCGGATGCATAGTTTCCGGAGGTCCTATGATGGGATTCTCATTATTCGATCTGGATGTTCCGGTAACGAAAACAAGCTCGGCGCTTCTCTGCATGAAGGTGGACGAGGCCGCTATGGCTGTCGAGACACCCTGCATAAACTGCGGACGCTGTGTCGTTGCCTGTCCCGAAAAGCTCATTCCCAGCCAGCTTGCCACATACGCCGAGCATGAAGATTATGACGCATTTAATGGTCTTTCCGGAAAGGAATGTATCGAATGCGGTTCCTGCTCCTATGTATGTCCCGCAAAACGCCAGCTTGCACAGAGCATAAAGTCCATGAAGAAGCTCTCCATCGGACGTGACAGGGCACTTGCGGCCGCTGCAAAGGCGAAGGCCGAGGAAGAGGCTAAAAAGAATGAGGAAAAGAAGGGTGGTGAGGCATAATGGAAGAAAAGAAGTTGATGAGTGTTACCTCCAATCCCCATATCAGGGATAACTGCACTACCCAGAAAATAATGATGCATGTGATAATCGCTCTTATGCCTGCGACACTCTTCGGTATCTGGCACTTCGGAGCCTATACCATCGCAGTCATTCTTGTTACGGTTATCTCCGCAATGTTCTTTGAATGGCTCTACGAGAAGCTTATGCATCTTCCCATCACTGTAAGTGACGGGTCTGCTGCACTTACGGGTCTTCTTCTGGCACTTAATATGCCTCCGAGGATCCCTTTATGGATCTGTGTAATAGGCTCTCTTGTTGCCATAGTACTTGTAAAGCAGCTTTTCGGCGGTCTGGGACAGAACTTTATGAACCCGGCTCTCGGTGCAAGGTGCTTTCTGGTTATTTCCTTTGCGAAATATATGACTGATTTTTCATACGATACCTTTACCGGTGCAACAAGGCTTGCACAGTTAAAGGCCGGTGAGCTGGTCAATACCTTTGACATGGTAGTGGGAAACGAGATGGGAACCATAGGTGAGGTTTCCGTGCTGGCTGTGGTTATCGGAGCCTGCTATCTTATCCTTCTCGGGATAATCGACATTACCATACCGGGAACTTATATCCTGACCTTTGTGATCTTCTGGTGTATTTTCGGAGGACATGGTACGGATCCCTATTACATTACCGGACAGCTTGCAGGCGGCGGACTTATGCTCGGAGCCTTCTTTATGGCAACCGATTATGTTTCAAGCCCCATAACCACAAAGGGCAGGATAATATTCGGAGTGATCCTCGGCATCCTTACCGGTGTTTTCAGAGTGTTTGCATCCGGTGCAGAGGGTGTTTCCTATGCGATCATCATTTCAAACCTGCTTGTTCCCCTTATAGAGAGGTGGACGGTGCCCAAGTGCTTCGGTTATGTAAAGCCTGAGAAAGGGGGTAAAGCATGAGTAAAGAGGTTAGAAATACCCTGCTGATGACGGCATTTGCCCTGATCTTCGGTCTTGTACTGGGAGTTGTGCATGAGATAACAGCAGGCCCTATCGAGGCTCAGAAGGAGAAGGCTCTGAAGGAAGCTTATCAGGCGGTTGTTCCCGATGCTACCGAGTTCAATGATCTTGGGGCTACCCCGGAGGGGGCTGCCGAAGCTATAGCAGACGGAGATTACAATGCGGAGATCACATCCGTGCTTGAAGCTGTTACTGATGATATGGCAGTCGGCTATGTGATAAATGTTGTAAGCCACGGTGGTTACGGCGGAGATATAGCCTTTTCAATGGGCGTTGATGAGGGAGGTTCCATACTGGGAATTTCCATAACATCCATCGCCGAGACTCCGGGACTTGGTATGAGGGCCCAGACGGATCCCGACTGGCTTCCCCAGTTCTACGGAAAAGAACCCGGAACGACCTTTACTCTGGGTGAGAATGTGGACTCTATCACAAGCGCTACATTTACCTCACGTTGTGTGACAAGAGGGGTGAATGCGGGACTTGCCTATGTTGACTATGTATTGGGAGGTGGAGAGATCAAATGAATTTAGCGGAAAATACGCCTCTTGAACGGCTTTTTAACGGAATAGTTAAGGAAAATCCTACGCTTGTTATAGTTCTCGGAATGTGTCCGACTCTGGCGGTCACCACCTCAGCTATGAACGGTATAGGAATGGGCTTATCCACTACGGTGGTGCTTGCCCTTGCGAACCTGTTTATTTCACTGCTCAGAAATGTTATACCCGATGATATAAGAATTCCGTCCTTCATCGTGATAATAGCTTCATTCGTTACGATGGTGGACATGCTGATGCAGGCATATACGCCGGATCTCTATAAATCACTGGGTATCTATATTCCTCTGATAGTTGTTAACTGTATTATTTTCGGACGTGCGGAAGCATATGCATATAAGAATAAGCCTCTGGCCTCTTTCTTTGACGGTATAGGTATGGGTCTCGGTTTTACCCTGGCCATAACCGTTATGGGCTTTATCCGTGAGCTTATCGGGTCCGGCGCCATATTCGGGAATCCCATCGGTTCCCTGCCTGATTACGCTCCTTCGATCTTTGTAATGGCTCCCGGAGCATTTCTGGTCCTGGCCATTATGATCACCATCCGTGCCCATATTATTAATACCATAGAGGCAAAGAAGGGAGTTCGTCTTCCCGTTACCCATACCGATGAGGAGGGATCCGAGTGCTCCAGCTGCGCTATGAGAATGAGCTGCGCCGGCAAATTTCAGAAGGTTGAAGCCATGATGAAGGCCGATAAGGAAGCAAAGGCAGCCGCTGCCGTAAAAGCAGCTCCTGCAGCAAAGCCTGCCGCAGCAAAACCGGCTGCAGCAAAGCCTGCTGAAATGACTGTGGAAGAAGCGGTAAAGGAAGTCAAGGCTGCCGCAAAGCAGGCTGAAGCCGCTGCTTCAAAGACTGTTGAAGCAGCAGAACCTCCTAAGAAGGCTGAGGATGAAGCAGTAAAGTCTGAAGCTCCTAAAGAAGAAGCTCCTAAAGTAGAAGCTCCTAAAGTGGAAGCTCCTAAAGAAGAAGCTCCTAAAGAAGAAGCTCCTAAAGAAGAAGCTCCTAAAGTTGAAGCTCCAAAGGCTGAGGAAGTTAAGGCCGAGGCTCCTGAAGAGCCCAAGGCAGAGGAAGTGAAGGCTGAGATTCCTGAAGCACCCAAGGCAGAGGAAGCGAAGGCTGAGATTCCTGAAGCACCCAAGGCAGATGAAGCGAAGGATGAAGCTGATGAAGCACCCGCCCCCATGTCTGCACTGGAGCGGCTGAAGGCTATGAAGGCAGCTGATGAAGCGGAAAAGGAGGCAAATAAATAATGAGTAATACAACACTAATTTCAATACTCATAATGAGCATGCTCATTAATAACGTTGTCCTGTCCCAGTTCCTCGGGATCTGTCCCTTCCTTGGAGTTTCAAAGAAGGTTGACACCGCTTCCGGAATGGGTGCTGCGGTAATATTTGTTATCACTCTTGCCAGCATAATATGCGGGCTTATATACCATTTTATCCTGCATCCCCTGGGGCTTGACTATCTGAATACTATAGTTTTTATCCTGGTTATCGCATCACTGGTTCAGTTTGTGGAGATGTTCTTAAAGAAGATGATGCCCAGTCTTTATAAGGCACTTGGTGTGTATCTTCCTCTTATCACCACCAACTGTGCGGTTTTGGGTGCCGTACTCCTGAATGTTCAGAATGAGTACAATGTTATCCAGGGCATAGTAAACGGCATTGCTACATCTGTTGGATTTGCGATCTCCATAATCATCCTTGCGGGTTTAAGGGAGAAGATGCAGTATAACCGGGTTCCCAAGGCTGTACAGGGATTTCCCTTTACAATGTTCACCGCATCGCTTATGGCAATTGCGTTCTGCGGTTTTTCGGGATTAAAGTAACCAACAAGGAGGGATAACGATATGGGAATAGTTATAGCGACCGTCTGCGTGGCGGCAGTCGGTCTGTTTGTCGGAGTATTCTTGAGCATAGCCGGAAAAGCCTTCTTTGTCGAGGTGGATGAACGTGAGGTAAAGGTAGGTGAGGTGCTTCCCGGTGCAAACTGCGGAGGCTGCGGTCAGGCAGGATGTTCTGCCATGGCACATGCCATAGTGACCGGGGCTGCTCCGGTCAACGGCTGCCCGGTCGGAGGTGATGCAGTTGCCGCAAAGATCGCAGAGATCATGGGGCAGAGCGTTGAAGAATCCGAGCCTCAGGTTGCCTTTGTGAAATGTGCTGGAACCTGTATAAAGGCTAAGGACCAGCATAAATATACCGGAGTGTCCGACTGTAAAATGCTTGCCATGGTACCGGGCGGCGGACCCAAGGCCTGCTCTTTCGGATGCCTGGGCGGCGGGACCTGTGAGAGAGTCTGTCCTTTTGATGCGATCCATGTAATAGACGGTATCGCCGTTGTGGATGAGGATAAGTGTAAGGCCTGCGGCAAGTGTATAGAGAACTGCCCGAGGCATATGATAGAGTTTAAGCCGAAGAAGAATAAGTATGCCGTGGCCTGCTCAAGTAAGGACAAGGGACCTGCGGTAATGAAGGTCTGTGCAGCCGGCTGTATCGGCTGTGGTCTTTGTGAAAAGAACTGTCCGAAGGATGCGATCCATGTTACTGACTTCCTAGCGCATATTGATTACGATAAATGCGTAAGCTGTGGCATCTGTGCAAACAAGTGTCCGAAGAAGGTTATAGAAAAGATCGAAAAACCTGTGCTGAAAGAAGCAGTAGGGCAGTGAGTTTGAGATATAAGCGGAGAATGAAAAATTATAAGAGGCACGCAGTTTTATGCGTGCTTCTTTGTGTCCTGTCCCTATTTTCCGGATGCGTTAGTAAAGGCTACGGGAAGCCTGTTTCAAAGACGGACTTTGTTCTTGATACCGTAGCGACCATCGCGATCTATTCAGGCTCCGGGAAAGAAGATTTTGAGACAGTCTTAAAGGATGCATTTGACGAGATAAGGCGTTACGAAAGGCTGTTCTCTGCGGAGATCAGGGACTCTGACATTTCAAGGATAAATGAAGCCCACGGTAAGGAGACAAAGGTTTCTTTGGAAACTATGGAGCTTATCAGGCTATCCTTAAAATACAGTGAATTAAGTAACGGGGCCTTTGATATAACAATAAGACCGGTTTCAAAGCTCTGGGATTTTAAGGGTGGGAATAAGCCTCCAAAAGATAGTGAGATCAGGGAGGCTCTCTCTCATGTAGGCTACAGGAATATCAGCTTAAATGAGGAAGAATGTACGGTGACCCTTTCAGATCCTAAGTCAGAGTTAGATCCGGGAGGCATAGCCAAGGGCTATATCGGAGACAGGATAAAGGAATTCCTGCTTGACAGGGGAGTCACATCGGCAATAATTAATCTAGGGGGAAATGTGGTACTTATCGGCTCGAAGCCTGACGGGAGTGATTTTAATGTAGGAATCGAAAAACCCTTTTCGGACGGAGAGATGCTTAAAAGCCTTAAGCTTACGGATCTTTCGGTGGTAACAAGCGGAAACTACGAGAGATATTTCTATTATGAAGACAGACTCTATCATCATATTCTTGATACAGCTACAGGATATCCTGTGGAGAGCGATATGGATTCTGTTACGGTGGTTTCAAGGTATTCAGCTGACGGAGATGCTCTTAGCACGGCTCTTTTCTGTCTGGGCCGGGAGAAGGGAAAGGAGTTTCTTGATAAAGGGGATTTTGGGGAACTGAAGGTTTTCTTTACGGATTCCGGTACAGTTACGGAATATTACTGAGTGTGGCCCTTTTAAGCATTTTGAGGAGGTAAGATGGGTAGTAAAAAGAGAAGGTTAATGGTACTTATATTAACGGGGATCCTTTGTCTGGGTATTATTTCAGGCTGTGGTAAGAAGGAGGAAGCTAAGGCTCCGGCTGCCGAA
The DNA here is from genome assembly GCA_000622025.1 of Lachnospiraceae bacterium AD3010. GTDB lineage: Bacteria > Bacillota > Clostridia > Lachnospirales > Lachnospiraceae > NK4A144. Next base: position 224,535 of record JHWU01000007.1, on the reverse strand, counting down.
GAAGCGGCTTCTGAAACTGCAGAGACAGAAGAGTATGAATATACAGAAGAGTTTTATGATGATGAAGAGAATGACTTCGATGATTTTGATGAGGGGGATTTCGAAGAGGAAGAAGACGGGGAGAATGTAAAAGCTCAGGCTAAAAATCCCAACCAGACCTGGACAATCATGGTCTATATGTGTGGTACTGATCTTGAATCCAATACTGAAGATGCTACCGGAAACTTCTACGAAATGTTTACCTCGGATCTTGGGGATAGCAAGGACAAAATAAATATCCTTGTGGAAACCGGTGGAACAAAAGAATGGGCAATGAACAAGTACTATGTCGGAGAATTACCGTCATTTAAGGGGATCAGCAATAAAAAACTCGGACGGTACCGTGTAGTGGAGGGAGACGTGATATGTGAAGAGGAACAGCCTCTTAAATCGATGGGAGATCCTGATACCCTTAAGGACTATATTACCTGGGGAAGGGAGAAATATCCTGCAGACAAATATATGCTTATTTTCTGGGATCATGGCATGGGATCTATAGGTGGTGTATGCTTCGATGAACTGTTTAACGGTGATTCTCTTACACTTCAGGAGATAAAACAGGCGATCACAGAAGCGGATACTCCTTTTGAAGTGATAGGCTTTGATGCCTGCCTTATGGCTAATCTTGAAACAGCTGAAGCTATTCAGGGCTACGGCCACTATATGGTTGCATCTGAGGAGCTTGAACCCGGAGGCGGATGGGATTATATGGATTTCCTGGAATATCTCGGACAGGATACCGGAATCACCGGAGAAGAACTGGGGACGGCGATCGCAGATGGATTTATGGCTAAATGTGCAGGGAGCGAAGAGGATGCAATGGCCACACTTTCAGTCACCGATCTTACAAGGATCCCGGCTCTTTCTGCAGTATATAAGAATCTGTCAGGTGAAATGGTGCTTTCCACACAGGAGCCTGAAAACTTCAGGTCGGTTCAGCAGGGTGTTGTAAGGGCAGAGAACTTTGGGTCCAACAGCGAGGCTGACGGCTTTACGAATATGGTGGATCTCGGTGATATGGTAAAGCAGACGGAGAATGTATTAAACCAGAATTCGTCAAATGTACTGGATGCCTTACATGATGCCGTCCGTTATGAAGTGCATGGCAGCAACAGAGCCAATTCCAACGGGCTTTCAGTGTATTACCCTCTTCTTATGGATCCGGATGAATTTAAGGTTTATAAAACCTTTTCAAATAATATTGCATTCCAGGAGTACTTAAGCATATTAAACGGCGATTTCGATTCCCATGAGTGGGAACAGGAATGGGAGGCTGCCTGGAAGGAAGCATATTCAGATAATAAGACAGATGAGGGAAAATACGACAGCTTCTTTAATGAAGGTCAGAGCATAGCTCAGGATTACGGAGAAGAAATGACGGAGGATTATTATGAAACCATAAGCAGCATCTCTCCGGTTGAAAAGGATAATTATGATCTGAAATACAGCCAGCAGCTGGGAGAGGACGGATACTATGAACTGAAGATAACATCAGGTCTTGATATGGTCCAGGACGTAAGCTTTATGCTGTACTATGATAATGAGGCTGGCGGCGAATATATTTACCTCGGATCTGATAATGATCTGGAATCGGATTTCGACAAAGGAATATTCAGGGAGCATTTCGAAGGGTCCTGGATCTGTATCGGTGATGAAGTCGTATATGCGGAACTTATAGAACAGACTGATAAATACAATCTGTATACGATACCGATACTCTTGAACGGAGAGGAGAAATCCCTTAAAGCAGAATACGATTACAGCACGGAAAAGTTTACAATACTAGGTGCTTATGACGGAATTGATGAAGAGACCGGAAGTACCGGAAGGGATATTAAAAAGCTTAAGGATGGGGATAAGGTGGAATTCCTGTTCTATGTTTACGGCGAGAACAACGATGAGAAACTGATCCCCTTAAGTTCCATCACCTGGAAAAGCAATATGGTCATGGAGGATGCGGAGCTTAATGACGGAAAATTCCTGTACCAGTTTAAGATCAAGAGCATCTTTGGAGACGAGGATTATCCCGATCCGATATATATGGAATTAAAGAACGGACAGATAACGGTAACTGAGGAATAGAATGAAGGATAAGAATAATAATAAGAATAAGCTTCCCAAGCTTCCTATGCTGTTTTCACTACTCCTTTTACTTGTGCTGGGATACTTTCTTTTCTGCCTTTTAAGTGTGCTGGTGACGTCAAATTACAGGCGGCAGATAGCATTGAAGCTTACGGAAACAGACCAGAATCTGGATGAAAGTCTTGAAGCGATAAAGAAAAATACAAAGTACAATGACAGGATCCAGAAGATTATCGACGATCTTCAGGTTTATTATGAAGAAGGTAATACCGCAGGAAATATAGAATCTGACATTTCAGATATTGAAGATGCGTCTGCATCCGCTTCGGCATGGGATTCCATGCTGGAGCGGAACACGATCGGCAGGAACGGTTTCACCTTTGCAGTTGACCGGGAGGGTTATTTCGTCTATTTCCCCTTTGATCCCACGGTCAGCGGTACTTCATACAGTATAGGAGAAGATGAAGGGATAAATATTGAAGAAGCGGGTTTACTCCTTTCCGATTTCAGTGACGGTGCCTTTAAGCACATGGATATCTGTGGAGAGGACTATTACTGCGGCTGTAAATTCCGCCCCGAGGAAAACGTATGGATCATATGCGCTCTTCCGTATACGGAGATATTAACTTCAGTAATAATAATTCTTATCCCTGTTCTTTTTTCAACCTTTGTTATCCTGTTCACCCTCATACTCGCATATTCCATGATCTTAAAGGAATACGCCCGGAACGCAAAGGAGGGGAAGTATTTAAGGAGGATCTATTTTAAGAAATCAAAGTCTCTGGTAATTGTTTCGCTCCTCCTTCTTATGATCCTGTCGATGTATATACATCTTCTTTACTCAACCTCTGTTCAGGAGACCACAAACAGCCTGGATGCAAAAGCTCTCGCATACTCCCTGGATTTTGAAAAGGAAAACCAGGATATAATTAAAAACCGTTACAGCGAATTCCTGCGCCGGATCTCGGGTATCGCTGCGAAGCTTATATCTGACAATCCGCAGCTTGCCACACGTTCCTCCATAAATAAGTTAAACAGGATATTACAGACAGAGCATGTCCTTTTGTATGATAAAAACGGTACCGTGCTTGTATCTGATTCAACCTATAAGGGTCTGACCCTCTCAAATGACCCCAATGATCCTTCATACCAGTTCAGGCAGTTATTATACGGAACACCCTATGTCATTCAGGACAAGCCTGACGAAAACTATCTTGAAAAGCCCTATCTATACGTAGGAAGTCTTGTAACAGACAGTAAGGGGGATCCGAACGGCTTCGTCCAGCTGGCATTTGACCCCTCCTTTCTTTCCGAACCCTTAAAGTCAACATCCCGGGAGTACATTCTTTCTACATACAGCGGTACTAATTCATCTTTTGCATTTACTGTGGATAAAAACAGCGGTGAATTCACATATCACCCTATAACATCGCTTGTCGGAAAGAAAGCGGTTGATTACGGGATCACTGCCCGGACCTTGAGAGACGGTTACGTAGGTTATTTAACTGTTGCCGGAGTCAGCTATCTCTGTGAAACTGCCGCATCGTATTCCGATATAGTATTCATAGTTACTCCGACCTCCGGACTTCTGACCGGGAACCTTCAGATAGCTGTTTTCACGTTCCTTCCGTGTTTTGCAGCAGTATTATTATTGTATCTTCTTCTCTTCCTTTTGTCCGGTGTTTCGGTTCCTTACACGCTTGAGAGCGGGTCTCCGGCGATAAACAGCTTCCGATCGGACTATGCCCTAAAACGCTTTTTAAGAGGTGCATTTTTTGTGTTTTCCGGAGTTGTGTTTTTTATCGCCCTGTTCCAGGAAAGACTGCTGCCGTCCGACTCCATATTCTCATATATCATAAGAGGCGACTGGGAAAACGGGATACACCTTTTCTCCATAACCTGGAGTATTATATGCATCTGTTCCGTGGGATTCCTTACGATATGCTTAAATATGCTTCTTATTCAGCTCGGTAATTCGCTGAGCTCCCGGGGAAAGACAATGTCGCAGATGCTTATTAGCCTTCTTAAATACGCGGCAATAATAGGGATATTATTCTTATGTGCCAACAGGATGGGGGTCCATACGGAAACCCTTCTCGCCTCTGCTGGAATACTGACGGTCGTTATAGGACTGGGCGCCCAGAGCCTTACTTCCGATGTTTTTGACGGTCTTTTTATAATTATCGAGGGGGCTTTTCACGTGGGAGACGTGATAACTGTGGATGACTGCCGTGGAAAGGTACTTGAGATCGGGATCAGGAATACGAGACTCCTTGATCTTGGTACCAATAATATTAAGATAGTGAATAACAGTTCCCTTAAACAGGTGGTAAATCATTCGATCACGCCTGAATGTATCTATATTTCGATCGGCATTGACTATGATGAGAAACTTGAAAATGTTGAGGAAGTGATAAGGCGCGAGCTTCCGGTCATGAAAGAGAATATCCCCCTTGCTATTGAAGGCCCGGATTATCTCGGCGTGGACGCAATGGAGGACAGCGCCGTGATGCTTAAATTCTCTATTAAATGTAAATCCCTTGATTATTACAGGGTTAAGAGAGATCTGAACCGGGAACTGAAACTTATGTTTGACCGGAACGGAATAGGAATTCCCTTTAACCAGATCGTTCTCAGTAACAGAGACATCGGGGACGGTTCTGATTGACTTTCTGCGGTGTTTATCCAACGGTGTTTCTATCAGCATGTTGACGGCATACTTAATTTACAAGTAGAATAGAGAGGTGTCAAAGGTATTTCATCAGACGGAGTTATATTATGGACGGAAAGATAGTGATAATCACACATCAGTTCAGCGTTGTCGTGAAATCCATGGAGAGAGGTCTGTCAGCGAGAGGACTGGATGTTGTACTTATTGATGATAATGTATATGAGATAAAAAAACTGGAGAGCGAAACAAAGGCTTTCATTCTATATCTTCAGGATTCTATCATTGGAGACAAGGATCTGACACAAAGCCTTTTCCTTCTCTGTGATACCTTTAAGGGTATGGGAAGAAACGTGATACTTATCGGGAACGGGAATTATCACAGCGATTTTCTGGAGGAGGTTCCGGCTCTTAATGATTATATCTGGATCAACAGACCCGTAGAAATAGATAAGCTGCTCGAGGTCATATCAAATGAGAAGAAGATAGAGGATGATCTTCACAATAAGAAAAAGATACTGATCATTGATGACGATATTACATACGCCCAGATGATAAAGGTCTGGCTCGGTAAGTCATATAATGTGGAGATAGTCCTTGACGGTATGCAGGGAATATCCTGGCTTGCAAAGAATGAAACGGATCTTATACTTCTCGACTATGAGATGCCGGTAGTTGACGGTCCCAAAGTACTGGAAATGCTGAAGATGCATTCCGACACCGCGTCCATACCGGTCATCTTCCTTACCGGTATAGGGACAAAGGAGAGTATCGCAAGGGTAAAGGATCTTAAGCCCCAGGGTTATATCTTAAAGAGCACCACTAATGTGGAGCTTAACAGGACTATAGCAGAATTCTTTAAAAAACACGGGAATTCTTAGGAGTGAACATTGTAACACGTTATGTCAATGCTGCATGATGAAGAAGATGATTATATAGTTGAAAGAAAAGCTAAGACCGGGGTGGTACTCGGTCTTTTTGCGGCGGTATCGGCAGTTGTGCTGGTACTGCTTATTACTTTTTCGGTTAATAAAAAGCCGGAGAAAAAAAGCGGGAGTACAGCTAAGGTACAATCACAGCAGGCAGGAAATACGGATAATGAAGATCTTTCCACTCTCGAGAATAAGAGGACCAGTGACGAGCTGTCCTTCTGGCATATGTATGACGAGGAAGAGGACAATAATACCTATGTCCCGAGAGCTGACGGTACGGGAAAAGATGACAGGGTAAAAGAAAAATTCATTCCGGAGGATAGCATATCCTCTGATACTCTTTCGGAAAACAGTGTAGGGTCCCAGCAGAAAGAGAGGGACAGCGTTTCCGGAAACGTTTTTGATATTAACGAATTATCGGAGGGCACGGCAGAGTTTGTGGATATTTTAGACCGGATGCCGGTCAATGAGAGATTTAACGATGCCTTTGAAATGAACGGGATATGGAAGGATTATTCCCTTAACGGCCGTACTACCAGTTATCACGGTATTGATGTTTCCTCGTATCAGAAGAATATCGACTGGGAGAGGGTTGCGGCATCGGGGGTCGATTTCGCCATGCTAAGGGTGGGCTCCAGAGGCTACGGCTCCGGCAAGGTGGTCCTGGATGAAAAGCTCCTTGACAATATGAGGGGCTGCTCCGAAAATGCCATTAAGATCGGACTTTATTTTAATTCCCAGGCTGTAAATATAATTGAGGCGGTAGAGGAGGCAAATTACTGTGTGGCTGCGATAAACGGCCATCAGATAGAATACCCGATAGTATTCAGCTCCGAATCCATATCAGGTGACAGCTACAGGACAGAGATGCTCTCAAAGGAGGAGCTGTCCGCAGTCGCAAAAGCATTCTGTGACACCGTGAGAGCCTATGGTTATACTCCTATGATTGCAGCCACCAAAAAACAGTTTGCTCTTAAATTTGATCTTTTATCCATCGCACCCTATGACTTCTGGCTCTATGACACTGATGAAACCTCTGTATTCCCTTACCGTTACAATATGTGGCAGTACAGCATAACCGGAAATGTGGACGGCATCGAGGATCCGGTGGATCTCGACATTTCCTTTACTGACTATTCTGTGAAATGAGTTTACGGCTCAAGTCTTGTCCTACTCCCCTTAATCCATTGACGGATCAGCCTTTTTGTGCTATTTTACTATTAGTTTATATTTTTTTTATATTTTTTTGTAAAAAATTTATAAAAGTATTTCCTGGAACATAGGTCTGAAGCTGTTTTTGAAAGGAGGAGATGCCGCTTAGCGGTTTCCGGCCTGGGAAGTACAGGGGCTTTAAGGAGAGAAGCTTCCTGGCTTATGATAACCACCCTCCTGTCCAGCGGGGCGGTAGCAATGTATCTTGGAATTGAAGCCGATGCGGTTCCCGCCGCTTTCGGGAAGATACAGAGTGCCTTCATAGGTATTCTCGCAGGTCCTGAAGAAGCTTGTCTAAAGTGAAGGGTATCGCATAAGGCGAACCCCGGAACAGAGAAATATAGGGGCAGGAGATCCTGCCCCTTTTATGCACCTAAGGAGAAAAGCATGCGGATCTATGTTACAAAGGATTATGCAGAGATGAGCCGGAAGGCTGCCAATATCATTTCTGCACAGATAATATTAAAGCCTGATTCCATACTGGGGCTTGCAACCGGCTCCACACCCGTCGGGATCTATGACCAGCTGGTGGAATGGTACGGGAAGGGGGATCTGGATTTTTCCGAGGTTGTGACCGTAAATCTGGATGAATATAAGGGCCTTGGGGCAGATAATCCCCAAAGCTACGTTTATTATATGCATAAGAACCTTTTTGACAGGGTAAATATAAGGCCTGAGAATACTCATCTTCCCGATGGGATGAATTCCGATCCTGAAAAGGCCTGTAAGGCCTATAATGACCTTCTGGAGAAGATCGGTGAGCAGGATCTGCAGCTTCTGGGACTTGGAAGAAACGGACATATAGGCTTTAATGAGCCGGACAATATCTTTGACCAGGATGTGCACTGCGTTTCTTTAACAAACAGCACGATAGAAGCCAATAAGCGTTTCTTCGAGGCAGGAGAGGAGGTGCCGAAATTTGCTTATACTATGGGGATTCGCTCTATCCTTCGGGCGAAGAAGATCCTTGTGGTGGCGTCCGGTGAGGATAAGGCGGATGCAGTTAACAAAGCATTTTTCGGACCTGTCACTCCGCTGGTTCCGGCATCAATACTGCAATTACATGATGATGTGATACTTGTTGTGGATAAGGCGGCATACAGTAAATGCAGCGGTGGGGAAGAATGACAAAAACCCTGAAAGGAGCTGTTGACAGGCTATGAACTACAGAATTACCGGAGGTATGGTATTTGATCCCGGCTTCGTTTTCCGTAAAGCCGATGTGTATATAAGTGACGGAAGGATCGTAGAGAAGACAGAGGATGTCGATTTTGAAGATATCGATATAAGCGGCCTGAAGCTGATCCCGGGGCTTACGGATATCCATTTTCACGGCTGCAAAGGCCATGACTTTTGTGAGGGGGACGTGTCTGTTATACAGACAATGGCAGATTATGAGGAGTCTCAGGGCATAACCCAGATCTGTCCAGCCACTATGACCTTTCCGGAGGAAAAGCTTCTTAAGGTTATGGAGGCGGCAAAAAGCTTTAGGGGCGAAGGAGGGGCATCCCTGGTGGGGATCAATATGGAGGGCCCCTTTATTTCATATGAAAAGAGGGGAGCCCAGAATCCGGACTATATTATGAAGCCGGACAGCGCTATGTTCAGACGCCTGCAGGAGGCTTCAGGGAACAGGATAAAGCTTGTGGCTCTTGCTCCGGAGACAGAAGGGTCGGCAGAATTCATTAAGGAATTAAAGGACGAGGTAATTATCTCCTTTGCTCATTCAGCTGCTGATTTTGACAGTGCCTGCAAAGCCTTTGAGAGCGGGGTCCGCCATATGACACATATCCATAATGCAATGGCTCCAATGAACCATAGGGAACCGGGACCGGTATTTGCTGCAGCGGATACGGAATATGTGGAAGCTGAAATGATATGTGACGGGGTACATATTCATCCTTCGGCTGTAAGGGCCACATTTAAGCTGTTTGGAGATGACAGGATCATATTTATTTCAGACAGCATGGAAGCTGTAGGCATGCCGGACGGTGAATATGAGCTTGGAGGTATCCCGGTCATAAAAAGAGGCATACGTGCAACCCAGGAAAACGGGACCATAGCCGGAAGCGCCGCAAACCTTATGGACTGTGTAAGGACAGCGGTCCTTGAAATGGGTTTACCCCTTGAAACAGCTGTAAAATGTGCGGCTGTGAATCCCGCAAGATCCATTGGTATCTATGATAGCTTCGGCAGTATAGAAGCTGGAAAGAATGCTGCTCTTGTAGCCTTAAATGACAGGCTGGATGTATGCCTGGTGATAAACAGAGGTGAGATCGTAGTTCCATTAAGGCCTGCCTCTCATTGATCTCCGGAGGTACGCTGCTAAAGTTTATTAACGAATCCAAGGAAGCTCTCCGGTAGTTCGATGCTCTCGTAGATCTCCCTGTATTCCTCTTCGGGCATGTCGGAAATGTAGTTCGCCGGCGTGTCCTTATTTCTGCCCTTTTCCCTAAGGAGCGAGCGGGCTTTATTAAAGGCTATGGCTGCTCTGTCCTCGGATTGATATACCCCCAGATTATAATAGCCGTTCACATGGATATAGGAGCGGAATTTACGCGGTATGGTATTCTCGATAAGCTCCACACCCAGATAACGATTGATTATTTCTATATTCTCATATCTGAAATCCAAAGGATCCCCGTTCTTAAACCGGTAGTCCTTATCTTCGACCGCGAAGGGATGTATACCGTAGCGTGAAAAAAGGGACATCTGTGCGCCGTAGTTTTCAACGAAGAGATGGCCTCCCCGTCTCTGTATCCGGTGCTGGGAATAGAAAAACAGATCATCGGTATCGAATTTCAGCTCCGTATCCCTGTCAAGGAAGTATGAAAAATACCGTTGGTGAAGATAGATGGGGTTATGGAAATATACTCCGTTATCACGGTAATTAATGATGCTTAGATATTTATCGAAGGAAATATAATAATAGGAAGGAAACTCGTCTACTCCGTCATCGTTTTCCCGAAGCAAGGAGGCTTCCTCATATATCATGGCAGCTGTCTTTAAGCTTTCAGAGCTTCCAAGGCTGATGTGTCTTCCCTTGTATGTTATGGAAACACGAAAATATATATTACCGTTTCTTTTTTTGGATTTATATACTCCCCTCGGCAGTTCCATTGTTTAAATCTCCCAAAAGAATAATAGCAAATATAGGGCATTTTATAAAGGTTGCAAAATAAATAGTTTACATAAGCAACAAATTCTTAACATTTTTTTGTGAGAATTTACTTGTATTATCGTATACAAAATTATAGCAAAATAGGTAAATTAATACAAATATGAAGAAATAGGGCCAATAATAATTGCGCCAAAATTACAAAAAAACAAAAATTCGTAACAAATCCTTAACAAATTGAAAATTGAATGATATAATTCCATTCAGAATATCGGAAAAAGAAAAAAATTGTGTCAGTGGAAGACATAAGAAAAGGAGATACTTTAATGTATTCAGAAGGAACAAATGAAAAGCATATTCTTTTACCGGTGATTTGCTTTTTTGCATCACTGGTGACGATGATAATAGTAAGTGTGGTGTCTGTTCACGCCGAGGAGGTGGAGGTGGCTCCCGAGCCGGCTTTTGAAGAGCAGGTGAATGTCAATGCACAGATAATCGCCCAGGAGGAGGCTGCAAGGGCTGCCAAGGCAAAGGCCGATCAGCAGATAGCTGCCCAGCAGCAGGCTGCTGACCAGGCAAGGGCAAAGGCCGAGGCTGAAATAGAGGCGCAGAAGAAGCTTGCCGAGGAGCAGAGGGCAAAGGCCGAGGCCGAGAAAAAGGCAGTGGAAGACGAGATCGCCAGAAAAAAGGCCGAAGAGGAAGCCCGTAAGCAGGCTGAGGAAACCCAGAGGAGATTCGAGGAGTCTCTTTCGGCATCGGGAATGTCGGACAGTGATTTTAATGCGTTATGCAGGATAGTTGAGGCTGAGGATGGCCACGACAGCATTGAAGGACGTATCGGAATAGCTAACGTGATCCTTAACAGGGTGAGGAGTCCCTTCCACCCCAATACGATAATGGGCGTGCTGACTGCTCCCGGACAGTTCGGACCCGTATCCAGCGGCAGGTTTGCGGCTGCTGTTCCTTCCGCATCCACTATCGCAGCTGTTAAAGAGGCAGTTGCCGGAAAGAATACTGTGGGCGGAGCTCTGTATTTCCACAGGGGCGGAAGTTTTGGAGGAAAGACTCTCGTTGCAACGGCAGGTGCTCACAGCTTCTTCGTATGATCGATCCTTAAACTTTAGACTGTAATTAAACTTCTTCATATCTTTCATAAAGGGGGTTTGCTCATTGCGAGTGCGCCCCTTTTATGTTACAATACTCAATTGAAATGAATCTTCAATACACAAGTACAAGAGATAATAAAGTAAGATGCAGTGCTTCGGAAGCCATACTTAAAGGACTCTGTGATGACGGAGGCCTGTTTGTTCCGGTGGAGCTTCCCGTTCTCCCTGTTCCCGTAAGGGACATCTGCGGTATGGATTATAAGGAATGTGCCTATACCGTAATGAAGGAGTTCCTTACAGATTTTACTGAGGAGGAATTAAGAGGCTGCATCAGCCGGGCGTATGACGAAAAGTTTGATACACCGGAGATAGTTCCCTTAAGACAGGCAGGCGGGGCTTTCTATATGGAGCTTTTCCATGGGAAGACTATAGCCTTTAAGGATATGGCACTTTCCATTCTTCCGCATTTAATGACCACTGCTGCAAAAAAGAATAATGTAAAAAATGAGATAGTTATTCTCACCGCCACCAGCGGAGATACCGGGAAGGCTGCTCTTGCGGGCTTTGCGGATGTGAAGGGTACAAGGATAGTCGTCTTTTATCCTAAGGACGGCGTAAGCCGGGTACAGAAGCTTCAGATGGTGACGGAAAAGGGGAAGAATACCAAAGTTATCGGTGTTGACGGAAACTTTGATGACTGTCAGACGGGAGTCAAGGCGATTTTTTCCGATAAGGAGCTTGGACGCCGGCTTGATAAAAAGGGGTATCAGTTTTCCAGTGCAAATTCAATAAATATAGGCCGTCTCGTGCCGCAGATAGTGTATTATGTCTATGCCTATTCAAGGCTTCTTAAGGATAATGTGATTGGAGACGGTGAAGAAGTCAACTTTGTTGTTCCCACCGGAAATTTCGGTAATATCCTTGCCGCATACTATGCGAAAATGATGGGCCTTCCGGTAAGGAAGCTTATCTGTGCCTCAAATGAGAACAAGGTTTTATTTGATTTTTTCAGAACTGGGGAATATGATAGGAACAGGGAATTTATCCTTACCAGTTCACCTTCAATGGATATTCTTATTTCCAGCAATCTGGAGCGCCTAATATACCATATTGCGGGAAATGATCCTGAAAAGAATGCTGCTTTGATGGCAGCGCTTAGAACAGACGGAAGATATGAGATCACTTCCTTTATGAAAAAGGAACTCACAGGCTTTGAAGCATATTATTCATCCGAGAAGGAAACTGCGGAAAAAATAGGGAGCCTTTTTAAGGAAAGCGGATATATCATTGATACCCATACTGCCGTGGCAGGGGCGGCTTATGACAAATACCTTTCCGATACGAAGGATAAGACCGTTACCCTGATCGCGTCGACCGCCAGCCCGTTTAAGTTTGCGGGAAGCGTGATGAGTGCCATAGACAGGGGCTATGAAGGAAAAGAGGAATTCGAACTTGCGGATGAGCTTTCTGTTATCGGAAAGGTAAAGATACCCCCCGCAATAGAAGAAATCAGAAATGCTGAAATAATTCACAAGACAGAATGCAAAATTGATGGTATGATGGAAGAGGTCGAAAGATTTCTTTCATGAATCTATTCCATGAGAGGATCACATAAGGATCTTATGAAGAATATTACGATAGAAGCAAAAACAGATAACCTTCCGGAGGTATTATCCTTTGTGGATGCCATACTGGAAGAAAATGACTGTCCGGTCAAGACCCAGATGCAGATCGATATCGCGGTGGAAGAGATATTTGTGAATATTGCGAATTATGCCTATGCTCCGGGCAGCGGAAGCGCAGATATAAAAGCCGGGGTTTCGGGAACGCCGTCAGTTTTTGTAATATCATTTGCCGATAAGGGGGTCCCGTATAATCCGCTTGCAAAAGAGGATCCGGATGTCACTCTGAGTCTTGAGGAACGTCCGATCGGGGGACTGGGTATTTTTATGGTAAAGAAATCCATGGACAAAGTAGAGTATGAATACAAGGATGGACAGAATATTTTGACCATTCATAAAACCTTGTAGAATAAAGGAGGAAAGAGTAATGCTTAACATCAACAAGGACAAGAAAGGGACTGCCTGCACATATTTTCTCGAGGGGAGGCTTGATACCACTACTGCACCTCAGCTTGAGGGCGATATCAAGGAATCTATTGAAGGAGTAGAGAGCCTGGTTATGGATCTTTCCAAGCTTGAGTACATTTCCAGTGCGGGTCTCCGTGTTCTTCTTTCTGCTCAGAAGACTATGAATAAGCAGGGAAGCATGGTTGTAAGGAATGTCAGGGATGAAGTTAATGAGATCTTTGATGTTACCGGCTTTGCAGATATTCTTACGATTGAATAAATAAATATTTCAATATGAATGTCAGGCTGAAAATACAAGGCTGCGGAAACCGCAGCCTTTTGGTGTAGAAAAAATCGGAAAACAGTCTATAATATCTTATTTTTGATCATTTCTCGGAAAGAATGAAATTAACGGTTCCGAAGGTGAAGTCTACCGGCATCACATAGGTATCGGAGTAGAGCTCTATAGGACCGTTCTTTTCGTCAGAAACCGGTGGGGTCAGTGTCGATTCCACATTCTCCGCTTCAGACAGATTTACGAGAAAAAGTCCGTTATGGAGATTGAGGAAATCAGCAGCAAGCTCATTAACGATCTCTTCATAGTGATCCAGCTCGATCTTGGAATACATAGCTGCAAAATCCGTGAGTACCTGAGGCTCCGCATAAAGAGCGGACAAGGCAGTGTAATCTCCGGTAATGCCCTGTGCTATGTGGCAGTTATCAGGTATCTTCTGCACGATCTCAGTGGGACGGGAGGTTATATCCTTGTCTACGAAACGGTTCAGGTTGAAGATTAGTTCTGCAAGATAAATTGACTTGCGGGACATTTATTCATCACCTCCGGAAATGTGTTCAAGTGCGTTCCTAATCTGCTCAGGTGTAGTGGGCTTCTGCAGGAAATCCTTAGCTCCGGCTTTTATTGCTTCTCTAAGGTGCACCTGGGTTCCCACGGAGGAGACCATAACTATATATGCGTCCGGATCGGCTCCGCAGATTTCTCTTGCGGCTGTTATGCCATCCTTCACAGGCATAACAATGTCGAGAAAAACAACATCGGGCTTTTCGGACATATAGGTATCAACTGCTTCCTGTCCGTCAAAAACCTCCAGAATATTATTGCAGCCGAGTCCCTTAAGACCGTCCCGCAGGTTCTTTCTTGCGAGAAGTGAATCATCGCAGATCATTACTTTAAGCTCAGAAATATCCATGACCAGCCTCTCTTTTTTAAGCGATTGTCCTTGCATTCTACCATAAATAAGTGAAATTAGCAATTATGTGGCTGTGTCAGGTTTGAAGAATTGTCTGCTTTTTGATACAATATACGCCAATGGTCTATAAAAAGAAAAACAGAAAGGAAACTGTATTAGATATATGGCTGATAATGAGATCAATTATTCAGAAGTAACTCCTGAGATAAGGGTGCTTGCGGAAGAAGCAGCCCGCTCGACGGTGATAGATTCGGAGCTCTACAGGCATTATGATGTAAAGAGGGGGCTTCGTGATCTGAACGGAAAGGGTGTTCTGGCCGGACTTACACATATCTCCGACATCCAGGCAAAGAAGATAGTGGACGGAAAGGAAATTCCCACCGAGGGACACTTATATTACAGAGGCTACGATATTGAGGATCTGGTACACGGCTTCACAAAAGAGAAGCGCTTCGGCTTCGAAGAGATAACCTATCTTCTTCTGTTCGGGCATCTGCCAAACGGGGAAGAGCTTTCGGAATTTACAAATCTCCTTGGATTCTACAGGTCTCTTCCAACGAGCTTTGTCAGGGATATTATAATGAAGGCACCGAGCCACGATATGATGAACAGTCTGGCGAGGAGTGTGCTTACACTGTATACCTATGATGATGCGGCTGACGATATCTCCATACCCAACGTTCTCCGCCAGGTGATACAGCTTATTGCGCTCTTCCCAATGCTGTGCGTGTACGGTTTTCATGCGTATGCACATTACCATGACGGAGAGAGCCTCATCATACACCAGCCCGATAAGGAGCTTTCAACGGCTGAAAATCTCCTCCGGATACTGCGTGCCGATTCGGAATATACCGAGCTTGAAGCGAGGATACTGGATGTGGCACTGGTTCTCCATATGGATCACGGCGGAGGAAACAATTCCACCTTTACGACCCATGTGGTCTCCTCTACGGGAACGGACACCTATTCTGCCATTGCAGCGTCCTTAGGGTCTTTGAAGGGCCCCCGTCACGGCGGAGCAAATATCAAGGTGGTCCGTATGATGGAAGACCTGAAGAGGAATGTGCAGGATGTCACGGATGAGGATGAGGTAAGAGAGTATCTGAAAAAGCTTCTGCATAAGGAGGCCTTTGACAGGAGCGGCCTTATCTACGGAATGGGACATGCCGTATACTCAATTTCCGATCCCAGAGAGAAAATATTCCGTTCCTTTGTGGAGAGACTGGCGGATGAAAAGGGCTATTCATCGGAATTCAATCTCTATGCTCTTATTGAGAGGATGGGGCCGGAGGTGATAGCAGAAGAGAGGCAGATGTACAAGGGTGTCTGCTGTAATGTGGACTTTTACTCGGGCTTCGTATATAAGATGCTGGGGCTTCCTGAGGAGCTCTTTACTCCGATCTTTGCCTGTGCACGGATCGCGGGCTGGGGCGCCCACAGGATAGAGGAGCTGAGTAATAACGGTAAGATAATAAGACCTGCCTACAAGCCGGTTTCGCCTATAAGCAGGTATGTTCCGATGAGTGAAAGATGACAGAACAAGGGACTATCTCAGGTATTTCTTTTCGTTCATCCTGGTCAACACTGCAAAAACTATGCAGGTAAGAAGAAGAACGCCGGTGATGGTGAGATTTGCCCAGAGTGGCATATCGGCGTAATTATCCATATACAGGGATGCCGCTCCGAGACCGAGGAATAAGCCGCCGCTTATCATATATACGGGGAACATAGTCTTGATAAATCCCTTCGGATCCCTGGAGGAATAGATGTCGATATCCTTGCCCACCAGCTGGGAGGGCAGTATACCTGTGCTTCTCATTCTGATACCGGAGTAGATTATGTACGCACCGGCCAGAGCTTCAATGATATCAAATATATTATTAAATCCTGCGTCATTCATGGCACTAATCATAGCAAAGAATCACTGTCTTGTAAATCATCATCCTGGGGTTATGCTTGTGGACATACAGTCAACACGTCTTTCGGAGAGATTGATGCGTTTATCCTATGGGGCTTACCGGCGGACTGGGACGAAAGATTCTTCGCTTCGCTCAGAATGACATTTGACTTAAGTCTGAAGGACTGATGTCACGACGATATCTTTGGCCGATGGCGAAAAGATGTTGGGTTTAAGGGATGAAAATAGTGCAAATATATAGTATAATCAGAATAATCGCTTAGAGGGAATAAGGCAGGAGGAAGGATATGGCAAAATCAAAGGTATATTTTACTGATTTCAGGACAAATATAGGAACAAGCCTTACGCTTAAGCTTCAGAAGCTCTGCAGAAAGGCCGGAATGGGAGATATTGATTTTGACGGACGCTTTGCCGCGATAAAAATGCATTTCGGAGAGCTTGGAAATCTTTCATACTTAAGACCTAACTACGTGAAGGCAGTTGCGGATCTTATCAAGGAATTCGGAGGCAAGCCCTTCCTTACGGACTGCAATACACTCTATCCCGGAAGCCGGAAGAATGCAGTGGATCATCTGTATAATGCGGAAGTTAACGGCTTTAACAGTATGACTACCGGATGTTATACCATAATAGCCGACGGGCTTAAGGGCACCGACGAGGCAACTGTTCCGGTTCCAAACGGTGAATACTGCAAGGAAGCGTATATCGGAAGGGCACTTTATGATGCCGATATCATTATTTCCCTAAGCCACTTCAAAGGGCACGAGATGACGGGCTTCGGAGGAGCCATAAAGAACATAGGAATGGGCGGCGGAAGCCGTGCCGGAAAGATGCAGCAGCACTGTGACGGCAAGCCCAAGGTGAATCCCAATCTCTGCAGAAACTGCAAAAAATGTGCGTCCGAATGCGGCTCGGATGCCATAAGCTATGAAAGCGGAAAGGCTGTTATCGACCAGGATATCTGTAAGGGCTGCGGACGCTGTATCGGAGCCTGCGCTTTTGATGCCATAAGGGCTATGGAGGATACTGCACTTGAGTCTCTCTGCTCAATGATGGCGGAGTATACGGCGGCCATACTTAATAATAAGCCCTCCTTCCATATCAGTCTCATTATGGATGTATCTCCGAACTGTGACTGTCATGGGGAGAATGACGCACCGATCTTACCCAATATAGGGATGCTTGCAAGCTTTGATCCCGTAGCCATAGACCAGGCGGCGGCAGATCTCTGTCAAAAGGCAACTCCCGTCAGGAACAGTCAGCTTGGAGACAATCTGGCGCGTCCGGACTGGCATCACCACCATGATCATTTTCTGGACAGCAATCCCAATATCCGCTGGAAGGAGACGCTGGAGCACGGAGAGAAGATAGGCCTCGGCAGCAGGGAGTATGAGCTTATCACGATGTAGTATCGTGTTTGATCAGGTAAAATAATATTCAGGGAGGAAAATATGGAAGAGAACAATAAGGATACAGTTGTTGCTGCGGACAGCAGAAGGGGCAGCTCCTCTTCACCGGTAGCGGCTATATTTATCGCACTGGCTGTTATCATAAGCAGCGGAATACTTGCATACGGCTTTGTATATTATAAGACAAGCGGAGACAATGACATAAAGGCCACGGGTTCCGCCAGTGTGGATTTCGAGTCGGACTTAATCGTCTGGAGGGGCAATTTTTCACAGGAAGCCACTACCTCAAGGATCGCCTATGAAAAGATAAAGAACGATGCGGATATCGTAAAGGATTATCTCCGTAAGCAGGGGCTTTCCGAAGGCGAGATAGTTTTCAGCTCCGTGGATGTTACCAGAACCACAGAGGACAGGTATAATGAGGAAGGTAACTTCATAGGATCGTATTACACGGGCTACAAGCTCACCCAGTCCATAACCGTTACCTCTGAAAAGATCGATGCAGTGGAGGAAATATCCAGAAACATCTCGACCCTTCTGGAGTCCGGGGTGGAATTTGAATCCTGGTCACCCGAGTACTATAAGACCAATCTGGATGATGTAAAGATGGAGCTTATAGGAAGGGCCACAGAAAACGCCAGGGAGAGGATAGACATTATGGCTGCAGGCACTGGTGCAAAGATAGGAAGATTAAAGAATTCGGAGCTTGGAGTCATACAGATAACCCCGAGAAATTCCGGAACCTCATCCTATACCTATGACGGAGCCTTTGACACCAGCTCACGCAATAAGACCGCTACCATCACCGTAAGACTTGATTATGCGGTGAGATAAAAGATTCTTCGCTTCGCTCAGAATGACGTTGTTCTTCGATTCGCTCAGAATGACGTTGTTCTTCGATTCGCCCGGGATGACATTGTTCTTCGATTCGCCCGGGATGACATTGTTCTTCGATTCGCCCGGGATGACGTTGTTCTTCGATTTGCCGTCTGTTTAGCGTGGTAGAGTATTAAAGTTTTTATTGACATATAGAGACGCTTAACTTAAAATGAAGTGGTTTCGTGCATAATGTATGGCATGTAAGACAAGGGCGTCAGTGCAGAGTGCACTGGCGTCTTTTATTATTAAGGAGGATTATGTTATGAAAAGAATTATTGCTGTTATGCTTACCGGCATTATGACATTAAGTCTTGCGGCCTGCTCCTCTGCAGGAAGTGCAGCCCCGGCCGGAGGTGGTGCTTCATCCGAAGGAGATGTGATCCGGATAGGTGTATTTGAGCCCTCAACCGGTGATTCCGCATCCGGAGGAAAGAAGGAGATACTGGGAATGCAGTATGCGAATTCCGAGACTCCGACTGTGGAAGCCGGAGGAAAGACCTATAAAGTAGAGCTGGTTTATGCCGACAACGGTTCTTCTGCGGATAAGGCTCCTTCTGCCGCATCAGAGCTGGTCGGAAAGGATGTTTCACTTGTTCTCGGTTCATACGGTTCAGGTGTTTCGATGGCAGGTGGTCCCAAATTTGAAGAGGCAGGACTCGCAGCTATCGGCGTAACCTGTACAAACCCTAATGTTACGGCTGGAAATGATTACTATTTCAGGATCTGCTTCCTTGACAACTTCCAGGCAGACGTTCTTGCAAACTTTGCCATTGAGAAGTTCTCCGCAAAGAAGGCATACTGCCTCGGAGAGAACGGAAACGAGTATGATCAGGGTCTTGTTGCTTTCTTTACCCAGGTATTTGAAGCTGCAGGCGGAGAGGTCATTTCCGATTCCTTCCCCACGAACAACTCAGATTTCACCTCATATCTCAATAAGGCAAAGAGTGAGGGCGCTGACGTAATATTTACTCCCGTATCCATCGCCTATGCCAAGCAGATAATGGAGCAGGCTGCATCTCTTGATATAGGGATCCCCTTCCTTGGCTCCGATACTCTTGATGACAATATGGTGCTTGAAGCAACAAAGGATACCAATCTTCAGCTCTTCGTATCAACCTTCTATCAGGAGGGCGGTTCCGAGACCTTTGATAAGGGAATAAAGGATTATATCAACAATAATTCCGATGCTCTTACCGCAAACGGAGGAAACGATACCATCTCAGCGGTTACAGCCATGGGATATGATGCATACTACGTTGCTCTTGAAGCCATAAAGGCTGCGGGAAGCGGTGACAAGTCAGCCATCAAGGGAGCAATTCCCTCGGTTAAGTGGGACGGTGTTTCCGGCTCCATCGCCTTTGATGAGGTGGGTGACGCTGTACGTGACACGGCTTACATAAAGACCGCTGATACTTCAACAGGCACCTGGGCATTTGAAAAGGTACAGACTGGCTCGGGTAAATAATCTCAGGGAAATTTTATTATGGAATATGTAATTTCTGTACTGCTTTCCGGCATCTCTGTCGGAGGGCAGTACGCCCTTATAGCGATAGGATATACACTTGTTTACGGAATCTTACGTCTCATCAACTTTGCCCATGGTGATGTTTTCATGGTGGCCGGTCTGATGGGGATCTATTTTACGGCAGTACTGCCAATATCCCTTTCACTGCCTCTTGTTATATTACTGACGGTGCTTCTGGGCTTTACCATAGAGCGCGTGGCGTATAAGCCTCTCCGTGATGCTCCCAGAATGTCGGTTATGATCTCGGCGATCGGTGTGAGCTATCTCTTACAGAATACGGCAACCTATGTGACCGGAGGACAGCCCATGACCTATCCCACCATCCCCTTCCTTTCGGGTACGGTGAATGTGGCGGGCACACAGACAAAGTGGGTGGTTATCCTGACCCCCGTTCTCGTCCTTACCCTTGTGGTCCTTCTTTCGCTTCTTATTAACCGCACAAAGGTGGGTATGGCAATGCGGGCGGTTTCAAAGGATTTTGAGACCAGCCGCCTTATGGGAATAAGGATAAACAGCGTGATCTCAGTGACCTTTATCATAGGTTCCGCACTGGCTGCGGTTGGATCCGTACTGTTTTTTACGAATTATCCCGCTATCACACCCATGGCCGGGGCAATGCCGGGACTGAAAGCCTTCGTGGCTGCGGTATTCGGTGGGATCGGTTCGATACCCGGAGCTGTTATAGGAGCCTTTATAATAGGTATATGTGAGACCATAATAAAGGGACTGCCTTCATCCTGGGATGTGTCGGTCTTTTCCGATGCCTTTACTTTTGCTCTTCTTATTCTGATCCTGGTATTCAAGCCACAGGGACTGTTCGGAGAAGCGGCAACGGATAAGGTCTGATCACCGGGCATTATCAGACATTCTTACAGTATTTGATTTTTGTGAGTGTATTATGAGTGAAAAAAAGAATAATCTGCCGGCACTTGTCGGCATAGTTATACTGTTTTTGTTTATCATACTTCTTGAGAATATCAGGAGCTTTATACCGGGACTTCCGATGATCTTTGATCCGATGAGCCCCTTATTTACGGTTCTTAAGAAGGCTGCGGTTTATTCGCTTGTGGCTGTTTCAATGAATCTCTTAAACGGCTTCACAGGTCTTTTCTCCCTTGGACAGGCAGGGTTTATGCTTCTCGGAGCTTATACCTACGCGATCCTGACGGTACCCTCCGCTATGAAGGCGCAGGTTTACTATCTTTTCGGAGGCTGCGCCTTTCAGTTTTCCCTTGTGGACTTCTTTCAGGGGATCTTCGGTTCGGCGGGAGCAGGGTATGCCCTCGGACTTATACTATCCTGCCTGATAGCCATTATACTGGCCGGAGTGGTGGCGGGCTTCTTCGCCTTCCTAATAGGCTTTCCGGTGCTTCGCCTAAAGAGCGATTATCTCGCTATTGCGACTCTCGGATTTGCGGAGATACTCCGTGCCATTTTCCAGTGGCAGACACTGGGACCGGTGACAAACGGAGCCAATATGATAAAGGGCTTTCCCACCTTTACAAGCTTTAATATCACGGGAGCGGGAGGGCAGGTTATCCTTCGTCTTTCCACCTTTGTGCCCTTTTTAATCACTACCGTCTGCATTGTGCTTATCGTACTCCTTATCAATTCATCCTACGGACGGGCCTTTAAGTCCATAAGGGATGATGAGATAGCGGCAGAGGCTATGGGGATCAGGCTTTTTTCGCATAAGATGCTCTCTTTTGTGATATCCAGCTTCTTTGCGGGCGTAGGCGGGGCTATGTTTGCAATGTACGTTGCAAATGCCCAGGCAAAGGCATTTACCTCGACCATGACATATGAGATCCTTCTGATAGTCGTTATAGGAGGCATCGGCTCGGTCTCCGGCTCGGTTCTCGCTACTTTCCTGTATGTAGCCTGTTCGGAATGGTGGCTCCGCTTCCTGGACAGTGAGCAGTATATCGGTTCCTTCAAGGTTCCGTTACTCAGGAACGGCTTTAGGATGGTGGTATTCTCCGTTGTGATCATGATAATCGTCCTTTTCTTCTCACAGGGGATCATGGGAAACAGGGAGATAGACTTAAACGCCATATTCACCGGGAAAAAAAGAAGAACAGGGTCTGATAATAAATAAAAATACCTTGGATTTAAGGAACAGGAATTGATTATGGAAAACGAAGCGAAAAAGAACGCTTTACATATTGAAAATGTTACGATGCAGTTCGGGGGAGTGGTAAGCGTAAATGACCTCTCAATTGATGTACCTGAGCATAAGATAGTTGCTCTTATCGGCCCGAACGGTGCAGGAAAGACCACGGCCTTTAACTGTATCACAGGTGTATATAAGCCCACGAACGGCCTTATAGAGTTTATGGGTTCTCCTATGGTCAGAAGCTACCCCGGCGGTAAGGACAGGAAGAATTACAAGGGTGGGAACATAGATAAGTATAAGGATAAGAGTATCTTAAACCCCACACCCGATGAGATAACAAAGCTTGGAATAGCCAGAACCTTCCAGAATATCAGGCTATGGAACAGTATGACAGTCTTTGAGAATGTTCTTACGGCCAAGCATATGAGAGCAAAGCAAAACGTGTTTTCCGCCATATTCAGGGGAAACCGGGCAGAGGAAAGGCGTATGAGAGAGGAGACTATGGAGCTCTTAAAGGAGCAGGGTCTCGACGCCTATAAGGATGAGAGTGCAACAAGCCTTCCCTACGGACTTCAGCGCCGCCTTGAGATCGCAAGGGCTCTCGCAACAGATCCGAAGCTCTTACTACTGGATGAGCCCGCGGCTGGTATGAATCCCCAGGAGACCATCGAGCTTGCTGACTTTGTGCAGGAGATCAGGGAAAAATATAATCTTACGGTATTTCTTATCGAGCATCATATGGATCTTGTCATGAATATTTCGGATTATATCTATGTGATCGACTTCGGAAGCGAGATAGCAAGGGGAAAGCCGGATGAGGTCCAGTCGAATCAGAAGGTCATCGAAGCGTACCTCGGAGTCAGTGAGGATGAAGGATAAAATAGATCCTTCGCTCCGCTCAGGATGACATTGTGAAAGCGCTCAGGATGACAGGATGAAAGCGCTCAGGATGACAGGATGTAATGGAGAGCGGGACAGGAAAAGGAATTGGTTTGAAAGGTTGAAAATATGCAGGAATGCGTACTGAAAATAGAAGATCTTAAGGTAAGCTACGGCGGTATTCAGGCTGTCCGTGGCATAAGCTTTGAGGTAAATAAGGGTGAGATCGTTACCCTTATAGGGGCCAACGGTGCAGGAAAGAGTTCAACACTCCGTACCATATCCGGACTTGTCAAAGCTGAGGGAGGCCGTGTAACCTTTATGGGTGAGGATATCACCGGAAAGGATTCTACGGAGATCGTGTCAAAGGGACTGATGATGGTTCCCGAGGGGCGCCGTATCTTTCCGAATCTGACGGTACTTGAAAATCTGAAGGTAGGAGCCTATCTTAGAAATGACGATCTTTCAGAGGATCTGGAAATGGTCTTTCATTATTTCCCAAGGCTTAAGGAGCGCTCATGGCAGGCGGGGGGAACTTTATCCGGAGGAGAGCAGCAGATGCTGGCTGTCGGAAGGGCTCTTATGGGAAAACCGAAGCTCTTAATGATGGATGAGCCGTCCTTAGGACTTGCACCCATAGTTGTTCAGGGTATATTTGAGATAATTAACGAGATACATTCCTCCGGTGCCACTGTGCTGCTTATCGAGCAGAATGCGAATATGGCACTGCATGTTGCTGACAGGGCCTATGTTATAGAAAACGGAAGGATAGCGCTTTCGGGAACGGGTAAGGAGCTTCTGGAGGATGAAAAGGTGAAGTCCGCATATCTCGGAAGCGGAGGAGATTCATGAAAAAACTTACCGAAATGACAAACAGGGAGCTTTTCTCTGTCCTGACAGGCTCCGATATCATTGGACAGGCATATCTGCAGAAGATAGTGAGAGCGTATTTAAGGCACGCAAAGGCGGTAAACAGAGTGGAAGAAGCGGATCTTCAGACTATGGTCCGTGAATATATGGACGGCGTATACGGAGAGCCGGAATTAAGGGAGGATCTGTAATATGGGAATGACGATGACACAGAAGATCCTGGCTGCACATGCCGGGCTTGAGAGCGTAAAGGCCGGACAGCTTATTGAGGCAGAGCTTGATCTCGTTCTTGGAAATGATATCACGACTCCCGTGGCCATAGATGTTATGAAAGGGATAAAAAATGATAAAGTATTTGACAGAGAGAAGATCGCTCTTGTCATGGATCACTTTATTCCAAATAAGGATATTAAGTCTGCGGAAAACTGTAAGTGCTGCCGGGAATTTGCCTTGAAGCATGAGATCACGAATTACTTTGACGTGGGAAAGATGGGCATAGAGCACGCACTTTTACCCGAAAGCGGCCTTACCGTTGCCGGGGACTGTATAATCGGGGCGGACTCCCATACCTGTACCTACGGAGCGCTGGGAGCCTTCTCCACCGGAGTCGGTTCCACGGATATGGCTGCAGGAATGGCTACAGGAAAGGCCTGGTTTAAGGTTCCTTCCGCCATCAGGTTTAATCTTATCGGAAAGCCCTCGAAGTGGGTATCGGGAAAGGATGTCATACTTCATATCATAGGGAAGATAGGTGTTGACGGTGCTCTTTACCGTTCAATGGAATTCACCGGTGACGGAGTCAGGAATCTCTCCATTGACGACCGCTTCACCATTGCCAATATGGCTATCGAAGCCGGAGGAAAGAACGGTATCTTCCCGGTGGATGACATTGCGGAAGAATATATGAAGTCACATGGAAACAGACCCTATAAGGTTTATGAAGCTGATAGTGATGCGGAATATGATGAGGAGTATACAATAGACCTTTCGGAACTTAGGCCGGTCGTTGCATTCCCGCATCTTCCCGAAAACACCAGGGTGATAGATGATATTAAGGAAAAGGTCACTGTGGATCAGGCCGTGATAGGCTCCTGCACCAACGGACGTATAAGCGATCTTAGGATCGCAGCGGAGGTTATAAGAGGGAAAAGAATCGCGGACAATGTGCGCTGTATCGTTATTCCGGCCACTCAGAAGATATACTTAACGGCTCTGGAGGAAGGACTTATCAAGGACTTTATCGAAGCTGGAGCAATAGTATCCACACCCACCTGCGGACCCTGCCTCGGAGGCTATATGGGGATCCTCGCAAAGGGTGAAAGATGTATCTCCACCACCAACAGGAATTTTGTAGGAAGAATGGGAGATACGGAGTCAGAGGTCTATCTTGCAAGCCCTGCAGTTGCGGCTGCATCAGCGGTTGCAGGATTTATAACAGCACCGGAGGTATGAAATGAAAGCAAAGGGCAGAGTTTTTAAATACGGCGATAACGTTGATACGGATGTGATAATACCGGCCAGGTATCTCAATATACAGGACAAAAAGGAGCTTTCATCCCATGCCATGGAGGATATAGATAAGGATTTTGTCCATAATGTTGAAAAAGGTGATATTATGGTTGCCCGCAGAAATTTCGGCTGCGGCTCCTCCCGTGAGCATGCACCCATGGTCATAAAGGAGTCGGGCATAAGCTGTGTGATCG
Source organism: Lachnospiraceae bacterium AD3010 (assembly GCA_000622025.1). GTDB lineage: Bacteria > Bacillota > Clostridia > Lachnospirales > Lachnospiraceae > NK4A144. The sequence goes on along the minus strand of JHWU01000007.1, from coordinate 198,802 downwards.
CAGATACCTTTGCCAGGATATTTTTCAGAAATGCCATTAATATCGGTCTTCCCATACTTGAGTGTCCTGCTGCTGCGGAGGCCATAAGTGCGGGGGACGAGGTGGAGGTAGACTTCGATACGGGAGTCATCACCGACATCACAAAGGGAAAAAGCTTCAATGCCGAGCCCTTCCCCGAGTTTATGCAGAAGATCATTAATTCAAACGGTCTGGTGGGTTATATCAATTCCTGATCCTGTAGTCAATGGGGGAAGTCTACTTTGTAATCTCTTCCCGGACCTGTGCTTTGGTTATTTCTTCCCGTTTTTTGCGTAGCTGCCCATTTATCATGCACTGCCTTCCTAAAGGAAGTGTATTTCTTTTCCGGGATTGATAGTTCCTTCCCGTTTGACATGGTGACCTTAAAACGGCTGACACTGATGACATGCGCAGGGTTTACAAGGTGGCATTTGTGGCAGCGCAGGAGAAACTCGGGGTATTCTTTTTCGAGGACGGTGGCGGATACACTCGTTCTGAAAGCTCCATCGGTGGTGTAGAGCATGGAGTGCTTGCCATAATCAATGCTCTCAACAAAGATGATGGTATCCGGTATCAGGTATAGATCCGCAGAGTCGGTACCGCGGAAATAAACTCTCTTGGCATTTCCAGCTCCGGTTACCGGTAAGTAGCCCTTATATACTTCATTGAAGTGTATGGGATAGATGTTGTCGGCCTTGTGTTTGTGGTATAGGTCAGATATATGTACAACAAGCATCCGAGGAACCTTTTCTCCGTCGACCTTTCTTTCGCACCAAGTGATATGGATAATCTGATCCATGGTGACTTGATCTCCATTCGGGTAATGCGTGGTGACGGTGAAGGACATCATCACCTCGCAGTATGAGCTATGGCTTGAGATATGGTCAAGCCGAACATTTCCAAGGGTAAAGGTCAGAGAGTGCTTTTCGCCTGCCCAGGCATCCAAGATCGCTTGTCGTCCTGAAAGAAACTGCCCCTTTGCAGGACCGTACCACAGAACCCTTTCGTCCACATGGTCAAAAAAGGGCTGAAGGTCGTTTTTATAGTATTTTTGAACGATATCGTTAGTCAGATCGACCATTTCTTGTATTTTCATGTACCATCCCACCTATCGGATTCACTTCAAATAAGTCTTTTTTTGATGAGTATATCATATAAAAATAAAATAACAAGTCATAGAAAGTAAATATAAGGTTATACGCGGTAACAGTATTGACGTAGCGTTTTGCTTGTGGCATAGTACTCTCTATATGGACTTATACGGCTTGCGCTGTGTTCAGGAGTCGTAAATACCGGAGATTTCGGGCTACATGAAGGGGATGATCATCATGCTTTGACAGAATAATAAAAAAATCAGAAAGGGCTTGGCAGCTATGTTTATAGAGGCGACACTTTTTAACAGCACATCACAGCACAGCACAGCACAGGCTGACTGCGCCGTTTTTTATAAAAGAATACTGAGGTCTATTAAGCATGTCCTATCGGATGAACTGTCTGATGGGGCATGTTTTTGTTTTATGGGTTCAAATCGGGGTGTCCCGAACAGATGTAATACTGGCGTGTAGAAAATGAATGATCTGGGCTTAAGCGGGGAGGAACAGGAGGAGTTTACCGCTCTGTCTGTGAGAGAACGGGTTAAATGTATGTGTCACGTAGGCTTGAGTGGTATGGCAAAAATGTGCTGACCGTGACAAAAAAAATGAAAAATATTATCCTTTTTGCCGGGAACTGCATCTTAACAGATATAAAACAAAAAGCCTCCGGGCGGAAAGGAAAGGTAACTGTTATGAAGACAATCGAGGAACTGTACAATGAGATCAACGCATCTCTTGAGCTTAAGAAGGCTGTATCGGAGATCAGGGACAAAGAAGCTTTAGCTGATTTCCTTAAAAAGCATGACTGTGACGCAAGCGTAAAGAATTTCACAGAATATGCCAAATCACAGGAAGAGGGCGAAATAGAGGATGATGATGTAAAGGCGATAGCCGGAGGATACCATCAATCTTTACTGCAACCTATTGTAAAAATGCCTGTATAAAAGCGGGTGGGGTGTGTGGTTTTAGTCGAGGAGCTTAAAACGGGGATGGTGTCGCGGCAGCGGAGAAATAGGAGATATAGATTATGACGGAGCAAAGATTACGAACTTTATTTGATTATCAGCGCTTTGAAAAGAATAACCGTCTATCTGACATGCTGTCGGATGCGCTTGGCAGATATGATTTTTCCGAAGAGGGAGAGTTGTCAGATGATGATGTCGATCTGTTAAACGCTGCCGGTTCGTTGGTAAACGATCCTAAAACAGAAACGGGGAAGCGTATATGACGCAGACTGGAATAGATTGGGAGGCAGTTTACAGGGAATATGAATTTAAGGTTCGCTCCTACATAAGAAGCCGGGTAGGTAATCCGGAGGATGTAGATGATCGAGGATCGCGAGATCGGAGGCATGGGTATTCTGATCGTCAAGAAGAGTATGGATGCCGTGGATTATGAATATAAGGATGGGAAGAATATTCTCACGATCAAGAAAACTTTTAGTACAGAACATTAATATGATACAAACGCCAAAAGCCCAAATGGCGTTTGAACTTGTTCAAAAAGCCATTTGACTTTGGGCGTCAAACAACACGAGCAAGTAGCAATTTACGTAGTATACTCGCAAACGCAATTAACTGCGTTTGCTCGTTATACCGTTTTGATACTGGCAGTTATTTACGTTACTGAGTATAAATTAGCGGATTGCGAGTGTTGTAGAATTGCGAGAGTTGCTGAAAGCAACGGAGCAATTCGTTGTATCAAAACAGTGATTCAGTACTTTTGGCGTCCGAATCTTAATATCATTTTAAGGAGGAATCATTATGAAAAAGAAACTGTTGTCACTTGTTATTGCTTTTGTTTTTACAATGGGTATATCGGTTCCGGCATTTGCGGCCAGCCCTGTGATCCCGGAGGAATACTTAAGCGCAGGGGAGACGGGATTTTCCTACGAGCATTCCCCTATGGAGAATAAAAAGATTTCCGGTGATATTATTGTGAACCCGGCTGCCGTGTACGGATTTTCACCGAATCCCGCATCAAAACGGATTGGTATTCTTGCTGCAAAAGACTGGTCTGACGGAGTATTTGTAAATAATGAAAAAAGAGAAAGAATGGCTGCATATAAGGCTGGAAGCGCAGATATTGACCAGGCTCTGGATGCCTGCCTTGGATTATACGACTATTATTTCACGGCATATGTGACACTGGGACTGGCAGAGGCATATTCCCCCGAAGATGAGGCATTTGTGTCTGGATGGGGAGAAAACAAGCCTTCAGATCAGTTATGGGCCGAATACGAGGATGTTTACAGAAATCCCCAATACTATGACAGTACTGACGGAGATGTAAACTGGCCTGAAAACGACGGTTTTTACGGGGAATCCTTTGACTATACGCTGCAGCCCTATACTCAGATCGACCGCTATGGAAGTGATTACGGAACTTTTGTGGCTCTTGTGGGACATCCATATCAGGATTATTCACTTGCACCCGGTTCAAAGTATAAGAACTACAGCGTATTCGTTGTCAGAAAGCCCATAAAGGGAAGAGCGGGATCGGTATATCCATGGTTTGATGAACCCGGAAAGGCCACACAGATTGTCCTTCCGTCACCGGTAAAGGATCTTCTTGCAGACGGATCACTTGAAAGGATCGTATACAGATAACGTTTTAATCCACGGACTCCACGATGCAGCGGTTTTCCTGGTCCAGGGTGCGCTGAGCGGCTCGGATTCATCCGCCATCATATCCCAGGCGAGTCAGGGCAACAGTACGCCGATGCTTATCGGGCAGACAGTGATCTATGCTGCTGTTGGATTGTTCCTGTTGCGAAAGAAGAAAGTCGATCCGCTACTTATAAAGGATGAAGTATAAACTGTTTTGACAGGATATAACTAAACGATGATATTACGATGCTTTGTATAAGATTTTTAGGTAATTTATAACAAAGTAGATGGTTATATTTTTGGCTAAGATATATGGTCTAATAAGAACGGCGTTACCGGAGACAATTCAAGGAAGTAATGATGGGCCGTGCATGGCGACGGCTTATTGAGCAGACACTAATTATTCTTTTTATTCAACTGACAATTTCTTTACTCTAATGTCCCCGTTGACTCCATTTGGCGTTTTAATCATTCTATCATAAATCAGGCAAAAGGAGTCAATGAGAACCGTCCCCGTTGACTCCTTGAAGAAATCTGCATTATTACTTATAATTATAAGCTATGGAGAGAATCTGCAGGTCAGTATTTTTTACATTTAAGAGAGCTGCCTTTTTTCTGATATTCTGTTTTGCGGCAGTGCTTATACTGTGTCCGGGTGCTGTGTTTGCCGGAAACAGGGGTAAAACCGTGCGTATCGGCTGGTATGAGTCACCCTTCAATACCCTTGACAGCTTCGGACGCCGTTCCGGTTATGCTTACGAATACCAGATGAAGGTGGCGGCTTATTCCGGCTGGGAATATGAGTACGTGAACGGGAGCTGGACCGAGCTTCTCGAAATGCTTAAGGACGGAAGGATAGATATCTTAAGCGACGTTTCATATACAGAGGAACGTACCCGGGATATGCTGTTTTCCGAGCTTCCGATGGGAACAGAGGAATATATCATTTTTATCACACCTCTTAATAAAGAGATCACATCCGAGGATTATTCCACATTAAACGGCAAGCGTATAGGGATAAATAAGGGAAGCATACAGGAGGGTCTTTTCCTGAAATGGGCTGAAAAGAACAATGTAAGGCCAAAGCTTATCGAGCTTACGGGAAATGAGCTGGAGTCCCAGGATATGCTGGATTCCGGGAAGCTGGACGCCTTTGTAACGATAAATGCGTACGGAGATCCGAAGAAGCTTGTTCCCGTATGCAAGATCGGTTCCTCCGACTTTTTCTTTGCTGTAAACAAAGACCGAAAGGATCTCCTTGATGAACTTAATAATGCCCTGAACAGGATACAGGACGAAAATCCCTATTACAATGAGAGGATGTTTGAAAAGTATATCCGGAGGTTCGGATCCAATGCATTTCTCACGGATTCGGAAGCCGACTGGCTTTCTTCGCATGACGCCATACGTGTAGGTTATCAGGATGATTATCTTGCCTTCTGTGCTTCCGATCCTTCGACCGGAGAGCTGACCGGTGCTCTGAAGGATTATCTTGAGGCTGCCTCTGTCTGTATAACGGATACAAAGCTTGATTTTAAGACACAGCCCTTCAACACTGCGGCCGCGGCCCTTGACGCACTGGAAAAGGGAGAGGTTGACTGTGTGTTTCCCGCAAACATAAGCAGTTATGACGGGGAGTCCTTAGAGCTTGTCATGACTCCGGCGCTTATGCGGACGGATGTTTATGCCATGGTGCGTCAGGATAACCGGGAATTCTTTTCCGGGAAGGAGCATGTGATAGTTGCCGTAAACGAAGGCAACCCGAATTATGAGGTCTTCTTAAAGGACAACTATCCTGACTGGAGGATAGTGTATTTTCCTGACACATCGGAGTGCCTTAAGGCCGTGTCGAAGGGCCTGGCTGACTGTGTCCTTATCAGCAGCTTCAGGTACTATAATATTTTGAGGCTCTGCGAAAGATATAAGCTTACGGCATTTTCCACAGGTAAGGAGCTTGACTATTGTTTTGCTGTGAGAGGAGGAGAGACAGATCTCTATTCAATCCTTGCAAAGGTAACGGGGCTCATTCCGTATTCCACAGTCAATGCCTCCCTTTCCCATTATATAACCGAGGATGCCAGACCGACTCTCTATGATTTTATTGTTGACAATCTGGCAGCGGTAGTGGCTGTTACAGCCATAGTGCTTCTTTTGATATTGATACTTATGATCCGGAGCATCAGATCCGAAAGAAAGGCGAGGATGCTTATAGAGGCCACGGAAAAGGATGAGCTGACGGGTATTTATAACCGGAATTACTTTTTTCAGTATGCTGAACGTATGTACAGGGAAGGCCGGGATACGGCAAGAGATGCCATAGTAATGAATATCGAAAAGTTCCATTCCATCAATGCCCTGAACGGGAGAAGCTTCGGCGACCGTGTTTTAAGAACCCTCGGAAAGGAAATAGCAGCTTATACGGAAGAAAACGGCGGTATCGCCGGACACCTGGAGGCGGATCACTTCGATATTTTCTGTCCCCACAGGGATGATCATACTGAGCTCTTTGAACGCCTGCAGAAGAAGCTTACCGCTCTTTCCCCATATACCAGTATCCGCCTGAGAATGGGTGTGATGCCCTGGGAGCAGGGGCTTGAACCGGTGCAGCAGTTTGATATGGCACGCACCGCCTGCAGCATGGCAAGGGGACACTTCAAGGAGCATCTCATAGTATTTGATGATAAGGTGCGGGAAAAGGAGCTCTATGATGAACAGCTTCAGAGTGACATGCGCCGTGCTCTGGACGATTTTGAATTTGAGGTCTATTATCAGCCTAAATACGGCATACAGTGCGATGAGCCGGTTTTAAGGAGCGCGGAAGCCCTGATACGCTGGCGGCATCCGGAATACGGAATGATAGCTCCGGATCAGTTTATCCCGGTCTTTGAACGAAACGGAAAGATAGGAGATGTGGACAGGTTCGTCTGGAGTCAGGCTGCCGCACAGATAGCTCACTGGAAGGCACAGTTCGGGATTACTCTACCAATTTCCGTAAATCTGTCAAGAGTTGATGTTTTTGATCCAAAGCTTGGGGAAACCCTTGATACCATTCTTTCAGAGAACGGACTTGATCACAGGGCACTTATGCTGGAGGTTACGGAAAGCGCATATACCGAAAATGCGGATCAGATAATCAGGGTAGTTGAAAATCTGCGCAGTAAAGGGTTCATGGTTGAGATGGATGACTTCGGCACAGGTTATTCTTCCCTTAATATGCTGTCGTCAATGCCTGTTGATGTATTGAAGATGGACAGGCATTTTATCCGGAATGTTGAGAATAGCGAAAAGGATGTTCAGCTGGTAGATCTGATCATTAAGATCGCTTCCAGGCTGAATATCACGGTTGTCGCAGAGGGAGTGGAGACAGAGGAGCAGCTGCTTCTCCTTAAAGATCTGGGATGTGAGCTGGTCCAGGGATATTATTTTTCACGCCCTCTCCATCCGAAGGATTTTGAATCTCAGATAATGTCCGGAATAAAGCTTCCGGATTACTGACCGGACGGTAACTTTTCAGGATCCGGGGGGATTTAACAGATACTTGAAAGGATGGTATGGAATAATAATGATGCATTCACTTCGTACCAGAATTACAATTACAATGCTTTTTGTGCTGCTGGTGGCTCTTACCATAGTCACCCTGCTTTCCATTGTCTTTATCAGGAAGACCGAGAGCTACAAGTCAGACCAGCTCCTTCTCCTTCTATGTGAAACAGGAGAGCGTAATCTTGACTATTATTTTAACAGCGTGCAGAAGTCGGTGGGAAAGGTTGCTGATTTTGCGGAGGCGGATATAAAGTCACTTGAGGATGATGAGTTGGAGGCTCATATCGAAAGAGTCAGAGAGTACTTTGATGAAATGGCGTCAAAGACAAACGGAGTACTTACCTATTACTACAGGATAGATCCTGATGTATCTTCAAAGGTTAAGGGCTTCTGGTATACAGATCTGAACGGTACAGGCTTTGTGGAACATGAGGTGACCGATATATCACTTTATGACATTGATGATACTTCAAAGCTTGTATGGTTCACCGTTCCGAAGTATAAGGGTGAGGCAATATGGCTTCCTCCCTATATCACGGAAAATCTGGATAAAAGGGTGATCTCCTATGATGTTCCGATCTACTTTGAAGGCAGGTTTATCGGAGTCGTCGGAATAGAGATAGACTATTCCACAATGGCAGAGCAGGTTGACAGTATCAGGCTCTACCATAACGGATATGCGTTTCTCAGTGACTCCGAGGGGAATCTCTTTTATCACCCGAGGATAGACATCACCCGGTATACGCCGGAAACAACACCTCCGGTTCCGGAGGGGGCGGTGGCTGACAGCACCTTTCTCCACTATACCTTTGAGGGGGTGGAAAAGGAGGCGGCCTGGCTTCCGTTAAGTAACGGTATGAGGCTTGTGGTCACGGTTCCGGTTACCGAGACCGAGGGAGACTGGAAGGTGCTGGTCTTTAATATCCTTATTGCCGCTGCGATAGTGCTCCTGGTTACGAGCCTCTTTTCAATGCTTTACACGAGACGAATCACCAGACCTTTGGAGCAGCTTACCGAGGCTGCAAAAAAGGTGGACCACGGAGATTATGACTATGAGCTTGACTATGACAGGGATGATGAGGTTGGGAGACTTACCAGAACCTTTAAGCAGCTGACAGGCCATGTACAGGATCATATAAGCAATCTGAACGAACAGGTATTCATCGATTCCATGACCCGGATGAAAAATAAGGGAGCCTTTACGAAGGCTCTTGAAGCACTGCAGAGCCAGATGAAGGAGGATCAGGGAAATCTGTTCTTTGCCATAGGTATGTTTGACTGTGACGAGCTTAAGCTTGTGAATGACCATTACGGCCATGACAGGGGAGATGTGTACCTTAAGACCGCAAGCCGTATGATTGGAAGTGTTTTCAAGCGGAGTCCCGTATTCAGAATAGGAGGGGATGAATTTGCCGTGATCCTTAAGGATGAGGACTATAAGGACAGGGAAAAGCTTATCGCACAGCTTGAGGATGTTATGATAAGGATAAATGCGACGACCCTGAATCAATGGGAGCAGGTTCACCTTGCATACGGGATAGCCGATTACGACCCGAATACGGATATAAAGGCAAATGATGTGGTGCGGCGTGCTGACAGGATCATGTACGAGAACAAGCGGGAGCGTAAGGTCGGGCGTTAGAGAACACAATATTTTGTAATTAAAGACCATATGTGGTAGAATATCGTGTATGGTCTTTTTGATTGACAGGGAAAAATCACTGTCTTCGGGACTTCATACTTAGTATTCGGGAGGATTATAATTTGAGTATCTTAGGAGCGGTACTGATGGGCATACTGCAGGGGCTGACCGAGTTTCTGCCGGTGTCTTCATCAGGTCATCTTGCTATATTTCAGAATCTTTTTCATATAGGCAGCGGGGTCGAAGACCTCTTTCTTTTTGACATACTTCTTCACCTGGGAACACTGATCGCCATATTCGTCGTATTCTATAAAGACATTTTCAAGCTGATAAAAGAGGGCTTCGGGATAATCATTGATTTCTTTAAGAGTCTTTTCGGACTTCTGAGGGGCAGAAAATGGCGTAGAGTCATCCGCACAGGCTACAGGAAGTTTGTGATGCTTGTTATCGTATCAACCATTCCGACAGGTATCATCGGAGTGCTGCTTAAGGATCTGGTTGAGGAATGCTCCAAGACCCTTATTATGCCGGGGATCTTCCTTATAATCACTGCCTGCATCCTCTTTATCGCAGACAGGGCAGGGGAAGGGAGCAAGACTCCGAAGGATGCGCTCTACAGGGATGCGCTGATAATCGGAGCATCCCAGGGTATCGCCACTCTGCCCGGTATTTCAAGGTCAGGAACCACCATCACAATGGCTCTGCTCTGCGGATTTGAAAAACGCTTCGCGGTCAAATACTCATTCATTATGTCAATACCTGCAGTCCTTGGCGCTGCGGTTTTGGAGGCAAAGGATGTTGTCGAAGAGGGTGCTAAATTCGAGCCTTCATATATAATTGGTATGGCAGTCGCTGCCGTGGTCGGCTATGCAGCCATAAAGATCATGCTGAATGTGGTCAGGAATAAGCGCTATATTTTCTTTTCAGTGTATTGCTTTATAGCCGGTGTAGTGGCGATCGTCGGTTCTTTTATCGTTAAATAATGGCAGGAAGCAAGGTCAGAAAATCAAATACTGGCGGGTCAAAGGAAAAGAAGGTTTCCCGGAGAAAGAGCGGTTCAAAGACCGTTCAAAGCCGGAGAAAAGGAGCAAAAAGACCTGCGGAAGAAAATGAGATCCCTGAAGCTCTGTTTACTGAAATAGGGATTTTATTTTTGCTGGCATTCTGTATCATACTTATCCTTGGTAATTTCGGTCTGACACTCAGATTCGGTGATATATTCAATTCACTGTTTTTCGGTCTTTTCGGAGGGATGGAGTATCTCTTTCCCTTCTGTCTCTTTGCCTTTGTCTGTTTTTATCTCGTTAATAAGGAAAACCTTAAGGCAGTGATAAAGCTTATCAGTGCCTGTGTTCTTTTCTTTGATATAGGAATGTTCCTGCAGCTCTTCGTGACAGATGACTATAATCTCGGGGGCTACAGCGGGACCTATGACTACTCTATGTCCAACCGTTCCGGGGGCGGCATGCTTTCCGGCGGACTCTTTGAGGCACTGCAGAAAAATATCGGCCGTCCGGCCACAGTGATAATAATGGTTATAGTACTCCTTATCTGCCTTATAGCCATTACGGGAAATTCCCTAATTAAGATGCTGTCCTACCCGGGAAGCGAGATCGTTGACAGAGCAAAGGAAAGCCACAGTGAAAGGGAAAAGGACAGGGAAGCCATCCGTGAAGAAAGGGAGAGGATAAGGGCCGAGGAGAGGGAGGAGCGTTCAAGGAAAAGAGCCGAGGAAAGAGAGGAAAAAAGAAAGAAGTTTAGAGAAAACTCAAAGAATAAGAAGGAACGGGGCTTTGTTTTCTTTACGGTGGGTGACGAAAATAAAGCCGGGTCGGAAGAGAATTCCTATCTTCAGAATGATATTTATTCCTATGAGCATGAGAAGGAGGCTTTAGAGAAGGCCTCTGCTACGGAGAGTGTCTCTCAGGGGTATTCACCCTTTGCAATGGACCCCGCCCATATGATAAAGCCCAGGGACTATGACAAAAAAGCCGAGCCGGAGCCTGTTATAACACCTGAGCCTGAGCCTGTAAGTGCGTCAGTGCCAGAAGGAATGCCTGAGCCGGAGACTGTCAGAGTATCGGGTCCGGAGCCTGTAAGAATACCTGAGCCGGAGCCTGTTTTCCGGCAGAGGGACAGGTTTTATGAGGAGCTTATGCTTTCACATGAGGCTGAGAGCAGTGATATGCATGAGATCACCTTTGATGATGATATGGCGGGAGAGGACGATTTCCGTGTAATGAGGGAGGAAAGGCTTGAAGAAGAGCTACCGGATATTAAGGAAATGTCTGAGGAGGAGCTTCCGGATACTGAGGAGATAAGGGAAGAGGAGGAGCTTCCGTATATTAAGGAAATGTCCGCAGAGGAGCTTCCGGATATTGAAGAGCTCTTTGATGAGGAGGAACTTCCGGACATAGCGGAGATCAGGGATGAGGAGGAACTTCCCGATTTTGAGGAAACAGCCGTGGAGGAGGAGCCTCCCGAGCCGGAGGAAACAGCTGAGGAGGAGCCGGATAAGCCGTATGAGCTTCCCCCTGTCGATCTTCTGAAAAAGGGAAAGGCGGGGACAAGGGAGTCCGAGGGAAACTTACGTGAAACCGCGGCAAAGCTTCAGAATATACTTTCAAGCTTCGGCGTGAAGGTAAGGATGCTGAACTTCATACAGGGACCTACTGTGACCCGCTTCGAGATGCAGCCGGAGCAGGGCGTCAAGGTAAATACCATTTTGAATCTTTCAAATGACATACAGATGAACCTGGCGGCACGGGATATAAGGATAGAGGCCCCCATACCCGGAAAGGCGGCAGTCGGGATAGAGATCCCGAATAAGAGTAATTCCCCGGTAATGCTCCGTGAGCTTATTGAAAGTGAAGCCTTTAAGAATGCCAGATCGAAGATCACCATTGCCATCGGAAAGGATATCGGAGGTGAAGCAGTAGTTTACGATATTGACAAGATGCCCCATCTCCTTATAGCCGGAGCAACGGGTTCCGGAAAGTCGGTATGTATAAATACCATAATAATGAGCCTTTTATACAGGGCAAAGCCCGATGAGGTGAAGCTTATAATGATTGATCCCAAGGTGGTGGAGCTGTCCATATATAACGGTATTCCCCATCTATTGACCCCGGTGGTCACTGACCCCGTTAAGGCTGCCGGAGCCCTGAACTGGGGCGTGCAGGAAATGATGAAGAGATACCAGCTCTTTGCAAGGGCGCATGTCCGTAATATGGAGGGATATAACGAGAAGGTGCCGGAGCTCAATAAAGCCGGTGAAACACTTATTGACGGAAGCCCCTATGAGATCCTGCCGCAGATTGTTATAATAGTTGATGAGCTTGCGGATCTGATGATGGTTCAGAAAAAGGATGTGGAGGCATCAATATGCCGTCTGGCGCAGCTTGCCAGAGCTGCGGGAATACACCTGATTATTGCCACGCAGAGACCTTCCGTTGACGTCATTACGGGTCTGATAAAGGCTAATATGCCGAGCCGTGTAGCTTTTGCGGTTTCTTCCAATGTGGATTCCAGGACCATTCTCGATTCGGCAGGTGCGGAAAAGCTGCTTGGAAACGGGGATATGCTTTTTTACCCACAGAAATATCCGAAGCCGGAAAGACTGCAGGGAGCCTTTGTATCCGATGAGGAGGTTCAGGCTGTCACTGATTTTATAAGGGCGGAGGCCTCACATAAGGATGAGGGAAAGGATATTTCAGCGGAGATAGAGGCCGTTGCGGCTAATACGGAGTCAGGAACGGACAGCGGGGATGAGGCTGTAAACCCTCTGGACAATGATGACGGAAGGGATTCCTATTTCGCGGATGCGGGAAGATTTGTGACCGAAAAGAAAAAGGCCACCATAGGCGTTCTGCAGAGGATGTTCAGGATAGGTTTCAACAGGGCGGCACGTATCATGGACCAGCTTGCGGAGGCAGGAGTGGTCAGCGGCGAGGACGGGACCAAGCCGAGACAGGTGCTTATGACAAAGGAAGAATTTGAAGCATTTTTGTCAGATGATTCAAAGGAAAGCGAGGCAGAGGATGAAGACTGATATAGAGATTGCAAAGGAAGCAGTTTTAAGCCCCATAGGCGAGGTTGCAGCAAAGCTCGGCATAGCGGAGGATGAGCTGGAGCCTTACGGAAAGTACAAGGCGAAGCTTTCCGAGTCCTTCATAAAAAAGGTTGAGAACAATAAAAAGGGAAAGCTTATCCTTGTTACAGCCATAAACCCTACCCCTGCCGGGGAAGGAAAGACCACCATTACCGTGGGTCTCGGTGAGGCTTTCGGAAGGTTAAATAAAAAATCCGTGATCGCTCTTCGTGAACCCTCCTTAGGTCCCTGCTTCGGGATAAAGGGAGGAGCAGCCGGAGGCGGTATGGCCCAGGTCCTTCCCATGGATGAGCTGAATCTCCATTTCACCGGGGATTTCCATGCCATAACTACCGCTAATAACCTTTGCTGTGCCCTTCTCGATAACCACATTCAACAGGGTAATGAGCTTAGGATAGATACACGGAGGATAGCATTGAAGCGCTGTCTTGACTTAAACGACAGGGTGCTTCGGAATGTTATCGTGGGGCTTGGTGCGAAGGCTGACGGCTTCACAAGGGAGGATCATTTTACCATTACCGTTGCGAGTGAGGTTATGGCAGTCTTCTGTCTCTCAAAGGATATTAAGGATCTGAAGAAACGGCTTTCACGTATGATAGTTGCATACGATCTTGACGGAAAGCCCGTGACAGCCGCCGATATTAAGGCGGTGGGGTCCATGGCAGCTTTATTAAAGGATGCGCTGAAGCCGAACCTTATACAGACACTGGAGCATACACCGGCCATAGTACATGGCGGGCCATTTGCCAATATCGCTCACGGCTGTAATTCCATCCGTGCAACTGAAACAGCCCTGAAGATCGCTGATTACTGCATTACCGAGGCAGGCTTCGGTGCGGATCTCGGAGCGGAGAAGTTTTTTGATATCAAATGCCGTATGGCGGGGCTTAAGCCGGACGCTGTAGTCCTGGTGGCCACTGTCCGCGCACTTAAGTATAACGGAGGAATTCCGAAGGATGAGCTGTCAAAGGAGAATATCGACGCCTTAAAGAGAGGGATCGTGAATCTCGGAAAGCATATTGAGAACCTGAAGAAATACAGGGTTCCGGTGGTGGTGGCTCTCAATTCCTTTGTAAGCGATACCGAGGCCGAGATAAAGTATGTGGAGGATTTTGTCCGTTCAAAGGGCTGCGAGTATTCCTATGCCGAGGTTTGGGCTAAAGGCGGAGAAGGCGGCACCGATCTTGCGGAAAAGGTGATAAGGGCTGCAGACTCCGGAGAGTCCGATTTCAAACCTCTGTATGACGAAAAGCTGCCGATATGTGAAAAGATAGAGACTGTTGCGAGGGAAATATACGGAGCGGGAGCAGTCTCCTATTCAAAGGCGGCAGAGAAGAGTATTGAGGAGCTGACACACCTTGGCTTTGATAAAACTCCGGTTTGTATGGCAAAGACCCAGTATTCCCTGTCGGATGATCCGTCTCTTCTCGGGCGTCCCGACGGCTTTACACTTAATGTCCGGGATGTATATGTATCCGCAGGGGCAGGATTCGTTGTGGCACTTACGGGTGAGATCATGACAATGCCGGGTCTTTCGAAGAGACCGGCTGCGTTTGACATTGATGTGGATGATGACGGCAATATAGTTGGGCTGTTCTGAGCGGCAAATGTCATTCTTGGCAAGGCGAAGAATCTTTTTTTGGCAGGAGTTTGGATCCGATGGAAGTTAAGGATAAGATAATAGACGGCAAGGCAGTTGCCGGCAGAGTAAAGGAAGAAATAAAACATGAGATCGTGGAACGGGGCATAAGGCCGACACTGGCAGTTATCCTTGTGGGAGATGATCCCGCATCAACGGTATATGTCAATAATAAAAAGAAGGCCTGCGAGTTCTGCGGCATAGAGTCAAAGAGCTATGAGCTTCCCTTTGAAACCACGGAAGAGGAGCTTCTTTCCCTTATTGACAGGCTGAATAAGGATAAGGAGATAAACGGTATACTGGTACAGCTTCCGGTCCCTGAGCATATCGATCCGGATAAGGTTATAGAAGCCATAAGCCCCCTTAAGGATGTGGACGGCTTCTCAACACAGTCCGTTGGCGCACTTTCCATAGGAAAGACCGGCTTCGTGTCCTGTACACCCGCAGGGATAATAGAGCTTCTCCATAGCTATGATGTGGAGATAAGCGGTAAAAACTGCGTGGTTATGGGGAGGAGTAATATCGTGGGTAAGCCGATGGCAATGCTTTTACTCCGGGAAAACGGTACGGTGACGGTTACTCATACCAGGACAAGAGATATTAAGGAGATCACGGGAAAAGCTGACATTCTGGTCGCTGCAGTGGGTAAGCCCCGGATGATAGATGAAAGCTATGTTAAGAAGGGCGCAGTGATCATAGATGTCGGTATCCACCGCCTTGATCCGGAGAAGAACGGTGGAAGAAAGCTCTGCGGGGATGTGGATTTTGATTCGGTTTTTGAAAAGGCATCCCTTATAACACCGGTTCCGGGAGGCGTGGGGCCGATGACCATAGCCATGCTTATGAAGAATACGCTCTCTGCGTTTGATATGCAAAACAGTTGAGTTCTGATCAGAGGGTTATCATTTTTTAAATGAAGTGCGATAAATGCGGAAACGAGATACCGTCAGGGATGATGTTCTGTCCGGAATGCGGCAGAGCAGTCCAGATGGTTCCCGATTTTGATGTGAATATAGATGAGGGCATAGTGGTATCCTCGGACGAGGTAAAGGAAGCCCTGGATAAGCTTATTGATTCTGAAGGCAACAGACGTTTAAGCGATGATACCGTGCGCCTTCCCGCCATAAGGGGAGAGGTCAGCATGTTTCACCGGGCCGCAGCCATAACCTCCTTTGCGATCCTCCTTGTCATACTGGTATTGGTGGCTGTTTTCGTGCTGCGTTCCGGAAGCAACAGTCTTTCACATATCCTGGAGGATGCGAGAAAGGCATATGAAGAGGGCGATTACGAAAATGCGGTGGAGGGCTTTGAGAAGGCTCTTATAAGGGCAAAGGAGGACGATACCCTTATAGAGATAAATGATCAGATATCTCTTGCGGACTCCTTAAATAAAAGCGGGAGAAGCGATGACGCCGAGTCGGTGCTCCGGGGTATCATAGTCCTTGATCCCGAGAACTATCTGGCTTATGAGCAGCTTATCAATATCTATAAGGACCAGGGAAAATATGACGATATCAATAAGCTTATCGCGGGAGCGGTGGATGACAGCGTTTATTCAAGGTTCAAGGGGTATATGACAGTTCCCCCGGATTTTGACGTTGCTGCGGGAAGCTATGATGAGGAATTTGACCTTTCTCTGTCTTCCGAATTTGACGGGGATATCTACTATACCCTTGACGGCAGCAGTCCGGACTCATCATCTGAGCTCTATATGGAGCCTCTTCATATAGGAGAAGGAGACACGGTGGTTACGGCGGTCTGCATTAACGGCTATGATATGAAGAGCCCCGAGGTCAGCATGAAATACTCCGTGAAATTCGTTCTTCCGCCGGATCCTGAGGTTGACCCCGATTCCGGCAATTTCTCCCAGCCGAAGTACATAAGTATTAAGATGCCGGAGAATGATGCTTCAAGTGTCTACTATACCCTTGATGGCAGTGATCCCACTGAGGAATCTTCGCTTTATGAGCATATTATCCCGATGCCTCTCGGACAGAAGACCCTTAAGGTCAGGGCGGTTTCCGCAAAAGGCGTATCGGGAAATATTATAGAGAAGGAATATAACCTCAATGTAAAGGGAGTTTGTTCTTCCGCCGATGCCACGAATTATGTGGCAGCCTCTCTTGTGGCCACAGGGAATCTTATAGATATCTACGGGAATAAGGCCGGAGTAAAGGGACATTATAAGTATCTCTGCACCCGCGCCGCCAAGGAAGGCAGCAGGATCTACTATATAATAGATGAGTTCCTGGAGGATGAAAACGGGGTACTTACTGAAACGGGCACAGCATATGCAGTGGATATCGTTAGCTGCATGATGTACAGAGCCAATATGAAGCCTGACGGAAGATACGGTTTTACGCTGTTTTATTAAAATGATGATACAAACGCCAAAAGTCTAAATGGCGTTTGAACTTGTTCAAAAAGCCATTTGACTTTGGGCGTCAAACAACACGGAAAAATGTCCAGTGGACATTTTTCGGGCACGCTTTGATGCGCTGAGCGCATCAGTGCCCCGTCGCAAGTAGCAATTTACGTTGTATACTCGCAAACGCAATTAACTGCGTTTGCTCGTTATACCGTTTTGATACTGGCAGTTATTTACGTTACTGAGTATAAATTAGCGGATTGCGAGTTTTGTAGGAAAAACGTCCAGTGGACGTTTTTCGGGCATGTTTTGACGCGCCATGCGCGGCAATGCCCCGTTATTGCGAGAGTTGCTGAAAGCAACGGAGCAATTCGTTGTATCAAAACAGTGATTCAGTACTTTTGGCATTTGTATCATTAAAAGTGTGGCAAAGAGCGGGAACTGGTGGTATACTTTTGGGAATGTAAGATCCCTCGCTGCGCTCGGGATGACATTGGGACAGGCGCTCGGGATGACATTGGGACAGGCGCTTGGGATGATATTCAACCGGGACGGGGAAGTGATGGCAAAGCGACATCTTATAGAGCGATAGCGATATTGGTTTCAGGAAAGCGTTGTATTTTATATGAACAGTAATATGCAGAAAAAAGTATTTCAGCTGCTGGTTGACAACACCTCGGGAGTTTTGAGCCGTATTGCCGGGCTCTTTGCGAGACGGGGATACAATATTGAGAGCATAACCGCAGGGGTTACTGCAGATCCGAGGTTTACAAGGATAACCATAGTGACCGACGGAGATGATGAGATCCTTGAGCAGATCGAAAAGCAGCTTGAGAAGCTTGTCGATGTAAGGGATATCCGGGTGCTTGAGCCCGGCAATTCCGTATACCGGGAGCTCTGTATGATAAAGATAGAGGCAGATGCAAAGTCAAGACAGGGTATAATCGCCCTTGCCGATGTCTTCAGGGCGAAGGTTATAGATGTTGCGCCGGATTCCCTTATCGCGGAGATCACGGGAAACCAGTCAAAGATAAATGCCTTTATAGATCTTCTTTCCGACTTCAGGATACTGGAGATCGCCCGCACCGGCATAGCCGGACTGCAGCGCGGCACAGAAGGAGTGATATGGCTGGAGGAAAATGACATCTAAGGAAACACATTAATTTTTAAGAAAAGGAGATAAAAGAAATGGCACTTAATGACACAAACCCAATCTACTACGAATCAGACTGCAACCTGTCCGTACTTGACGGAAAGACCATTGCGATCATCGGCTACGGAAGCCAGGGCCATGCCCACGCCTTGAACCTCAAGGATTCAGGCTGCAATGTGATCATCGGTCTTTACGAGGGATCAAAATCCTGGAAAAAGGCAGAAGAGCAGGGACTCAAGGTTTACACCGCAGATGAAGCCGCAAAGAGGGCTGACATCATTATGATCCTTATCAATGATGAGAAGCAGGCAAAGATGTATAAGGAATCCATTGAGCCGAATCTTGAAGCCGGAAACGTACTTATGTTTGCACACGGCTTCAATATCAGATATAAGCTTATCGTTCCTCCTGCTGATGTGGACGTTGTTATGATAGCTCCCAAGGGACCCGGACATACCGTAAGATCCGAGTATCAGGCCGGCAAGGGTGTTCCCTGTCTTATAGCTGTTGAGCAGGATTACAGCGGAAAGGCAAAGGATATAGGCCTTGCATATGCACTGGGTATCGGCGGCGCAAGAGCAGGCGTTCTCTGGACCACCTTCAAGACCGAGACCGAGACTGACCTCTTCGGTGAGCAGGCTGTTCTTTGCGGAGGTGTCTGCAAGCTTATGCAGACAGGCTTCGAGGTCTTGATCGAGGCCGGATATGATCCGAGAAACGCATATTTCGAGTGTATCCACGAGATGAAGCTCATTGTTGACCTTATCTATCAGTCAGGCTTCAAGGGCATGAGATATTCCATTTCAAATACGGCAGAGTATGGTGACTATACCACCGGACCGAAGATCATTACCGATGAGACAAAGCAGGCAATGAAGAAGGTCCTTGCTGACATTCAGGACGGAACCTTTGCAAAGGACTTCCTCCTTGATATGTCTGACGCAGGCGGA
Source organism: Lachnospiraceae bacterium AD3010 (assembly GCA_000622025.1). Classification (GTDB taxonomy): domain Bacteria; phylum Bacillota; class Clostridia; order Lachnospirales; family Lachnospiraceae; genus NK4A144. The sequence continues at coordinate 179,675 of JHWU01000007.1, read as the reverse complement.
CAGGTTCACTTTAAGGCTCTCCGCGACAAGGCCGCAGAGCATGTTTCCGAGAAGTACGGTGAGGAGATCCGTAAGCTCTACAGCTGGTCGGACGAGGACAAGCTGATTAATAACTGAGAATAGATATTTCACTCCGAGACGTTTTGTCATCCTGAGCGTTAGCGAAGGATCTTTCTAACCGGTAATAAAAGATCTTCAGACTTAATGTGCAGGGCAGATCGATAGCGAACGACTGCAGTTTTGTGCCGAAACGTGGCGGCGCGAGGTGAAAACGCATTTTTTGAACCGGAGGGGCGTCCGAATATTTCGGTACAAAACAAAGGTAGTGAGCGTGATCTGACCGCACATTAATGTCTGAAGATCTGACTACACCTCAGGCAGGTCAGCCACATCCGGGGTATTGTCGACTACATCCGTGTCAGACACATGATCTCAGGTTAAGCGGGAAATTATGGAAAACACCGAAGTAAACAAGCTTCAAAGCAGAAATACAACCATAATATTTACCAGTATCATCGGTATAGCCGCAAATATCTTCCTTGCGGCCTTCAAGGCCTTTGTGGGATTTCTTTCAAGGTCTGTTGCTATTGAGATGGATGCTCTGAACAATCTATCCGATGCCGCCAGCTCCATAATAACCATAGTGGGAACATATCTCGCGGGTAAGGAGCCGGATAAGCAGCATCCCTTCGGGCATGGCAGGGCAGAGTACCTGAGCGCCCTTCTTATTTCAATGCTGGTGATCTATGCCGGGATCACGGCTCTTATCGAATCCGTAAAGAAGATAATTGAACCCGTAACACCGGATTACAGCCGGATCACCTTCATAGTGGTCCTGGTTGCTGTTATTGTAAAGGTGGTGCTCGGAAGGTATGTAAAAAGCGTCGGGATAAGGGTGAATTCGGTCTCTCTGCAGAACTCGGGGAATGATGCCCTTATGGATGCGGTGATCTCCGCCTCTACTCTTGTGGCAGCTATTTTATATGTTTTTACGCATATTTCCGTGGAGGCATATCTGGGCGCCGGTATTGCGGTTATCATAATAAAGGCAGGCGTGGATATGCTTAAGGAGACCCTGTCTAAGGTCCTCGGAGAGAGCGTGGATCCCGAAATGGCAAGGGATATAAAGGCTACGGTTATGAGCTTTCCTCAGGTTTCCGGAGCCTATGACCTTGTTCTTCATAATTACGGACCCGATATGTTTAACGGATCACTTCATATAGAAATACCGGATACGCTTTCTGCCTTTGAGCTGGATAAGCTTATCAGGGATATCACAGACAAGGTGATGAAAGAGCATGAGGTCTATCTGACGGCAATCGGTGTTTATTCACTGAACACAAAGAATCCGGAGGCTGTCAGGGTGAGGGAGACCGTGAGCGGTATCGTTCTTTCAAAACAGTATGTGCGGCAGATCCATGGCTTTTACTATGATGAAAAGGAGAAGAGCATACGCTTTGACGTTGTGATAAGCTTTGACGCTCCGGATCATCATAAGGTCTTTGATGAGGTCATATCAGGAGTCCGGGAGGCCTTTCCCGGTTTCGACATTCAGGCGGCGATCGACCGCGATTTCAGCGAGAACTGAATACAGTTTTAATCCATTTCGTCAATATTCTGATAATTTCACTTGATATGCAATAATTATTGTGCATCATTTGATGCATAATATCAAGAAAACCCCTTTCCTTTTTTTCAAAAGATGGTAAAATATCGAAAAGTTGACATAAAGAGATATTGACAGATATAAAAACATATGTAATTATTAGAATTGGTCTGTTTTCTGCAAGATTGAGACAGATCGTTACGTTTTGAATTTGAACTAAGGTAATAATTTATCAGGGGTTAATATATGAAAAAGAGATTGATCAGTATTGTTACAGTTGTATTATCAGGGGTTCTTACGGTTCTTTCTGTTTCCGGCTGTTCTGCTTTGCCCTTCGGTAAAGAAGAGGAGAAAGCGGCCGAAGCGGTTGATACTTCCATAGAGGTCAGAGTATCAACTCCGCTTTTAAGGACTATTTCCATAGAATCCAATTTTTCCGGTACTGTGGAAGCTGATGATGTTGTAAAGGTAATTCCGAAGGTCGCAGGAGAGGTGACGGAAAAGCATTTCGAAGTGGGAGATCATGTGAATGAAGGTGATCTTCTTTTCAAGATGGATGATGAAACAGCAAGACTTCAGCTTGACAATGCGAAGGCCACTCTTGACAGCGCAAAAGCGGGTTACACTTCCCAGCAGGCAAATAATGCCAGAATAAAAGCCGAGGCAAATGAGAATATAGCGAAGATATCCTATAATGAAGCGCAGATGAATCTCGCCGTAGACAATGCCTATGCGGGAAAACGTTCGGCAGGCAATACCTTTGAAAACGCTGCTGCCAGCGCAAGTTATTATGAGTATCATAATGAAGAAACGGAAGATGATCTTCATGATGCGAAGAAGGATAAGAAGAAGTTAAAGAAACGCAGAGATGAGCTTAAGGATCTTGTTGAGGAGTATAAGAAAAGAGAAAGATCGGACGGAGTAGATAAAGCAAATGACTGGCTCTGGAACAAGGGTTACGACAGTTCCGTGGAGCTCAACAACGCTTATTCCAGTGCTTCTTCAGCGTATGAAGCCGCAAAGAGTGCTATTAATGGATATGAAGATGCAATAGACAGCTATGAGATGATGAATAAGGTCACCTATGAGAATAACGCCGACTCTGCTGAGATGAACTATTATACCGCAGAAGAGAACCTGGCTTTGGCGGAGCAGAACAGGGAAATCTACAATAATTATACTAAGGCTACCACGATCTTTGGAGTGAATGCTTCCATCGTGGGCGCTGATGCCAGCCTTGTGAATTCCGAGGCCAACGTACGTCAGGCCAAGGTAGGAGTGGAGAATGCTGAGATAAATCTGGATAATTATACCGTAACATCCCCTGTCAGCGGAATAATCACAAATATCGGCATCTCACTTTATAATATGGCCTCTTCGGCAACCGAAGCGTACACCATAGAAACCGACAATCAGAACAAGGTGGTTTTCTATGTTGCTGAGGAAACCCTTCATAATATTGAGATTGGAAATACAGCGGTTATTTCAAAAAACGGAAAGGATTACAGTGCAAGGATAACCGATGTGGCATCCACGGTTGATCAGGGTACTGGTCTTTTTAAGATAGAAGCTGTTGTTTCTGATGGAGGAGGAGAGCTCCTAAACGGATCAACTGTCAGTATCCGCACTGTTACCAGACGGTCAAAAAATGCCATAACCGTACCTGCCGATTGTATATATTATGATGACGATCAGGCCTTTGTCCTTCTATCCGACGGAAATCACGCCAAAAGATGTGACATTGAAACAGGACTTTCGGATGATGAGGGAATAGAGGTTTTAAGCGGCCTTTCTCCCGATGACAATATAATAGTTACCTGGTCATCCATGCTTAAGGATGGAGCAGAGATCAAGGTTACCGGAAATGAGAAGTATACTGTGGCTAACAGTGCAGGAAATAAAGGGACTGCTGAGAATAAGATTATTGATCCTGCCCAGATCACAGCAGGTTCTGCGACAGTTGAAGCGGAGGCCGAATAAATGAAATCTATGATTGCCGGGATAATCAAACGTCCCGTTACTGCAATAGTAGCCATAATTTCACTTGTGGTCTTTGCCGCCGTATCTCTTTCCAGTATGAAGTTAAAGCTGATGCCCGATATGGATTTTCCTGTTCTAGGCATTATCACCAGCTATCCCGGCGCCTCTCCGGATCAGATAGATGAGCGTATTTCGGATCCTATTTCCGATGCCTGTCAGTCAATTTCCGGTATAAAGCATATCCAGGCCGACTCCATGGAGAATATGAGCCAGGTCGTTCTGCAGCTGGAATATGGCGTTGAACTGCAGGATGTAAAAAATGACGTGCGTACCAAGCTGGACCGGATAAAGAATGATCTTCCGGATGGGATACAGGATCCTACAATTCTGGAAGCCAGCTTTTCGAATTCTCCTGACATCATCCTTGCCATATCTTCAGAGAATCCGGATGAAGACATCCTTGAGATCGTAAAGGATAAGATAGAGCCGGAATTCCAGAAAATATCTACTCTTGCACAGGTAGATACCAAGGGCGGCAGAGAGAAATATGTAAGTATCGAGCTTGTGCCGGAATATGCGGCCCAGTACGGGATGGATGTTTCATCCATTGCTGATTCGATAAAAGCCGTTAATTTCTCAATGTATACGGGATCGGCCACTCTCGGAGACCAGAAGATGTCAATGAACGCCGAGGTAAAATTTGAGGATCTTGCCGAGCTGGAGCAGGTTCCGATCACCACATCATCAGGTCAGACCATACATTTATATGATGTATCAAGGGTACACTTTTCCACCAAAGACCCCACATCCTTAAGCCGTTATAACGGTCAGGAAAACGTCAGTGTGCAGCTTAAGAAAAAACAGTCTGCTTCTCCCGTTACGCTGTCAAAGGATGTCCATAAGAAGATCAGCGATCTGGAGATAATGTATCCTACTCTCAAGTTCGATGTGATAGAGGATTCATCAGAGACCATTATAAAAAGCCTTACGAGGGTTTTTGAGACTATATTACAGGCCGTATTTCTTGCAATGGTGGTGCTCTTTATCTTTTTCGGGGATCTGAAGGGCTCTTTGATCGTTGCCAGCACCATGCCTGTTTCACTTCTTGCGACTCTCTGCTGTATGAAGCTTGCGGACTTCGACTTAAACACCATTACTGCAGGCTCGCTCATTATTTCCGTCGGAATGATGACGGATAATGCGGTGGTTGTCCTGGAAATGTGTTTCAGAAAGAGGGATGAGGGACTGGATTTTTCCGATGCTGCCCTGACGGGAGCATTGGTAGTAGTGAATTCTGTTATCACCTCCACGATCACGACGGTTGTGGTTTATCTGCCTATGGCTCTGCTGCAGGGACTTTCGGGACAGATGTTTAAGCCCATGGGCTTTACCATAATCTTTGCTTTAACTGCCTCGATGATAGCGGCACTCCTTCTGATACCTCTGTGCTTTGCTTTCTATAAGCCGACCGAGAAAAAAGATATCATTACCAACCGGATCTTAAGCAAGGTAATAAGGGTATATGAAAAGGTACTCAGAAAGGCTCTTAAATTCAAGAAAACGGTTTTTCTTATTGTAGTTGCTATGATCGGCCTTACGGTTGCGCTGACACCTTTTCTCCAGACAGAGCTCTACTCAGCTCAGGATGAAGGAATTGCAACCATAAATGTCAAGTTCAGACCGAATCTGAATCTTGAAACTATGAATAAGACCGTGGAGGAGCTGGAGGAATTTGTAAAAGGCTCCGAGGATATAAAGAAGTATATCACCTCTGTGGACGAGAGCTCGGCATCAGCCACCATAAATGCCTATAAAACCGATGAATGTGATAAAAAGACACAGGAGATCGTTGATGACTGGAATGTAAAATTGCATGATTTCTCGGAGCTTTCCGAGATCAGCTGTTCCGCGGGATCTTCATACGAGGGAGCAACAAGTGCGGATACGACGGACATAGTCCTGCAGTCCACGAATCTTGATAAGCTTAAGGAAAACTGTAATTCACTGGAAGATGAGCTGCAGAAGATAGACGGGGTTATCTCCACCTCTTCCACGGTAGTGGATACGGGAAGCAAGGCAAAGGTGGTCATAGATCCCGTCCTGGCTAAATCCAAGGGATTTTCCGCAAGACAGGTAGCCCAGCTTGTATACACCAATATGAACGGAACCGATGCGATTGATGTGGATCTTGACGGGAAAAACTATACGGTCAAGGTTGAGTATCCCAAGGGTTATTATGACAGTATAAGCGATGTTGAAGCCATGACATTTAAGAATCCCAACGGAAACAGCGTGCCTCTTACTGAGATCGGAAGGGTTGATTATGCTTCGGCTCCGAGCACCTTTAACAGATATGACGGTATGTACAAGGCTACCGTTACAGTAAGGACCACATCTGACAAGAAGGATGCGGTTTCCAAGGAAGCAAACAGGGTATCTGAGGAATTTGAGCTGGATCCCGAGGTTATCCACGGAATGGGAATGGAGTCCGAAATAGAACAGGAAGAATTCGGCGCACTGGGACAGGCCATAGCCATAGCCGTATTCCTTGTATTTGTGGTAATGGCACTTATGTTTAATTCGATATCGATCTCACTCCTTATCATGCTCGAGATACCTTTTGCCATAGTGGGTTCGATCCTTTATATGATTATTACCCAGTCAAAGATCAGCATGGTTTCCCTGATGGGATTTTTGATGCTTGCCGGTATCGTTGTTAATAACGGTATTATTCTCGTGGATATGGCGATACAGAACCGGGACGGCGGAATGACCACGGTGGAAGCTCTGGTGGATTCGGGTAAGGGACGTCTCCGCCCCATCCTTATGACCACCCTTACCACGGTACTTGCGATGATCCCCACTTCACTGGGCATCGGAGGTGCTGCAGATTCCATGCAGGGTATGGCTGTTGTTATTGTCGGCGGACTGATGGTATCCACGGTACTGACCCTTGTGGTTCTGCCCACCTTCTACCTGCTCCTTGATTCCGCAAAGGTCAAGGTTGCAAAGATAGGGGCAAAGCGTAAGGAAAGAGCTGCTGCCAGAGCTCTTGCAAAAAAAGAAAAGAAGGAGCTTAAGGAGCAGGAGAAGCAGAACAAATAAAAATTCCGGTTGATAAGTTCATCTTTCTAATTTATACTATACGTTGACATGCATAAGGGACACGGTTTGCCGTGTCCCTTGAAAAACCTATTGGAATGGCGGCGGAAGGGATAAGTTGAAAAAGTATTTCCGGCGCAACGGAGAAATCATGAAGCATTTCGATTACAAAACAAAAGGTACCTGTGCTGTTGAGATACATTTTGATATTGATGATGAAAAGAAGATACATAATGTAAGCTTTGACAGGGGATGTAACGGCAACCTGAAAGCTATCTCGAAGCTTGTTGAGGGTCAGGACGCAGCAGGCATTGCAGATCTGTTATACGGAAATACCTGTGGGATGAAGGCTACATCCTGCGCCGACCAGCTTGCAAAGGGTATAAAGGAAGCGATTGGATAATGGCAAGACGAAAGAGAAGACAGCCTGCCGAAAAGGACTACAAGGGCAGGGAAGATTTAGACAGCGTGGAAGCGGAAGCGGGAGAGGATCCTGCAGAAGAAGCCGTGACGGGAGAAGATCATAGTAATGCCGTATCCGGCAATGAGGTCACTGCAGAAACAAAAAGCAGTGATACGAAAGACTCTGATACGGAAAGCGACGATACGGAACGGATCATTAAAAAAAGTAGCAATACGGAACGCACCAATATAGAAAGCAGTAGTACGGTGAAAGAAGAAAATAATACAAGTGCCGGCATGATGACAGATGCCATGCCGGAGTTTTTAAGGAGTGCAAATTCCACCATAAGAAGGGACGGACCCTATAAGAACTACAGCGGTAATGCCGATGTTTTAAGGCATAAAAACAGGGAAAACGAAAAGCAGAGAGGAAGCAGGGGAAGGAGAAAAAAGCAGAAGATACAGAGAGAGGGAATAGTTTCCACAGAGACGGTTTCCCTTGTAGCTCTGGTCATCATACTGGCAACCATTATTTTCTCTGCCGTAAGGCATGTGGAGATGCGGGAGCTTTCTCTCGTCGTACTTCTGATCACCGCGGTGATCACCATTATTATGGGAGTTCTTCTCGGGGATGCACCGGCCTATGTGACCCTTATCGTGGTGGCACTAATAATCATTGCGGGAGCCATAACCGGTATGTTTTCCGAGGTTATCACAGGAGCGGTTTTCTTCCTTGGAACGGTTCTTGCGATAAAGGGACGTTTTGAATAGAGAATAAGGAGATTTCAGGTGGCAAAGCTCTGGGGCGGAAGATTTAAGAATGAGACAGATTATGACGCATTTAACTTCAATGCGTCTCTTTCCTTTGATAAGAGGCTGATAAAAGAGGACATAGAGGGCAGCATAGCCCACAGCAGAATGCTTATGAAATGCGGCATCATCCCGAAGGAGGATGCCCTTTCCATAATAGAGGGTCTTAAAGGGATCTTGCATGATGTGGAGAGCGGAGGCTTGTTGATAAGCCCGGAATATGAGGACGTTCACAGCTTTGTTGAGTCCGTTTTAACGGACAGGATCGGAGAAGCCGGAAAGAGGCTGCATACGGGACGGAGCCGGAATGATCAGGTTGCTCTTGATATGAAGCTCTATATAAGGAAGCAGATAGTGTCTCTCGATGAGAGGATCTTTCAGCTTGAAAGGGCCCTTCTTGATATCATTAGAGATAATACGGATACCTTTATGCCGGGCTTTACACATCTGCAGAAGGCACAGCCGGTATCCTTATCCCACCATATGGGAGCATATTTCGAAATGTTTATCCGTGACAGGAGAAGGCTTAAGGATATTTATGAGGGAGCCGATGAGTGCCCCTTAGGGAGCGGAGCCCTTGCCGGAACCACTTACCCTCTTGACAGGGAATTTAGTGCAAAGGAGCTCGGATTTAGCGGAGGTCCCACGAGAAACAGCATGGATTCTGTTTCTGACAGGGATTATCTTATAGAGTTTCTTTCTGCTCTATCAATTATAATGATGCATTTATCCAGATTTTCAGAGGAGATAATAATCTGGAATTCCAACGAATACGGCTTTGTGGAGATAGACGACCGCTTTTCAACAGGCTCAAGCATCATGCCACAGAAAAAAAACCCGGATATCGCAGAGCTTGTCAGGGGAAAGACGGGACGTGTCTACGGGGCGCTGATGTCCCTTCTTACCACAATGAAGGGGCTGCCTCTTGCCTATGACAAGGATATGCAGGAGGATAAGGAGATGGCCTTTGATGCCATAGATACTGTTTCCGGGTGCCTTAAGCTATTCACAGGGATGATCTCCTCGATGTCCTTTAATAAGGATAATATGGAAAAAAGCGCAAAACGGGGCTTCACAAATGCGACAGATGCCGCGGATTATCTTGTTAAAAAGGGAATGCCCTTCCGGGATGCCCACTCCGTGATCGGTGGTCTGGTATTAAAGTGTATTTCAGAAAACCGCGCTCTTGACGATCTTTCACTTGGGGAGTGGAAAGAGGGGTCGGAGCTTTTTGATGAGGATATATATGATGCAGTGTCCCTAAAGACCTGTGTTGAAAACAGGGTGACCTTCGGAGCACCTGGAAGTGAGTCGATGAAGAAGAACATTGAGTTTTATGAGAAGTATTTAAATGAGGGGACGCTCGGGGCAGAGGTTTGAAAGATCCTGAGCTGCAGCGAAAAGATGTTGTTATAGGCAGAAGAAAAAGGGAGGAGAAAATGGCTGAAAAATTGCAGGTTGGAATACTTGGAGGAACCGGAATGGTAGGGCAGAGATTTATTGCCCTTCTTCATAACCATCCCTGGTTTGAGGTGAAGGTTATTGCGGCGAGCCCGAGAAGTGCGGGAAAGACCTATGAGGAGGCTGTTGGAGCCAGGTGGAAGCTTGAGGTTCCTATGCCGGATGAGGTTAAAAATATTGTTATCCGGGATGTGAGCGATGTCGAGAAGGTAGCATCGGACGTGGACTTCTGCTTTTCCGCAGTCGATATGACAAAGGAAGAGATAAGGGATATCGAGGAGAGGTACGCAAAGACGGAAACCCCGGTAGTTTCCAATAATTCCGCTCACCGCTGGACTGAGGATGTTCCTATGATCATTCCGGAGATAAATCCGGAGCACGCAGAGATCATTGAGGCACAGAGAAAGAGGCTTGGCACAAAGAAGGGCTTTATTGCGGTTAAGCCGAACTGCTCAATTCAGTCCTATACGCCGGTTTTCTATTCCTGGAGGGAATTTGAGCCCGTAGAAGCAGTGATCTCAACCTATCAGGCAATATCCGGAGCCGGCAAGACCTTTAAGGACTGGCCTGAGATGGATGGGAATATCATTCCCTATATCGGAGGCGAGGAGGAAAAGAGCGAGAAGGAACCCTTAAAGGTATTCGGACATATAGAAGGTGACAGGATCGTTAATTATGAGGGACTGAATATCACTTCCCAGTGTATCAGGGTTCCTGTTCTGTACGGACATACGGCTTCTGTTTTTGTTAAATTTAAGAAGAATCCTTCAAAGGAGGAGCTTATCTCTGCTATGGAGTCTTTCTCGGGAGAACCGCAGAGGCTTGGTCTCCCTTCCGCTCCAAAGCAGTTTATAAAGTATCTTACGGAGGACAACCGTCCTCAGGTACAGCTAGACGTGAACTACGAGAGAGGTTTCGGCATCACCGTGGGAAGACTCCGTGAGGACAGTGTTTACGACTGGAAATTCGTGGGTCTGTCCCACAATACCATACGCGGCGCCGCAGGGGGCGGAGTGCTCTGTGCGGAGCTTCTGAAGGCAAAGGGGTATATCTGATAAGCATGTTACTCGCAATAGATATGGGAAATACGAATATTGAAGTGGGTGTCATTGATGACCGTAAGATCCACTTTACGGAACGTATTTCAACGGACAGGGACAAAACAGAGCTTGAGTATGCGGTTATCTTAAAGACCGTAATGGAGATCCACGGCATAGAGCCGGAGGGGATAAACGGTTCCATTATTTCTTCGGTGGTTCCGCCTCTTACGCATATTATGAAGCAGGCCGTGAGAAAGCTTGTGAAGAACGTGAATCCTATGGTGGTGGGGTCCGGTTTAAAGACCGGACTTAATATCATTATGGATGATCCGAGGACCATGGGTGCGGATCTCGTGGTGGATTCCGTTGCAGCCATGACGGAATACGGAGCTCCATCCATAGTTGTGGATATGGGGACAGCCACCACGATTACGGTTATCGATAAGGACAAAAACTACATCGGGGGGATCATTGCTCCCGGTGTCAGGACATCTCTGGAGGCACTTGTTTCGGACACCTCCCAGCTTCCGAGGGTAAGTCTTTCCGCGCCGAAAACCTATATCTGCACGAATACCGTGGATTGTATGAAGAGCGGGATCATTAACGGTCAGGCTTCCCTGGTGGACGGTATGATAGACAGGTTCGAGGAGGAGCTTGGCTACAGCACTACGGTTGTCGCAACGGGAGGTCTTTCGAAGGTTATCATACCTAAATGCCGGCATAAGATAATCCTTGACAATGCCCTTATGATGAAGGGCCTGAAGGCCATCTATGACAAGAATAAGGGGAAGAGATAGCAGGGAGTTTTTCCCTGACCGATTGAGGTGTTTATCCGGAATGCTGAAGAAATTTGAAAGACTGAAAAGGGATATCTTAAGGAAGAGTAATGTCCTCACATACTGTATAGATACAATGAAGCTGCCGGACGGGCATATTGTGGAATACGATACCATGCTCCATAACGGAGCCGCTGCGGTGATCCCGGTCACGGATGAGGGAAAGATCGTGATGGTCAAGCAGTACAGACACAGCTTCGACAGGGTTACTCTGGAGGTGCCTGCGGGAAAGCGGGACGGTGATGAGGATTTTGCCGTAGCGGCCGAACGTGAGCTGGAGGAGGAGACCGGCTACAAAAGCAGTCATATTGTGCCTTTTATTACAATAGACACTGCCATAGCTTACTGCGATGAGGAGATCAGGGTCTTCCTTGCAACTAAGCTTACAAAGACAGACGGACAGCATACCGACCCGGATGAATTTATCGAGGTTGGGGAATATGAGCTTTCTGAGCTTAAGGATATGATATTTTCCCATAAGATCAGGGATTCAAAAACGATAGCCTGCATCATGGCATACGATTCTTATACCCGCAGACCCTGACCGTTTCACTCCTTATCATTAACCCCGCGAATCTACACCAGGGCATCTGCTTCGGCAGGTGCTTTTGATTGCCATTTTCTTTTCTGGTGCGTATATTATAATGTATGGGCATCGTCAAGGAGGTACAATTATGAAGCTGACTGGTGAATTAAAGAAACAGGTGGAAAAAACAGATAACATGGATGAGAAGAAGAGGCTCATAGAAGAGGCAGGCATGGAACTGTCAGACGAAGAGCTGGATCAGGTGGCAGGAGGGGTGTTTGATTTTCGACATGGAGATCCTAGAGATGGTGAGTATATAGTTCGTGTCATTGACTGAAGGAAGGATGGCATATCTTACGGCAACTCTGTTGACAGTACACTGGACGCCGGAAAGGTACTTCATACCATAATTCCACAGCTCAAGGGGAACTGGCTTTATTAGTTTTTTTATTACATCAATTCTTGCAAAGGCATCTGCTTCGGCAGGTGCTTTTGATGCTTTGAAAGGAGATGGGGATAAATGGCAAACAGAATACGGAGACAACGATCAACCCGGTCGGAACTCCGGGACGTGAACAGGCTGTTGAAGCTTGATCGAGGAACAAGCTTTACCTAGACATCCGCGATCTCCGGCATACTCCAAAGCACATTCCAGTTATTTGGTATGCCTAACGCTGCGATCTCCGGCATACTCCAAAGCACTTTCCAGCCATTTGGTATGCCGTACACTGCGATCTCCGGCATACTCCAAAGCACTTTCCAGCCATTTGGTATGCCGTACACTGCGATCTACGGCATACTCCAAAGCACTTTCCAGCTATTTGGTATGCTGTACACTGCGATCTCCGGCATACTCCAAAGCACTTTCCTGCTATTTGGTATGCCTAACGCTGCGATCCCTGGTGTATTGACACGTTCGTTTCAAAACTAATTCGCCGGATGATTTTCGTATGCAAGAGGAGGAAGGAGGTGTAGAGGGCTACGCCGATGCGCTTATCCTGTTATGTTATCGGGCATATCTTGCAAATAGTTGATTTCTGTAGTATTATTCCTGTATTGTTTCACGGGGCTGTAGTTCAGTTGGGAGAACGCCTGCATGGCATGCAGGAGGTCGACGGTTCAAGTCCGTTCAGCTCCACTTATTTTTGGGCAGATAATTACTTAACATAAAATAAAAAAATAATAAAAATTTTTTTAATCACAACATCTAGACGGTATTATGTATACTCGAACGACATGTTGTGATTTTTTTTGAAAAGTGGGTGATAAATGGCTTAAAACAGGGAAATACAAGGATTGCAATTGATGAAAATCCCCTATATAATGACTGAAGTGGTTTTTGACAGAAAGTCGGAAACCCGGGAGAGAGGTTACGGGGATACATGGAAGAGCAGGTTACTGAGTTCATAAATTATTTACATAATATCAAGAAATCTTCTGAAAATACGCAGCTCTCATACAAGAGAGATCTGTTAAAGATGGTCCGTTTTTTGTCAGAAAGAGGAGTGGAGGATGCACTAAAGGTTTCCGAGCAGGATATGACGGCCTATCTCCTCTATCTTGAAAAAAACGGCTTTACGCCCGCGACAGTATCCAGAAACGTCGCTTCTATGAAGGCTTTTTTCCATTATTTTGTAAAAGAAGGCAGGATGGAGAAGAATCCTGCTGAGAATCTTAAGGCTCCGAAGATCATTAAGAAAGCTCCGGAGATACTTACAACTGTTGAGGTCATCAAGCTTCTTGACCAGCCCTCCGGGGATACACCGAAGGATCTCCGTGATAAGGCGATGCTTGAGCTTCTCTATGCTACGGGAATGAGGGTTACTGAGCTAATAACCTTAAGAACAACGGATCTCAATCTCGCCATGGGATATGTGGAGTGCCATGATGATGACAGGGAGAGGATCATTCCCTTCGGAAATGAGGCAAAGCAGGCACTTCTTAAGTATCTTGCACATTCCAGGGAGGTTATGGTGGAGAATAAGGAGGAGACTGCGCTTTTTGTGAACTGCTCCGGAGTTCCCATGTCCAGACAGGGCTTCTGGAAGCTTATAAAATATTACGCGAAGAAGGCAGGCATTGAAGCGGATATCACGCCTCATACCTTAAGACACAGCTTCGCGGCACATCTTGTGGAAAACGGCGCCGATCTGAAATCTGTTCAGGAAATGCTGGGGCATTCCGATATTTCAACGACTCAGGTCTATGCCAATATGACAAAAAACCATCTTAAGGAAGTCTACAATCAGGCACATCCCAGGCACTGAATAAAAGATTCTTCGGGCTGCGCCCTCAGAATGACAAAGGGCGCCCTCAGAATGACAAAGGGCGCCCTCAGAATGACAGAAAGAGTGCAGAATTGCAAATGAGGCGCAGAATGACTGGGCAGTCCTTAATTGTTATTAATTTAACATTTTTTCCATTTTTCAGTTGATTATATTTGCTTCCTCGTGTATAATGGGCAAAGATTTGTTAAATTCTTAACGTGAGCCGGGCGTTTCGAGCTCCGGCGTCACCAATACCATTATTAAGGAGGAATTATTAATGGCTCGTTTTACGTTACCCAGAGATATTTATCATGGCAAGGGCGCACTGGAAACCCTTAAGACTCTTAAGGGAAAGAAGGCAATGATTTGTGTCGGCGGCGGCTCCATGAAAAGGAACGGTTTCCTTGACAAGGCTGAAAGCTATCTTAAGGAAGCCGGAATGGAAGTCAGCATTTTCGAAGGCATAGAGCCTGATCCGTCTGTTGACACGGTTATGAAGGGCGCAGCAGCAATGCAGGAATTCGGACCTGACTGGATCGTTGCCATCGGAGGAGGATCTCCCATTGATGCAGCAAAGGCCATGTGGATCAAATATGAGTATCCTGACTGCACCTTTGAAGATATGTGCAAGATCTTCGGTATCCCGGAGCTTAGGAAAAAGGCTCATTTCTGCGCTATCTCATCTACCTCCGGAACTGCCACCGAGGTTACTGCTTTTTCCATAATCACCGATTACAAGAAGGGTATCAAGTATCCCATAGCTGACTTCGAGATCACTCCCGATATAGCTATTGTTGATCCCGAGCTTGCACACACCATGCCGAAGAAGCTTGTTGCCCATACGGGAATGGATGCCATAACCCATGCGATAGAGGCTTATGTATCAACAGCAAACAGTGCTTATGCGGATTCACTCGCTATACACGCAATTGAGCTGATCCAGGGAAATCTCGTCAAGAGCTACAATGACGATATGAATGCAAGGGATGTGATGCATGACGCACAGTGTCTTGCAGGAATGGCTTTCTCCAACGCGCTGCTCGGTATCGTTCACTCCATGGCTCATAAGACCGGAGCAGCCTTTGACGATCACGGCGCACACATTATCCACGGTGCCGCAAACGCTATGTATCTTCCCAAGGTCATCGCCTTTAATGCAAAGGATGAGACCGCAAAGAAGCGCTACGGCGTTATAGCGGATTATATGGGTCTCGGCGGAAGTAATGATGATGAGAAGGTAAAGCTTCTTATCAAGTATCTCCGCGGAATGAATGATGACCTTAATATCCCTCACTGCATAAAGAACTACGGCGCAGACAGCTTTCCTACGGAGCAGGGCTTTGTACCGGAAGAGGTATTCAAGGAGAGGCTTCACGATATAGCCGCTAATGCTATCCTTGACGCCTGCACGGGTTCAAATCCCCGTCAGCCTTCTCAGGAGGAGATGGAAAAGCTGCTTCTGTGCTGCTATTACGACACGGAAGTTGACTTCTGATCACAAGTTCAGTTGACACCGGCAGACTCTCTGTTAATTAAAGCAGAGAGTCTGTTTTTTTCTGCTATCTGCGTGTTATGACCCCGACTGCAAATCCGTCACCGCCCCACCGCGTAAGCTATAGTACCGTCTGACAGATCCTGAATATCTGAGGAAAGTCTCTGGGTTTATATTTCGGTAAATCTGGTGTAAAATATCGACAACTGTTCAGTAATTTATTTCGGAGGACGATATGGACACAAAAACTGTATTGGAAAAACTGCTCCGGTCTTTCCTTGATAACGGTATGGAGGAAGCGGATCTCATTGAAAAAGAGAAAAGCGGACTTGGGACGGATATGCTTGCCGTATGGTTAAAGGGATTCGGGAGCATTTCCAATGAAGCAGTGGGGGAGTTCTATTTTATAGGGGATAAGCCCTGTATCTTTAATGCAAGGATCAGTGTCCTTGATGAAATAGAGGATGATAAGCTACCTACGCTCTCCGCAGAGATCGCCGACATTAATTCCAGGATCCCCCTTGGAGGATTCTCATACGATCCCGTGGAAAATGTGATCTTTTACAGCTTAAGGGTGCCTGTAAGAGAAAGCTTCAGTGAAAAAGAAATTACGGAGGAGGCGGACTCTGCGGCTGCGCTGTCGCTTTCAGTTGCCGGGAGCTATGTCTCTGTCCTGTTAAAGGTCTATGGAGGAAGCGTATGAATTTTTATCACGTGCTTCCTGATAATCGGCTGTTTGCTTCCACGGCACCGCCATATGTCAGGTATTGTCTTGAAAACAGAGGACTGGAAAGCTGTATCCTTGCGGCAGTGGAGGACGGGAAGCTTTTAAGCTACGCCGTTTTTTCAAGGCCTGTCGGAGCTTCAAGGGATGTCTGGCTGGAATACATTTTCACTATGGAGGAATACCGGGAAACTGGAGCTGCCTCAGCCCTCCTTAAATACAGCAGGGATTATATGAAGAAAAAAGGGATGATAAATATCCTTTGCAAGGTGTATTCCAAATTCAGGGAAGCAAAGGACATGATGGAATTCCTTGTCAGGAGGCAATTCGTTCCCCTTACCTCCGATGGGAAGCTTCTGGTATACAGTTATCCGTCTCTGATGAATTCTTTTCTGTCTGAGCTTTTTCAAAAGAATAAAAGCAAAAACCTGAAGACCCTGAAGGCTTCGGAACTGGAGGAGAGGACCCTTGCTGCGTTCCGTGCCAGAGAAAAGGAGACCGGTTTTTACTTTGACCTTAATGGTATTAATGATGTTTTTTCCAGGTTTATTGTGAAAAATGGGGAGATCGCTGCTGCGGTAATAGCGAAAAAGGCCGGTGAAAGAGATGTCTACATACCGGCGCCTTATTTAACGAAAGAAATAAACAATATGGGGCTCTTCCCCATACTTTTACTGGAGGTGGTTAAAGATGCGGGAGACATCATTGGGGATGATATCCTGGTATTTCTTGAGCTTTGCGACGAAAAAATGTCTTATATCATGTCCCAGGCTTTCAGTCCTCCGGAAAGGGAGATGATTGTACAGGAATATATGTTGTTTCTGGGGAGCTGATAGGACGCTCCGGACTATGCCTCTGCGGGAGGCACACAGGAATCTTGATTTTATTCCCTTGCAATGAAAGGATAAAGTTGAAAGTAAACTTTCAAACTTTCATCGGTGCCGCGCAGGCACGTCACCGATGGGCACACTTGCCTGCGGCAAGGTACAAGTTATGAGTGACGCAAATGATTCGGTTTTTCAGAAAAGAAGCCTTACGGTCCAGCAGGCGCTGATGCAGTCTGCTACCCAAAGGGAAGCCCCTGTTGACGTGGATAATTACCCCAAGTTCCTGGAGCATAAAGAGATGGACGAGGAGCGTTCTTTTTTCTCTCATGATGAAGCCGTAATGCTGAAGGCTGTGCTGGAGGATGACCTTGAAATACAGGAAAACGGCCTGGAGGAAGAGGAGCTGGAAAAAGCGAAGAAAGAGAAGAAAGAGAAAACAGACGCTTATTCTGACCTCATGGATATGGAAGTCCTTATCATGAAACCTGCGGTGATGGAAAACCGTACAGAAAACGAGGAGGAGCATGCCGCACAGATACGGCCGATGATGGAAAACCATGTCCTTTCCCCCAGGGCGAGGATTGAGAGGGACCGTGTGGTCCGCTCCTTAAAGATCGACTCCATAACACGGGATGCCATTTTAAGGAGCAATAAATCCTTGAAGGAGGTCCTTAATACCTATACCGTAAAGGAGCAGAGGGATGAGACTGCTAAAAAGGGCAGGGAATTCCTTATGACCTTCCGGGATCTCAAGGGAAAGCTTATAGATGACCCCTTTCTTTCGGCTCTTGCCAAGGCTAAACGACTTTACAGGATAGCGAAGCCCTTTTCCCCTGTGATTGCAGAATACAAGGAGCTGTATATATCAGAGCTGGGGGATAACGCCAGGACAGACGAGATAGACCTGCTCCTTTATAGGTTCACTGTCCTCATGGATTTCTTTGAATCCGATAATAGCGAAATGGACACAGAAGAGTTCTTTGTCTATATGGGACTAAAAGGGAACGAAGAGGAGAGCAAAACCGCCTATCAGAAGAGATTCGGGGATGAGGAGGACGAAATTGTCCTGCAGAATATTAGGGAGACAGCCTTCAGGATCGATAAGAAAGAGGAAAAACCCAGGGAGCAGCTCAAGGATGATGACTTAAGTACAGAGCAGCTCCGGGGGATCTATGATGTGGACCGTTTCCTTATAAGCAATTATGATGAATCCGGCGGAAATCCGGCTTTCCTGGATAAGATCCTTTCCCTTCCCGCCAGGGAAAGGCTCATAATGTATTTCCTTATCCAGAATGATCATCTGGAAAGCCCTGATGCGGTAGATATAACCATTTCCCAGCTGGGATACATTCCCAATGTGGAAATCTTCATGGATAAGATCCAGACCGGACACTTCAAGGGAAAGCGCCGCGCACTTTCATCCATAAGCAAACGCTTCCGTCCCGGCATTTCCTGGGAAAAGGTGGAAGCCGCCATGGAGATCATTGAGGACAATGATATCGCCGAAACTGTCCGTTCCCTCGCCAGCTTTTCAAGGAAAAGCAAAGTGGCGGATGAAAGGACGGAGGCATTCAGGGAAGCGGAAGACAAGGATGATATAAAGGATGATGATCTAAAGGAGATTGCCCTAAAAGAAAAAGAGCTTCTCAGGCTCGAGGCGAAGAGAAATGAAGCATTAACGGATTTTCTGAAGTCCCTTGTGGAATGCCGTTATGCCATTACTGAAAGGGACAGCGCCTGGGTACATAAGAAAGAGAAAAGGAAAAAGGCGGATGATACCGCAAAAGAGGCTGCTTTCAGGCTTAATAAGCTGAAAAGAACTGATTTCGAGCTGAGCGAGAGCCTGTATTCCATCAGGCAGATGGCTCTTCCGCCGGATGTACCGGAGCTCATTAATGATGAGGACAGCGGGACTATAATTGAAAAAGCAGCTTCAAACTACGCGAAGGGATTCAAGAAAAAAGATCCGGAAACCGGTCAATTCATTTTTAACCAGACTCTTTCCCTTTTTTCAAAAGCCGATAAGATCCCTGCAATGTGGGGAGCCGGAAAAGATGACACGAGCTTTGCCGCGGTTGTAGGGCTGTCTGACCTTAATCTCATAGCGGGAGGGTTCGCAACACTGCAGAGCGTCATGGGCGCCATAGCCGGAATCACCGGCATAGTTAACCTTATCCGGCACATGAATTCCGGCGTGGGAAAAACTGATATGCTCTCGGACGTAGCAAAGTTGGGGTCAACCGCATTGTCAACTGCCTGGGCACCGGTTTCCGGTATTGCCAACATGCTTCTTGCGGTTCCTAAAGAATTAAAGAACGCAGGCGTAGCAAGCGAAAGCCTTAAAACCGTGACAAATATAGGCACCAAAGCTGTTTCTGCCGGAGGCGCTGCGGTTGCTGCGGTAAAGCTCGGGGTTGATGCCGTTGAATATGGAGTGGAGGTAAAGCATATTTACCATCTCACAAAGGCAGACCATAAGTTTTCAAAGCTTATGAAAAACGGCGAACTGAAAGGCGATGATGCGGCATATGCGGATAATATACTGAAGCTTAAAACCCGCTATGAGGCGCAGCAATACACTAATAAGGGAGTAAATATCATTATGGACGCTGGCTCCCTCGGGGTGTCCTTATGCGCCCTGTTCGCGCTTCCGGCTGCTCCCATTATTGCGGTTGCATGGGCGGCAGTATCCGTCGGCGTTGCCGTAGGCACAAAGATCATCAATTACGGGGTTGATAAGTACAGAAAGAAAGCCGCAACGGATGATTACCTGCAGCTTGACAAGACCATGGGAGATATTTTCGGGGAAAAGCTTAATGAAATGGATAAGGATGAGCTTTCCTCCTCTAAAAAGATATTAAAGGAGCATATGGCGGCAGAGCTTGGGTTCACCTCCTATGAAAGCCTGTATAAGCATATGATGAAGAACTATGCTGCGTTTCTCTATAACAATCTGTTTTATGAAAACGGTGATAAGGAAAAGCCTATAATAAAAAAGGATAAAAAGGCTAAAAAGAAGGAAACGCTGTATGACTATGATGAAAAAACAGAGCAGCTGATACCCGTTTCCGAGGAAGAAGAAGCAGAAGAAGTGAATACCAATGAGCTTTCAAAAGCCTGCTATGACCTTGTCAAGAGCCTTGGACTGAAGGTACGTTATCCGAAGAAGGCGGGAGATCCCGGGAAACCCAATATTTCACAGATTGCAGCCAAGCTGGCGCTATGATAAGAGGTAAAATGCTATGGCAGATACGGTTACTAATGAAAAGAAAGCTCTTTCAGCCCTTTGCGGCAGCCTTAATGAAAAAAAGATCGCGGCGGAGCTTAATGAAGAAAAAACAGCCCTCTCTCTTTATCTTGGACAGATGCCGGGAGGAGAGGAAATCTTCCTGGATGCGGCTTTCATGCCCCAGGGTGAGGGTATGGACGGCATTTCCTTTTTCGTCCTTCAGGGGAGGATCATGGATCTTGGCGGCCTGTCACTCAATAAGCTGTTTAATGTTTTCGTTTCCATGAATGTACTGGATTCAATCCTTACAGGCGGGCATTACAGCATAGAAATGAGGGAGGGTGAGGATGACAGCCTGACAGCCGGAGACCTTATATACCGCTATACACTGCCGGCGGTGCCGGAGCTTGACAGGGCATCCTTTGCGGCGCTCCTTGAGGATGCGGTGCGGCTTGCTTTTTTTGACATAAATGAAACCCTGCCGGATCTCATTTCCCTTATCAAAGGAGAGATATCCGAAGAGGAGTTCATGAAATCCGTATTAGAATAAACCAGTGAGCTAACACCGATCACGAAAGCGGGGAGTCTTTTTTTGGGGGGCGGAATTACCTGGTTTTCGTCAGCAATTGAATGATAAAAAATGTTTTGATATAATCAGGGAGATTCATTTTCGGGAGGAGGTGTTTTTTTGAAGGCTTTTGTGTCTACAGTTAAAACCGATAATTTTACAATGGATTATTGCAGGTTCGGGAAGGGGCAGAAGGCTCAGGTGATGATACCTGGGTTAAGTATCGTAAATGTTTTGACCTCGGCTGATGCCATCGCCGATGCTTATCAGGTAATGACCGATGATTATACATTTTATGTCCTGGAACGCCGTAATGATCTGCCTGATCATTTTACCGTGGAGGATACTGCTCGGGACTGCATAGAGGCCATTAATGCCCTGGGGTTAGAGAATATCAGTCTTTGCGGGGCTTCATACGGCGGAATGGTCGCCATGTCTATTGCCGCGTCCTGCCCTGAGCTTGTTGAGAAGGCAGTAGTTGCTTCCACCGCTGCAAATATCACCGATGAGGTATATAAAATTGTGGGAAGCTGGGTGGAGCTGTCGAAGAAGGGTGATCCGGAAGCTCTGTGTATGGCCTTCGGCGAGGGTTTGTATCCGAAGGATGTATTTGAGGCCGCTAAACCGCTATTAAAAGAGATGGCAGCCGGAGTGAGCAAGGAGGAATTAAGGAGATTCAGGATTCTGGGTGAAGGAATGAAGGGCTTTAGTATTATTGACCGCCTTAATAGTATAAAATGTCCTCTCTTTGTGGTAGGGGATATGCAGGATGGTGTTCTGGGTGCGGCTGCGTCACAGGAGATAGGCAGGGTAATGAAAGACCGCCCCGGCTTTGATATGTATATGTATGACGGTTTCGGCCATGCCGTTTTCGACCTGGCCCCTGATTTTAAAAATCGTATTCTGGATTTTCTTAAGGCTTAGAAACAGAGGGTGGGAGTCAACGGGGACGGTTCTTTTTGACTCCTACCCTTTTTTTCGAGCATCCTATATAAACCGTATCTTAACAAAATGTGACTTCTGACGCCTGAAGCATACAGTATGTAAATTAAGATTTAGCGCGAGGGGAAAGATACAATGAGAAGAAAAGCAACACTTTTAATACTTGGAATGACGATCGCTCTCGCGGCATGCGGAGGACGGCAGGCGGCAAAAGAGCCTCTGCAGCAGGAAGCAGCTGTATCCGGGCAGACCGGCACTAATGAAACTGAAGAAACTACAGAAACCGAAGCAGCAACCGAAGACAGCGCGACAGAAGAAGCAGTTGAAGAATATGAAGATGACACGAACTATGTGGAGGATATGGAGCTTTCCACAGACCTTTTCACGATCACTGTTCCGGAAGAGTTCAAGGGCAAATTCCTTGCAGCAAAAGACGGTGAATCCATCTCATTTTACGATAAAGAAAGCCATGAGAGCGGATTTGGAGGATATGCGTTCTCTGTTGTCGTAGATAAGGATAAAGACATTATGCCGGGAGGAATGTACACGAAGGTGGGAGAACTCCTAACAGCCCGGGGTGAAAGGTATGATGTCTGCAAAGGATACCCTTCCGATGTCCAGTGGGACTATACAAAACAGGAAGAAATGCCGGAGAACTACAAAAAGCTCTATAATTCTGCAGATCTCTTTATAGAGAATGCAAAGGCAGCCGGTGACGGGACCTTCATGTACGGCGCAGGCATAAAGGGTGAGGACCTGTATCAGTATACGGTTTCAAGGTATCTTGATGCCATAAATGAGGGCTGGGACGCCAAAAGGTATGAAGAAGAGAAGATGAGCCCCGAGTTCTACGCGCTTGTTTCCAATGAGGGCGATAAGGCTCTTCAAAAGATCGGGTTTGCATATAAGGATATTTCAAATGACGGTGTTGATGACCTTATCATGGGTGTCATCAGTGACGGTGACGAGCCCAGTATTGTATATGATGTTTACACTATGGTGGACGGACTCCCGGCATCTGTGATAAGCGGAACATCGAGAAACAGATACTATGCCCTTGAATATGGCGGATTAGCAAATGTCAGGTCCGGAGGAGCCGGAGAAGAGATCATTCTTGTATATGAGATCACTCCGGGCGAAGCAGAGCTTATGCATCAGTTCAGTCTCAAAAATGACTCTTATACTGATGAGGAGAATCTCTGGTTTGTGAATTATGAAGATGACGATACATCCTGGGAGAAAATGACGGAAGAGGACTATGATGAAAGGCTGAAGATGCTTGAGGAACGATATTTAAAGCTTGATTTTACGCCTCTTTCGGATATAGCGCCCATAGACTATTCCAAGGTCGATCTTTCAAAGTATGCGACCTTTACCAGGATGATCGATGACTTTAAGAAAGGCATGGGCTATGCCAATGTAAAGCTCGGTGATACGGATGTATTTCTTGTATCAACCGATACATATAATGCCGGTGAGAACATTAAGGGAGCCATCGATTCCTCGATATTTATGTATGACGATAAAGGCGGGATCGTATATCTTGGAAAAGTATCTTCTTCCGGAACGGCTTATCCGCTGACGATTAAGGATGGCTGCCTGTTCACCGGAGGACATCATGATGTTGAGAAAACGACCGTTAAGGACGGAAAGCTTGTAACAGTAGAAGAAGCATCGGAAACCTTTGATGAAAACGGCAATGCCACATATTATCACGACAAGAAAAAGGTTGAGGATGACTCATATCTCTCCGGGCTTTTTGATGAGTATTTCAAGGGCGAGCCTGTAGAATTTTCAGCAACGGAGTAAGCATATTGACATATGATGAAAATCATTGCATAATACACACATCTTTCAGCAGGATTCCCTGATATTTTCCACACTTGACAAAGAAAAACGGTTTTGCTACTATTGGTATCGAACTATTGTTCGATTGATTTGAAAACCGGGAGAAAAAGCTATGATTCATTTTCCTCACCGGTGTTATGCAAAGAAAGGAAGTATTGGAATGGAGATCAATGATAATAAGCAGAAAGCCCTGGATGCAGCTATTTCCCAGATAGAGAAGCAGTTTGGCAAGGGAGCAGTTATGAAGCTTGGCGACAAAAGCGCCAATATGAATATAGAGACCATACCAACCGGGTCGCTTTCACTTGATATAGCCCTTGGCCTGGGAGGAATTCCCAAGGGCAGGATAATAGAGATCTACGGGCCGGAGTCCTCAGGTAAGACCACGGTGACACTGCATATGATAGCTGAGGTTCAGAAAAGAGGCGGTGTAGCCGGATTTATTGACGCTGAGCATGCCCTTGACCCCGTATATGCAAAGAATATAGGGGTGGATATTGATAATCTATACATTTCACAGCCGGATTCGGGAGAGCAGGCTCTGGAGATCACGGAGACCATGGTACGTTCCGGCGCAGTGGATATCGTTGTTGTTGACTCTGTTGCGGCTCTGGTGCCGAAGGCTGAGATCGACGGTGAAATGGGAGATTCCCATGTGGGACTGCAGGCAAGGCTTATGTCACAGGCTCTCCGCAAGCTCACCGCAGTTATCAGCAAGTCAAACTGCACAGTGATCTTTATCAACCAGCTTCGTGAAAAGGTTGGTGTAATGTTCGGAAATCCCGAGACCACTACAGGAGGAAGGGCTCTTAAATTCTATTCATCCGTGCGTCTGGATGTGCGCCGTATAGATAAGATCAGCCAGGGCGGCGAGGTAATAGGAAACCGTACCAGGATCAAGGTGGTAAAGAATAAGATCGCTCCGCCTTTTAAGGAAGCGGAATTCGACATCATGTTCGGAAAGGGTATCTCCACTGTAGGGGACATTTTGGATCTTGCCGAAAAGATCGATGTGATAAATAAGGCCGGAGCCTGGTATTCCTATAACGGTGACAAGATCGGCCAGGGCAGGGAGAATACAAAGGTGTATCTCGAAGAGCATCCGGATATTCTTAGCAGGGTTGAAAGCCAGGTCAGGGCTCATTACGGACTGATAAAGAACGGAGAGAATAATGATCAGCCCGATGCCGACAAGGCTGAAGAAGAAAACAGTGCTTCTGCTTCCGCAAAGAAGACTAAGGCCGAGAAATAATGAGGCTGCCGGAAATCATTCAAGTGCCCTCGCCTACGCTTTGCTTAGAGGTGGGGTAATAATCAAGAGATATGACCATTACGGAAATAAGGGAATGGAAAAAAGGGAAATATCTTATCTGTCTTAATGACGAACCTTCCTTTGCCCTGTACGCAAAGGAAATAGCGGAATATGAGCTTAAGGCGGGTGAGGAGCTTGAGGACGGAAAATATGGGGATATTCTCGATAATGTTCTGATAAAGAGAGCAAAGAGCCGCACCCTCCATCTTCTTGACCGAAACGACAAGACCGAGAAGGAACTCAGGGATAAGCTAAAGGATGGTATGTATCCCGAAGAAGCGATAGACGCAGCTGTTGAAGCCGCAAAGAAGGGCAGGTTCCTTGATGACAGGAGGTATGCTGCACAGTATGTTTATGAGAAATCCCGGAGTAAGAGCAGAAAGCTTATTGAAGCGGAGTTATTAAGAAAGGGAGTGGCACCGGAGTTCATCAGGGATGCTTTTAGTGAGCTGTCCGAAAATGGGGAAGACGATGGAAGTGACCGGGAAGAGGTGCTGATACTTAAGCTTATGAAAAAACGCTGCCCTGATCCTGAATTGATCAATGAGGAGGCAAAGAGCAAGCTCTACCGCTATCTTTGCGGAAAGGGCTTTGATTTCCAAAAGGTAAAAAAAGTCTTTGACGTCTATTTGCAAGATGCTTCCGACGTGGTATACTAAAGGTTGTTCTGCGATCAGTGTAGGATACTTATGGAAAAGGAGATTAGCGATATATGAAGCACGTAAAGACTCTTAATACCAGAGACTATAAGAAGAGCATGGCAAACGGAGGCTGCGGAGAGTGTCAGACATCCTGCCAGTCTGCCTGCAAGACCAGCTGTACAGTAGGCAATCAGTCCTGCGAAAATAAGAAGCGCTGAATCCGGACGGCATATCTCTGATATGCGCAGGAAACGGATATTTTGTGGTTTTGCGTCTTCAGGGAGGGTCATTACTTGGCTCTCCCTTTATTTATCCTTGCGGGGGGGAAAAAGATCCTTCGTCGCTTCGCTCCTCAGGATGACAAGGAGGGGGAAAGATCCTTCGTCGCTTCGCTCCTCAGGATGACATAGGGGGATAAGCTCCGCAGGATGACAAGGAGGGGGGAAGATCCTTCGTCTCTTCGCTCCTCAGGATGACATAGGGGGGATAAGCTCCGCAGGATGACAAGGAGAATGAAGGCTACTCGGGATTGCAAAGAATGAAAGGAACAGAATTCGGTTAGATATGGTTCATCAGTATAAAAGTCATGGGTTTAATATTGTTTTGGATGTGGAATCCGGGGCAGTGCATATCGTTGATGATGTGGTTTATGATCTTATTCCCTTTATGGAAAAAAATGAATCCGTGTCAGTAAATGAGGCATCCCGTCTTACGGGAGGGAAGTATCCCGACACAGACCTTATGGAGGCTGTGAATGAGATCAATGAGCTCAGGGATAAGGGCTTACTCTATACAAAAGATATTTACGAACCCTACGTGGAAAAATTCAGTGAAGACCGCTTGGATAAAGGAATCGTAAAGGCCATGTGCCTTCACATCGCCCATGATTGCAATCTCCGCTGTAATTATTGCTTTGCGGGTAAGGGAGAGTATCACGGGGAACGCTCTCTTATGAGCTTTGAGGTTGGTGCGAAGGCACTCGATTACCTTATAGAGCACTCGGGTAACAGGGTAAATCTGGAGGTTGATTTCTTCGGTGGCGAGCCCACCATGAATTTTGAAGTGGTAAAACGTCTGGTTGAATACGGGAGGAGTAAGGAAAAGGAGCATAATAAGAAATTCCGCTTTACCCTCACAACAAACGGAGTTCTCCTTGATGATGAGATCCTTGATTTTGCAAATAAGGAAATGGGAAATCTGGTGCTTTCGATTGACGGAAGGAAGGAGGTTAATGACCGCATGAGACCCACGGTTAACGGAAAGGGGTCTTACGATATCATTCTGCCTAAATTCCTGAAGGCTGCTGAATCCAGGGGACAGACCAATTATTATGTAAGAGGAACGTACACTCATTTCAATACTGACTTTGCACAGGATGTGCTCCATCTTCATGATCTCGGCTTTGAACAGATATCGGTGGAACCTGTGGTCTGTGATCCTAAGGAGGAGTATGCCTTAAGAGAAGAGGACCTTCCGGTGCTTCTTCAGCAGTACGATATCCTTGCTGATGAGATAATAAAGAGGAGAAAGAGCGGAAAATATATTAACTTTTTCCATTTTATGATAGATCTTAAGGGAGGTCCCTGTATAGCAAAGAGGCTTTCAGGCTGCGGCAGCGGCGGAGAGTATCTCGCCATCACTCCCACGGGAGATATTTATCCCTGTCATCAGTTTGTGGGCGAAGAAAAATTCCTTATGGGGAATGTTTTTGACGGCATTACAAATCCTGAGATCGGTAAGGAGTTCGCAAAGTGTAATGTTTACAGCAAAAAGGAATGCAGGGAATGCTTTGCGAAGTTCTACTGCTCAGGCGGGTGCAGTGCCAATTCCTATCATGCCACTGGGGATATAAACGGGAATTATGCTTTCGGCTGTGAACTGCAGAGAAAGAGGATTGAGTGTGCCATTATGATCAAGGCGGCGCTTGAGGATTAAAGATCCTTCGCTTCGCTCAGGAAGGAAAAACATCCGGTGGATGTTTTTCGGGCACGTTTTGACGCGCTAAGCGCGTCAGTGCCCCGCACATTGAGAGATTAAAGATCCTTCGCTTCGCTCAGGAAGGAAAAACATCCGGTGGATGTTTTTCGGGCACGTTTTGACGCGCTAAGCGCGTCAGTGCCCCGCACATTAAGAGATTAAAAGATCCTTCGCTTACGCTCAGGATGACAAAGTTTGTACAGGAGTGAATATATTGCAACCAAATGAAAAGTGGGTCATAATTTCTCGGCCCGGAGACTATAATGAGCTGGGAAAGAGATACGGAGTCTCCCCGGTGCTTGCGAGGATTATGAAGAACAGGGGTGTAAGCGGAGATGAGGAAGCTCTGGAGTACCTTTCCTCTGAGCCCGGCAGATTATCCGACGAGAAATACAGCGGCTTTAATCTCCCTGATATGGACAGAGCTGTTGAGATCATCAGGGAAAAAATAAGCGGGGGAAAAAGTATAAGGATAGTAGGCGACTATGATATTGACGGTGTGACTGCAATCTTTATCCTCTTAAAGGGATTAAAAAAAGCAGGAGCAAAAGTGGATCACAGGATCCCTCACAGGATACGGGACGGCTACGGGTTAAATAAGAATATCATAGAAGAAGCCCGTGAAGCCGGGATCGACACCATTATTACCTGCGATAACGGTATTGCCGCCCTGGAGGAAGTCTCACTTGCAAAGGAATACGGCATGACTATGGTAATAACGGATCACCATGAGGTGCCCTTTGATCTGGTTTCGGGTGAAAGAAGGGAGCTTCTGCCGCCCGCCGATGCAATAGTGGATCCCAAAAGAGAGGGCTGTTCCTATCCCTGTAAACAGATCTGCGGAGCGTATGTCGCCTATAAATTTATATGCTGCCTTTTTGACAGTATGGGTATAGCAGCTGAGGAATACGGGGAATTCCTTGAGATCGCGGCATTTGCCACCATTGGGGATGTTATGCCCTTAATACAGGAAAACAGGATACTGGTCCGTGAGGGCTTAAAGAAGCTTGAAAGTACGCTAAATCCGGGACTCAGGGCTCTTATTTCTTTAAATCAGCTGCAGGGAAAGACTTTAACACCTTACCACGTGGGCTTTATCCTGGGGCCCTGCCTTAATGCCGCGGGGAGACTGGGAGAAGCAGATGATGCTCTGGAGCTTCTTCTGTCCGAAAATGAGGAAGAGGCTCATAGCAGAGCCGTGATCTTAAAGGAAATGAATGACAGCAGGAAGAGCCTTACCGAAAAAGGAGTTATGGAGGCTTTAAGGCTTGCTGATACTCCGGAGTACCGGAAGGACAGTGTCCTCGTGATCCTTCTTGAGGATGCCCATGAAAGTATTGCCGGAATAGTTGCGGGAAAGGTCAGGGAACGTACCGGAAAGCCTGTATTTA
Organism: Lachnospiraceae bacterium AD3010; assembly: GCA_000622025.1. Taxonomy (GTDB): domain Bacteria; phylum Bacillota; class Clostridia; order Lachnospirales; family Lachnospiraceae; genus NK4A144. The sequence goes on along the minus strand of JHWU01000007.1, from coordinate 150,694 downwards.
TATTAACTCCCGGGGAAACCTTTGATGAAACTCCCTGTCTCAAGGGCTCCGGGCGATCAATAGATGCATACCATATGTTTGAGGAAATGAGCGCCGTACAGGATGTCTTTATCCGTTTCGGAGGCCATGCCCTGGCCGCAGGACTGTCCCTGCCAAAAGAAAAGCTCGGAGAATTCAGAGAGAGAATTAACAGGAACAGCTCCCTAAGGGATGAGGATCTTGTGATCAAGCTTAAGATCGATATGGAGCTGCCGCTCTCCTATGTTAATATGAGCCTTATTGAAGAGCTTAAAATGCTGGAGCCCTTTGGAACCGGAAACGAGAAGCCCGTCTTTGCGGCAAGGGATGTGGAGATAAAGGATCTCTCTATCCTCGGAAAAAGCGCTAATGTGCTTAAGGGGCGGATCAACGATGGCAGTGTTTTTTTTGAATGTATCTACTTCGGATCGGACGCGCCGGAGATCAAGGAATTCATAGAGAAGAGCGGGAACAGAAGTTTTAAGATCGTTTACAGTCCGGAGATAAATGAATTTCGTGGGAAACGCAGTATACAGATAGTGCTTAATGGGATAAAATGAATTGCGTAATCTTTTTATCAGTGGAGATAAGGTATGTTTAAGCGGATCCTTGCCATAGCAGGCATAGTAATACTGGTGCTTTTATATCTACTTACTTTTATCCTTGCGATAATGAACCATCCGGATACCGGAAGGCTCTTAATGGCTTCCATTGTATGTACGGTTTTTGTCCCGGTCATGATACATCTTCTCCTTATGATGAATAATGCCCGTAAGGGCAAGAGTGTGTTTGATGAAACCTATTCCTACAGGGAAGATAAGGAAAATTGAGAAAAAAGATATTTTTCGAGTGGATCAGGATAGTTGCCGGGCTTTTCAATAATGGCACTTGTTATAAGAGCAGGGATGGATCACAGTGATCCGGAGGTGATCAGGAAGCTGTAATGTACGAAGATTATTCATTTGTTTTTGATGTGGATGGAACCATCTGTCCTATAAAGAAAAAAGAAGAAAGATACGAGGATCTAGTGCCTTTTCCCGATATCGTTCAAAAGATCCGTTTTTATAAGGAAAAGGGCGCCCGTATAATCCTCTATACTTCCAGAAATATGAACAGCTTCAAAGGGGATCTGACACTTATCCATAAAAATACGGAGCCGGTACTTCGCTCCTGGCTTAAAAAATGGGATATTCCCTATGATGAGATAGTTTTCGGAAAGGTATGGCCGGGACACAAGGGCTTTTATGTGGATGACAGGACCATACGGCCGGATGAATTCCTTCGATATTCACCGGAAGAAATGGATGAGATATGCGCTTCATCAAGATGTACGGCCGGAGGAGATGAATGAGCTCAGTCGGGGTGTACGGCCGGAGGAGATGGGGGAGCGCAAGGAAGCGGTTGACAGCTTATGCTTGAGCTTATCGTAGGAGGAAGCGGCAGCGGAAAATCGGAGATTGCGGAAAACCGAGCCGTTGGACTTTACCGGAGCTTTTGTCTGCAGTCTTCCGGAATGATCCCGGGGAAAAATGGACTAATTTACCTTGCAACCATGGTTAATTCCGGAGAGGAAGCGGAATCAAGGATAAGGCGCCACAGGGAAAGAAGGAAGGAAAAGGGCTTTATCACGCTGGAAAGGTCCTACGATATAGGGGAACTGCCGGGATTAATGGAGGAAAGGGGAGATTTCCCGCCGGGAAAAGAATGTACGGTGCTGCTGGAAGCATTAAGTGACCTTCTTGCAAACGAGATGTTCGGATGTCCCGGGGATTGCGGCGCTTCGGACGGCTTTTCATTTGATCCCACGGCATATGAGAGAGTATTAAAGGATATTGAGAAGCTTAATTTCTGCTTTGGAAATCTGGTCATTGTCAGTGATGATGTTTTCAGAGACGGCATTGATTATAAGGATGAATCTTCTATGTATTTGAAAGGACTCGCTTCACTCCACAGGGGTATCGCTGCCATGGCAGACAGGGTCATTGAGGTGGCTGCAGGCTGCGGGATCGTCTGGAAGGGGATAAATAAATATGATATTGATTATCGGCGGGAAATATCAGGGAAAGCATGATTATGCCATAGAGCATTTCGGAGATTCGAAGATCATTGATTTTGACGGGCTTCGGAAATCCGGGTGGGGGATGCAGGGATTTACCGGAAAATACTGCTTCGGATCAGACTTTGGCAGTGATCAGGGAAATATCGTTATTATTGCAGAGGAGAACGCTTCCGGTGTGGTTCCGGCAGAGCCGGGGCTTATCCGGGAGAGGGAAGAATATAACAGGAGCCTTACATTACTTGCAGAGAAAGCAGATGAGATCTACCGTGTTTTCTGCGGGATAGGGATGAAGATAAAATAGATGCTGATATTTAAAGACTATGTATATATGCTGGCCGCCGGCTTCCTTCTTGATCTGATACTGGGAGATCCCGACGGCATTTTTCATGTTGTAAGGCTTATCGGAGGAGAGATCTCATTTCTTGAAAAGAAGCTTTACCGGGGACCGGGATCTGCCCGGCTCTTCTTCAGAGGTCTGATCCTTGTAATTCTCGTATTATTGTCGGTATCGGCAGGAGCTTACCTTTTACTGCTTCTGTCCTTAAGGCTCTCCAGGATATTGTTTATCATTACCGGTGCATTGATATGCTGGCAGTGTCTTGCGGTAAAGTCCCTGAAGGACGCAGCTATGAAAGTATTTATCGCGCTTAATCCGGTACTCCGGGATCCGGACGGATTTGAAGGGGGCGGGGCGGATGAGCTTTCCGGTGCAAGGGAAGCACTTTCAATGATAGTCGGGCGTGATACGGAAAGACTCGACAGGGCAGGCATAATAAGGGCTGCGGTTGAGAGCGTTGCGGAGAGCAGCTCTGACGGAATTATCGCGCCCTTATTTTATCTCTTTCTTTTCGGTCCTGTCGGCGGATTATTTTACAAGGCTGCAAATACAATGGATTCAATGCTTGGCTACAGGAATGAACGCTATGAGTATTTCGGAAAAGCAGCGGCGAGACTTGATGATATCCTGAACTTTATACCGTCAAGGCTTGCGGCTCTTTTTATGATAGCAGCGGCTTTTATTCATAAGGATTTCAGCGGAAGAAATGCATTTAAGGTATGGCTCAGGGACAGGAACATATTAAAGAGCCCGAATGCCGGACAGACCGAAGCCGCGGCTTCCGGGGCACTAAAGCTAAAGCTCGCAGGCCCCGCGTATTATAAGGGGGTACTGTCCGATAAGCCCTTTATCGGCGCGGAGTTTGAGCGTGAGAGCATTCCGGAGGATATAAAAAAGATCAATACTCTTATGTATCTTACGTCATTTCTGGCCTTTTTCACCGGAATGTGCTTATACGTTTTTTTCTGCATTGTTGTAAAGAATAAGGGATAACATATGGCAGGATGTGCCTTGAATTATGCTTAAATACAGTATATACTGTTTAAGTTTCAGGGATGAAGCCTACGGGTTTTACCCCAACATCATTTTTTTCAGGAGAGATTTTAAGATGATAAAAGAGAAGCTTGATGAGATAAGAGCTGCGGCCAGAAAAAGGATAGGGGAAAGCCTCGACCTTGAGAAGCTCAATGCTGCAAGGGTTGATTTCCTCGGGAAAAAGGGAGAACTCACGGCCGTTCTAAAGGGAATGAAGGATGTGGCTGCCGAGGACAGGCCGAAGGTCGGTCAGATGGTAAATGAACTTCGGGAGGAGATAGAGAGATCCCTCGAAGAGACAAAGAAAAGGCTGGAAAGCGCTGCTATGGAAAAGGCTCTTGCAGCAGAGACCATAGACGTGACCCTTCCCGCTAAAAGGCGTCCCATGGGCCACAGACATCCTAACCAGATCGCCCTTGAAGAGATGGAGAGGATCTTTATCGGGCTCGGATATGAGGTCGTGGAAGGTCCGGAGGTTGAAAAGGATTATTATAATTTCGAAGCTTTGAATATCCCTGCGGATCACCCGGCAAAGGATGAGCAGGATACCTTTTATATTAACGGCGAGATGCTTTTAAGAACCCAGACCAGCGGTGCTCAGGTGCATGAAATGGAAAAAGGGCGTCTTCCAATAAGGATGATAAGCCCGGGGAGGGTTTACCGTTCGGACGAGGTGGATGCAACCCATTCCCCTGTTTTTCACCAGGTTGAGGGTCTTCTAATAGATGAACAGGTGACATTTTCTGATCTTAAGGGAACTCTTACCCAGTTTGCAAAGGAGCTTTTCGGGGCGGACACAAGGGTTAAATTCAGACCTCATCATTTCCCCTTTACGGAGCCTTCGGCGGAAATGGATGTTTCCTGCTTTAAGTGCGGTGGAAAGGGCTGCCGTTTCTGTAAGGGTGAGGGCTGGATCGAGATATTGGGCTGCGGAATGGTTCATCCCCATGTGCTTGAAATGAGTAAGATAGATCCCCTTAAATATAAGGGCTTCGCCTTCGGAGTGGGGCTTGAACGTATCGCACTTCTTAAGTATGAGATAGATGACATGCGCCTTATGTATGAAAATGATGTGAGATTTTTATCACAATTCTAAGATTCTTCGGGCTACGCCCTCAGAATGACAAATGGATGCTTAGAAAGATATACGGATGCCCGGGATGACAAAGTATAATGCAGGAAAATATAGAAGGCAGAAGCAGAAGGAGAATAAATGAATACATCACTTAATTGGATAAAAGCATATGTACCGGAGCTTCAGGTCAGCGATCAGGAATTTATGGACCGGATGACTCTGACCGGCACAAAAACGGAAGGTTTCAGGAGACTTGACAAAAACCTTGAAAAGATAGTTGTCGGAGAGGTGCTTTCCATAGAGAGGCATCCGGATGCCGACAAGCTCATTGTATGCCAGGTAAATGTCGGAGAAAAGACCGTGCAGATAGTGACCGGTGCTCCCAATGTAAAAGAGGGAGACCATGTCGTGGTGGTACTTGACGGAGGAAAGGTTGCGGGAGGCCATGACGGCGGCCCTCTGCCCGAGGACGGCATAGAGATAAAGGCAGGAAAGCTCAGGGGAGTGGAAAGCTTCGGAATGATGTGTTCCATAGAGGAGCTGGGACAGAGCAGGGATGTTTTTCCCGACGCTCCGGAAAATGGACTTTATATACTGCCGAAGGACAGCGTTCCGGGTACTGATGCCATAGAATATCTGGGGCTTCACGATACCGTGTTTGAATATGAGATCACTTCAAACCGCGTGGACTGCTACAGTGTACTCGGTATTGCGAGGGAGGCTGCGGCAAGCTTTGATAAGGCCTTTCATATGCCAGAGGTTCCTGTAACGGGAGAGGATGCCAAAGAGTCTGCTTCCGACAGGGTAAGCGTAGAGATACTCGACAGGGATCTTTGCACAAGGTATATTGCCAGAGTAGTAACAGATGTTACGATAGGGGAATCTCCGGACTGGATGAAGAAGCGGCTCCGTTCGGCGGGAATAAGACCCATAAATAACCTCGTGGATATCACGAATTACGTTATGATGGAGTACGGTCAGCCAATGCATGCCTTTGACCTCTCCACCATTGCCGGAAATAAGATAATAGTCAGAAGAGCCAAGGACGGGGATAAATTTACCACCCTTGACGGAAATGAGCGAACCCTCGACAGTGAGGTCCTGATGATCTGCGACGGAGAGAAGGAGATCGGTATCGGCGGCATCATGGGCGGAGAAAACTCAATGATAACAGGTGATGTTAAAGAGGTATTGTTTGAAGCCGCCACCTTCAACGGGCCGAATATCAGGAAATCCGCAAAGAGGATCGGTCTTCGGACCGATGCATCCGGTATTTTTGAAAAAGGACTTGATGCCAATAATGCCCTTGATGCGATAAACCGTGCCTGTGCCCTTGTTGAAGAGCTTAAATGCGGAAAGGTTCTTAAGGGCATGGTTGATATACATGAGCCATTGCCGGAGAAGAAGCATGTCAGATTTGAGCCCGAAAGGATAAATGAATTTTTGGGAACCGATATTCCTTCGGATGATATGCTTAAGTATTTTAAGCGCCTTGAAATAGAGTATGACAAGGATAATAAAGAGCTTATCTGTCCCACCTTCAGGCAGGATCTCATCGGCTTTGCGGATATTGCAGAGGAAGCCGCAAGGTTCTACGGTTATGATAAGATCCCGGTCACACTTCCGAAGTTGGGAGCTGAGGGCGGCGGAATGCCTTTGAAGCTGCAGATAGAAGGGGTTGCAAGGGATGTGGCTGAGTATGCCGGCTTTTCACAGTGTATGAGCTATTCTATGGAGAGCCCGAAGGTATTTGACAAGCTTCTCCTTCCTGCAGATGCCCCTGAAAGACAGGCAATAAAGATCAGTAATCCCCTGGGAGAGGATTTCTCAATAATGAGAACCGTAATATTAAACGGGCTACTTACAAGTCTCTCCGTTAATTTTAACAGGAGAAATAAGGATGTGAGGCTCTACGAGCTCGGGAATATCTATATCCCGAAGAGCCTGCCCTTAAATGATTATCCCTCTGAAAGAATGCAGTTTGCCCTGGGCTTTTACGGTGAAGGGGATTTCTACGATATGAAGGGCGTGGTCGAGGAGTTCCTGCAAAAAAGCGGATTAGATCTGCTCCCGGCTTATGATCCGAAGAGCGGAAAGCCCTTCCTGCATCCGGGACGTCAGGCAAATATAGTTTATGACGGTGCCGTGATCGGCTATCTCGGAGAGCTGCATCCCGCTGTCAGGAATAATTACGAGATATCCGAGCGTGTGTATGTTGCCGTTATCGATATGCCGGAAATAGTGAAGAGAGCAACCTTTGACAGGAAGTTTAAGGGCATTGCAAAGTTCCCGGCAGTAAACAGGGATATCTCAATGGTTGTAAAAAAAGAGATCACCGCAGGTGACATCGAGGGTATGATACGCGTAAGAGGCGGAAAGCTTCTGGAGAGCATTAAGCTCTTTGATATCTATGAGGGGAGCCAGATTGAGGAAGGACATAAGTCAATGGCATATACTCTGGTATTCAGAAACCCTGAAAAGACTCTGTCCGATGACGAAGTCAACTCCGTAATGAAAAAGATACTTAACGGTCTTAACGGAATGGGAATAGAGCTTAGGTCATGAGTGCTCTTTTAAGAAAAGACTATTTTTACGAGCTCCCGGAGGAGCTTATTGCCCAGGATCCCCTGGAAAACAGGGATGGATCCAGGCTGATGATACTTGATCGTGAGAGCGGTAAAAGAGAGGACCGGTATTTTAAGGATATAACCGAATACCTCCTTCCGGGAGACTGCCTTGTCTTAAACAATACAAAAGTGATACCGGCGAGGCTTCTCGGAGTAAAGGAGGATACCGGTGCCGCTGTTGAGATACTTTTATTAAAGCGGAAAAGCGGCGACAGCTTCGAAACCATAGTCCGGCCGGGAAAGAAGCTAAGGACCGGAGCAAGGATAAGCTTCGGTGACGGACTCCTTAAAGCTGAAATAACAGATGTTCTTGACGGGGGCAACAGGCTTGTACGCTTTGAATACCGGGGGATCTTCGAGGAAATACTTGATAAGCTCGGAGAAATGCCGCTTCCTCCCTATATCACCCATAAGCTTAAGGATCGTGACAGATATAATACCGTGTACGCAAGGTATGACGGATCTGCAGCCGCTCCCACTGCTGGACTGCATTTCACGGAAGATCTTCTTTCGGAGATCGCTGCAAAGGGAGTAAAAATAGCATATGTTACTCTCCATGTGGGACTGGGAACCTTCAGACCCGTAAAAGAGGAAAATATACTTGATCACCGTATGCATAGCGAGATCTACTATGTCAGTCAGGAAACCGCCGGGATCATCAATAATACAAAGAGGGAAGGCGGAAGGGTGATCTCTGTTGGAACCACAAGCTGCAGGACCATAGAATCAGCTGCGGACGACAGCGGGATTGTGAGGACCGTTGATGGAGAGGAAACCGACATCTTTATCTATCCCGGTTACAGATTCAAGGTTACGGACTGCCTTATCACAAATTTCCACCTTCCGGAAAGCACGCTCCTTATGCTGGTTTCCGCCCTTGCCGGACGGGAGAATGTACTGAATGCTTACAGGGACGCTATAGACAAGCGCTACCGCTTTTTCAGCTTCGGGGATGCGATGTTTATAATGTAAAGATTGTATATTTATTCATTTTATCTTATAATTATCAGGTGTTTGTTTTGTCATTCCAGGAAGGACGGAAGGCTTAAGGTTCTTTATCAGATGGAGGGATGACAGGGAGAGGTTTTTTCGGAGGAGAATATGGGAGATATCGATCTAAACAGAAGAAAATATAAAAGACACACACTCAGTGTCAAGCTTTTTATGACCCGGGTAGATGATGAGAGCGGTCTCGGCATCCCCGTTGAGGTTCTGGATATTTCAAAGGCCGGTGTGGGATTTATCTGCCAGCAGGAGCTGATGAACGGCGTTATCTACAAGGCTAATATAAAGATCTGGACCGGAGATGTGATACCCGCATTTATTAATGTGGTCAGGGTAAGCCACCAGGAGGGTGGAAATATCTACGGCGGCGTTTTCATCGGAATGCCGGAGACAGATGCCTGCAGGATAGAGGTGTATGAGACCTATCAGGATTATTCCGATCAGGGAGGAAATGTGCCGAGGACCGAAGAGGAAGAGCGTGATGAGCTTATGAGCATCATGGAGCAGGCCATCAGTATGGGAGATTAAGCATCTGTCAAGTTCAGCACGGGATTATGGACAGACGCGGTATTTAATAGAACAGGAGAAAACTTATGAATATCGGAGTGGTTGTTGCTTTATCGGCATTTTGTGTAATGACGCTTATCGCAGTGGGTATAATGATCGCAGTGGTTGCAAGCGTTGCCTATGTTGAGTCCAGAAGGGAAGAAGAAGTTTGAAAGAAAACTTTCAAACTTGCTTTGATGCCGCTGAAGAGCGCGGCATCAAAGGGTCTACGCCGCTCACATCAGGCGGCAGGATAACAATTGACGGAAAGGAGCGGCATAGACAGGAAATGAGTGAGTGTCTGAAGGCAGGCTTTATTGCTCTCGGGCTGATCGGCGGTTCAATCGCGAAGAATATACGGCGGGTCTTTCCCGACGCTTATATCACGGCTTTGAACAGATCCAAGGAAACTCTGGACCTTGCCCTTAAGGAAGGGATAATAGATCACGGTACCCTGAAGCTTGATGACAGCTTCAGGGACTGTGATTTTATTTTTTTGTGTGCTCCGGTGGAAACCAATACGGAGTACCTTTCCCTTTTGAAGCCCTATCTAAGCCCTGAAACCATTCTCACCGATGTGGGATCCGTAAAGGGTGTTATTCACGCTGCGGTTGAAAGGTATGCCGGAGATGCCCTCTTTATCGGCGGACATCCAATGGCAGGATCGGAAAAGAGCGGATATAAGAATTCAAATGATCATCTGATCGAAAATGCCTATTATATCCTTACCCCGGGGGATAATGCGGGGGAAGAGCATATAAGGCGTTACGAGGACCTGGTACGGAGGCTTGGGGCAATCCCGCTGGTGCTTTCACCGGCGCTCCATGACCGTGTCACTGCGGCTGTGAGCCACGTGCCCCATATGATAGCCTATACTCTGGTACGGCTTATCGAAAAGGAGGATTCCCCGGAGCAGCATATGAAGGCCATAGCGGCCGGAGGCTTTAAGGATATTACCCGAATCGCCTCATCCGATCCCGTGATGTGGGAGCAGATATGCCTGGAAAACCCGGAGCAGATCACTGCTCTTATGGATGAATACATAGAAATGCTCAGTAAGACACGGGAGTTTATTGAGTCGGGTAAGGGAGACGAGCTCCGCGGGATCTTTGAGGAGGCAAAGAACTACAGGGATTCCGTGCCTGATGCTCCTCTTGGACCTATAAAGAAAACATACGTTATCCATATTGATGTGGAGGATGAGCCCGGTGCAATTGCCATAGTTGCAACTATCCTTTCATCGCATGGTCTTTCGATAAAGAATATCGGTATCGTTCATAACAGGACATATGAGGAGGGGGCGCTCCGCATAGAATTTTATGACAGGGAGTCCATGGCCCTCGGTATCGCGGACCTTATGGAGAAAGGATATAAGATCTACAGCAGGACATGAAAATAAACCATGCTTCAAACGGTCTTCACGGTGAGCTTAGCGTTCCGGGAGACAAATCAATTTCACACAGAGCCGTGATGTTCGGCTCTATAGCCTCGGGAGACACTGTCATAAGGGGCTTCTTAAAGAGTGCGGACTGCATATCCACAATGAACTGTTTCCGGACTATGGGGATAGAGATCGAAGAAGAAAGGGATGAAAAAGGTGATTTTATCCGGGTTTCCGGGAAGGGTATCCGTGGCTTAAGTAAGCCTGATACGCCTCTTGACTGCGGAAATTCCGGGACTACGGCAAGGCTTATCTCAGGGATCCTCGCAGGACAGGATTTTAAGACCGTACTTACAGGAGATCCTTCTCTTTCAAGAAGGCCTATGAAAAGGATAATCGACCCCTTAAAGAACCTTGGTGCTTCCATCAGATCGGAAAAAGGAAACGGACTTCTCCCGCTTATCATTGAAAAGGGAAAGCTGTCCGGCGGAGAGATAAGGACCAGGGTGGCGTCTGCCCAGGTAAAGTCGGCCATTCTTTTATCCGGCTTATATGCTGAGAAAGAGACAGTTGTTATCGAACCCGCTCTTTCCAGAAACCATACGGAGCTTATGCTTTCAGCCTTCGGAGCGGACATTACCGGGGGAAGCACTGATGAGCCGAAAGCCTCGGTCAGACCCTGCAGGGAGCTTAGGGGCTTAGAGGTAAATGTCCCCGGGGATATTTCCAGCGCGGCATATTTTATAGGAGCTGCTCTCATAGTTCCGGGCTCGGAGATCGTACTGAAAAATGTGGGTATCAATCCCACAAGAGACGGGATACTTCGTGTTTTTAAGGATATGGGAGCGGATATCAAGATTGAAAACGAGCGTTATGAATCTGGAGAGAAGTCAGCGGATCTCATTGTAAGGTACTCGTCATCCCTTAAAGGAGTGGAGATCGGAGGAGATATCATCCCGACTCTTATAGATGAGCTGCCGCTTATTTCGGTGGTGGCTGCCACTGCTGACGGAGAGACCGTGATAAGGGATGCTTCGGAGCTTAAGGTAAAGGAGTCAAACAGGATAAGCCTTACCGTTAATAATCTTAAGGCTATGGGAGCCGATGCTGAGGAAAGGGAGGATGGCCTTTTGATATGCGGAGGAAAGGCTCTCCACAGGGCCTCAATAGAAACCGCAAAGGATCACAGGATCGCTATGAGTTTTTCCGTTGCGGCGCTTATCAATTCGGACGTCCGTCCGGTGGAGATACTGGATCCTTCCTGTGTTGGTATCTCATTTCCGGAATTTTACAGGGATATGGATCTGCTCCTTAAATAGGTGCGTGCCTATGTGAATATGCAGTCAACACTTTTCTGGAGAGATTAAAGCGTTTAGCCTGTCAAATTACACAAAAACCATTGTTTATTATAAGAAAATTTGGTAAAATAGTCGTGCTTGCTGTGAGATACCGGAGAATTAACCGGACGGCTTGCACGACTATATTTTATTGGAGGTAATTTCCGTATGAAGGTTTACACAACAGAGAAGATCCGTAATATTGTCCTCCTGGGCCACGGCGGCTCCGGAAAGACCAGCCTTGTGGAAGCAATGGCCAATCTTTCGGGGCTTACAACGAGACTGGGAACCATTGCCGATGGAAACACCATCAGCGACTATGACAAGGAGGAGCAGAAGAGAAAGTTCTCGATCAGTACTTCGCTTATTCCAATTGAGTGGGAAGATACAAAGCTCAATATCTTGGACACTCCGGGATTTTTTGACTTCGTTGGCGAGGTTGAAGAGGCTGCAACGGCTGCGGCTTCCGCAATAATCGTAGTTAACGGCAAGGCCGGTGTCGAGACCGGTACAAAGAAAGCCTGGGAGCTTTGCGATAAGTATAATATTCCCAGAATGATCTATGTTTCAAATATGGATATTGACAACGCTTCATTCAAGAATGTTCTTGAGGAGCTTACAGACCTCTACGGAAAAAAGATAGCGCCTTTCCATTTCCCCATCAGGGAAGATGAAAAGTTCGTGGGATACGTAAATGTTGTTGCGGAAAAGGCTTTCCGCTGGGATGATAAGGGAAAGGCTGTTGAGTGCGATATTCCCGAGTACTCAAAGGAAAATCTCCAGGCCTACAGGGATTCCCTTATGGAAGCAGTTGCAGAGACAAGCGAAGAGTTTATGGACAGGTATTTTGGAGGTGACACCTTCTCCGAAGCTGAGATCAGGGCAGCTCTTCATACCAGCGTTTGCGACGGCACCATAGTTCCCATAACCATGGGCAGTAATACACTGATCCGTGGCGTATATACTCTGCTCGACGACTGCGTGAAGTATCTGCCAAGCCCCGAGGGAAGGAAAATGGCGGGTATCGATACCGCAAGCTCCGAGGTATTCGAAGCTGACTATGATTTCTCGAAGCCGAAGACAGCCATAGTATGGAAGACCATAATCGATCCCTTTATCGGAAAGTATTCACTCTTCAAGGTATGCTCAGGAGTAATAAAGAGCGGCGATGCCCTCTATAACGTAAATGAGGATACTGAAGAGAAAACAGGTAAGCTCTATACACTTTGCGGAAACAAGGCTATTGAGGTACCGGAGCTCCATGCCGGTGATATCGGTGCTTTTGCAAAGCTTGCCGTTACGAAGACCGGAGATTCCCTGGGAACAAAGTCCACAGCCATAAGGTTCGGAAAGCCTCTTATCTCAACACCTTATACGGCTGTACGTTACAGGCCTGTTAATAAGGGGGATGTGGACAAGATCTCCCAGGCACTTGCGAAGATGTGCGCAGAGGATCTCACACTCAGAAACGTAAATGATTCACTGAACCGCCAGACACTCCTCTACGGTATAGGAGACCAGCAGATAGATGTTGTAAAGGCAAAGCTTGAGAGCGAATATAAGGTTCAGATAGAGCTTTCGACCCCGAAGGTTGCTTACCGTGAGACCATTAAGGGCAGATCCGACGTACAGGGAAGATATAAGAAGCAGACCGGCGGACATGGACAGTTCGGCGATGTAAAGATCATATTCGAGCCCAGCGGAGATATGGAGAAGCCCTTCATCTTCGAAGAGAAGGTCGTTGGAGGAGCAGTTCCGAAGAACTTCTTCCCTGCTGTAGAAAAGGGCCTTGCCGAGTCCGTTGAAAAGGGACCTCTTGCGGCATATCCCGTTGTTGGTGTAAAGGCTACCCTCTATGACGGCTCATATCATCCCGTTGACTCTTCCGAGCAGTCCTTCAAGACTGCTGCAAAGCTTGCCTTTAAGGACGGCTTTATGAAGGCAACACCCATACTTCTCGAGCCCATTATGACCCTTAAGGTCACGGTTCCGGATCAGTTTACCGGAGACGTAATGGGTGATCTTAATAAGCGCCGCGGCCGTGTGCTTGGAATGAATCCCACAGACGGCGGAAAGCAGGTTATCGAAGCCGAGATTCCAGAGAGTATGATATTCGGATATAATACGGATCTACGCTCCATGACAGGCGGTATCGGCGAGTACTCATATGAGTTCAACCGCTACGAGCCTGCACCTTCCGATGTTCAGGCGAAGGAGATTGAGGCCCGGAAGGATAAGATCGAGAATATAGAAGAGTAATATATTTTATGACACTATGCCCCCGGGGTTTCTTCAGGTGACTTCGGGGGTGTTTTTGTGACTTTTGGTGTCCTGATCATAATATGAGCAGATTAAAGCAAACTATAATTGAATACTTCCTTGTGGCGGTTTCGGGGATACTCTATATTTTCCAGTGCTCCAGCTGGACAAGCCCCCTCTACCCCTATGCCTACGGATATGACTCCTCCTGGTATGCACTTATGGGGAGGGCCATAACAGAAGGCTGTGTTCCTTACAGGGATTACTTTGACCTTAAGGGACCTGTATTCTTTTTTTATGAGGCTCTGGGGCAGCTGATCATAAGGAACAGGCCGGGGATCTTTCTTATTCAGTGCATATCCGTTGTTCTTACTGTGGTGCTGCTATGGATCACGGCCAGACTGTTTCTGAACCGCTTACTGTCCGTGGCTGTACTTCTTTTATATTATTTTGTGGCATATGCCCTGATCTGGGGAGGAAATACGGTGGAAGAGCTTTTCCAGCCACTTTCCTTCGGGGCGGTATATCTTACCCTGGATTACATAAAAAACAGGGAGAAAGCGTTTTTTTCAAAAGAACGCTCTGCTCTCATAATGGGTATTGGCTTCGGAGTCTTTCTCTATTCTAAGGTTACCCTTTCCGCGGTTATTATTTCCTCGGTACTCACCGTTCTTATTATTCTTATTAAAGAGAAGGATTATAAGGCTATCAGGGACTGTGCACTCTCTTTTCTGAAAGGACTGCTCATCGTATCGGTTCCGGTTTTCATATATTTCATTGCAAACGGAGCGGTAAAGGACTTCCTGTACTGTGCCTTTCTTTTCGCGTTCAGGCGCTCCACGGATTACTACGAGCCATTTTCCTTTGAGTGGGAGAGTAATCTCCTTATCTGCTATGCGGCTTTATTTTACGGCCTGTGTATGAAGCCGGAGGACGGGGAGGAAAAGGACAGAAAAATATATCTGTTGATCCTCTCAGTGATACAATTTCTGTCTCTTCATTTCGGAACTCCCTATCTCTATTACTTTCTTACCCAGATGCCGGTATTCACCGTAATGCTTATCTATATCCTGAAGGATGATGTTGGAAGAATATCAAATGATATCAAATCGGGAAAGTCTGTTTTCAAGCCTGATGTCAGAAATTTTGCAATATTTCTTGCAATAACAACCATTATAATTGGCTACCGGGATCTGACTGTGGATAAGATCAAGGAAAACATTATGATTTTCAATGAGGAAACAGGGAAGAGCCAGGTCCTTGCCTGCCGGGAGATATATGAACTGGTTCCGGAGTGGGAAAGGGATGATATCTATAATCTTGAATCTGGAATGATCTACTATGAGGTAAACCAGGCGCTGCCTACAAATAAGTACCCGGTGAATCTGCCCTACTTCCTCCATCTCGATCCGCGCATAAAAACTGATGTTATGAATAAGCTCCGCTTTGAACCCCCGAAGTGGATCATATGTGAGCGTATGTGGGATTTTGATGACGAGGACGTAAAGGACTACGTCTATTCGAATTATGAGCTGGTCGCGGATAATGAGGGAGAGGAGCTGTACCGGCTGTTTGAATGAGTTATCCCGGAATGAGGGGCGTACAGCTCCGTCCCGTAAGCTTATCAGTGACTGCCGTTCATAAAGGAGAGGGGACCGTTTGTTTCAGTCTGAGATTTCAGTATCCGGCTGTCTTCCTTCCAGTTCTGGTCACCGTCATTGAATTTCCTTGTTCCGTCAATGATAACTGCGGATGAAATAACGGGTATTATTACTGCGAGCACTGCCAGAAATCCTTCCTGGGGGTTTTCCAGCCTTTCCATCATGTCCTTAAACAGCATGATCAGAACTATGATATTCAGAACAGAGAGAATAAGGCTTAGCATACTGCCGGCAACGGGAAGAAAATTGATCAGCGTTCCAAGGATATAGCATACAACGGGCCAGAGCTTCATAACTATCGCGGGTGCATTCCAACCGTATATGGTTATTTTTTCCGTATTTCCGTAGGTCGCTTCCACAGAAGCCCAGATATTCACTATTGGTATAAAGGCCATCCAGGCATTATCATAGCTCCTGACCTTCAGATAGCGATATCTTGCAATGGCATCTATGAGGTAGAATACCAGCCATATTATAAAAAATACCGCCAGAAATCCGCCAAATACCATTATCAGTCCCAATGTTTCTTCGTTAAAATTGTCCATTGTTTCTCCTTCCTGATGAATTATCTTAAAGAATCTGTCTTGCTAACCTGATTGATTATACGAAAAAACATCCCATAAAGACAATACCCGGGAAAACGCATGCGCTTGACTTTTATTAGCATGAACATTAAACTTGTTAATACTGATTTTAAGGAGAGTATCGAAGATGTCGGTGAATTATAACCATACGGAAATAGAAGATAAGTGGACAAAGATCTGGGAGGAGCATCCCGTAAATACTGATGACGGCAAAAAGCCGAAGTATTACTGTCTGGATATGTTTCCATATCCTTCGGGGGCGGGTCTCCATGTCGGACATTGGAGAGGCTATGTGATAAGTGATGTATGGAGCCGTTACAAGATGATGAACGGCTACTATATCGTGCATCCCATGGGCTGGGACGCTTTCGGCCTTCCTGCGGAGAATTATGCCATACAGACAGGACAGCACCCCAGGATCTCGACGGCTGAGAATATAAGGAATATCAAGCGCCAGGTAAAGCAGATAGGAGCGATCTACGACTGGAATATGGAGCTTGATACAACGGACCCGGAATTCTACAGATGGACCCAGTGGATCTTTGTACAGCTCTTTAAGAAGGGGCTCGCATACGAGAAGGAGATGCCTCTTAACTGGTGTCCTCACTGCCGTGCGGTTCTCGCAAATGAAGAGGTGGTTGACGGAAAGTGTGAGCGCTGCCACAGTGACGTTACAAAGAAGAACCTCCGCCAGTGGATGCTGAAGATCACCGAGTATGCAGACAGGCTTTTGGAGGGACTCGACGGACTTGACTGGCCTGAGAAGGTTAAGAAGATGCAGACCGACTGGATCGGAAGATCCTACGGAGCCGAGGTTGATTTTAAGATTGACGGAAGGGATGATGCGGTAACGGTATATACCACAAGACCGGACACCTTATACGGGGCAACCTTTATGGTTCTGGCACCGGAGCATGAGCTTTCCCTCGGTCTTGCAACTCCGGACAAAAGAGCGGATGTGGAGAAGTACATTGCCGATTCAGCAAATAAGTCCAATGTGGACAGGCTGCAGGGCAAAGAAAAAACAGGTGTTTTCACAGGCTCCTACTGCATTAATCCCCTGAATGGGGCAAAGGTTCCCATATGGCTTTCCGACTACGTTCTGGCGGATTACGGAACAGGTGCTATCATGTGCGTTCCCGCACATGACGACCGTGACTTTGCCTTTGCTAAGAAATTCGATCTTCCGATCATTCAGGTAATTGCGAAGGACGGGAAAGAAATAGAGAATATGGAAGAGGCCTACACCGAGGCCAGCGGTACCATGATCAATTCAGGTGACTGGAACGGTATGGAATCTGCCGAGCTTAAGGTGAAGGCACCGCATATCGTGGAAGAAAAGGGCTTCGGACGGGCTAAAAAGAACTTCAAGATCCGTGACTGGGTCTTTTCAAGGCAGAGATACTGGGGAGAGCCTATTCCCATTATCCACTGCCCTGACTGCGGTGCGGTTCCTGTGCCAGAGGAAGAGCTTCCGGTGCTTCTGCCGGAGGTGGAATCATACCAGCCTACTGACACCGGAGAATCGCCTCTTGCAGCCATTGATTCCTGGGTAAACTGCAAGTGTCCGAAGTGCGGACATGACGCAAAGAGGGAGACAAATACCATGCCACAGTGGGCAGGCTCCTCCTGGTACTTCTTACGTTATGTGGATGTGAAGAATAAAGAGGCACTGGTAAGCCGTGAAAAGGCAGATAAATTCCTGCCTGTTGATATGTATATTGGAGGTGTGGAGCATGCAGTCCTCCACCTCCTTTACTCGAGATTTTGGACAAAGTTCCTTTACGATATAGGAGTAGTGGGCTTTGAAGAGCCCTTCTTAAAGCTCTTTAACCAGGGAATGGTGCTTGGACCGAAGGGCATAAAGATGAGTAAGTCACTGGGTAATGTTATTAGCCCTGACGATATGATAAGGGATTACGGCTGCGATTCACTGAGGCTCTACGAGCTCTTCATCGGACCGCCTCAGCAGGACAGCGCCTGGGATGACAGAGGAATAGACGGAGTCTACAGATTCCTGATAAAGCTCTGGAATCTGGTCATGGACAATAAGGACAGGGCTGTACCTGCCTCTCAGGAGCTCCTACGTATAAGGCATAAGCTTATTGATACCATAACTACAAGGCTTGAAAGCTTTTCACTTAACACGGTGGTTTCGGGCTTTATGGAGTTCAATAATGCCCTTGCAAAGCTTGACGGCGTTGACAGGGAGACATTAGAAACATATGTTATCTTACTTGCCCCCTTTGCACCCCATATGGCAGAAGAGCTCTGGGCGCAGCTTGGGCACAGCGAATCCGTATTTAAGGCAGCCTGGCCTAAGGCAGACAAGTCTGCAATGAAGGAGGATACCATAGAGGTTCCTATCCAGGTCAACGGAAAGGTGCGCGGAACAGTTAGTGTTTCCGCGGATGCTTCAAAGGACGAGGTGCTTAACGCGGCGAAGGAAGCGGTAAAGGACAGGCTTGACGGGAATATTGTCAAGGAGATCTATGTTCCCGGAAAGATCGTTAATCTGGTAGTAAAGTGACAATTAGAAAAACTCTTTTTCTGCTGACACTGAATTATATACTGATCTTTGCCTGGATGTTCCTATACAGGCTGGAGGAGATGAGTGCACTTTTGATCTTCCCCATTACCATGGGCATTGCTTTTCTGGATACCGTTTTTTCGGAGGGGAGAAAGAGCGCGTATCTATGGTGCGGAAATCTCTTAATAGCTACAATAGCCGGGATACTGCTGCAGGCATATCTCTATATCAGGGCTACGGGAGACTTAGATCATGCGGTATTAAGGGCTGCAATCGAGATACCGGCTGCTGTTCTTATTATCGGGATGATTGCCGTGATATCGGGTCATGAGGCCGCAAAGCTTAAGAAAAAGCGGATAGAAAAGAGAATGAGTATAGCGTCGTACTCAGGAGTAAGCGGAGGCATTGCACAGGGTTACGGGAATTATGATAATGAAAAATCAGTATCCGGATGGGGAGACAGAGGAGGCCGTTTCGGACAGCCTCAAGGATCGGATACGGATGATGATGATGAGCTTTTATTTGACGATGACGATGACGATGATGACGAGGAGGATAATGAACCCACATTCAGGGTTATAAAAAAGTCATAAATGTATATGAGGGTCAGGAGGAGAATATGAAACAGCTTATAACAAAAATTGCCATTGTATTGATGATGGCATTCCTGCTTATTCCGCTTACGTGTGAGCAGGAGGCAAGGGCCGAGGGAGAAAGCGTAAACTATGTGTTTACCGGCTTTGATATCCCGGATGGACAGCCGGAGGTCCTTTCAATTGATGCTGCCACACTGGATCTTTTCAGGCAGAATCCGGCTATCATCAATGTTTATGTATCGGCACTGGCTGAAAAATACAGTACCGCTTATGCGCAGATAGATCAGGGGGCGGAGGCCGCTTATCTTACCGCTGTTATAAGCGGCGCGGCCCTTCCCGGTAATCATGTGCCTCAGTATATAGCAGTCACATCACTGGATGCTGCGCTTCCCCAGAACCTTCCTGCTTTAGTTCAGCCTACAGCGGAGGAACCACAGGAAAATACGGGTGTTATTTCAACTCCGGTCAATATGGATATAGGCGGCGGAAACTATATTGATATCAATATCAGCACCCAGACACTCACTCTTTTCCAGAACGGGATCGCCACCTACGCGGTTCCTGTTGTTACCGGAAATGTGAGAGCGGGGCACAATACACCCGAGGGACTGTTCTCCGTACAGTATAAGCAGCTGGACAGGACCCTGAAGGGTGAGGATTATGAGTCTTTCGTACACTATTGGATGAGAATAGTGAATAATGTGGGAATCCATGATGCTTCCTGGAGAAGCAATTTCGGCGGGAATATATATAAGACCGGCGGTTCACACGGCTGTATAAATGTTCCTCCTTCACTAATGCCGCCTCTCTATGAGACGGTCCCTGTGGGTTATCCTGTGTGGGTACATTCCTGAGAAGATCCTTCGCTGAAGCTCAGGATGACAGGGACTGACGTTTTTGCAATGGGGTACGCAGGATAATACTTGGTATGGTAAATAACGAGATCGAACTAATAAGAACAGTTGATATGGAAAAGAAGGATGTCCTTGTGAGGCGTCTTGTCAATGCCGGTATATCATATCTTGAAAAGTGGGAAAGGATCCCGTTTTTCAAAAGGCGTGAGTATGACGGGGCGAAGGAGATCTGTGTCATTTTTATTAATGACAATCAAAAGGAGCTGGCCTTCTCCATACTTGAAAAAGAGAATATAAAGGAGAGCTGAAAACGTTATGGCTGATGCGGTATATGAAAAGATAAAAAAATGCTACGAAGATATCAGGAGGAAAACGGATTTTCAGCCGGATATCGCACTGGTTCTCGGATCCGGTCTCGGTGATTTTGCCGACAATATCGAAGTAAAGGGTGTTATTGATTATAAGGACATCGAGGGCTTTCCCGTCTCCACGGCTCCGGGCCATGCGGGACAGTTTATTTTCGGGACTCTCGGCGGAAAGAATATCATCTGTATGAAGGGCAGGATCCATTACTATGAGGGATATCCGATAACAGATGTTGTTTTACCTGCCAGGCTGATGAAGCTTATGGGTGCGAAGATACTCTTTCTCACCAATGCTTCCGGCGGGATCAATCCGGACTTTAAGGCCGGTGATTTTATGCTTATGACGGGGCATATTTCTTCCTTTGTTCCAAATCCCCTTATCGGGCCCAATATCCCGGAGTTTGGGGTGAGATTCCCCGATATGTCCTTTGTTTATGATCCCGAGCTCAATGATGTGGTTCGTTCCAGGGCAAAGGAAGCGGGCATTGACCTTAAGGAGGGAGTTTATATCCAGACCACCGGGCCTTCCTATGAGTCTCCCGCCGAGATCAGGATGTTTAAGAATATGGGAGCCGATGCTGTGGGAATGAGCACCGTCGTTGAAGCGATTGCGGCACATCACGCCGGCATGAGGGTGGTTGCCGTTTCCTGCATCGCAAATCTCGCTGCCGGTATCTCAGAGCATAAGCTTACGGAGGAAGAGGTTCTTGAAGCAGGTGAAAAGGCAGCTCCCAGGTTTAAGGAGCTTGTCATTGATTCCATAAAAGAGTTTAGTATATGAATACTTTATTTTTTAACGGAAAGCTCCTGTCCTTTGGGGGTGAGGATCCGTATGAGATAATTGATGATGCTGAAGTTGCTGTTCTTGGCAGCAGCATTGCTTTTGCCGGAAAGAAGACGGACCCGGGCTATGATGACAGCCTGCGGGGGATTGATTTTGACAGAAAGATCGACCTGAATGGGAAGCTTATAATGCCGGGCTTCAAGAACTGTCATACACATTCGGGCATGACCTTTTTACGTTCTGCCGCCGATGACCTGAAGCTTGATGAGTGGCTTAATAAGCAGATATTCCCAAGGGAAGCCCTTCTTACCGAGGAAGATATCTACTATGCAACGATCCTTGCCGTAATGGAGTACTTAAGCGGCGGGACAACGGAGATCTGCGATATGTATTTAACTCCGGACTCCATTGACAGGGCTGTCCTGGACTCGGGGATCCGCTGCGTTCAGTGCGGCTGCATGAACAATTTTTCCCAGAGCCCCGAAAAGCTCAGGGACTGGTACGACAGATTAAATAAGGGAAGTGACCTTAGCTCCTTCAGGATCGGAATACATGCGGAATATACCTGCTCGGAGGAGCTTTTAAAAATAACATCAGATATTGTTCAGGAGCTGAAGGCTCCGCTTTACCTTCATATGTCTGAAACCGAGCCTGAGGTACAGGGCTGCAGGGAGAGACATGGCGGCCTTTCTCCGGTTGAATATCTGGATTCACTTAAGCTCTTTGACTATGGCGGGGTATTCTTTCACGGGGTTCATGTTTCCGATAATGATATTGAGATCATAAAAAAAAGAAATATTGCAGTTATTACCAATCCCGCTTCAAATCTAAAGCTTTCAAGCGGAATAGCCCCGATAGACAGGTACCTTAAGGAGGGTATACTCCTCGGAATAGGAACCGACGGGCCGGCCAGCAATAACTGTCTTGATATGTTCAGGGAGATGTTTTTAACGTCGGCTCTTGCAAAGCTCAGGGAAAATGATGCCGCTAAAGTTGATGCCTCCGAGGTTTTGAGGATAGCCTGCTCAGACGGAGCAAAGGCCATCGGGACACCGGAGTGTGACAGCCTTAAGGCCGGAAAAAAGGCGGATATCGTTGTTCTGGATCTGTCCTGTCCCAATATGCAGCCTGAGAATAATATTGTTAAAAATATAGTATATTCGGGCTCGAAACAGAATGTATATCTTACCATGGTTGACGGAGTCATAAGATACGAGGACGGAGAGTATAATATCGGCTTCAAAAAGGAAGATATTTATAAAGAGGTGAAAAAGACCGTAGACCGGATAAACAGGGAGATCTCATTTGCATAAACTCAGCGGGGATGAATATGAGGTACTGAAGAGGTACTTTTATTCAAAGACGGAAGAAGATGATTCTGCCTGTATTGATGACATAACCTGGAACGATCTGGAGATGGATCTCTTTTTTAAGAAGTATAATAACACCTGCTCACAAAACGGCGGAGAGTATTTTTATGATATGCTCCGCCGTCCTCTTGTTTTAAAAGACGATCTTAAGAAGCTTAAGGAGAGGGGCAGAGTTTCCGAGCTGTTCAGGACTGACAGGGCTCTTCGTGATAAATACCGGAAAGCCTTCGAAACGGATGAGGATATAAGCTCCGGCTTTCATGAGATGCTTAAAAAGCTTGAGAGTGTACGAAGAGACAGCATTTTACTGCATTTTGCCTCATTTCTGCTTGGGGCGGTCTCACTTTTCTTTATTTTTGTCTACCCCTTCGCCGGCTTTATTCTCTTTATTGCCGCAGCACTTTTTAATGTCACCGGATATTTCAGGCGTAAGGCCGAGATAGAAAAGTTTATCCCTGTTATCAGGTATCTTATAAGGGAGATAAGGGAATGCAGGAGGCTTATCGGCATTGCTTCGAAGGATCTCTGTGAGTATGATTCACGGCTTGAAGCCGCGCTGAACTCTTTACGGGGGATAGACAGGAATGCCTGGATAATCTTAAGCGGAAAACGTTTGACGGGAGGCTTTCTGGAGCTGCCTCTGGATTTCATCAGGATTTTTTTTCATATAGATTTGATCAAGTTTGATCTGATACTTGATAATTATAAGGAAAACCGTGAAGCAGTATATGAGCTTTTCGAGGTTACGGGATTTCTGGATTCCATGACAGCTCTGTCGCTTCTGAAGGACGATTTAAGATACTACTGCGAGCCCGAATTTAAAGATGAGGGAGGGATAGAGCTTTCGGGACTCTACCATCCTCTGCTTCAGGAGCCTGTTCCCTGTGACGTGGAAAACGTATCTCTTATGCTTCTCACAGGATCAAACGCCTCCGGAAAATCCACCTTCCTAAAGGCGGCTGCGATATCACTTATACTTGCACAGACACTTTATACCGTTCCCGCCCGGAAAATGTCCCTTATGCCTGTAGAGATCCTTTCCTCAATGTCGCTTAGGGACAGTATAGAGAAGGGGGACAGTCTCTATGTTACCGAGATAAGATCCATAAAGCGGATCGCCGACAGACTGAAAAAAGATACAGACTGCGCAATATTCCTTGACGAGGTACTTAAAGGTACAAACACGGTTGAAAGGATAGCCTCACTTTCGGTACTCTTGAAAAGCTTTTCAGGAGCCAGGCTCTGCTTTGCGGCTACTCACGATACGCCTCTTACATATATCCTGGAAGACATATATGAAAATTATCATTTTGATGAGAGTGTTACGGAAAACGGTATCACCTTCCCCTATGAGATTAGGAAGGGACGGACCGATTCCAGGGATGCGATAATGCTTCTTTCAATTATGGGACTTGACCGTGAGGTTACGGATGAGGCTTTTGAATTAAGCGATGCATTCCTGAAGGAGGGAGTATGGAAGAAACTATAACAGAAGTTACTTTATTTTCCGACGGCTCCAGCAGGGGAAATCCCGGGCCCGGCGGATACGGGACCATATTGAGATATGTTAATGATGAGGGGAAGGTATTTGAAAGGGAGTATTCTGAGGGCTTTCCGGAAACCACAAATAACAGGATGGAAATAATGGGAGTCATTGCCGGACTTGAAAAACTGACTAAGCCCTGCCGCGTCAATATCATCTCCGATTCGCAGTATGTGGTGAACGCATTTAACAAAAACTGGATCGAAAACTGGCAGAATAAGGACTGGAGAGGCTCAGACAAAAAGCCCGTAAAGAATGTGGATCTCTGGCAGAGGCTATTAAAGGCCGCCGAAGGACATGAGCTTCATTTCACCTGGGTCAGGGGCCATAACGGCCATGAGGAGAATGAGCGCTGTGACAGGCTGGCAACAGCCGCTGCGGACAGGGCAGCAGGTACTTAAGAGGGCTGTATGGGTTTAACAGGACTGCTGGCAGATGGAATGTTTTTAAAAAAATACAATCCTCTTCTAAACTACAGAGAGTGTCTGCCGATATAGTACATGATAGCGAAGAGTTTTAAGATCCTTCGTCGCTACCGCTCCTCAGGATGGAAAAATGTCCAGTGGACATTTTTCGGGCACGTATTGACGCGCTGAGCGCGTCAGTGCCCCGTGATACTCCTCAGGATGACATCGGATCTGGGTCAATTGGATAAAGGTAGTGTCATTCTGAGCGAAGCGAAGAATCTTCTATAACCGTTTGGAAAGATCTTTCGCAGACACAGGTTATAACACAGCAGCAGTCAACACAGGGAATAGTGGAAAAGGAGGTTCAGGGAATGAACAATGTGAGCAGCTTTAATTTCTACCAGAATACGGGAATGGTAGGAGATAATATCCGGAAATTCGGAGGGAACAGGCCTCCGGAGGCGGATAAGGTTAACAGGGATAAAGAAAACGGGGCGGAGTATATTAAAAATAAAAAGAATGACAATGTAAACGGTATTCAGAACGGTGTCGAACTGTCAGACGGCGCAAAGAAGATACTTGAGGAATTAAAGGAAAAATACGGGAAGAATACGGATTTCTTCGTTGCCAGTTATTCATCTGATGAGGAAGCCGAGGAGTATCTTTCCCGTGGAACAAAGGAATACAGCGTTTTGATCGAGCCGGAGCTTCTGGAAGAGATGGCGCGTGATGCCGAAACAAAAGAAAAATATATGGGCATCATCGAAGACGGCACGAAGCAGCTTGACAGCATAAAGGAGCAGCTTAAGGAGTCCGGAAAGGACGGAGAAGTGAAGAATATCGGATTCTCCGTAAACAAGGACGGGAGCCTTAGCTTCTTTGCCAAGCTTGAGCAGTCCTCCAGGGAGCAGGCAGAGCGCATAGCCGAAAGAAGAGAGAAGAGGGCGGAAGAGGCCGAGAAGGAAGAGAAGAGAAGAGAGAAGAGACTGAGGGAAAGGGATGTTGAGCAGGACTATAAGGGCTTCGGTAAGGATCAGATAAAGAAAGCCAGCATAAAGGCTGATTCTGCAGAGGAGCTCCTTGAAAAAATAGTTAATTTTGACTGGAACAGTGTTCAGAGCGAACAAATGATGATGGTTGGCTCAAAGGTTGATTTCAGCGCCTGAATGAATTTGTGAATGAAAAAAGCAATTGTCACGGGAGGAGCCGGTTTTGCCGGATACAGTCTCGTAAAATCCCTTCTTTCGGAGGGATTCAGAGTCCTGTGTCCTGTAAGACCGGGCTCTTCTCATAATAAAAGACTTGAAGCATTATCGAAAGACAGCGAAGGGACTTTAGGGGAGCTTATCCTCTTAAGTCTCGACATGAAGGATATCAGGATCTTGGGCCCCTGGCTCGAGAAAAAGCATATCGATATGTCGGGCTGTCTTTTTTTTCATCTTGCGTGGTCCGGGGAAAGGGATAATTTTGACGAGCAGTATGCCAATATTAACATAACAGTCGATACCCTTGTCACTGCTGCAAAGCTTGGAGCTTCAAAGATCGTAATAACAGGCTCACAGGCAGAATATGGCTTGAAGGCTGCGGGAAGAGCGCTTCCCGACGGAACAATAGCAGCTGTTACCGAAGATTTTCTTCCGGAGCCGCTTAATGCCTATGGAGCCGCGAAAACCGCCGCAATGTATGTAAGCCGTGATCTGGCCCGTCATCTTGATATCAAATGGAACTGGGTGAGGATCTTCAGCCTGTACGGAGAATGTGAACACCCGCATACGATGCTGTCTTATCTTAGGAGTTCACTGGAAAGGGGAGAGGTGCCACACCTTTCTTCCTGTGAGCAGTACTGGGATTATCTCGATGTAAGGGATGCGGCAAGAGCCCTGATCTTGGTTGCCGAAAAGGGCAGGGATAATGAGATATACAATCTGGCAAGCGGTAACTTCAGGCCCTTAAGGGAGTATACGGATATCATCGGAAAAAGGGTCAACCCTGACGTAGCGATCGACTACGAAAAAGCTGACCCTTCGAAGACACTGCTTTCCTTAAGACCCTCGGTTGATAAGCTTATGAGGGATACAGGCTGGAAGCCGGAGATCCCCTTTAATTAAAGATATTTGAAAGCTTTGCCAGAGGTCCTACCGCAGCCTGAAGGTCGTTAATGGCCTTGTTCAGTCCTTCAAAGTCTATATCCGAGATGTTCTTTACTGCCTGGGACAGCTGCTCGGAATTCTCTATCACCATATTGTTCATATTGTCGCTGGTGGCGGTAATGCTGCTTGTCATGGTGTTGATGCTGTCCATTTCCTGATTGATCTTTGAAAGTGCATCCTGTGCCATAACTATGGTCTCATTGGCAGTAGTAAGGGTCGTGACCGCAACGGGAACTATCATGAAGGATACTATTCCCATTATTACGACCAGAAGGAAGATAAATATGGATGTTGCCTTCTGATACCTAGCCTCCCTTTTTTCAAATTCCAGAAGCTCCTTTAAGAGTTCGGTTGCCTCCTTGTCGTTTACAGACTTTGTAATTTCTTCACTCATTTTTGTTTCCTTCCTTTCTTTAATGTTTTATCGCTGTAAAATAACTCACGTTTTCCGTGAGAGAAAAACCGAAAAGATCCTTCGCTGCGCTCAGGATGACAATGGCTGGGCTCAGGATCCGAAAAGATCCTTCGCTGCGCTCAGGATGACAATGGCTGCGCTCAGGATGACAATGGCTGGGCTCAGGATCCGAAAAGATCCTTCGCTGCGCTGAACGAATCAGTGCCTCGGCCCGGCACCGGAAGCCTCAATGTATTCTCAGTCCCTTGGGATAATGGTTCTTTATCATACGCCCGTCGTATTTTCCCCAGCCAAGGCTCATTCCCGAGAAGCATACAAGACACCAGCCTTTGTCTTTGTTTATTTCAAGCTGCCCGGGAGGCAGGGATTCTCCCTTAAGGTATTTAAGAGCCGTTTCTTTATCCGGAAGCTCCACCCTTCTCTCTATTTCATCCGGATCAAGAAAGAGTGAGAGAGCATGGGAGGGTTCGAAGCGCTTTTCCTTCAGTGTCCCAAGATGCAGTCCCGGACGAAGTACCTTTAAGCCTGTGATGCCCGGCATCAGCTTATTCGATAAATAAAGCTGATCTCCGAAGGCATGCATAAGCCCTGAATCAAGGAGCTCAGAAAAAACCGGAGTTTTTTTTGGATCAGTATCTCCTTTTCTTCTTACACTATCCCAAAACTCATAAAAAAGCTTACGGACCCCGGATGAAGCCTTAATAAGACTTCCGCTTAAGGCCTGCCTTATCCCGGGGGATATTTCCCTTCCGTCCGGAGCCACTCCGCCCTTTCTCTTTAAGACCGCGAAGAAATGACCCTCACCCCTCAGCTTATGAGGATAAAGACGTACACCGAAATTAAGCTCGCCGTCCCCTGTTGATATTACGGTCCTCTGAAAGCTTTCGGGAAGAGGACGTATGCTTTCCGGATCAATAAGGCTGAAATCCTCTTCATTATCAAGAAAGCGGCGGATAGTGCCCTCATTCTCCTCTTTATTAAAGGTGCAGGTGGAATAGACCATTATGCCGCCCGGGACAAGCATTTTCGCAGCTTCCTTTAGTATAAGATCCTGTCTTGAGGCACAGAGCTCCGTATTTTCAGGACTCCATTCATTTACCGCTTCGGGATTTTTCCTGAACATCCCTTCGCCCGAGCAGGGCGCATCGACCAGTATCCTGTCAAAAAATCCCGGGAAGACCCGTGAAAGCTTTTCAGGAGGCTCACCGGTTACAAGGGTATTCATTATCCCCATTCTCTCTATATTAAGAGAGAGGATCTTTGTCCTTGAGAGAACCGGTTCATTTGCGACCAGGAGACCTTCAGTCCCTATTAATTCTGCGATCCCGGTACTTTTTCCTCCGGGGGCCGCGCAGAGATCAAGGACACGAAGACCTTTTTTTAGATCAAGCCAGCATACAGGAGCCATTGCACTGGCTTCCTGGATATAATATGCCCCGGCCTCGTGTAGGGGATACTTTCCGGGCTGGGAAGTTTCATCATAATAATACCCGTTTTCGCACCACTCCACCTTTTCCAGAGAAAAAAGGCTCATAAGATCCGGGGGAGGCACAGAGCTTCCGCATTTTTTCAGACGGTTGATCCTTAGCGACTTAGAGCTTTCCGACTCATATGAAGACAGAAAAGCCTTAAAATCAGCATTATGGAGGTCATTCTTCATCCGTTCCAGAAATTTATCCGGCAGCTCATTAATTAACATCTGTATATTTTATCATAAATATCTTATAATGGTCAGATTAACAGAAATCGATGGTAACTATTCAGAACAGTCACTTGCGGAACCGCAAGTGACGTATGAAAACCAAGGCATTATGGCATTCGGCTCATCGTGCGAAGCACGATTTAATTAGCCGAATGCGCAGTATCTATTCAGAATCCGAAGGGTTCTGAACAGATACAATCAATGAAACAAAAGCCCATCATACTTTGACTATGACAGTGATATAGTCACAGCAGCATTATGGAGAGTATTTATCATGGAGAGTAAAAGAAGTTCATTTTCAGGTTCTATAGGTTTTGTGCTGTCTGCTGCAGGCAGTGCGGTAGGTCTCGGAAATCTCTGGCGTTTCCCTTATCTTGCCGCAAAGAACGGAGGAGGCTTGTTCCTCCTTGTTTATCTTGTGCTGGCTCTGACCTTCGGCTTTACCCTTCTTGTGACAGAGGTCGCAATAGGGAGGAATACCAGGCGGAGTCCCTTAAGTGCATACGGATTCTTAAATAAGAAGTGGGGTTGGATAGGCTGCTTCGGAGTTCTGGTGCCCTTTATGATCCTTCCGTATTACTGCGCGATAGGTGGCTGGGTCTTGAAGTACTGTACCGTATATCTGTCGGGCAGATCCCTGGATGCCGTGCAGGAGGGTTATTTCGGAGGATACATAAGCGGTGTAATGCAGCCGGTTATCTTTATGGCTGTATTCGTACTGTTTACATCCTTTGTAATATACAGGGGAATAAATAAGGGTATAGAGCGGCTGTCAAAGATACTGATGCCTGTTCTTGTGATCATAGTTTTGCTAATCGCTGTATTCGCCATGACACTTAAAAATGATGACGGAAGCGGGGTCCGGACAGGAATGCAGGGATTAAAGATCTATCTTGTTCCCGATATCAGCTCCCTTACCCTAACGGGTTTTCTTAAAGTAGTGCTTGATGCCATGGGACAGCTTTTCTATTCCATAAGTGTCGCTATGGGAATAATGATATCCTACGGATCCTACCTTGGGGATGAAAATGATCTTATTAAGGGAGTGAGCCAGATCGAGTTTTTTGATACGGCTGTAGCCTTCCTTGCCGGTATAATGACCATTCTTCCGATCTATGTATTTATGGGAAGGGAGGGTATGGATGCTTCAGGTCCTTCACTTCTCTTTGTATCGATGCCGAAGGTCTTTTTGTCAATGGGTCTTGCCGGGAGTGTTCTTGGAGCCTTGTTCTTCGTAATGGTATTTCTTGCGGCATTAACGAGTTCTATCTCCCTTATGGAGGCCGTGGTCTCATCCATAATGGAGGAATTCAGGATCTCCAGAAAGAAGGCTACGATAATTGAAGGGATCATTGCCCTTATAATAGGACTTGCCGTGTGCTTAGGCTACAATATCCTTTACTTCGAGGCACCGCTCCCCAACGGTTCCACAGGTCAGATACTGGATATCATGGACTATATCAGTAATAATATCCTGATGCCGGTCGCAGCCATAGGGACCTGCATACTTATCGGCTGGGTCGTTAAGCCTGATATGGTCATTAAGGAAGCAACAAAGAACGGAGAAAAATTCAGGAATAAGTCACTCTACGTGGTAATGGTTAAATTTGTGGCTCCTGTGCTTCTGACTCTGCTTTTATTCAAATCCATAGGACTGCTGTGATAAAGATCCTTCGGGCACAGCCCTCAGGATGACATTTGTATCGAGCAGAGCCCTCAGGATGACATTTGTATCGGGCAGAGCCCTCAGGATGACATTTGTTTCGGGCAGAGCCCTCAGGATGACATTTGTATCGAGCAGAGCCCTCATAATAAAAACCTTCCGAAAAATATGTTGACACGGAAGGTTTTTTACTATACAATCTGTACTAGTAGTACTAGTACAGATATAGAACACTGTTATAAAACCTAAAGCCGGAGAGGCATTGCTGTATAAGATCCGGAGGGATTTAACAGATACAGTTAAGAAAGGAGCGGCAGCGACTATTATGACATTAATTGACTGGCGGGACAGCCGCCCGATCTATGAACAGATCGTGGAAAATCTGAAACGTCTTATTCTGATAGACGTCCTGCAGCCGGGAGAGCAGCTTCCATCGGTCCGAAGTCTTGCCATGGAAAACGGCACAAATCCCAATACGGTGCAGAAAGCCTACGCCGAACTTGAACGGCAGGGTGTGACCTATACGGTGAGAGGAAAGGGAGTGTTTGTTTCAGAAAATGCGGTCCTTAAGGATAAGAAGAAGCAGGAGCTTATCGACAGGGCTGCGGATATTTTCAGAGAGGGAGAGGAGCTTATGATCAGCCCTGATGAGATCTATGAGGAAGCCCTTTCAAAGCTTAAGGAAAAAGCAATTGATCATAGGCATAGCGGGAAAGGAGCGGAGGAAGAGAAGATATGATTACTATAGATAATATCAGCAAATCCTTTGGTGAAACAAAGGCAGTAAACAATGCTTCCCTGAAGATAAAGGAGGGAGAGGTATTCGGGCTTATCGGTACCAATGGTGCCGGAAAATCCACCATGCTCAGGATGCTGTCCGGGATACTCCTGCCGGACAGCGGAAAGATCCTTGTGGATGATGACCCGGTATATGATGATCCGAGGGTTAAGGAAAAGATTTTCTTTATTTCGGATGATGCCTACTTTTTTCCGAATGCCACACCTGAGGGTATGAGGGACTATTTTTCATCCCTTTATCCCTTGTTTGACAAGGAAAGGTTCAATACACTGCTTAAAGGCTTTAATCTGAAGGAGAACCGGAAGATATCCGAGTTTTCAAAGGGTATGAGAAAGCAGCTGTCTGTGCTCCTCGCGGTTTCAAGCGGAGCCAAGTACCTTCTCTGTGACGAAACCTTTGACGGGCTGGACCCAGTAATGAGACAGGGGATAAAGAGCATCTTTTCAAGTGATATGTCGGATAAGGGAATAGTACCGGTCATAGCCTCCCACAATCTACGGGAGCTTGAAGATATCTGCGACCATATCGGACTTCTGCATCAGGGAGGTGTGCTTCTTTCGGAGGATATTGAGGATATGAAGCTTAATCTCCAGAAGGTGCAGGTGGTATTCAATTCCGAAGAAGATAAGGAGAAGGCTCTTTCAGGCTTAAATGTTATTCTTTCGGAGCAGAGGGGAAGACTTTATACCTTAACCATCAGAGGCGGAAGAGAAGAGATAGAAGCTCATTTCAGAGGAGCAGAGCCCGTATTTTTTGAGATGCTGAAGCTCTCTCTCGAAGAAATATTTATAAGTGAAACGGAGGTGGTAGGATATGACATCCGCAAATTCATCCTTGGTTAAGTTTATAAGAGAACAGAAGGCATTACTCTGGAGACGGCTCCCGCTGGCAGCCCTTTCCATCATAATGTATTTTCTATATGACGTATTCGGAACAGTGATGCTTATACAGCGGGAAAGAGTTTATGCTTTTTCTGATCAGCCCTTTGCCGTAAGAGGGGCATCGGTCATTTCAGGTCTGATGGGTCTAAGGAGCCTAAGCTGGCTTATCGGCTGTACGGGTGCAGTGCTTCTTGCCATACAGGGCTTTGCTTATCTTTATAAGATGCAGACCGTGGACTTTTACGAGAGCCGTCCGGAAAAGAGGAGCACAAGGTTTTTTAATATTATCATCAACAGCTTATTAATTTACCTTATTCCGTCGCTCCTCGGGGTCATACTGTCCATCTGCATAGCGGCGGCTAATGGCTGTGCTCCGGGATGGCTTGTTTTGGAAATGTTTATATCTCTCGGATTGCAGACAGTACTCTTTCTCGCGGTGTACGGAATGAGCGTTCTCGCCTCACTCCTTACCGGAACTGTTGTCACGGCAGTGATGATGAACCTGTTTCTGTTCGGGCTGGAGGGAATGATCCGTCTCACGATCTTAGGTTACAGGGGTGCTTACTATGCAACCTTTGACCAGGGAAAAAGCGACGGTCTTCTGAATAATATATATACCCTGCCTGCATTTAATTATCTGGGCGGCATAATACGGTCAATGATATTTGCCATTAATGAATATTCATTCACCGGCTCCTATGACTATGTTATGAGGTCTGTTGGCTTCACGACAAAGGGAACGATTGTAAATCTTATACTTTTTGTGGTCTCAATCGTCCTTTCATATATTGTATATAAGAAGAGAAAGGCAGAGTCTGCGGGGAACGCCGTGATCTACCGGCCTCTGGAGGTTTTCATCAAGTTTGTTACCGGAGTCATCATCTCGTTAGATGCGGGGCTCTTAATCAATGCTATATTCAATGTGGATAAGAATTCCGGTACGGGTCCTGTGATAATAACCATTATCCTTATGGCCTTTCTCATATCCCTTATACTGGAATCCGTTTTTGCACTGAATGTGAGAATGGCTTTTAATAAGGCATGGCAGATCCCGATCATAGCCGTCATCTCCATTATCATTTTATTCATATATAAGAGCGGCATTACCGGTTACGACAGATTCCTTCCAGCTAAGGAGAAGGTAGCTTCTTCCTATCTCGTGAACTATAACTACAATCCGGATTATTATGAAGATACTGAGGAATATGAGTCATCCTTTATTCCTACGGCGGAATTCGTGGAAAAGAATATGTTCCTGACCGACACCGATGATGTCCTGTCCCTTGCAGCCATCGGACAGAGTGACGCTGTAAACAGGATGAAGATAGAGGATGCTGACGATATTGACGAGGGCTGCTGGGAAGCAGTAATAGGCTGGAGAATGAAGGACGGAAGCATTATTACACGAAGGTTAACCATTCCGGAAGACATAGATCCCGTTCTTATGGACAGTATAACCGGCAGAGAGGAGTTTACAAAGGGTGTTTACCAGATGGATAACGTGCTCCCGATCATCGATTCAAAAAGGAATTCATCGAAAAACTATAAGCTCACCATGTCAGTTTCGACAGAGCACGGCTATCTTGAAACCGGAGAAGATCTTACAGAGGGCTTCTTAAACGCCTACAGGAAGGATCTTGGCGAACACTATGATTTCTCAATGGCGTCTAACAATAATCCTGTTGGAAGTATCAGTGTTTATGATAACAGTTACTTCAGTATTTCCTGGCCAATATATGACTGCTATGACGATACCATCGCCTTCCTTAAAGAGCATGATATGTGGCACGGCGGTTTCCTTGAGAGCGGTGAGGTGGTCAAGATAAATGTAAGCCGCACGGAGTATATTGAAGAAACCGGAGAATATATCAACGATTCAGAGGAATATACTGAGGCAGACAAGATAAAGGAGATCATGGAGGCTTCCATTTCCAATACATACAGCTCAGCCTGGCCAAGGAGCACTGTCTTTGAAAGCGGCGATTACAGTATAGAGATCTATCCGGATGAAGCATCACAGACTGACTACTCTCACAGTACCTGCTACTACAGGACCTTCTACAAGGATAAGATCCCGGGATTTGTCCCGAAGAAACAGTGAGGGAAGGATCTTTCAAAAAAGCCCGGAAAGCTATATTCAGCTATCCGGGCTTTTCAAACATCATCACTTTGTTCCATCTCCATGAGAGGTTTACATAAAACTAAGAACTTAAAATATCACTTTGATATCCTTGCCTTAATGAAATCGACCATATTGTTGCCGCTCTCTATACCGAGGGCATAGGCAAGCTCTCCATAGAGGGCATGCTCGGCAGATTTTAGGAAGTGCTCATCCACTGTAGTCGCTGTGCGTCCCTTCTTTAACCTTTCATTCTTCCTGTGCCAGGTGGTCTTGATAAGGCGCATAAGCTCGGTGGCATCATTCTGTACAAGAGCCTGGGAATATGCGTTCTGACGGTTCTTTTCACTCTCAACGGATATTTCGTCAAGCTCATTATATGAATCGATAACGTCAAGTGCTTCCTTCTCTGTAAGCGGGTCGCGAAGAGATCCTTCTCCTTTTCCGACAGCCACATAGACCTTACTTGCGGGTGACTCGGTGGGGATCAGATAGTAATACTTGATATCGTTATCGCAGTCAGGAATGTCAAGACTGGAAATATCAGTTATCTTACATAATCCGTCAACCTTATGAACAACATAATCTCCGGTTTTATACATTATAGCTCCTTTCCTAAGATAGGGCGGCGGGATCGTCCCTGTGCCCTTGTTGCAAAACCAAAAACAAACCGTGCAAAGTCGATTTTAACACTTCAAAATCAAAAATGTAAGATATATTTTTCTACAAATTATATGTTGCTTTTTTGGGCTTCTTTAATAAAAATGATGGCACAAACAGGGTTTTTGCGCATTATTGAGATTTGAACAGAATAATAGTAAAATATTATCATGACAGATAAGGAACGAAAAGAGAAAATAGCCTTTCACCGGGCGGCCTTAAAGGAACTTCTGGCTACACCCCGCAGTGACTGGCATACAGGGTTTGAAGCCCTTCTAAGGATAGAGACCTATAAATACGGAAACAGTATCCGTTTGCTGACAGAAGAAGTTCTGGGAGAAGAACCGCCAAGGGCGGACTACGTGGTGCTTATCGAAGATGAAAAGGTTGAATTTGATAAGGACATTTTCAAGATCTTCCATAAGCATAACATTCTTGAATATAAGAATCCCCATGATTCTTTGAATGAACGGGTAATCCGAAAGATAGCTGCTTATGCGTATCTATATATCGGAATCGCAGAACATGAGGGAGATATTAAGGCAGACGATGTAACGATATCCATCTTCCGCGCGGTGAAGAATCCGAAGCTCTTTAAGACAATGGAGAGATCCGGGAATCTCATCAAAGGGGATGCACCGGGAATCTATCTTGTAAAAGGAATAACGGACATCCCTTTTCAGATCATTATCACGGGGGAGCTTCAGGGCGAGGAATACGCAGCATACAGGGCCTTAACGGATAAAGCTGCTGAAGAAGATGTGGAACGGGTAATAGTATTCGCAGATAAAGAAAGGACAGACAGTTTAAGGGATCATTACAGAGTTCTGATAGAACTATTGGCAGTGAAGAACCCTCAGATCTTTGAGGAGATAAGGAGAAATGATATGGCTGGTGATATATTGATGGAAATCATGAAGGACCGGGTAGATGAAAAGGTAAATGAAAAGGTAAATGAAAAGGAACAGGAAACGCTAATTAGGGCAATAAGAAATGTTATGGATTCCTTTGGGGTTAATGTTGAGAAAGCAATGGATTCTCTAAAAATCCCACAGTCTCAGCGTTCTTTATATGAAGGGCTGATAAAGAAATAAAGCTGCGGCAATCTCCATATGACCATCATATGATGGCAGCTGTTTTCTTGTTACATTTTTTAACGCCTGTGTAGACCTAAGCTGTGAATTTACGTGCACAAAACCATCGATTGCGCTCTAGCCTACGATCACAGACATTCATTCTACTGTTTTTTCAAATTCCTTGATAGCCTGACGTATCAGATAAAGAACTTCACCATTAATGGAGCGACCTTCATATTCAGCCATTTCTTTTAATTTTTTGTGCATTTCCGAATCAATACGTAATCCCAAATGCTTATCTTTTTCCCGTTTATTCATATAATAATCTCAAAAGTTCAATTTAAGTACATTCTAAGTTCCGAATGTGATATTATGTTTAAAATGTACTTAAATTAAGTACATTAAATTGTGTTTCTTATTGCCCGATTTATTGTTTTTAAAAACATAAAGGAGGCAGGGAAAGATGAGTATTTATGGGTATGTGAGAATCTCTTCAAAAGATCAGAAGCCGGACAGGCAGTTAGATGCATTGGTAGAAAGGGGAATAAACAGGTCATCAATTTTCATAGATTTTGAATCCGGAAAAGATTTTAACCGCCCACAATACAAGCAGTTGCTAAAAAGAATTAAAAATAAGGACTGTATTGTGATAAAAAGTATTGATCGGCTTGGAAGAAACTATGGAGAGATACTGAAACAATGGGAAATTATTACAAAAGAAAAGGGCGCAGATATTGAAGTACTGGATATGCCGCTCTTGAATACCAATACCGGTAAGGAAGGACTGACTGGCAGATTTATTTCAGATCTAGTATTGCAGATATTGGCATATGTTGCTGAGACAGAGCGTGTGATGATCAAACAGCGTCAAAAAGAGGGGATTACCGCAGCAAAGATTCGCGGTATACGGTTTGGAAGACCAAGGACTAATGAGACAGATCAGTTTATGGACGCGTACAACAGGTGGGTCTCAGGGGAACTTTCATCAAGAGAAGCTGCTGATTTCGCTGAAATGTCACACACCACCTTTTATCGAAGATGTAAAGAACTAATATTACATCAGAAAATACGACAGTAAGATCATCCTGTTTTGGAATGTAGACAATAAGAAACACTAAAAAATCTAAAAGAATGTCAATGATTTACGGCCTTTTTATTATAAATCTCCTGTTTCAGAAAGTCTGCTTTTTGAAACAACAGTAATTATACGGGGGTTGATCAATGGCATTATCAAGTATAATTCCGAATGTGCTGAATATAGATGGTATCACATCTGTAATCAAATATGAGGGGAATAACAACAACTTTGTTTGGAAACATCCCAAGGAAGACTTTAACACACTGAGTCAGCTGATAGTTCACGAGAATCAGGAGGCTCTGTTCTTTAAGGACGGGCAGGCGCTCGATCTCTTCCCGGCAGGGCGGTATACCCTGAGCACCAACAATATCCCGATATTAAAAGAACTGATAAACATACCTACCGGCGGAAAGAGTCCTTTCCATTGTGAGGTATATTTCATAAGTATGACCAGCCACATGGCTATCCGCTGGGGAACTGACTCGCAGGTTCAGTACATGGATCCGAAGTATAATTTCCCTCTGCAGATAGGGTTATCCGGAGAAATGATCCTCTCGGTTAACGATTCCAGAAGGCTGGTCGTTAAAGTTGTGGGAACGGAAAAGAATCTGACACAGGATGCGCTGGTTCAGAAATTCCGTTCTATCCTTAATTCAAAGATAAAGCCCTATATTGCAAATTCCATGCAGTCTGCGGATTATTCCATATTTGAAGTGGACTCCCATATGGATGAGTTCTCAGATAACCTGTTCAATAAGCTCACCCCGGACTTTGACGATTATGGTATAACCCTGCAGAAATTCATGGTTACGAATATCGCCAAGCCTGTTGGGGACACAGCATATGAGAAGTATAAGGAAATCCATGTTAGACAGTACTCTGATATTGCGGAGGCGCAGCTACGTCAGAAGACAGAGGTTATTGATGCTGAGACTGAAGCAAAGAAGACCGTGATAGAATCACAGGCACTGGCTACGAAACGGCAGCAGGAAGGATATACCTATCAACAGGAAAGAGGCTTCGATGTGGCTGAAAAGATTGCCGAAAATGAGGCTTCCGGAGAGTTTACCAACATGGGAATAGGTCTGGGCATGATGGCCGGAGTCGGAGGAACTGTTGGCGGCATGGTCGGGGGAATGATGAATGAGACCATAGACAGCATTAATTCATCAGACGGGGCACAGCCTGCGGATCAGTCGGTTGATGATTTTAAGAAAAAACTGGAAAAACTGAAAATGATGCAGGAAATGAACATGTTATCAGATGAAGAGTTCGCGGCAGCAAAAGCAGAACTTATGAAGGATATGTTGAAATAATATTTGAAACAGGAGGGGTCGAGGTATGAAGCTTAACAAAGGGCAGGGGATCAGTCTGCTGATCGCCATTATTTCTTTTACAGCGTTTTCCATAGCATCATTCTTACTTCCACAGGAGAAGACGCTGGTGTTCTGGATGGCATATCTGTTCGGGGGGTACGCCCTGATCGTTATGTTCGTATCCATCTTCAAATTTTTCAGCAAAAGGACAAAAGAAGAACAGTTCCTGAATATTCCGGTGGTTGTGCTATCCTGGCTGTTCTTTGTTGCGCAGCTTGCATACTCATATAAGGAGATTACATCCGGGTTCCTTCCCTATGAAACCGCTCTCGTAGTAAATCTTGGGATTGCTATAGCATATACGTTCCTTGTATTGATTATATCAGCATTCACATCAAAGATCGGTGAAAACGATGAGCAGGTCGTTAAAAAAGTCCTGTTTAAGGATACGCTAAAGAACGAACTGCAGACGATCAAAACAGAAGACGCTGAGCTTAAGAAAAAGATTCAGAGGCTTATTGAGGACATAACATACAGCGATCCCATGAGCCATTCCCAGCTAGAAGGTATTGAAAAAGAGATTCTGAATAAAACCATGGCCCTGAAGGACAGTGCCGGGGATCCGCAGAACGCTGTCACACTTTGTGATGAAATATCGGATCTCATGAAAAACAGGAATAATCAGTGCAAGACACTTAAAAGGGTTAAGGATCCTGCTGTTGATGCGAAGCCCGGTGCCGGAAATAAATTTGCTGTTGCAGGGATTCTTATTTCCCTTGGGCTTATTATTGCAGTCCTGGCCATTGTATTTTTTGTGGCTCCAGAAATGGAATACAAGAAAGCCTGTGAATTCATGAAGAATGAGGATTATGACTCTGCCATAGAAAAGTTCGAAGAATTGGGTGGATATAAGGATAGTGAAGATAAGATAGAGGAAATCCATACCATAATAAAGCAGGCTGCATATGATGAAGCCATGAAGCTTATGGAAGCCGGCGAGTATGATGCGGCGATAGCAGCTTTTGAAGAACTGGGAGATTTTTCTGACAGTCCCCAGAAGATAGAAGAAATAAAGATGCTTATTAAGGAAAAGGCATATGATGCCGCAATGCAGCTTATGAATGAAGAGAAATATGATGAGGCTATCTCAGCGTTTGAAGCTCTTGACGGATATAAAGATAGTAATGACAAGATCGAGGAGATTCGGGCTATTATCTGCGAACAGAAGTATACTGCTGCAGAGGAAGCTTATGCGAAGGGTGACTATGAAACTGCAACAGGATTGTATTTTGAGGTAACCCCATATAAAGATTCCCGGGAAAGACTTGTGGAAATATTCAACAGACAGTCCTCGGATAAGATACTGTATCTTGGAACATATAACGGGGAGCCCATTGCTTGGCGGATAATTGAAATGGTCGGATATGAGAAGATGCATCTTCTGGCCGACAAGCCTATGAGGGATCTGCCGGTAAGCGATGATATAACTGACACTTCATTTGAGGATTCAGATATATGCAAGTGGCTCAACGGTGACTTCCTGAATGAATTCACAGAAAAGGATCTGAATCAGATCATAGATACTGATGGACTGAAGATTTCCCTGTTATCAGATGGTGAAGTAAAAGCGCTGAAGTCAAAAGGAACAGATTTGTCCTGTGATTCTGACTGGTGGCTCCGGGATGAAGCAAGAAAGGGCTTTAAGTACGCAACGCCTGACGCAAATGTCGAAAGCACCGGGGATATCCATGTAAGGGATAAAGGAGTAAGACCTGCTATATGGATAAAC
Source organism: Lachnospiraceae bacterium AD3010 (assembly GCA_000622025.1). Lineage (GTDB taxonomy): Bacteria > Bacillota > Clostridia > Lachnospirales > Lachnospiraceae > NK4A144. The sequence continues at coordinate 110,673 of JHWU01000007.1, read as the reverse complement.
CTCGAATAAAAACAGAATCTTTGGCAGTATGAGGAATGGGTATGTATAAATCATCAATACTGATAGGGAATGGAATCAATCGGTCTTTTGATAAAGGATCTATTTCACTCGATAATTTACTTAAGCAGTCATCAAAGGGAAATCAGATGATATCAGAATCAGATGATATCCCATTTACGTTGAAAATAGTTCTGGGTACTAATAATGATGTTCATAATGCCATGAAGAAATCTGCCACTGAGATATGGGGATGCCTAACACAAAAAAAGCAGGCGGAGTACTATGGGAAGCTAATATCCTTGCCTGTGGAGGATATATTGACAGTAAACTATGGATTTGAACTTGAAGAGGCAGCCAATCATATCATTGGAGAAAGAATATCTTCTTCAAGGGTGAATTCTATTTCTGATTATATCCGAGGGATTGGTATTACCAGAAAAGAAGCTAATATTTTCTTGCACACATTTCAAAAGATTTCCAATGATGGCATGGATAAAAGAATCTGGCACATACATGGTCATTGCAAAAATTCCAGTAGTATGGTTATAGGGCATTATTATTACGGCAACCTGTTATTTAAGATTAAATCATATCTGCAAAAATCAGGTGCCCGGTATAAGTGGAGTGAAGTAAACAATAAAGAGGCATCCATCAGATCCTGGGTAGATGCTTTTATTATGAACGATATTTATGTTCTGGGATTTGGATACGATTTTGCAGAAATGGATCTGTGGTGGCTTTTGGAGAGGAAAAATAGAGAGAAAGCTTCCCATGGAAAGCTGTTCTTCTATGAACCGCAGACAGATAATGCGGATAGAAAGCACGATCTTTTAAGATGTTATGGCGCTGAAGTAAGAACTCTGGGATATAGAATTGATAGTAATGATTCCGAAAAGAGCCAATTATATGAAAAGTTCTATTATGATGCTGTGGACGATATTCAAAAAAGCATAGAAAGATCAATAACTGATCAATAATCACTGGAAGACATCTTTTAGAGGTTGCTATGGAAGGAATTTTAAAATGTAAAATCTGTGGTGGGGATTTGGAACCTAATGGTGAAGGTACTGCAACCTGCTTATATTGCGGTACAAAGCAGATTCTTCCTAGAATGACAAGTGAGCGTAAAGCGAGTCTCTATGACAGGGCAGATCATTACCGTAGAATAAGTGATTTCGACAAGGCAGCCGCGTTATATGAACAGGTGTTGCTAGAAGATGATACTGATGCAGAAGTGTATTGGGATCTGGTGTTATGCCGGTATGGAATAGAGTATGTTGAAGATCCTAGAACAAAAAAAAGAATTCCTACAGTAAACAGGACACAACTCCAATCTGTTTTTGATGATCATAATTATAAATTAGCCATTAAATACACGTCACCTGAACAATGTGATGTCATAGAGTCAGAAGCAAGAATCATTGATAATATCCAAAAAAATATACTTGATATATCAAATAAAGAGGAGCCTTATGACATCTTCATCTGTTATAAGGAAACAGATGATTACGGAAAGAGAACAGTAGACAGTGTAATAGCCCAGGAAATTTATAATGAGCTTACACGTGAGGGATATAAAGTTTTCTTTTCCCGAATATCATTGGAGGACAAACTGGGAAGTGAATATGAGCCATATATCTTTGCTGCACTTAATTCCGCAAAAATTATGATAGTCGTTGGGACCAAGGTAGAATATTTTAATGCCGCTTGGGTAAAAAATGAATGGTCAAGATATATCGGACTCATTAATTCCGGTGAAAATAAAACACTTATTCCTGCATACAAAGATATGGATCCTTATGATTTACCGGATGAGTTCTCATATATGCAGGCTTTAGATATGGGAAAACTCGGGAGCATGCAGGACTTGATTAGAGGAATATATAAGATTATTAACCCGGTAATACAATCCTCCCAATATTTACGGAGTAACATAGATGTTGCAGCATTAAAGAAAAGAATTGAAGTTTTTATAGATAATGGTGATTTTGCAAATGCAAAATCTTATTGTGACAAAGTATTAGATTTAATTCCGGAAGATTCAAATACATACATTATGAAGCTATGTGCCGAGCTTAATGTGAAAAGTATCGATGAACTGGGAAAGTAGAATACACCGTTCGATAAGAATAGTTCGTATATTAATGCTATCAGATTTGGCAGCAATGAAGATATAGAGTTGCTCAAGAAACAGGTTAGTATTTATCGAAAAAAAAAGGATGAAAGCAGGAAAATAGCAGTAAAAAGGACTAGGCTTTTTTTGGTTTGTGTGATTCTAATTTTCGTATTGATTATGCTGGGATACGGAGCTTCTCTTGTTGCAAAGGAAATATCTTTAAATTCAAAATACAAAAGTGCTCTAGAGTTATATGAAAAAGGTGATTATGAATCGTTTTTGACTGCTGCCGAAGAAATAGAAGGATATAAAAACATAAATGATCTTATTGAAAACAGTAAGGAAAAAATTAATGAGGATAGTATCGAACGAGCTGATAATCTGTTTAAGAAAGAAGAATATACTGAAGCACTGGATTTATTTAAGGATATTGGACTGCTGGAAAAGGATCCGCAATATATTGAGCCATATGCCAAAGAGCTTATGGATGCACGAAAATATGACGTTGCATATTCCTATTACAAAGAAATACCTGGAGATGAAAAATATCAGGAATTTTGCGATATTATGTATCAACTTGAGAATGTTCAGGAAGGTGATAATTTAAGCAATTTATACGATAGAGTATTGGAAATGGGTGATTTTAATCACATTGATTACTATTTATCAAACAACCAATACCTTAAAATAATAAACAGGATAGAAAGTCTGGGAGAGAAATGGATCAGTTATTCAGATAATAATAAAATAATATATACACGAAATGGATACGCATTTAGCGGAAATAATAAGTACTCTTATTATGCTGTAAATAATGAGGCAGCGAAGACTATTCTCAGCTTAAAAGAACCGAAGCAAGAGTATTATGTTACGGTGAATAATGTACGAATGCTAAATTGGGGAGGTGAATTCTTCCATTGATGCGGTATCTGTTGAATTGAAACTGTTTGTTTGAGAAAATGCGTCATTTTGCCAATAAGCCTTTGTGGTGGATATTGGAGAGGAATAGTAGAGAGAAAGCTATACTTGAAAAGGAGAACCAAACAAAAGAATGGAAGTTGTAGTTAGTAGGTCAACGGATGGTTATAGTTATTGGTGGTATAACAGGAGTTGGGATACGCCTAGTAAAGCACCAAGTCTAACAGTCGCTGCTAGGTTATATGATCCAGATGGACAATTGGTTGATACAAAAACCTTTGATTGGAAGTAATAATTAATATCATTAAACTGAATTTATGGGGGAATTATGGAGTATAAATGCAAGATCTGTGCCGGTAGTTTAACTATTGATCAGAAGACTCGCATCGCAGTCTGCGACTACTGCGGAACAAAGCAGACGCTTCCACTCTTCGGGGATGATAGCTCAAAAGCGCTGTATGAACGTGGAAATCAGTATCTTCTTCATAATGAATATGACAAGGCAGAAGGTATTTTCAGCCAGTTGCTTTCTGTTAATCCTAATGATGCAGAGATATACTGGGATCTTGTGCTTTGTAAGTATGGCGTGACATATGCAAAGGATCCCCAGACTGGTCGGTACATCCCGACCTGTAACAGGACACACACGGATTCCGTGCTGAAGGATGAGAATTATCTTCGGGCGCTGGAACTATCTGTGGGAGATAAGGCAGAATTATATAAGCGGGATGCCGGGATCATTGAAAATATTCAGAAAGGGATTCTTGAAGTGTCAAAGAGAGAGAAACCCTTTGATGTTTTCATATCTTACAAGGAAACTGATGCCAACGGGAACCGTACCAAGGATAGTATAGAAGCCCAGAAATTATACGAGAAACTGACAGAACTTGGATATAAGGTATTCTTCTCCAGAATAACTCTGGAGTCCAAGATAGGCGAAGAGTACGAGCCTTATATCTATGCGGCTCTTTCTTCCAGCAAAGTAATGATTACAGTATGTTCTTCATCTGAGAACATACAATCTGCGTGGGTAAAGAACGAATGGAGCAGATATCTGACGCTCCGCAGGAAAGATACGTCAAAAACACTTATCCCGGTATATTTTGATATGGATGAAAGCGGGCTCCCGGAGGAGTTCGCTCTTCTTTCTGCCCAGAACATGGGGGCGGAGGATTTTGAACAGGAGCTGATCCGCGGCATAAAGAAACTGATTCCCACACCGATAATCCTGAAAGAGCGGAGAAAAAAGACCAGAAAGACTCTTATGATCGCAGGGCTGGTTGCGATAGTGGTTGGAATTCCGCTTGTTCTGCTGATAACCATACCGGCACGGAAGCAGGCTGAAAATGAAAAGAAGTATACCAAGGCGCAGGAGCTTTATACAGCCGGGAAATATGAAGAAGCACAGGCTATTTATGACGAACTTGGAGATTATGAAGATGCGGCGGAGTTGTCTGTAAAAACATCCAATCAGGCAGGATATGAAGAGGCACAGGAACTGTTTGCTTCCGGGCGATATGATGAGGCCAAGGCCATATTTGGCAGAATCGGGGGTTATGAGGACGCTGCGGAGCTGGCAGTAAAATGTACCTATCAGGCTGATTATGATGCAGCCATGCAGTTGTATTATGATCGGAAATATGCAGAGGCGACATGGGCATTACAGAAGATCGGGGACTATCCCGAAGTTCAGGAAATGCTGGAAAAATGCGAAAAGAAGTGGAGAGAAAGTGTTTCTACAGTTGCGTTGACTACGGATTTTGACGGTGGAAGATCTCCTTCGGGGTCATATTATATAAATGGGAATGGTTCAGTCGATTCATTCGGCTTTGATAAAGGAAATAACAATGTTGAGTTGGGTTATGATGATTCCGGGGACTTTGTTGAATATCCGAAAAAGGGTGATCTTGATGTTAATAGTCATGGAAAGGTTATTTCTATTGGAGCAAATTATCCTGGATTATACGCTTTGTATGAGGATGGATTTGTTTGTAATTCGGCCGTTCTTAACGGATTAGATAAAGACTGGGAGAATATAATCCAAATATCAGACCGTTTTAATTTTACGAATGTAGCCTTAAAAAATGATGGATCAGTTATTGTTGGGGAAATAGTAAAAGATAACGTTGCAAGCGATGAATGGTTAAATCCTGTCAAGAATTGGCGCAACATAATAAAAATTGACTGGGATGAAAAAGGTGTTTATAGTTCGGGGACGCTTGCGAAAGCTGTTTTAGTAGGTCTAGATAATTTTGGAAAAGTTCATTATGTTGATTATGAGATAAATGGTTTTACAAGTGGAGATCCGGAAGAAGAATTCTATCATCGCTTAGAAATGGAAGCCTTTTTGGATGGATTATCTGAGATCAAAGATATTCAGATATCAAGATATTATATTGCTGCACTGGATAGTAATGACATAATGCATATTTTTAATTTTGATGATGGAAGTATTTCTGAGAAGGAAAACATTAAAGACCTATGGTCAGAGAATCATACAGCTTATGTCATAGATTCAAGAAACAACTTATCTAAACTTGGAAGTGACATAAAGATCTTAGAAGGTGCTATATACCTAAAGGATGGATTCTGTATTTCACAAAGCGGATCAATTTATAAAAGCGATGGCACGGAAACAGATGGGAAAACAGCTGTAAAAGACGTATGGCTGGAGGATTAATCATGAAGTGTAAAAACTGTGGCGGTGATCTAATATTTGAAAATTCAATATGGACGTGTACTAGCTGCGGAAGTCAGTTTTCCATGATGGAATTCTGTGGAGAAGTAGATGTTTTTATTTGCTATTCTGAAAGTGATGAAAATGGACGGAGAACAAAGGATTCTGTTATTGCCCAGGAAATATATAATCTTTTGGAGCAGTACAAAATCAAAGCGTTTTATAAAAGAGTATCTTTGGAAAATGTTACTGGAAGAGATGCAGAGGTAACTGAAGAGGCTGCCTTAAATGTGTCTAAAATTGTATTGGTTATTGGAACCTCAAAAGATTCATTTGAAAAGCTTTGGGAAAGATATGAAAAAAATATAAGTTCAAAAAAAATAATTCCTGTTTATCTGGGAATGGATGCCAAATATATTCCGACCGCAATTAATTCAATACAAGCGTTGAAATATGATCAGGTAGGTGCTTCATCGGATCTCATCTCAGTTGTTTCCAGATTTTTGGGAAGAAAAATAGAGACAGAGCAGAACTACAAAATCCTATCGAATAAACAGCAGAACAAAACGAGAGTGTTGGTGATTGTCATTTCGATCATTATGCTGATTATTCTTGTTGTTGGAACTCTTGTAGTATGGAATCTTGTTGCAAAACCGAGGAATAGTACAGATGAATTATCTGATGGTATAGCAGCCACTAACAAAAGTGAAGAGGATGCAGCTGAGACAGATCAGAAAGATAAAGAAGCGCTTTATTCTGAATCATTGAAACACATTGATAACAGTGAATATGCAGATGCAATTATAAAATTATCTGAATTGGGGGATTATAAAGATAGTTCCGCTTTGCTTAAGACATGTTATGCAAAATACTCAGGATATTATTATGATGAGGAAAATGGTGTATATTTTCAACTACAACACTATGAGGACAATGGCAGTATTGAAATATATGCTATGAATGAAGAAGGGAAAAAATGCACCATCAGCGAAACAATTAAATTTGATGGATGTAGAAGTGATTTTACTTTTAATGACAGTGAGAATAACCATGGATCAGGTAAAATAGTTTTGAATAATACCGGCGTAGATGTGTCAGTGAAAACAAGCGATGTAAAAAGTGAAGTATATTTGCCGGATATTACGATTAGTTTTTCACTGAAAGAAAAAGCGGATCAGCCAATTTCCGAGGATGTATCGTCCGATTTTTATAGAGATATTTTAATTAATAGAACAACTATAGGAGATCTGAATCGACTAGGATATGATCTTTCATATGAGACTACTTTAGATAATAATGGTTATCAACAATTGTATAAAATTGATAATACAGAAATTTTAGTGGCAGTATCTGGATTTGAACAGGATAAATTATATGATTATGCATATGGAATAGTGATACCTCCAGAACATGAGGAACCAGATTTCTCTGATGAAAAGGATTACATTGTTGTGGCTATCCAAGGGCCTGCGAGTATAATAATTCCTGACAAAATAGGCGAAACTGATATCCCGATAATAAATGACAATTTAATATATTGTCCAAACTGTGAAATTTGGAGCTCAGGTTTTATAGTAGACTTCATGTATACTGGAAAATCGCTTGATGAAAGAGAAGAAATAAAAGAGGATACACCTGTTAGCATGTGTTCTAGAACTTCTGTCGGCAACAATGAGTTTAAGCAGAAATTGGAGGATTGGGGAATATATAGTGGATATGAGGGGAACGAAATTTCGATAACTAATGATAATGATGATTATATTCTTCCATATAGTTCAAGCAGGAATCTTACCGAGTCTGACTTGGAAGGATTATCAAATGATGAACTAAGAAAAGCTAGAAATGAAATTGTAGCCCGCCATGGACGTCGTTTCCAGGATGCTGAGTTACAGGCTTACTTTGATTCAAAGCCTTGGTATAGCGGAACAATTGATCCGGATGATTTTAATATACAGACAATGCTCAGCGATATTGAAAGAGATAATATGGATTTCATTAAAGAGCGTGAGGAGTAGTATCCATTGGCAACAATGATCTTCTGCCCGCATATGATGACTGAAGATCATATATTGTAAGCCAATTGTTATAATGATACCGCATTGGTGCTCATAGGTGACATTTTTTTTTTCTGATAGTATAATAGCTTCTATGATACTTGAATTTATCGGAGCTGACCACGAGGTTACGGGAAGCTGCCACTATCTCAATGTGAACGGGAAGCACATCCTTGTTGATTACGGTATGGAGCAGGGGAGGAAGCTGTACGAGAATGCGCCTCTTCCTGTGCCGGCCTCTGATATCGACTATATTCTATTAACCCATGCCCATATAGACCATACGGGTCTTCTTCCTCTTGCCTATAAAAAGGGATTCCGCGGAAAGATATACGCAACCTCTGCCACGGCGAAGCTATGTAATATCATGCTCCGTGACAGCGCGCATATACAGACCTTTGAAGCGGAGTGGAGGAACAGGAAAGCGAGACGAAACGCCAATATAGAGACCTTTGTGCCTCTCTATACCATGGAGGATGCTGACGGTGCCATAAGGCTATTAAATCCCGTAAGCTATAATGAAGTGATACATATAGATGAGGGGATAGAGGCAAGATTCACGGATGTGGGGCATCTCCTCGGATCTGCGGCTATCGAGCTCTTCCTAACGGAGGAAGGGGTATCAAAAAAGATAGTTTTCTCGGGAGACGTGGGAAACATAGATCAGCCGATCATAAAGGATCCGGAGGCAGTGGATGGTGCGGACTATGTACTTACCGAATCCACCTACGGTGACAGGCTTCATTCGGAGGAAAAACCCGACTACATCAAAGAGCTTGTGGATATATTGCAGTTTACCTTTGACCGTGGAGGAAATGTGGTCATTCCCTCATTTGCGGTAGGCAGGACACAGGAGCTTCTGTATTTCATCAGGGAGATCAAGGAAAGAGGCCTTATAAGGGGATTTGAGGATTTTCCGGTGTATGTTGACTCCCCTCTTGCAGTGGATGCAACCAGTATCTTCGGAAAGAGCTCCATGGAGTGCTTTGACGAGGAAGCGACCGCACTTGTAAAAAAGGGGATCAATCCCCTGTCATTTACGAATCTGAATCTTTCCATCACACCGGATGATTCAAAAAACATCAATTTTGATGACGAACCGAAGGTTATCATCTCTGCCTCAGGAATGTGCGATGCCGGACGGATAAGGCATCACCTGAAGCATAATCTCTGGCGGGCGGAATCGACGATACTTTTCGTAGGTTACCAGTCAGTTGGGACTCTGGGGCGTGCCCTAATAGAGGGGGCAAAGACAGTGAAGCTTTTTGGAGAAGAGATCTCCGTGAACGCCAATATAGAGATGCTTTCCGGGATGAGCGGGCATGCGGACAGGAACGGTCTCACAAACTGGATAAGAAAAAGCTTCGATCCCGAAAAGACAAAGAAGGTTTTCGTGGTACATGGCGACGACAGGGTGACGGAGAGCTTTGCAGAGCTTCTTCATAAGGAATACGGCTACGACGCCTATGCACCCTTCAGCGGGACGAAATACGACCTGATAAACGCGGAATTCATCGCTGAGACAAAGGGAGTTCCCGTTCAGAAGAAGACCATTATCCACACACGTATCAGTACGGTATTTGAGAGGCTTTTGTCTGCAGCAGAGCGTCTTCTCGGTGTTGCAAAGAAATATGAGCATGGTGCAAATAAGGATATTGCCCGATTTGCAGATCAGATAAATGCTCTTTCGGACAAATGGGAGAAATAAGGTATGATCCTTATCGCGGCAGCAGATAGAAATTGGGGAATAGGGCTGAATAACGAGCTTCTTACCCATATTCCCGCAGATCAGAAGTTTTTCAGGGAGACCACCACGGGGAATGTTGTGGTTATGGGAAGGAGGACACTGGAGAGCCTTCCCAAGGGAGAACCCCTTAAAAACAGGATAAATATCGTTCTTACCGGAAATCCGGCCTTTAAGAAGGAGGGAGTAACGGTTGTCCACAGCATTGAGGAATTGCTTAAGGAGATCGAAAAGTATCCCGGGGACTCCGTTTTCTGCATAGGCGGTGCTAAAGTATATAAGGAGCTTCTTCCTTACTGCGACAAGGCGCTTATCACAAGGATAGATGAGGAATATGAGGCTGACGTATTTCTTCCTGATCTCGACGCTTTAAGTGAATGGAGCATTGCGGAGGAAAGCGAGGAGCAGACTTATTTTGATCTGGTGTACCATTTCGTGACGTATAAAAAGGAGAATAACAATGGCGATCTTACGACTTAAACCGGCTTATTTCAGTGACCTTTGGGGAGGCAGCCGGCTGAAAAAAGAATACAACAAGTCTGAATATCCGGGCTATGTATTATCAGAGACCTGGGAGTTGTCCTGTGACGAAGAGCATCCCACGATGATAGACAGCGGTTCCTTTAAGGGGAAGACCCTGAAGGAGTATTTCGATGCGGAAGGGGAGCGCGCTCTGGGTACTAATTACAGCCGCTTTGACAGCTGGCCCCTTTCGGTCAAATTTATCGACGCCCATCAGAATATTTCCATAAAGGTCCATCCTTCGGACGAATACGCGGAGAAAAAGGGTCTCCCAAAGGGAAATGACGAGTGCTGGTATATCCTTGATTCTCTTCCCAATGCAGGGATCTTTTACGGTGTTGACAGGGATGTGACTCCGGATGAATTTGAGGAGATGATAAGGAACAATACCTTTAAGAAGGTGCTTCATTTCCAGCCTGTAAATAAGGGAGATGTGTTCTACTGCGGACCCGGACTTCTTCATTCCATAGGGGCGGGGGTACTTGCTCTAGAGGTTAAGCAGATGAAGCAGGTAAAATACAGGGTTTACGATTACGGACGTGTGAAGCCTGACGGGAGCCCGCGTGAGCTGATGATCGAAGAAGCGAAGGAGGCCGCGATACTTAAAAAGGGTGTTCCGGAAAAGGATATGCACGGACACCTCTGCGATTGTGATACCTTTAAGATCGATAAGATCCATATAAACGGCGAGACGGATCTTTCAACCGATGGAAGCAGCTTCCAGCACCTCCTTGTGGTGGAGGGAGATCTCATACTTACCTCGGGCGACATAAGGATGGAGCTCCTAAAGGGCAACGGAACACTGGTAAGTGCCGATCACGGCGGATACAGGATAAAAGGCCACGGAGATGTGCTGATGATAACCGTCTGATACATGGAAAAATCATATGAAAGCATTCCCGCAGGGCTCGTGATAAGGACCCTGGGGAGTGAGATAAAGGAATTCAAGATGGACTCCTTGCTTACTCCGGTATTTATGATACTGGAGGTGGTAATGGAGATGATCATACCATATCTTATGGCATCGATCATAGATAAGGGAGTGACCCCCGGTGATATTAATCATATTAAGACCACAGGGGGTCTTATGGTTGTTACGGCTGTTTTCGGCCTTTTTTTCGGCCTTATGGGGGCGCATTTCGGTTCGAGGGCTTCTGCAGGTCTTGCCAGAAATCTCCGAAACAGGATGTTTGAAAACATTCAGAACTATAGTTTCCCAAATCTCGACAAATACTCTACTGCGGGACTGGTGACCAGACTCACCACGGATGTCACAAATATCCAAAATGCGTATCAGATGTTGCTCCGTATGTTTATGCGTGCTCCCGCCTCGATAGTCATCGCAATGGTCATGGCTTTTTCCATAAATGCGGGGCTTTCAACGATCTACCTTGTTGCGGTACTGTTCCTTGCTGTCTTCGTTTTCAGCCTGATGAGAAAGATCACGAAATACTTTGCCGAGGTGTTTACAAAGTATGATGATCTTAATGAAAGTGTGCAGGAGAATGTATCAGGAATAAGGGTGGTGAAGGCCTATGTTCGGGAGGAATACGAGACAGAGAAGTTTTTTAAGGCCGCGGACAATATCTACCGGATGTTTGTAAGGGCTGAAAAAATGATAATCCTTAATATGCCGGTGATGCAGTTTACGGTCTATGCCTGTATCCTTCTGATAAGCTGGTTCGGAGCCCATATGATAGTGCTGGGATCCCTGACCACAGGGGAGCTTATGAGCCTTCTCGCCTATTGTATGAATATCCTGATGTCTCTAATGATGCTCTCCTTTATATTTGTTATGGTCAGTATGTCTACAGCCAGCGCAAAAAGGATAACCGAGGTGATCATCGAAAAACCTGTGATCGTGAATCCCGATGATCCGGTGAAAGAGCTTACTTCCGGAAGCGTATCCTTTGAAAACGTATCTTTTTCATATTACGGGAAGAACAGCGGAAGGGTATTAAAAAACATAAATTTAGAGATAAGGGACGGAGAGACCGTCGGGATCATAGGAGGTACAGGGAGCTCGAAGACCAGCCTTATCAATCTTATCAGCAGGCTCTATGATGTTACTGAGGGAAGTGTAAAGGTGGGAAACGTGGATGTGAGGGATTATGATCTGACGGTCTTACGAAATAACGTGGCACATGTCCTGCAAAAGAACGAGCTTTTTTCGGGGACGATCCTCGATAACCTGCGCTGGGGCAAAGAGGACGCAACTGAGGAGGAGTGCAGGGAAGCCTGCGCCCTTGCTTCAGCGGATGAGTTTATAGAAAAGCTCCCGAAAAAGTATGAAACCCTTATAGAACAGGGCGGGTCCAATCTTTCCGGCGGGCAAAAGCAGAGATTATGTATTGCAAGGGCTCTTCTCAGGAAACCAAAGATACTTATACTGGACGACTCCACATCTGCGGTTGACACAGCCACCGATTCGAAGATACGACAGGGCTTTCGGGACTATATCCCGGGAACCACAAAGTTTATAATTGCCCAGAGGATCTCAAGCGTAATGGATGCGGACAGGATAATAGTTATGGATAATGGAAGTATTGCAGGGTTTGGGTCCCATGAGGAGCTCCTTTCGTCAAATGAGATATACCGTGAGGTCTATGAATCCCAGGTAAGCGGAGCGGCTCTTTCGGATTTTGACTCCTGAGTCATTCTGAGGGCGAAGCCCGAAGAATCTTAAAAAGGAATACATATGCCGGAAGTAAAGGTAAGACAATTCCATGGAAGAAGGATCCACTCACCCGGAGTTAAGGTGAAGGATCCCGGGAAGATATTTAAGCGGATCATGGGTCGTATTATGCTTAAATACAGGCTGAGACTCATCATCGTCATAATCTGTATCTTTGCGGGAGTACTTTCAAATGTGCAGGGCACGCTCTTTACCAAAACCCTGATAGACAGCTATATCCTTCCAATGCTGACTAGCGGAGACCGGGATTTCATGCCCCTCCTTTTGGCAATGTTGAGGGTAGCGGTATTTTATCTTATAGGGATAGGTGCCACTTATATATATCAGCGGCTGATGGTGGAAATATCACAGGGTACACTAAAGGATCTAAGGTGCGAGCTTTTCCGTAAAATGGAGCTCCTCCCCATAAAATACTTTGACACCCACGCCCACGGGGATATAATGTCTGTATACACAAATGACATAGACAGCCTGAGGCAGATGATCAGCCAGTCTCTGCCTCAGTTTCTGAATTCCCTTATCACCATCGTAAGTGTTATGGTAAGTATGTTTATCCTGAGTATTCCGCTTACCCTTGTGACTCTTTTGATGGTCGGTATTTCCTTTGCCGCATCAAAAACCGCTATGGGGATTTCAGGTAAATACTTTAAGTCCCAGCAGGAGTCCCTGGGAAACCTAAACGGCTTCATCGAAGAGATGATGGCGGGACAGAAGGTCGTAAAGGTATTCTGTCACGAGGATATGGCGAAAACAGAGTTTAAGGAGAAAAACGAAAAGCTGTTCTTAAGCTCCTATAACGCAAACCAGTATTCGAATATCCTGGGACCCATAAATATGCAGCTTGGAAACTTAAGCTATGTTGTCTGCGCCATAACGGGAGGATTTCTTGCGGTAAGCGGGATATCCGGACTGACACTTGGAGCTCTTGCTTCCTTCCTGACCTTCAATAAAAGCTTCAATATGCCGGTCAGCCAGATAAGCAACCAGCTTAATTTTGTTATAATGGCGATGGCAGGCGGAGAGAGGATTTTTTCCCTTCTGGATGAAGAAGCCGAAAAGGATGAAGGGTATGTGAACCTTGTAAATGCCGTAAGGATGGATGACGGCTCCTTAAAGGAGAGCAATAAGAGGACCGGGCTCTGGGCATGGAAGCACCGGCACAGTGCCGACGGGAGCGTTGACTATGTGGAGCTTAAAGGGGATATAACCCTGGATGGTGTTGATTTTGCCTATGACGGAGAGCACTTTGTGCTCAAGGATATAAAGATGTATGCGCATCAGGGTCAGAAGATCGCCTTTGTGGGATCGACCGGCGCCGGAAAGACCACCATTACCAATCTTTTGAACAGGTTCTATGATATACAGGACGGAAAGATCCGTTATGACGGTATCAATATAAATAAGATAAAGAAGGCGGATCTGCGCCACTCCCTCGGGATGGTGCTTCAGGACACAAGCTTATTCACCGGGACCATTATGGAAAATATACGCTTCGGAAGGCTTGATGCAAGCGATGACGAGGTTATAAATGCTGCAAAGCTTGTGAGTGCAGACAGCTTTATAAGGAACCTTCCGGAGGGCTATGATACGGTTATAACAGGAAACGGAGCGTCACTGTCCCAGGGGCAGAGACAGTTATTATCCATAGCGAGGGCTGCAGTGGCTGATCCTCCGGTATTGATACTGGATGAAGCCACAAGTTCCATAGATACCAGAACAGAGAAGATCATTGAAGAGGGCATGGACTCCCTTATGAAGGGCAGAACCAGCTTTGTCATAGCCCACAGACTTTCCACGGTCAAAAATGCCGACTGCATAATGGTGCTGGAAAACGGACATATAGTTGAACGTGGAAACCATGAGGCGCTGTTAAAGGAAAAGGGCAGGTATTACCAGCTCTATACCGGGCTTCGCGCGGTATGATTTAAGGAAAATAAAAATATTTAAAACCTTTTTCTCCTGAGGCTGTACTATAGTATAGCCGATTAAAAAAGGTTATTTCCGATAATGACCGGAACGGCATTCGGACAGCTTTTGTTTTTCAAGATGTAATGTGCCTTACATTGAGGGAAATGGGGGCTGCCGGGATAAAGGGACGTGAGTTTGAGGAATGAAGCCTCATCTCACGGTGCCGGATAATGGCACTGTGAGATTTAAGAAGAAGCACCACCAAAAGGAGGAAAAGGTAATCGGAGCTAAAAGATGGAAGTGGATCCTAAGCTCAAATCGGCTGTTGAAAAACTAAAGAGCGGGAATGATGAAGCCTTTAACGAGGTTTATCAGAAGACCTACAATTATGTATATTTCCGGGCCCGTCAGATCATGAAGAATGAAGATGACGCAATGGATCTTATGCAGACGGTTTATATGGAGGCCTATAAGTCGATAAAAAGTCTCGACAAGGCGGAAAGCGTTTATTCCTGGCTCAGTTCGATTACCTTTAGGCAGGGGATGAAAATATTCCAGAAGAAAAAAGAAATATTGCTGGATGAGGATTTCGAGAACATCTTTGATTCAGTCGAGACCTCTGATATGGATTCCAGGCCGGATCTCTCCTATGAGAGGAAGGAGCAGCAGCGGATACTGGCTGAGCTCATTGACTCTCTTCCTGAAGTTCAGCGCGCCACAATGGTGGCTTTCTATTACGATAATATAAAGATAGAAGAAATTGCCGAGGTTATGGACTGTTCCGTCGGAACCGTAAAGAGCAGATTAAGCTATGCGAGACAGGCCTTAAAGAAAAAGCTGGAGGCAATCGAAAAGAAAAGCGGAAAAAGCGGTGCAGGGAAGATGGCTCTCACCGGAGCACTTATCTTCGGCGCCGTACAGATAATGTCGGAAGAAACCGTGCTTGCAGCACCTTTAGCTGCCGGAGTTTTTGGTAATATCTGTTCAGGTCTTGGTATTGCAGCTACCGGAGCTGCTGTTGCGGGAACAGCACTTGCAGGCGGCGCCGGAATATCCGCAGCTACCGGTACGGCAGCCGGAACCGCGGCAGTTGCAGCAGCCGGAACGGGAGCAGCAGCGGCCGGAACAGCAGCAGCAGCCGGGACAGGAGCTGCAGCAGCAGGCGCAGCCGGAACAGCAGCCGCAGGGACAGCGGCAGCAGCCGGGACAGCAGCGGCAGGAGCCGGAACAGCAGCGGCAGGAGCCGGAGCAGCCAAGGGAATAGCGGTTGCAGTGGCTGTTGCGGTAGCAGGGACCGGTGGCACCGTAGGAACGACCATCTACAGAAATACTGTTTCATCTATAGACAAGGTATCTGCAAATGAAGAAGAGACATCCTTTGAGAGTACGGACATTCTTGCAGAGACCGAATATTCCGATAATGAACATCCTGATATGCCGGAGGATACAGATCCTTCACTTGATGCTGCTGAGGATGCTTATGATGAATCCGCTGAAGCTTCCGGAAACGGAGAGATAGGGACTGAAGTACCGGATGAGGCGGAGGCTGTTAATGATACAGCTCCCACCCTGGATGTACCCGCTGAGGATATAGACACAGAGGAAGAAGCGGATACCGAAGCTGATGAATACGGAATGACCGACAGACTGAAGAAGCACATTGCTTCGGCGGTAGCTTCACTCTTTATGGCCGGGTCCGGAAATCTTTATAACGGCGAAGTAAGTAATGATACTCTTGAGGCTGCATATATTGTAGAAAACAGTCTCTTTAAGACAAAGAAGGAGATAAATACGCTTTCAGGAAATGCTGTATTCGTGAGCAGCCCCGATGTTACCTCTTCCTCGAAGGAAGGTGAGATCATAACAGTTGAGGGAAGCTTTGATGTGGGAAGATCCGATGAGGGCGGAAACATCAGTTACGAGAATTATACCTTTATCCTTCACGGTGTTCGTGATGAGGAAAAGGGATTGTTCGGACACTTTGTTTCGAAGGATCTTTCTATAAGCAGAAAGGATAACGCTGAAGCAGCTGAGCAGAATAAGGAGCAGCAGGAAAAGAAGGAGCCTGAAAAGAAAGAGCAGGCCGCTGTTTCCGATAATCTGCTGAATACCGGTGACGAGGTCCAGCCGACAGAGAGCCTTGACTTTGTGACTGAAGCAACAGAAACCGCAGTTGAGGAGATACTTGAGGTCGAAAGCGTGAGTCCGGAAGCAGAGAAAAAGGCTGAGCAGAGTTCTGTTTCAGAATCAGCCGTTAATGATTTTATTGTTGACGGAGAAATATAAGAATAGTTTTCAGATGATCAGGCAGCCCGCAGGAATATCCGGCGGGCTGTTTTTCTTATAGTTTTTCTGACAGTTCTTCCTCAATAATATCAAGGAGCCTTTTATTGTCTTCATTTGACATAAAGCAGATACGGACGTATCTGTTGTCTAAGAAGGGAAAGGTGCAGCAGTTTCTTATCATCATCTTTTTCTTTATGCACTCATCAAAGAGGAGGTCTGCATTTCCGTATTCCGGATCGATACTAAAAAGAACGAAATTCGCCGAGGGTGCATAAACTCTTGAGATCCCTTTTACTGAAGAAAGCCGTTTTGTTACATACTCCCGTTCCTTCCTTATCAGGGAAGAGGTCTTTTCAATATATTCATTATCCTTAAACATGATCTTTCCAGCAGTTTCTGCGAGAGTGTTTATGCTCCAGGGATTCATCCTTTTATTTATCTCCCGGATAAGATCCCTGTTTCCAGTCACCGCGTAGCCCAGGCGAAGACCGGGGGATGCGAAAAACTTGGATACTCCCCGTATGATAAAGAGATTATTATAGTAGTCGGTAAGGGGGATTCCCTCCGTCTTTTCCCTGTTGTCAACAAATTCTATGTAGGTTTCATCCACCATTACAAAGATATCTCTTTCCTTGCAGATATCCATTATGCTCCGGAGCGTACTCCGGTCTATCACGGTGGAAGTCGGGTTATTAGGATTGCAGATTATAAGCATATCCGTATCGTCACGAAGCTGCTCATCAAGCCTGCCGGTATCCGCTATAAAGTCCTCCTTTTCCTTAAGCTGGAAATAGTAGGATTTCCCCTTCATAAGGGAAAGCTCCCGCTCATATTCGGAATAGGTGGGGCCGATTATAAGCGCCTTTTTCGGCTTCCTGATATCGATTATCATAGAGATAAGCTCTGTGGAACCGTTTCCGGGGATTATTTTTTCCGGAGAAGTTCTGCAGTACTGTGCAATGGTTTCCCGGAGTTCCCTGTAATCCCTGTCCGGGTAGGATGAGATACAGTCTATTTTCTCTGCCAGGGTTTTCTTTAGTAACGGGGAAATACCCAGAGGATTCACATTTGCGGAAAAGGAGACGATCTCCTCCTTCTTTATTCCGTATATCCTCTCTATCATTTCCAGATCGCTTCCGTGAAAATGGTCCTTATGTTCAAGCATTTTATTTCTCCTGTAACTTCTCTGATCTTCAGACAGTATGTACAGTCAGATTACGCTCACTACCTTTGTTTTGTACCGAAACATCTGGACGGCGCTCCTGCTAAAAAAAAGCGTTTTAGCATCGCGCCGCCACGTTTCGGCACAAAACTGCAGTCGTTCGCTATCAATCTGCCTTGTACATCCTGCCTGAAGATCAGGTATTCTCCCTTTAGATACAATATTTGTGATATAATAATCTGGCAGATGATTATCAAAGTAATTATAAAGTAATGTTCAGTTGTTGACGGAATCAGAAGGACTCTGAACAAAAAACAGTATAACACATATTCCATCAGGGGGAGCTTTGGAGAGTCATATTGACCGGATATTAAACGGGGAGTTCGGGTACGGGCATTCGACCCTGGAATTTCCCGAGGAGAAGCTTGAGCTTACGGTGTTTCCGAATGAGGATACCGAAGGCGTTTTTCATGTGCTTTCCGAAGACAAAAAGGAAATAAGAGGAATGGTCGCAACCAGTGATCCCCGGATGGTATGTGACAATGTGACCTTCGACAAAGGAGAAGCAGAGCTACACTACGTATTTCATTCCAAGGGTCTTATGACGGGAACTGTGATAAAGGGTGATATTTCCCTTATTACGGAGGATGGTGAATACCGTCTGCCCTTTTCCGTAAGTGTTGTGATGAAATACCCGCAAAGCTCGCTGGGTGTTATAAAGAACCTTTTTCACTTTACAAATCTTGCGAGAAACCGGTTCAGCGAAGCGGTAAATATCTTTTATTCCCCCGAAATGATAAATATCTTCCAGACTCCGGACAGGAGGTTCAAAAACCTGTACAGGGCTTTTTCCGTATATCCGGGATTGAAGATAAATGTGGAGGAATTTCTGGTCGCGATACACAAAAAATCCCCGGTAATATACACCACGGAACAGGATGAGGTCCTGCTTATTAATGAGCCGGATCTTAAAGCCCTGCAGGAGATAAGGATAAGAAAGAGCGGATGGGGTTATATAAGGCTCAGTGTAAAAGGGAAGGGTGATTTTATCCGTCCCGAAAAAGAGACGATACTTGAAGGGGATTTTAAGGGGGATATCGCGGTACTTCCCTTCAGGATAGACGAAAACGCCCTTCACAGGGGAAAGAATATCGGCAGTATAGTTCTGAAGTCCTATAATTCAGAGATCCATATTCCGGTGACCGTTGATGCTTCCTTCAGATGGCAGACGGATGAAAACTCGAAGAATTTTAGAAGACATAAGGGCATCTTTGACATAATGCGTCTCTACGTTGATTTCAGGCTGAAAAGGAAGGGGCTAAGCGAGACCTGCGAACAGGCTAGGGAGATCTGCGCCGGCATGACTGACGAAAACAGCAGGGATATCTTCCCCAGGCTTATAATGACACACGTATATCTGATGGAGGGACGGGACAATGATGCCTCCCTTATGCTTTCCCTTATAGATAACGAATTTATGCTTGGACAGATGCATTCTGAGGCGGAGGGGTACCGGAAATATCTGGAGGCAGTCTTAAAAAAGGACAGGGCATATACAAGGGAGAAGTCCCGGGAGGTACACGCTCTCTGCGACGAAGATCCAGGCTCCGCCATACTCCTTTGGCTAAGGATCTATCTGGATGAAGAGCTTGGGAACCATGCGGGAATCAGGCTTGAGCTCTTAATAAACCAGTTCGAGAAGGGGGTCAGGAGCCCGCTTCTTTACATAGAGATCTTAAGAGCCCTGACCGAGAGCCACGAGGGCTTTAAATCCGGCGGTATGGCTGAGATCTATGCCATAAACTGGGGGATAAAAAACCATATTTATTATGAAGAGCTGATCTCATCCATCATTTCCGTGAGCTACAGCCTAAAAGGATATTCGGCTGTTTATCTTAATGTCCTTAAGGCTTATTACAATAAATACGGATCCATAGAGCTTTTGGAAGCGATCTGTACACTGCTTATCAGGGAAAGGGGAAACCGAAAGAGAAACAAGGATGATTTCCGCTGGTTTGAAGCCGGTGTGAAATACGGACTGAAGATCACAAGATTATACGAATCCTATCTGAATACTGTTCCGGATACCTTAGAAGAGCTGATGCCTGAATCCATTCTGATGTACTTCAGTATAGGTGCGGGAGTGGGAAATGACAGAATGGCCTTCTTCTATGCTTCACTAATAAGGCATAAGAATGAGGCGGCGGATATATTAAAAAGCAATGAACAGAGGATAGCAGCATTTGCGGTAAAGGAAGCTGAGAACAGGAAGATAAGCGAAAATCTTTCCTGTATCTATGAGTATGTGTCAAATTTAAGTATCCCGGAGCTTTCAAAGAGATTTTTCCTGGCGGTAAGTCCTTTGATATTCACGCATGAGATAAGTGTAAAGGATCCTTTGGTAAGGGCGGTGTCTTCCGTGGAGAACGGCTTTATAAGAGAAAGGAATGCCACTGTCACCGGAGGAAAGGCTTATCTCAATCTGTACGGCGGGGATTATGATCTTGTTACAGAGTACAATGATATGCGCCGTTCTGTTGCGAGAAAGGGTGTGGTGGACCGTACCCTTCTTAATCCTGTCAAGTTTACAAAGGCCATAAGACTCACCCTTGAAAGGGAGGTGGGACAGGCATATTATGTCTGCGGCTCAGGACGGCACAGTATTCAGGTCAATCAGGTAAATGAGAGCAGCATACGTACCCTCTCTGCTTCGGAGGAGATCGAGAGGAGCTTAAGGGATGAATGCTACTTTGCCCTTATCCGCCATTATACCGATCATGACAGATTCGATGAACTGGATGAGATCCTTGATGAGCTGGATATTTCCAGAGTTTCTCCGGAAGTCAGGGCAGAGATCGCCAGGCTCTATGTGGCGCGCGGTATGCACAGAAAGGTATATGAGCTTATCAAGGAGTACGGACCGGAGGGAGTGGATCCGGTGATACTTGTGCGACTTATCAGCCGTATGATCGGTGAGGGGATAAATACGGAGGATCCCACACTCTTAAACCTCGCAAGAGAAGCTCTGAAGCTTGGGAAGTATGATGAAAATATACTTAATTATCTCTGTGTGGAATTTCAGGGAAATATAAAGGATCTCCGGGATATATGGAAGGCCGCCAGGTCATTTAATATCGATACCGTCCGGATAGAGGAGAGGATACTGTCACAGATGCTCTATGCAGGATCCTTTACGGCAGACAGGGATGAGATACTCTTAAGCTGCATAGAAAACGGCGGCAGGGAAAAGATAATAAATGCGAGCCTTGACTATATTTCCCACGAGTACTTTGTATATGCAAATATTGTGGATGAAAGGATCTTTGATGCGCTGCTGAAAAGATACAGGGACGGGGAGGAGCTTAACGATATCTCCGCTCTGGCGCTTCTAAAGCACTTCTCACATAGTGAGGATGATGAACTGAAAAAATCCCTGTCTTCGCTTGTGGACAGGCTTATCGAGAGCGGAAGGATCTTTGAATTCTTTAAGGAATACAGGGAATATGTTCCCGCCATGGGACTTTATCATGACAGGACCTTTGTGGAATACAGGACCGAACCCGACAAGAAGGTTTTGATACACTACTGCATCTCCGATGAAGAGAGCCCCAATGCGGAATTTATCAGCGAGAATATGGAGGAAAACTATTCCGGAATATACAGCAGGGATTTTGTCCTGTTTTACGGGGAGAAGCTTCAGTACTATATCACTGAAGAGAATAATGATGACAGCTTCCCCACTCAGAGCGAGACATTGGAGAGAGACCTTATGCGAAACGGCAGAACAGACTCCCGCTACGATATGATAAACGATATGCTTCTTTCGGAATCGGTGAATGACGATCCGAGTCTTGAAGACCTGATGGAACAGTATATGCGGCTTTCTGAAACGGTGGAGGAGTTCTTTGAAAAATAATCAGCTGGTCGTTGGAATCGACCTATCTGAAAAGTATACACTGATCTCCACCTGCCACGATCCTCAGGAGGGAGTTATCACTTATTCCGTTGACAGGGAAAAAGGTGCCTTCAGGATCCCGGTGGCGGCCTTTAAGCTTCCGGGAAGTGAGAAGTACGTATTCGGCGAGGAGGCTGTCTCTTCTGCTGCGGCCTTTAAGATGGAGTATGAGACCGCTCTTTTAAGCAGGGCTCTGGATTCTTCGGAAAAAAACGGTATTAAAAGGGATGATCCGGACATAGTTCTCCTCGGGAAATTCTTATCCTTTCTTCTGAGGCTGCCCGAGGAAACCGCCTATTCAAGAGTGAACGCGCTCTGTATCACCGAAAGGAAGGTTCATCCTCTTTCGGGAAAGGTCATAATGGAGGCTGTGAAGTCTGCAGGTATAGGGATACCATCGGTCCGTGTCATAAGCTATGCTGAGAGCTTCTATTATTATGCTCTGAGCCAGCCCATCGGCTTATGGCGTGACGGCGTGCTTTTATATGATTACAGCGACAATTCCTTCGAGTCTAACTGTCTTTCTATAGACCATTCAACTTCTCCTGCGCTTGTCAGGAATAAGAAGAGATTCAGGGAGGATATGGTTCCCTTTTTCGGAGCAGACAGGAAAAGACTGGATGAGCGTTTTTCAGCCATTGCCATGGAGGACCTGAAAGGCGGGGTAAGCGGAACCTATCTTACGGGTGAAGCCTTTAACGAGAGATGGGAGCAGAAGACCTTAAGGGTTATCCTGTCAAAGTCAAGGGTATTTAAGGGGCAGAACCTTTACTCCAAGGGCGCCTGCTATGCCGCAGCTGACATTGTGGATCTTGTCAGGATAAGCAGGAGATATGTATATTTCGGAGATGATTCCATTTCCTCCAACGTGAGTATAAGAGCTGTTTCAGAGGGAAAGGAAGTTCTGATCCCTGTAGCGGACGCGGGGGATAAGTGGTATGAGGCGCAAAAGGATATGGAGGTTATGGTCGGGCAGGACAGGGAGCTTATCATAGTCATTACCGACATTCTCGATAAGGACGAGAGAAATAAGGTGATAAGGCTTGATTTTCTCCCGGTCCGTCCGGACAGGGCGGGAAGGATAAGGCTCAATTTCAGCTTTTCATCCGCCCAAAAGCTGATACTGACCATAACGGATCTGGGCTTCGGAGAGATCTTCAGATCAACGGACAGATCGGTAAAAGAGGAGATACTTATTTGATCTATCAGTGCATAGGCATAAGGTCTGACAGACCATATATAATCCGGGATACTCAGACAGGGATCTATTCCCTGGAGGAGCTTTTATACTATGTCAGGGAAAATGTCTTTATGCTTAATCCCGAGGACTTCGGTCCCGCTCTTTCCCGCTTCTTAAGGAAGAGGCTGGAGCTCCCGGATCTTGCAGCGAAGTATGATGAGATGCTTGACAGAGGGAAGGATTTCGCGGACAGGATCTCAATGCTCTTTAAGGAGAGCAGATTCGCAAACGATACGGAGATCGAGACCCTGAGGAAGGCATTGAGCCATGGAGAGCATATGAGTGTGAGTGATTCACACAGGGTGCGGGGCGAATTTTTCCTTAAAAGCGGAAGAACGGCAGAGGCTGTTATCGAGTTTAATGCGGCACTAAAGGTCATAAACCGCGAAGAGGATCCGAAGGATGCCGCAAAGCTTTTATGCGGAATGGGAAATGCTGCTGCGGGAAATTTCAATTTTGACCGTGCCTTAAGATATTTTGAGGAAGCATCGGAGCTTACTCCTGAGGATCCGGTGATACTTAATAAGCTAATCGCCGCCGCAAGACTCAGTAAGAATGATGATGCTTTCTATGTATATATGGTTTCCAGGAACATCCCGGAGAATATCTACTCGGAATGCTTAAGGCGTGTCACGGAGGCCGGAAAGCACTCCATGAGAAATGAAGACGCAAGGCGGTTTAAGGAGGCTGTCAAGGCAAGGCAGGACGGGGATTTCCCTAAATATATCTCCTTAAGACATTCGGTTTTACAAGGCTGGAAGTCGGAATACAGAAATTAAAAGGCTGCAGGGATTAATCGGAAAATGGGTCTGGTTTCATGGATAAAAAACATAATAGCTGATATCAGAGGGGATCAGGACTATGATAACGGCATCTACGGGGAGACCGTAAGGGAGGAAAATCATCCCATACGCCGTGATTCCGTTGATATGCGGGTCAAGGATCAGAGGGAGCGTTATATCGAAAGCTGCTGCGAGCAGATGATAGAAGCGGATAAGGAGATAGAGCGCTCAAAGATGGAGTACCGCCTTGTCACCGAGTATCTCACGGATATAGAGGTAATAGAGGCTCTTCCGGATGATTCAAAAAGAAGGCTTTCAAGGATAGCTGACAGGATCAATACCCTAAATAAGCAGAGCCGGGCAAGTACAAAGAGCATCGGGCGGATCTCAGAGGAGCGCTATCGTATACTTCTTCGTTATGAAGCTGATATTCCCGGTGATATAAAGAATATGAAGAAGAACGAGGAATATAAGGAGCTTGTGCGCTCAGACCTCCAGAAGCTTGAGGGGGAGAAGGCCGTAAGTGAGTATAAGATCCGTGAGCTTAAGGGCACCATGAGGAATATGAAGAATATGGTTGGCATAACCTTTTTATTCGGCCTGACCCTTATGGGACTCCTTTCCTTCCTGCAGTTCGGACTCTTAATGCATGCAGAGATAGGCTTTCTCGCTACTGCCTTTATTTCCGCAGGTTCCTTTATTTACGAGTATCTTACCTTTACAAAGGCAAAAAGGGATCTTAAGAGAACGGATAAATATCTTAATGCCGTGATCTCCGAGCTTAATAAGGTAAAGATACGCTTTGTAAATACCTCAAATCTTCTGGAATATGAGTACAGGAAGTACAGCGTGAACGCGTCGGATGAGCTTAGCTACCAGTGGGATGTATTTCTGGAAGAAAAGCAGGCGCGGCTTGCGGTTGAGAGGGCTAATGATGATCTCTCGGCGGAAAGAACGGCACTGCTCCGCGAGCTTAGGAGCTACAGGGTAAAGGATCCTACCGTCTGGCTTAACCGCTGCGAGGCTTTGGTAAGCCCCGGAGAAATGGTGGAGGTAAGACATGAGCTCTTTGAGCGCCGTTCTTCTATCAGAAAGCGTATAGAATATAATACCCAGACCAGGGATATTTCAAGGGATGAGATCAATTCCATCGTGCAGGATTACCCGGAGTACGGTAAGGAGGTACTTGATATTGTTTCGGCATTTGAACCGGTGTAACTTTGGTTACGGAAAAAAATTAACGGCAGTAATCCTTTCACTTACGTTGACATTTACGATGACTTTGGCCGCCTCCGGAAGTAACGGAGAGGCTCAGGCTTCTTCCTATGAGGATGAGTACTGTGCGTCCATACTCTCTGTTTCGGAGATCCCGGAGGAAATGGTTCCGGATATCAAAGCTGAGCACGATCCGGAGTCCGTTCTTATACGGCTTCATGAGGATGCTTCCCTCAATGAGCTGAACAGATACTTAAGATTTGCAGACTCCGTTAAGAGTGTTACCGTGACGGAGAATGACGTGTATCTTAATACCGTAAAGCTTGAGCTAAGGGACAATGTGGATACGGGGACTGCTATGGCGCAGTTAAGCTCCATTCCATTAATAAGCTATGCCCAGCCGGATTATATTTACCACATTCCGGAGGAGGAGATGGTAAATTACGGATCCTCCTCTCATCCGGAGACAGATGAAGGCAGGAAAAACACTGCTTCAGTAAATGATCCTTATATTTCTGATTGCTGGTATCTTCAGTCTGTCAGCGCCTGTGAAGCATGGGATGTTCAGAAAACGGAAAAGAAGGTCACAGTAGCTGTAATTGATGGCGGCTTCAATATAAACCACCCGGATCTTAAAGATAATATAGTTGGTTATTATGATGCAGCCGGGGACGGGATAGAAGGAGGGCAGGGTTCAGAGCTTATAATAAACCATGGCAGCCATGTATGCGGGATAATTGCTGCAAAGGCCAATAATAATAAAGGTATTGCCGGTGTTTCCTATGATGCCGGACTGTTTCCTGTCAATGCAGCAAAGAAAGAGAGTAAAGGAGAGCTTTTAGAGAGCAATATATTAAAGGGTTTTGAATGCATCCTGAAAAACAGGGAAAAATATAATATCAGAGCAATTAATATGAGTTTGGCCGAAGGTTTTAACCTGGAATATAAGGATTTCATAACAAAACCCGGATACTATGACATATTGATGAACGAATGTGTCCTTAGTGCCTATGATGAAGGAATAGTCACCATATTCGCTGCAGGGAATTCTGCGGAAATTTTTGGAGGTCCTTTCTTCGGGGCCTGGGGAGATGCTGTCACCCGCAGCATTGAAGTCATTTCACTTGGAAACGGCACTCAGGATGAGCATTCCAAAGAATTATTAATGGACGAACCCCTATCCCGGTCATACTTTTCAAATTATAATATGCCGGGACAGACTACAAAGGATATTTCTGCTCCGGGGTGGGGAATTTTAAGCAGTGGATTTAATAATTACTATTTTATTAGCGGTACCTCTATGGCAGCTCCGGTTGTTTCGGGGGTAGCGGCCTTAGTCTTAGCCGCAAGACCGGATCTCACGGTGGCACAGCTTACCGATATACTTTTGAGTTCTGCTGTCGATATGGGAGACCCTCTCTGGGATGAAGGATACGGCTTCGGGGAAGTGAATGCCTATAATGCCGTGAAGCTTGCTAAGGATGGCTTCGTATTTAACGGAGGAACGGAGCTTAAAAAGGGTGAGACCCTGACTCTTACTCCTTTAAGAAGCGGTAATTACCGCTGGGAAACAAGCGACGAAGCTGTAGCCACCGTGGATAAGGGTGTTATAAAAGGTGTAGGCTCCGGAGTAGTACGGATCACGGCTTTTGATGAAAGGGGATTTTCCTTAACCAGATCCATGGCGGTCATTGATGCGGAATTTAACGGGCCTGACAGCATAAGAGCCGGTGAAAAGGCAGGCTTAAGCTTTGATTTTGAGCCGAAGGACGGGATCATCTGGACTCTTGACATTTCTGACAGATCGGTACTGAAGGCAGATCATACGAAAACAGAAATAGAGCGTAACGGTGAAAAAAAGATCATAGATTCCCATTATTCATTGGAGATAAGCGGACTAAAACCCGGAAAGGCACGGGTCACATATAGCTACGGCAGTGTAAGCTATTCAAAGGATATTACGGTATTGCCTGCTGAGGGAGAGGCACTGAGTAATGTTGTGACGGAAAATGAAATGGCGCTTCTTAATGATCCGAATGTTTCCGCCTTATCCAAAAATAAGATTCTTTCCGGGCTGGATAAAGCCATTGAAAGCAGGGTCAGCAGTACTTCCGAGGTAGTCTTTGATTCAGCCATAACGGCGAGCGGAAAGGATACGTCTAAGAAATACCGGGTTAAGCTCAGTATGAACGGGGCTCTCCGTGCAGACGGGAGAAAGCATCTTTATAATAAGAATAAGACAGGCAGGTCTAAAAATAACGATATAGATGTGAAGGTATTCTACTCCGAAAAAAGCGGCGAATGGAAGGAAGCAAGGGTAAAGAAGGCAAAGATCAAGAACGCAAAGAACGCAAGCTTTGACTGCTTCGGCAGGATGTCCGGAAATATTAAAGCCATAGGTAATGCGGCATATCTTTCAGGAATAGTACTGGAGAATAAGGAGCTTGACCGGACTCTCGGGAAAGCGCTTGATAAGGAGATAAAGGAGCTTAATAAAAAGCTTAAAAATAATAAGAGCAGCACCTTGACCGATGCTGACCTAATGAAGCCCTGCGTAGGGACGGAGCTTAAGCTTGTGATCCCTGTATATCCCATATTTATCGGCATTTCGGGAAGCTCCGGAAACTATACCGACGGCAGCGGGAAAGAAAACCGTTATATAATAAAAAAAGGTTCCTTTGATAAGAACAAGATGAAGCTTAAAAAGGCCGGGATAAGCATAAAATATAATGACGGTAAAGAGAAGGAGCTAAAGCTTAAATACAGCAAAGCTAAGGATAAGGATTTTAAGGCGGCTGTAAACGCCACTTTGTCTTCAGGAGACAAAGTCACACTTGAAGGAACGGGGAATTATTTCGGGTACATTGAATACTAAGAAAGATCCTTCGTCGCTATCGCTCCTCAGGATGACATTTGACGAATATAATATCACAAGGAGGATAATTATTTATGAAGAATATTAAAACCTATTACAGAAGCCTTCTGGCGGTTTTATTAAGCGCGGCTCTTTCAGCAGGAGGAGTGCTCTCCGGGGCTGTTGCTTATGCTGCAGAAGCGGATGCGGAAATCGCGGAAGCGGATCTTTCGGATGCAGCCGGGGAAAGCGGGGACAGGGCTGAAGCAAAAGTATCTTCCGGAAGCTGGCACTGGCATTTTTCCGACGGGGTTCTCAGGTATACGAATGACAGCAGCAGCTCTTCCGACTTTGATGAATGCAAGGATAAGGCTCAGAAGATTGTGTTTGAGTCAGGAAGAGCCGACTCGGACGATATCGATAAATGTAACGGTCTTCCGAACCTTACGGAGGTAGAGTACAAGAGCCCTGTGGAAATAAAGGGAATGTGCTTTATTGAAAGCGGAATGTTTAAGGACTGTCCGAAGCTTAAGAAGGTAACAATAGGCTATGCCCGGGACGGAGAGGCACTTGAGATCAACAAGGAGGCATTCTATAACTGCCCTGAGCTTACGGATATTTCCATCGGAAAGGGAGTATGCCATTTCGGACGGAACACCTTCGGAAACTGTACCGGGCTTTCAAGGTTCGTATTCCCCGATAATATCCATAATGTACGGGGGGACAGCTTCAGCGGCGCTTCATCACTAAAGGAGCTGGAGCTTTCGGAAGACAATCCCTATATGAGGGAAGTAAAAAACACAATTTATGAGATAAACGATCCCTATGCTGCCGTCAGGGGAAGTGTTTACAAGACACCCTGTCTTATGTTCGTGCCTGAGGGTCTCGTAAAGGAAGCAGGAGGTAAATACACCGTTATTAAGGGAACAGAGGATATACAGTACTGGGCCTTTTATAATAATAAGTCCCTTACCGACCTTACTGTCGGAACAACGGTAAAGGGCATACAGCTTGAGGCCTTCTATGACTGCAGCAATCTAAAGACTGTTCATCTGCCGAAGAGCTTAAAAAGAGTGGGACAGAAGGCTTTTAGCGTTGCAAGTGACAACGGAGAGGCCCTTAGCAATATCACGGATATCTACTATGAAGGAAGCGAAAGCCAGTGGAAGGAGATAGAATGCTGGGACTTTAGTCTTGATAAGGGGCATCTTAATAAAATGGGTCTTAACGGAAAGACCATTCTTTTTGACCATCTTGAAAAAGCCGGGCTTGACAGTTCAAAGGTGAAGATTCATTATAACAGCCCTATAACGGATACCGAGTATGATGTTCTGGATATTATTAACCATATAAGATCCGTAAAATTTGATTCCTCGAAGATAGCGGAATTAAAGACCCTTGGTATAGACCTTACCGTAAAATACAGTGAAAAGGTCACCTATAACGGCAGGAAGCATACCCTTAAAAGCGACAAGGCAAGTGATAAGACCTCAAATGATATTGAGCTTAAGCTTATCGCAACAGATTCGGAGACCGGGGAAGAGATTAAGGATATCTATAAACCCGTTAAGGCAAAGTTTAAGAATAATACGAAGGCTCAGGACATTTCCGGGAAAAAAGCACCCTGCCTCACATTCCAGATTTCTGCTACGGGACTTGACGCTGCAAAGAAAAAGGCATTAAAAAAGGTCAATAAGAAATTCAAGAATAAGGCCTTTAAGGACACTAATTTTTATTTCACTATTGAACCCGCGGATATTTCGGGCTTTACCTCAGAAAACTATGAGGGTCTTAAGATCGTTGAAAAGAAGGGAAAGAAGACCGCAGTATTCAAGAAGATCGCGCTGCACTATAAGTACCTTGGCGGCGGAGAAGAGAAGTCCAACTGGATACTTATGAAGCCCTGTAAAAAGAATAACGCTGAAAAGAAGGGCGATTATACCACCCTTATAAATGATGACGGCACCGTCACCGTGAACGGACAGCATAACTACAAGGGCAGCGTGGATTTTAAAGTGAATTGAGATCATATTGCGGGCAATTTAGATGGTTTTTATAACGAGCAAAAAGCGAAGCGTTTGTGAGTTTGACTGACGGGGACGGCGGGGGCGCACATCCACGCCAACCCCGGGGAACCTGCCTACGCCGAGCTCTCCGCCAAATGAGGCTAAGCACGCGGAGCATTCACGAAGGAGTTGTTTATACTCCGCGTGCCAAGCCTCATTAGGCGTCATATCTCGTCTGGCAGTTCCTGTTAAGGGGTTGGCGTTGGATATGCATCCCCCGCCGTCCCCTGGCATTAAAATGCAGTAGAATCGGTTGTCGGGGAAATACTGAAATCATCTTTTTTTGATAGGATTGGTGATTTCGGGAAATATGTTTAAGGAGAATAGAATTTGAACAGTGTCAGGAGAGCAGAAGTTAAGGATATCCCCGATATATTGAAGCTTCTTTTGCAGGTGGATATGGTACACCATGAGGGGAGACCTGATATTTTTAAGGGTCCCACTACCAAATACAATGAGGAAGAATTAAAGGATATCATAAGTGACCCGGAGACTCCGGTCTTTGTGTGTACGGATGAAAAGGATCACGTGCTTGGGCATGCCTTCTGCATACACCGGCAGTTTAAGGAAGATAATGTCTTGACTGATATTAAAACACTTTATATCGACGATATCTGTGTTGATGAGAATTTGAGGAAGCAGAGGGTTGGGAAGACTCTTTATGATGCAGTCTTAAACTATGCTTCGGAGCAGGGCTTTTACAATATTACCTTGAATGTATGGAGCTGCAATCCTTCTGCAATGAAGTTTTACGAAAGGATGGGGCTGGTTCCCCAGAAGATTTGTATGGAGAAGATATTGTAGTTGTATCTATTCAGAATTCAAGGGTTCGGAATAGATACGTTATAACTAGAAATGACGTAGTTTTACAGAAATAGTTGGGGATTTAATAATGATTTTTCGCAATCTAAAGGAGCTGCCGTTATGGAAAAAGCTTATTACAGCTTTATTTGCAGCCGTTCTTTGCCTTCAGCTTGGAGGTGCTCTGTATTATTTGAATCATATAGAAATTAGAGGTGATTCCACTTTCGCTTATACGCTGGCAAATAATCCGTACAGCTATCAGTTTTTCGGAATGACCATAGGACAGCTTCCGGGTGAAAATGGATGGTTTGATGACAATTTTCTCAGGCAGTCATTCATTGTGGAGCCTGATAATCGTTTTAATTTCTCTCAGGTATATTATCATCAGAGAAGGGATTATCATCCTTTTGGGCATTATATGCTGGTGAATATGATCTGCTCAATTTTTGCAGGTTCTTTTTCTCCAATGTATTCCTTGATCCTTAATTTTCTCTTTCTTATAGGAACGGATGTGGCGTTCATACTGCTTGCGGAAAAGCTGTGGGGAAGCAGGCTAAAAGCTCTGGTGCCAATTTGTTGCAGCATGTTTCTCTGTTCATTTCAGAATATAGTTTCTTTTGCGCGTATGTACATGATGATGGATTTTCTTATTGTACTGTTTTTGTACTTCAGTATTGTATTCTATCAGGAAGAAACTATTAAGAGAACAGACTGTTTCGGATTATTCTTTACTGTACTTGCCGGATGTCTGACTCACTATTCCTTTTATCTGTACTGCGGACTGTTTTCGGTTTTTCTTATTCTGTTTATGCTGAGGGAACGTAAGGTTTTAAACATTAGGAAGTATATTGAAACAGGATTAATCGCAGTATTACTGTCTTTTGTAATATATCCGTGGTCGATCCGTCATGTACTTCTCAATGATAACAATATTGAAAATATCCATTCCAGAGAGATTACTTTGGAAAGTATACAAAGCTTTGTGGGATTTTTGAATCAGCAGCTTTTGAATTCCAGAATCATATATGTGTTAATAATACTCGCACTTATGTTTATTCCTGCATTAATAATAAACAGCAAGAATAAATCTGGTCTGCTTAAGCTGGAAACAAATAATCTCCCTTTTATGATTTCTGTTACTGCTTCAAGTCTGATATACAGCATAGTGGTTTTGAAAATGTCAGGGAATCATCCAAACTATCTTTCTCCCGTGTATTTACCATTTGCGTTGATTTTATCATCATTCGTGCTATTTATTGTGGGAAAGCTGAATTTGATCGAAGGGAAAGCCGATGCTGTGATCGCAGCAGCTATTATTATCATAATGATAAACCCTTTTCCTGTAATAAAAACCATTTCTGACAATAATAAAAGCTATAAAGAGTATTGTGTATGGATGCAGACAGCAAAAGATCATGCGGAGGATGATTGCCTTCTGATCCTGAAAAAAAGGGGAGTGATGAATAATCTTTTATATGATCAGTATTTCGCTGTGGCTCAGTATGATGAATTAAAATGGGTCACTCTTGACCTGATGTCTTTGGACGAGGCTTTGTGTGAGGAATCACTTTCCGGAAGAGTAACACCAAGTAAAGAAGTAATGGTATACCTCCCTGAGGATATTGATTTTCCTTACGAGGGAGCGGAATTACTGTGTAAACATAATGGTTTTAATACATACAGGTGGGTAAGATAAATGTCAAAAACAACTACAAGAAAAAGTATAAAGCATAATAATTCTTCGCTATTAAATCCGGAACGGAATGCTGTTTTTCTGATTTTTGTTCTGGCTGTTGCTGCCGTGGGAAGCTTATTTGGAACAGGTCAGGAAGCAAGCTATCTGGTAATAAGTGACATCAACGCCCCGCAGATACTGCAGGCTGCAGACGTACAGAACAGATGGTTTAATTTTCGCTATGCTGTATTGTTCGGAATACTAGGAGCTGTCGCCTATATCCCTATTGATCTGGTTATTTCGATCATACTATCCAGGATAAATAAAAAAACTTGAGGTTTTTGATATGATTGAATACAACTCTATTGAAGATGCCATAAAAGCCATAGGCGGCGAGGGTGCGGAGGTTGAAGAAAGACACCCGGTTTCCGGAGGAGATATTAACAGGGCGTATATGTTAAAACTGTCTGACGGATCTCTGATTTTTATGAAGGCAAACAGCCGGAAAAACCTGGATTTCTTCAGGGCAGAGGTGCTGGGACTTGCTGCGCTCAAGGAAGCAGGGGCCTTAAAAACTCCTGAGGTAAAGGCTGTCGGAACAGACGGTGATTCGGCATTTCTCCTGATGGAGGCGGTAAAGAGCGGAGCGAGGAAAAGAAGCTTCTTTGAAGACTTCGGCCGTAACCTGGCAGCCCTCCATATGGCAGACACTGAAAGCTTTGTTCAGGGCGGGAGATACGGCTTCTATAAGGACAATTATATAGGCGCGGGTTTTCAGAAGAATACGCCGAAGGACAGGTGGATAGATTTTTTCAGGGAGTGCCGGCTGGAGCCCCAGCTTGAAAGAGCCTCCCGTTATTTTGATGAGGCTGATAGGAAAAGACAGCTTAGATTTCTTGACAGGCTGGACAGATATCTCTATGAGCCGGAAAAGCCTTCGCTTCTGCACGGTGACCTCTGGGGCGGAAACTATATGTGCGGAAGTGACGGAGACGCTGTACTTATCGACCCTGCGGTGTATGTCGGCTGCAATGAGGCGGATATCGCCATGACCGAGCTCTTCGGAGGCTACGATATGTCATTTTACAGTTCATACTGGAAAGCTTATAAATATGCTGTTCCCGGATATAACGACCGCCGGGATCTCTATAATCTCTACCATTTACTGAATCACCTGAATTTGTTCGGAGGCTCATATCTCCAATCTGTACAGGCAATCATAAGAAGATACGAAACGGAGTAAACATGAAACGAAAAACGGGAATAATGGGTATATTTGCCTTCAGCCTGATCCTGACAGTTATGGCTGCAAACAGTGTTATTATCTATGCTGATGAGGAGCCGTTCTATTTCAGCGCGGAAATAAGCTCTGAAGAAGACAATAATGAAGAAAGCGCACAACCGGCATCAATACCGGCGGCTACGGGCGTAACGGAGGAAATGTGTAAAAGCGGGTACTGGCTTGATAAAAACAAGGGTGCCCTCTTAGACCCAAAAGAACCCCTTATCTCTGGAGCTGAAATAGAAGAGCTTAATAAGGAAATGCTTTCTTCGGAGGGCACATATCTTAACGATATAGAGAATCTCCCTGAAAGCTATGATCCTGAGAAGCTCAGGGATTCACTGGAAAATACAAAGGCACCGGATAAAAAAGCAATATATGTCGATAAAGTGGAAATCAAGGATAAGGATAAGGATCAGTATTATGCGGCTATCGGGCGGGCTATACATGACACAGCTTACAGCGGACAGACAAAGGATAACCAGTATGCTGTTGCCGTTAAGAGAACTACCATACTTAATATCCCTGTAAAGAGTTATATCGGTTATTCCGCTACTGACGGGGATAATGAAAATGTGAACTCTGCTCTTAATATTAATGAGCCCTTTATTATCAGGCAGAAAGCCGAGGTTGACGGAGATCTCTTTTACTGGGGCTATTCCGATAACTGTACAGGCTGGGTTCTTGCGGAGGATCTTGCTGTCTGCGCCAGTAAGGAGGAATGGACCGATGCCTGGAAAACAGATCCTGAAAGAAAGGACTTTATTGTTGTTACACAGAATGCCATCACTCTGGAGCCTTCTTATTATACAGAGTACTTATCGGAGGTAAAGCTTACCTTTGCCACTATTCTTAAGCTTGTGCCGGATGATGAGATCCCATCATCTGTAGGTGAAAGGGGAACCTGGAATAATTACGTGGTCTACCTGCCAACCAGGAACAGTGAAGGGAAATACGAGAAAAAATGCGCACTGATCTCCCAGCATTATGAAGTGAGTACCGGTTATCTCGAGATGACTGAAGAGGAGATCCTGAGAGTAGCCTTCAATAATCTGGGCGACCGCTACGGATGGGGCGGAATGCTTGATTCCATGGACTGCTCACTGTATACAAGGAATATCTATAAGTGCTTCGGCTTAAGCTTACCGAGAAATACCACCTGGCAGAGATCGGTAGAAGGGAGAGCCTTTGATCTTGCCGGAATGAGTGATGAGGAGAAGCTTGCCGCCATGAAAAGGATGCCGGCAGGGACACTTTTTTATTTCCCGGGACATGCCATGATGTATGTGGGAACCGATAATGAGATGGCTTATGTAATATCCGATACCGGGTCACTCTCCGACAGTGAAGGGGAGCTTAATGTAAGATCCATGTATTCCATTATCTTAAATCCCCTGACGGTAAGGAGAAGAGCCGGAACAACCTGGCTTGAAAATATGGAAAAAGCGATACTCCCGATCTCTAAGGAAAATTATGGCTTTGTGCTGAAGAATATTGAAACCGGAGCAGAGCCTGAGCCGAAAACTCCTTCGGAGAACGGGGTAAGGAAGGTGAGTGCCGTAAGCGGACAGACATACGGCTCTTCTTCGGACACACTCCCTCTGGACACCTTCCTCGGAAGTACAAAGGGCTTATTTATAAGCTTTGCAAATGTGGAGGGATCAGGGGTGGAGAGCCTTAAAGCCACCTGTATAAAGGGATCAAAAATAACCGTAAAGGAAGAAATCGAGAGCATAGTCTGTGACAAAAAAGTCGCAAAAGTAAAGAAGGACCGTAAAAGCGGCTCCTATTCAATAAAGCTTAAAAGCTCCGGAACCGTGACCTTTAATCTGGCGGGAGGAAAGCAGTACTCTGTGGCCTTCACGGTTGATAAACCAAAGCCGCAGAAAGACAAAGTGCGAGAGCTCATCGGGTCATCCGGAGGAAAGAGCGTGTCACTAAATGCCGCGCAGCTTTTCGGGACCACGATCGACAGCGGAAAACTGACATTATTACGGGATAAGGCGGGAAACGCCCGGATAGAGGATAACGTCCTCTATCTTACATCCCCTGAAAAGAGTGATTTCAGGGTGTGCTACAGCTACCTCAATAAAAAATACAAAATGACGGTGAAATCCTGAGCGAAGGATCCTTAGCATAGCAAAGAAGGGAAGAAAATGAAAAGAAAAACGGCAGTTATCATATCATGGATCTTTATAATTGTGCTTCTTGCAGAGATAACGGGGAGCCTTGTATTTTCGTATGCAGAGGAGCTTTCATATGACGGGGAGCCGGAACCTGCGGAGATCTCAGCATATGCCGGGGAGCCGGAGGAGGAGACTGCGGAGCTTTTATCAATTGAAGATATCCCGGAGGAAAAGGTTCCGGATATTAAGGGTGAGCATGATGAGACCTCCGTGCTGATAGAGGTC
Organism: Lachnospiraceae bacterium AD3010; assembly: GCA_000622025.1. Taxonomy (GTDB): domain Bacteria; phylum Bacillota; class Clostridia; order Lachnospirales; family Lachnospiraceae; genus NK4A144. The sequence goes on along the minus strand of JHWU01000007.1, from coordinate 74,307 downwards.
AGGGAGGGAGCTTCCCTTGATAAGCTGAACAGCTATTTAAGCCGTGCCGATTCCATAAAGCCTGTTACGGTCGGCTATGAGGATCTGCACCTTAATACCGTAAAGCTTGAGCTAAGAGATGGTGTGGAGATTGGAGCTGCCATAGTGCAGCTTGAGACCATACCTTGTATAAAACGGGTACAGCCGAATTATATTTACTACATTCCGGAGGAGCCGGAGCCCTCAGAGCTTCAGACAGGTAAGGCCGGAAGAACCTCGAATAACGGCGGCACCGCCCTTCCTTCTGCCGTAAGTGCTTCCGTTAATGATCCCTTCATAAATAAATGCTGGATGCTGCAATCCGTCAGTGCCTGTGAGGCCTGGGAGCTTGAGAAGTCGGAAAAAAAGATTACAGTGGCTGTTCTGGACGGCGGCTTCAATATAGAACACGAGGATCTGAAAAACAATATAGTTGCCACATATGATGCTGCAGGGGATGGAATAGAGGGTGATAAGGATGGAGCAAGAAGGGATCACGGATCCCATGTGTCAGGTATCATTTCAGCTGAAGCCAATAATAAAAAGGGGATAGCGGGAATATCTTATAACGCGGGACTCCTTCCGGTCTGCGTTTCAAAGAACAGATCCGACGGGGCAACTGATTCTTACACTTTGATGAAGGGATATGAGTTTATTCTGGATAATAAAGATAAATATAATGTTAAGGTAATCAATATAAGCATAGGGGGTCCCGTTCCGTCTGTTAAGGATCTAAGAAATATCAGGTTTGTCACGGGATATGAAGATAAGGTGCTTATCAATTGTTTCCGCAAGGCTTATGATTCCGGGATTCTCACGGTGGAAGCATCGGGTAATTTTGGGAGAACGTATGGCAGCTGTCTGGCGGCTTTTTCGGATTTTGAAAGCTCTGTAATAGGTGTAAATGCCCTTGGTTACGGAGACGAATGGGATTATGAATCTTCTTTGTCGATTCCCGATTACCCACCGTTTCTTGCACCGTTTTCAAACTATAATATGCCGGGTCAGACCACCAAGGATATTTCCGCTCCGGGTCAGGAAATATTAAGCTGTAGATTTGGAGATACGAATGAGAACCTGTATAAATTTGATGGTGGAACCTCTATGTCAACACCGGTGGTTTCCGGGGTGGCGGCTCTCATATACTCCGTAAACCCCGCTTTAAGCGCAACCCAGGTTACTGACATTCTTATGAGTTCTGCCGTGGATCTCGGGGATCCGGGCTGGGATGAAAAGTACGGCTTTGGGGAGGTTAACGCATATAATGCCGTTAAGCTTGCCCGGGACGGCTTTACTCTTGACGGGGGAGCGGAAGTATTTAAGGGAGAAAGCGTAAAGCTTACTCCATCAAGAAGCGGAAGTTACACCTGGAGCTCAAGTGATGATTCGGTAGCGAGTGTAAGTGACGGTGTGGTCAGAGGATTAAAAGGCGGGATAGTAAGGATCACCGCAACAGATCAGAAGGGCTTTAAGATCACCAGAACAATGGCAGTTTTTGATGTAAGTTTTGAGGGACCCGAAAGCATTAGAGTCGGGGAATCAGCCCTTATCAAGCTTAATGCAGAGCCCTATGACGGCTATATCTGGGAGCTTGATCTTGCTGACACTTCGGTTGTTTCCGCAGAAATGCCGGATACCGAAATGGGAACTGACCGCTATGCCCTGGAAATAAAAGGACTGAAGCCGGGAACTGCCGTGTTTACGGCTTCCTACGGAAATTATCAAAAAACGTTCAGAGTGAAGGTCCTTCCGACTCTTGACCATCCTGACGGCTATCCCATAAGCGATATTCTTACGGATAAGGAAAAGGCAGCATTGGAAGATCCCAATATATCAACGGTATCGAAGAATAAGCTTCTTTCTGCCATTGATAAGGCGATAGAGAGCCGGATATTGAAGGTTTCCACGGTTTCCTTTGACAAGGCTGTTAAGGGGAGCGCTAAAGGCTCTTCAAAGGAATATCTTGTTAAGCTCAGTATGAACTCAGCTCTCCGCTATGACGGAAGGAAGCATCTTTTTAGCGGCTTAAAGAGCGGCAGCTCCGGTAATAACGACCTGAAGATCAGGGTTTTCTATTGTGAGAAGGGCGGAAATAACTGGAAAGAGGCAGAGGTTAAAAGGGTGGCTCTTAAAAATCCGAAGAAGGCGACCTTTGATCCGCTGGGAAATAAACCGGACAATGTGCATGGCTTCCGTGATACGGCATACATATCGGAAATAACACTTAAGGATAAGGAGCTGAATAAGACCTTAGGTAAGGCTCTTAACAGAGAGATAAAGGAGCTTATAAAGAAGCTAAAGTCCGATAAAACAAGCAATTATACCGATTCGGACATAGGGGAAGAAGCAGCTGACCTGTCAAAAAGGCTGGTGATCCCCATTTATCCTCTATTTATCGGGGAAAGCGAAGGTGCCTTTTCTTTTACAGACGGAAACGGAAAGACAAATGGATATTCTGTATTTAAGGGCTATTTCGACAATGAAAGGAAGAAGCTTAAAAACTCCGCGGTAATGGTGACATACTCCAACGGAAAAAATAAGAAGCTGAAGCTAAAGTATAGCAGGAAGAGGAGAAAGGATTTCCTGACCGATCCCGTCAACACCTATATTACCGACGGCAGCAAGGGCACAGCCCTTTCAGCCACCGGAAACTATTTCGGCTATGTGAGATTTACTGAATGATTACTGCTTACAGATCACAGCCTTCCGGGCTGCGGTCAGTAACAGATCGCAGCCTTTCTTGCAAGGTACCTTCTCTGGGATTTAGAAAGAAGAGGTGTTGAAGCGCTGCCAAGGATCTCTGAATGGTAGGGGTTTGATTTTGAAGGAGCATATCGTAGAACCGCGCCTGCTTCTTTGCAATGCTTTGAATATAATGTGATTATCCTTCCCTGAAATCTTTTCTGCATCGAGATTATCACTGCCTTGTCACTTCGGTAGTTCCCACGGTCCACAGATAGACCGCGTGGATCCGCAAAGGCGGCAGATGAGATGCTGCCGTCTCTTTTCCAGAAGATATCCGCTACCTCCGGTGGGTAAACTGCCCGGTAGACCTTTTCATTATCTTCAAAATGATTATCTATAAAATGCACCGGCTTTTTCATTTATAGCTTCCGCAGTCGAGGGTATGGTCCCGGTAAGCTCGGATCCATCAAAGTTTACAATGAATACTTCGGCAGTATCGTCATCACTGATCTCGATCTCCATATGATCTCTTCTTGAATTGTCATATTCCAGCTGAATCGTACAAAGCGCAGTGGGGAAAATTTCCGGCTGAATGATAAGCTTATCAAGAAAAGCAGCGATCTTATCCGTAAGTGACTCCGGAAATGGAGGGGCTCCGTTTCCGTTCCAGTTTTCGCTGAGACCCTTTATTACATTCAGCTTTTCAAGGTTATGCATTTTTACATTTCCCTTATTGACGGAGAGGGAATCATGATCCTTATCCATATTTGCGGAGAGACTTAGATATTGTGTAACTCTTTTATTCTGATTTAATCTGTTGTATTCGTCCTCAGACAGTATCACAACATTATGGTTGTTTTTTCTCGGGACTATTACAGGCTCTCCGTTATAAGCAAGATCAAAATAGTGCTTCATGTTGGATCTGACGTCCATCTGCTTTGCTATTATCATTTTTCCCCCCGATCGTGCTTTGTCCATATTACAAAACCGTACTTAAAAACGTACTTAAATTGTAACGTTTATGAAGCACTATGTCAAATCCATAAGGGGTTGGGAGCGACCCCTTGCCTTAGACGTATTCATAATATATAATTCATTACTTGGGAGTTTTGAGAACTTCCGGATTGGTAACTATTCAGGAACCGGAGATCCCCGGGAGGCTTCCCGGGTGATCATTTTAGCAGGAGACAGGAATGCCGGACAGAATGAGATACATTAGCCCGCTTTCGGGAAGATACGCGTCGAAGGAGATGCAGTATATTTTCTCCCAGGACAAGAAGTTCAAGACCTGGAGGAAGCTCTGGATCGCCCTTGCAGAAACCGAAAAGGAACTGGGCCTAAACAAGATCACGGATGAAATGATCGCAGAATTAAAGGAGCACGCAGAGGATATCAATTACGAGGTGGCGGAGGAAAGGGAAAAGATAGTCCGCCATGACGTTATGAGCCATGTCTATGCTTACGGAAAGCAGTGCCCGAAGGCCGCCGGCATAATACATCTCGGCGCCACAAGCTGCTATGTGGGGGACAATACCGATATCATTATAATGCGTGAAGCACTGGAACTTATAGAGAAAAAGCTTGCGGGAGTGATTGGGAAGCTCAGGGACTTTGCCGATAAATACAAAGCCCAGCCCACCCTGGCATTCACGCACTTCCAGCCGGCCCAGCCCACTACTGTAGGTAAAAGGGCAGCACTTTGGCTTAATGAGTTCCTGATGGATCTTGAGGATCTTAAGTATGTAAAGACTTCGCTCAAGCTCTTAGGCTCTAAGGGTACCACCGGTACACAGGCGAGCTTCAAGGAGCTGTTCCACGGTGATCTTGAGACCATAAAAAAGATAGATCCCCTGATCTCTGAGAAAATGGGCTTTGACTCTGTGGTACCCGTTTCGGGGCAGACCTATTCAAGAAAGTATGACACAAGAGTCTTAAATATTCTTGCCGGGATCGCTGAGAGTGCCCACAAGATGAGTAATGATATAAGGCTTCTACAGCACTTAAAAGAGGTGGAGGAGCCCTTTGAAAAGAGCCAGATAGGTTCCAGCGCCATGGCATATAAGAGGAATCCGATGAGATCGGAGAGGATCGCTTCACTTGCGAGGTTTGTGATCTGTGATGCACTTAATCCTGCAATTACCTCATCCGTACAGTGGTTTGAAAGGACTCTCGACGACTCTGCAAATAAGAGACTTTCCATTCCTGAAGGATTTCTTGCAACAGACGGGATCCTTGATCTCTGCTTAAATGTGGTGGACGGCCTCGTGGTTTATCCGAAGGTCATCGAAAAGCATATGTGGGCAGAGCTTCCCTTTATGGTCACAGAAAACATAATGATGGACTGTGTGGAAAAGGGCGGAAACCGTCAGGAGCTCCATGAGGTTATTAGGGAAAACTCCATGATCGCCGGAAAACACATAAAGGAAGAGGGAAAGGAAAATGACCTTCTTCATCTTCTTGCGGAGGACGAGAGACTGGGTAAGAAATTTGCCCTTACCGAAGAGGATCTGAAAAAGAACCTGGATCTTAAAAACTTCACCGGGCTTGCGGAGGAGCAGGTCAGTGGTTTCCTTAAGGATTTTGTGGACCCGGTATTAAAGGAATACGCCGGCGCTTCCGATATAAAAGCGGAGATCTCGGTGTGAGGGAAATTGATTTATGAAAGGAAGCAAAGAATGGTTAAAGCAGTAGTAGGTGTTAACTGGGGTGATGAAGGAAAGGGAAAGATAACCGATACATTGGCTGAAAAAGCGGATATAGTTGTACGTTTTCAGGGAGGTGCAAATGCCGGTCATACGATAGTGAATGACTACGGAAAATTTGCTCTGCATCTTTTGCCCTCAGGTGTATTTCATCAGAATATAATGAATATACTGGGAAACGGCGTGGCCTTTGATATTGAGAAGTTTACCCATGAAATGGAGGATATTACCGGGAGAGGGGTGCCGAAGCCCAATATCCTCATATCCGACAGGGTACAGGTCATGATGCCCTACCACGTACTTTTCGATACTCTGGAGGAGGAGAGGCTTGCGGGGAAATCCTTCGGATCCACAAAGTCCGGCATAGCCCCCTTTTATTCGGACAAGTTTGCAAAGGTCGGCTGGCAGATAAACGAGTTCTTCCAGGATGATGACGCATTGATGGAGAAGATAAACAGGGTTTCGGATCTTAAGGATCCGCTCCTTACCTCTCTTTATAAGAAGGATAAGCTTGACAGGGAAGGCCTTCTTAAGTGGATAAAGGAAAAAAGAGACTATGTAAAGCCCTATATCGGGGACGTTTCACTTTACCTGCATAAGGCGCTTAAGGAGAATAAGACAGTGCTTTTAGAGGGGCAGCTCGGAACAATGAAGGATCCGGATCACGGGATCTATCCCATGGTAACATCATCAAGCCCCATTGCAGGTTACGGTGCCATTGGAGCGGGGATACCGCCCTATGAGATAAAGGAGATTATAGCTGTTTCCAAAGCATATTCATCGGCGGTTGGCGCAGGTGCCTTTGTTTCCGAGATTTTCGGTGATGAGGCAGAGTCTCTTAGAAACCATGGCGGAGACGGCGGAGAATACGGTGCCACCACCGGGAGACCAAGGAGAGTCGGATGGTATGACGTCGTTGCTTCAAGGTACGGCTGCCGCCTGCAGGGTGCTACCGATGTGGCGCTTACCGTTCTTGATGCTTTGGGATATCTTGATGAGATACCGGTCTGTGTGGCATATGAGCTGGACGGGAAGGAAATACAGGATTTCCCTGTAACAAAGGACCTCGTTAGATGTAAGCCCGTATTAAAGACCTTTAAGGGATGGAAATGTGACCTCCGCGGAATAAAGAGCTTTGAAGAGCTGCCGAAGGAAGCACAGGACTACGTGAACTTTATAGAGGAGAGCCTGGGCTACCCCATTACCATAGTAAGTAACGGACCTGCCAGGACAGATATAATATACAGAAAGTCACGGCTTAAATAAAAAAACGGCAGGATAAACGCATAAATATATACCATATCTTGTGATTATGTGATATTATGTTCAAAGTGTTGTGATTTGGAACCCTTGGGTAGCCTGAACGGTCCCGGTGGTTTCTGTAGTTAAAGATGAATTGGAGATTAATATTTATGAAAAAGAACCTGAGTATCTTTCTGGTAGCAGCCCTTGCTCTTTCCATGCTGCTTACTGGATGTAAGAAAAAGGAAGAGCCTAAGGAACAGCCCACAGAGGCAAGCGAAGAGCCTATTATCGCCGTAGCGCCTGAAGAGCCTGCATCAGAGGCTCCTGCAGAAGAGGAAGAGGTTGAAGAGGAAGAAGTGGAGACTCCTCCCGACGGAATGTATGCCAGTGAGCTTACCGGAGAGTGGATAGACGAGTCCTTAAAGGATCAGAGACCCATAGCCGTAATGGTCGATGATGAGAAGACTGCACTTCCCCACTATGGTATCTCTACCTCCGATATAATGTATGAAATGGTTAATTCCACCCAGAATGAGGGTGTTACCAGATTTATGGTAATGGTGAAGGACTGGGGTGCAATCAAGCAGCTTGGTTCCATCCGGAGCACAAGACCCACCAACCTTCAGATCTTCCCTGAATGGAATGCAGTACTCTGCCATGACGGCGGTCCCTTCTGGAATGATAATTTCTACAAAAACCCCTTCGTGGAGCGTTTCAGCGGAACTTTTTCCAGGGTTGACAACGGAAAGCCGAGGGAGTTTACGGAATACATACTTCCCGGGGATCTGGAGAAGAATTTCAAAAATACCGGCTTCAGCACCACATACAACGAGTACTATACCGGGCTTCCCCACTATCAGTTTGCTTCACATACAAAGCCCAATGACCTTTCACAGTACTCCGACGCGAAGACCTGCGAGAAGATAAGCCTGCCCTTCCATCACAATAACCCCTGGCTTGAGTATGATCCGGAGAGCAAGACATATAAGTACTTCCAGTATAATCAGAAGGAAGTGGACGCAGGAAACGGCAATACCCAGATCGCCTTCACCAATCTTCTCCTGCAGAACGCAAGGCTGGAGCAGCTTGATGACCACGGCTATATGATGTATTATCCCAGTGAATCAAACCGTGACGGCTGGTTCATTACCCAGGGAAAGGCGATCCCGGTTAAGTGGACGAAGCAGAATGACCTGGATGCTACCCGCTACTACGATATGGACGGCAATGAGATAAAGATAAATGTGGGAAAGACCTACGTTGCCCTGATCCGTGAGGAAGAGTGGGGCGATATCGAAATGGAATAAGGAGCGGATAAAGCTCACACACCCTGAAACATCAAAAGCCCGCGGAAACTGCGGGCTTTTATTGAAGAAATATGCTTAAAAGTTTTTTTAGGTGGCTTGTAAAAAAAGAAAAATGGACAGACAGAAGCAGGGATCCAAGATTTTACGCAACCGATGAGTGCGATTCCTGTAAGCTCTGCTATGATGAATGTCCCACAGGGCATATCAAATGGATAAATAACAGACCCGAATGGGAGAAGCCCTGCCTTATGTGCGCGAGCTGCGCCTATGTATGTCCGGTTTCCGCAATAAAGTACGGCGTACCGCCGGCGGAATCCTGAGGAGCATCACGGGGCACTGACGCGCTCAGCGCGTCAATACGTGCCCGAAAAATGTCCACTGGACATTTTTGCATCCTGAGGAGCGAAGCATTACTGTCATCCTGAGGAGCGAAGCGACGAAGGATCTTTATATAGAATAAACTCCATGGAAAAATACCTTACAGTAAAAGAAAACTGTATCTTTACCGGCGAGGTCACGGAGAAAAAATCCAGATTTATAGCTTATCTTTCCCATGTTTCCTCTCCTGAAGAGGCTGTGAGTTTTTTAAACTCAATAAAGAAAAAGCACTACGACGCGAAGCATAATTGCAGCGCGTACATAATAGCTGGTGAAGAGGGGGCACCGGACATCCTTCATTCCTCCGATGACGGAGAGCCCTCCGGAACAGCGGGAAAACCTATAATGAGCGTGCTTTCCGGAGCAGGCTTAAAAAACGTGATCCTGGTGGTGACCAGATACTTCGGAGGGACACTGCTTGGAACGGGAGGCCTGGTACGAGCCTATACGGATGCATCAAAGGAAGCACTTAAGGCCGCTGAAAACGGTATAGTAAGAGTAACGGACAGCAGGGACTTAAGCTTTACCTTTGACTACAGGAATGAGGGAAAGGTCAGGAGGATACTGGAGGATTACGGTCTTTTTCCTGTTAATACGGAGTACGGTGAACGGGTCTGCTTCCTTGTAAGTGCCGAGTCAGAGGTGGCGGAGCTGTTGACAGACACTCTGACGGAGAAGCTGTCCGGGGAAGTGGAGTTCAAGATCTGAAAAAACAAGTCAAAAAGAACCGTCCCCGTTGACTCATTGACTCCTATTTGTGATAGAATGTGCTGGATGATACTCATCTGAAACGGAGAAGCCATGGACATAGAGACAATCTATAGGGACTACCACGACAAAGTACTGAATTTTATCAGGAACAAGGTAAACAGTCCGGATGATGCGGAGGATATCTGTTCTGATGTATTCATAAAGGTGCAGAACTATATCGGGGGCTATAACAGTGAGAAGGCCTCTCTCTCCACCTGGATATTTACCATTGCGAGAAATACCGTTATTGACTTTTACAGAACCAGTAAGACCACGGAGGAAATACCGGAGGAGCTTTCTTCCGACTTTCAGGTTGACAGTGAGCTGTTAAACCGGGAAACCCTTAGCGAGATCGCGGAAGCCATAAATAAGCTTTCGGATGAGGAAAGAACGGTTATCGTACTGCATTATTACGAAGGACTGAAGCTAAGGGAGATAGAAGCAAGGACGGGGCTTTCATACGGCCAGGTAAAGATAAGACATAACAGCGCCTTAAAGGCTATGAAAGAGTTTTTTTCAAAAAAAGCTGCCAAAGGCGGTTTCAGCATCGTATAAAATATCAGAACAAGGAATCACGGAGGAGGAGTAGATATGAATAATACAGGAAAAATGCTGAAAACTCTGTTTGATTATCAGAGATTTGAAGAAGAGAGCAGCCTTCAGGGTGTTATAGATGAGACCATAAACGGATCAAAAAATATGAAGATGCTTTCAGATGATGAGCTTGAGAATGCGGCGGGAGGAGCGGATACCGGGGACGATACGGTTATGATCAGTGCTTACTGCCCATACTGCAGCGAGGATCCGGTAACCGGAAAGAAGGAAAAGCGGATGATAGAGCTTTATTCCGGCAGCAGGGGGCTCTGCCACAGCTGTTTCCGTACGATCGAAGGACTGTGAGCAGTAAGGTATTTAAAAGAAGAAGAGCGGCGGGGCATTGTTTTTGCCCCGCGTTTTTTGTAGAATGTAAGAGACGGATTCATAGAAGATAAGTTATAGATATTGAGGAAAATGTAATGAGAAAATTAAGATTTTCAGGGATCATTGCTGCATTTTTTGCGCTTAGTCTTTTTATATCTGCGGTTCCCGTATTTGCAGATGAGGCTACGAACGAAGCTGATTCACTATCTGAAAATGCAGCGTTATCTCTAAATGAAATAACCGAAGAGATGCCTGTTCGAAGGACCGGGGGCATACCCATGCCCTGGGATAATGATGTTCATATGACGGATGAGGACATTTCATTTTCGGAAATAAAAAGCCGTGCCCATGGTGAAGACGCGTCGGTTGCGGCTACGGATTATACCCCGAGAGCCGGGCTCCCGTCCCGCTTCCCCGGAAATAACGACGAGGAGACAAAGGAGATAATCACTGCTATGTATCCCGCTGTAAGGGATCAGGCCAACTTTGGAACCTGCTGGGATTTTTCCACCATCGCACCGGTGGAATTCAGGGAGATCAATAAGGGAAGAGCGGATAAAAGCATAGACTTAAGCGAGCTCTATCTCGGGCTCGGGATCTATAAGACCAGGGAAAACCCCATTGTAGGCAATGATGCCGCCGTAAGTGAGATAGTGCCGAAGGATGAGAAAGCCAGTGATGCGTTTCTCTTAGATGTCGGAGGAAACCACCTTTTTACGGGGCAGTACCTTAGTAAGGGCTACGGTTTTGTCTCAGAGAATGAGCTTCCCTATGCGGAGTCTGCTGTGAAAACAAAAGATTACGAAAGAGATCGCCGCTTCGATGAAGAGAATAATCTGAATATAGACCTGGATGCCCTTGCGGATAAGGAGATATATGACCTTACGGATCTTTATGTAGCCGATATACATGATGAAAACGGCATGAAGGTCGTGAAGGAAGCCCTGATGCAGAACGGAGCCGTAGGGATATTTTTTGATGCGGAAACATCCGGTGAACTCTACAAAAGCTATTACAATGAAAAAAATAGTGCATATTATTGTTATAATTCAGGTGGACAAAACCATCTTGTGACTGTTGTGGGCTGGAATGACAACTTTTCCAGCAGCAATTTTAATAGCGGTGGTCCCGGGCAAGACGGGGCCTGGCTTGTGAGAAACAGCTGGAATTATAAAGACGAAAAGGATTTCTACAATTATGATAATTATTTCTGGCTCTCCTATTATGATCAGGGACTTACAAACGGTGCATATATATTCGAGGTTACAAAGGACGTAAAAAGATACGATAATAACTACTATTATGACACCCAGATACATTCGATTAGAACTGCTACTGTTGGTACCAGCGCTGCAAATGTGTATAAGGTGCAGAAAGACAGTAATGAGTATCTTAAGGAGGTTACTCTGGAGATTCCGGAGGAGACCGATTATGAGATAGAAATATACCGGAATCTGAAGGATGGGGGGAGTCCGACAGATGGGATAAAGCTCGAAAAATCCACCACAAAGGGCAAATTTGCACTCCCCGGCATATACACGGTTCCACTTGCTGCCCCGGCGCTCCTTGAAAAGGATACATACTTTTCAGTGGTGGTACGTACAGGAAGCTGCTCCGTGATCTATGAGGCCAACCTTAATATGCAAAAATATATGTCTAAGTGCGGGATAAAGAATGGCCAGAGCTTTTATCTGAATAACGGCGAATGGATTGATCTGGCTGACGACGAAGACTGGGAAGAAGGAAGCGGTAATGGCAACTTCTGTATCTCTGCCCATACGGTGTTCACTGATGATACCTATCCTGCTGAAACAGAGAAAAAGATAAAGGACACATCCGGACAGGAGATGACCCTTATCTACAATTCGGAGTACAATACCTACAGGACTCAGGACGGAAAGGACGTTTTATGCGTGAGTCTGGAGGACGGAAAAGCTGCAGACAGTCAGAAGTACCAGTTTAGCGGAAAGAAGATCACTCCCTCGAAGAAGTCTTTTATAATTTATAAGGGAGTCCTGTACAGCTATAAGACTGACTACAAGATCAGCTTTAAGAAAAATAAAAAGAGGGGCAGCGCCACCGCGGTAATTAAATGGAAAAAGAACAGCACACCCTATAGAGAAGGCACAAGAAAGACCACTATGAAATTTGATGTGGTTGAAAGGGCAGTGACAGAGGAGATGGTAAGCTTTAAGGTGAAGAAGGGGAAGCTGAAGAAACTCACCGTTACGGCTGACGGTATAAAGATGAAGCCGAAAAAGAATGATTACAGCTATACCACCGTTTCCGGTAATTCTTATAAAATATCGTTTAAGAATAATTATAAGGGCGAGGTGATCAAGTGATAAGATCCTTCGGGCTGCGCCCTCAGGATGACAGGGTGACGCTCAGGATGACAGGGTAAGGCATCAGGTCATGTCATCCTGAGCGCCAGCGAAGGATCAGCCCCAAGTCATCCTGAGCGACAGCTAAGGATCAGACCTTGTCATCCTGAGCGACAGCGAAGGATCTTAGGAAGAATGACAGAATGGAGGAAAGATCTCATGTGGAATTCAAAAGAATTAAAGGAAAAAGGAAGGAACGCAATGAAGGCAAATTACGGGATGACTATTGTTGTCTCCCTTATAATGACCTTTCTTGCGGGAGCAAGCAGTACCTATACCGGATCTAACGGGGCCAGGAGCTTCGGAGGTGTGATAAAGGAATCAAAGCTTGCACCGGAACAGGTGAAGGTTATTATTGCCGCCATCTTAAGCGTGGTGTTGATCATAATCGCTATTGGCTTTGTGCTTAAGGTGGCTCTTATTAACCCCCTGAACGTGGGCTGCTATAATTTTTTCATTAAGAATACTGAGGAGCCGGCAGATTTCTCCGAGCTTAAAAGAGCCTTCAAGCCCAACTGGACAAATAATGTGATAACCATGTTCCTTACGGATCTCTTCCTTGGGCTCTGGTTCTGTCTTCTTATTATACCGGGCTTTGTAAAAATGTATTCCTACAGGCTCGTTCCGTATATCCTGGCGGAAAACCCCGATATGAAGGCAATGGAGGTCATTACCTTTTCAAGACAGCTGATGAAGGGGAATAAGTGGAAGGCATTCTGTTTTGATCTATCATTTATAGGATGGACCCTGTTATCCCTGATAACCTGCGGTTTCGTAGGTCTCCTGTACGTAAACCCCTACTATAACTGTTCCTGTGCCGAACTCTATAAAACACTTAGGTACGGATCAGGTGAGACGGAAAAGGTTTGACTTTGACTGTGATGCAGCATTTGTTATAGAATAGAGAACGTGGGATCAACTGATGAATCATTAAATCAATATGACAGCCTGACAAACCTTCCCATAATGGCGGCATTTATGGGACAGGCGGAGGAATACTTTGATGAATCCTGCGATAAGGGTAAGGATCCCGCAATGATCTTCTTTGATCTTGAAGGGGTAAGACCCTATATCGCAAGATATGGCGAAGAGGAGGGCGATCGCCTTTTAAGGGGCTTTGCAGACCTTCTTCGTAAGTATTTCGGCAACAAGAGAAGCTCCCGTCCCGGGGGGTTCTGTTTTTATGCTTTTTCGGATAATAAGGGGCTTGAAGAGGTTATTCCTTCGATCCTTAACGATATGAGGAAGCTTGCGGTGGATGACAGGCTCGTGGTAAAGGCAGGTATCTACTACGGATTCCGTAAGGAAAGGGATGATGTGGAGTCAGCCTGCAGCAAGGCCAGGTATGCCTGCAGGAATAACCGGCGTGAGAATGCTTCCGGGATCTATTACTTTGATGACAAAATGGACGAGGCGCTGGATATCCGCACCTTTGTTCTTGAAAATATCGACAATGCCATAAAGAACGGACATATCAAGGTCTATTACCAGCTGCAGGTTAGGCTTCTTAACGATAAGTACTGCGGAGCAGAGGCTTTGACACGCTGGGAGGATCCTGAACGCGGGACAATATCCCCTTCCGCATATATCCCGGTCCTTGAGGAGAATAATCTCACCTGGAAGCTGGACACCTTTGTGATAAGAGAGGTTGTAAAAAATATCGGCCGTTCGGTGGAAACAGGCTATAATCCCCTTCCGATCTCCGTAAATCTGACCTATTCGGATTTTCTGGTGCTGGATATACCGGATACAGTGGGAGCCATAGTAGATGATAGCGGCATAGATCCTTCTCTCATTGTTATCGAGGTTACGGAAAAAACCGTCCTGAAGGATCCTGAGCTTATGCGTGAGGAGATAGAGAAGCTTCACGCTCTCCGTTTTCCCGTAGCTATTGACAACTTTGGAAACGGCTACTCCTCCATAAATATGCTTAATGACTTCCGCTTTGATGTTATTAAGATAGATATGGGACTTATGAGGTCCTTTAACGAGCGGAGCCGTAAGATTGTGGAATCCATTGTCGTGATGGCAAAAAGCCTGAAGATCCACACCGTTTCCGAGGGAGTGGAGACAAGGGAACAGCTGGAGTTCCTCCGGAGCATAGGATGCGAGATCGTTCAGGGCTTTTATTTTGGAAGCTCAAAATCCTATGAAGACACAATGCAGAGCTTTAAGGATGAAAGGGTATCTGAGAGAGAGGGATCCGGGGAAAGGGCTCTCTTTTCAGAGGCCGGTCTTGTTAATATCATCACTCCGCAGGCAATGGCCCTTACCTGTTTCGATGGGGAAGGCTTTGACGTTTTCTTTACCAATAATGAGTTTTACAGGATGGTTTCAAAAACCGGACGGGACTTAAGCGAGATCCTGAACCGCGGTTCGGATGACAGAACGGCGGAAGAGTTCAAAAAGGATGCTGTCCGTATCAACGAAAAAGGCTCGGAAGAATATATCACTTTTAATATCAATACCCGTCACTTCAGACTGGATACGAGGCCGGTTGCCTCAAACGAGGCCGGAAGCATCTTCCTTATGTTCCTTTCGGAGGATCTGGATGATAAGGGGGATGAGGATGATGTTGTCTCTGACACACTTAAGGATATCCTCAGCTCGTTTTCAAATGTATATCTGATTGACCTGAGTAACGACACCATACAGGTGATAAAGGCTGATTACGGGAGACATAAAAGCGGAGAGACCGCCCATTATGAGACTCTGCTAAAACGCTTTTCGGAATCCGGAGTTATTTATGAAGCGGATGTCCAGAGATATCTCCAGTTTTATGATCCCGTGAATCTTCGTAACCGTTTTTCCGTACAGAAAAAGGGAACCTGCTTAAATGTATTCCGCTTAAAGATCAGGGGACAGTATAAATGGGCCAGTATACGCTGCAGTGCCGTTCCGCACAGCGACGGGAAAAAGCTTATCTGCTGCACCACTCTTATCGAGGGAGAGGACAGAAATGATTTTGTAGAGATGTCCAGGCAGGTCATCAGCATCGGAAAGAACTCGGATAATGTAAGTATAAACGATGCTTCTCTATGGAATTCCCTTATGGAGATATCGGATGTTAAGTATTTCTGGAAGGATGCAGACAGGCGTTTCCTCGGCGCAAGCAAGTCCTTCCTGGATTTCTACGGCTATGATTCCGTTCAGAAGATCCTTGGTAAAAATGATGAGGAGATGGGCTGGCACCCTGATGACACCAAGTACAGAAGTGATGAATATGATGTCATCAAGAAGGGCACAATAGTACGCAATTCCCCGGGAGAGGTCTATGCAAAGGGAGCAAAGGTAAATATCCTTTCCACCAAGTATCCCATCTACAGGAACGGGAAGATCGAAGGTCTCATAGGCTACTTCATAGATACGGACAGAATATTGGAATCCGGAGAGGAAATGGACCATGCCCTCTTTATCGATGTGGACAGCGGCCTTTTGAATTCCCGTGGATTTTTCCTTACACTGCAGTCGATCGATGATAATTTCAGACAGAACGGACGGGAATACTCCCTATGTATGCTTGAGATCCCCGAATATCAGCGGATCCTTGTCGAGCAGGGAAAGGAAAGGGCCGGGGAGCTTTTTTCCATTGTTCTGAATACCATAAAAAGAACTTTCCCCGACGGGGTCGTCATTGCGAAAACAGGGAACTGCACCTTCTCGGTCTGCGATAAGCTCTCATCCTCACATGGAGCCTTTGACTGCTTAAAGAATACAGCCGAGAAGATAATAAAAAATAGTCCGGACAGCGGCATAACGGTGGTTACAGCCTTTTCCGAGTCCAGAGAGAAGAATTCACTTCATGAGATCTTTACTCTTTTATTAAAGCGCTTCAAGGATGAAAAGGAAAGGCTTGGGGTGGAAGCCGAAAATGATCTTCTTTCCATGGGAAATCCGGATGTGTTTAAGGATATCCCCCTTCCTTTTATCATTACCAGGCCGGTATTGAATCTCGGAAACATAACGGATGTAAAATTTGTCTTTGCCAATAATAAATATTGCGAGTTTTCGGGCCTTAGCCGCATAGATATAATGGGCAAGGGCTATAAGGAATGCTTTGATGAGATCCCGGAATGGATAAGCTATGCCGGACGTGCTGCAAACGGAGAGACAGTTACAGGGAGACTCTATGAGCCTTCCTTTGCCCAGTGGATGGAATATTTCGCAACTCCTTCATCGATCCTCGGCTGCTGCAATATCATTTTCTGGCCGGTGGAGGATACCAGAAACGAAAGAGAGCTCCTTACCAAAGGTCATGAGGAGGATAATGCCATCATCAGGATAGCCCGTTTCCTTAATAAGGGCGATTTCGGAGAAGGTATATATAACTCCCTGTCAGAGCTGGGGCGGGTACTCACTCCCGACCGGGTATATGTGCTTGATGAGAACGGATCGCCTGTTTTCGAGTGGTGCGCAGAGGGTATTTTACCCCGGAGAAACAGGGACAGTATCATTGATCTGGAGCTGGATATCGGTGATATCAAGTATTCATTTTACGAAGACGGATGCATTGTGGTAAATGATGTTGAGATAATGCGGAAGATCGATCCGAAGACCTACGAATTCCTTGTATGGGAGGGGATACGCTCCTATATACTGGTGCCGCTTAACGATAATAACGGACAGCTCCTGGGATATGTGGGAGTCGATAATTTTAATGAGAATGAGTCTGCAGCCACAAGGAGGCTTTTGGAGGAGATATCCTACTTTATCTCTTCAAGGCTTATCGCCAATAATCTTCTGAACCGTTTGGATATCATGAGTAACCATGATGAGCTTACGGGACTTTTGAACCGGCACGGTTATCATGCCAAGATGGAGGATTATCTTGATAAGCATCCCGGTGATCCGTTTACACTGGTGCTTATTGATATCGATGACTTCAAGATAATAAACGATATGTACGGACACCAGACCGGGGATGAGGCGCTGAAGAATCTGGCAGCCGATCTTACCTCAATTTTCAGTAACGGGGCATTTATTGCGAGAACCGGTGGAGACGAGCTTAGCGTCACGATTCTCGATAAGGGCTCTACAGGGGCTTATCCGCTTATCCGGGAGCTTTCTGAAATGGAGCATGGCTTTGATTTCGGAGGTAAGCACTATTCCTTCAGAATATCCATAGGCTATTCCTGCTATCCCGAGCAGGCTGAAGATCTTTCCATGCTTCTTCGCCAGGCGGATGCAGCTCTCTATTTTGTAAAGAGTGCAGGCAAGCACGGCTTCAGGCAGTACAGCCGTGACATCAAGTCCTCGAAGAGACTGAACCTTGCCTTCAATGTAAAGAATGTCGCCCGCTACGTGCCCGGAGCCATACTGGTGTATGAGGCCGATGATTATAAGAAGATACTCTATGCAAATGACGAGCTTATTAAGATGTTTGAATGCGAGTCACTGGAGGAATTCATGGAGTATACCGGAGGCACCTTTGACGGTATAGTCCATCCCGATGAGATAAAGCTGGTTGACGACATTATCTGGGCACAGATTGACAAAAACATAAATTACTGCAAGGATTACGTGGACTACAGGATCATAACGAAGACCGGAAAGGTGAAGGAGGTCATCGACTGCGGAAGGTTTGTAGAAAGCGAATTCTACGGAAGGGTCTTCTATGTTATGCTCCTTGACAAAGATGAATGGAAGGACAGTAAGAGAGTTTTGTGAGATGACAGACTTTATCCTGACAATACCTGTGGTATTTATTATTTTCAACAGACCGGATACTGCAGAAAAGGTATTCAACGAGATAAAAAAAGTGCGGCCCACGAAGCTCTATCTTGTCTCTGACGCTGCAAGAGACGGGAGAGAGGAAGAGCGGGAGAAGGTTGGAAAATGCCGGCATCTCATAGAGAGCATGATAGACTGGGACTGCGAGGTCATAAGGGACTATGCTATAAAGAATATGGGCTGCAAAAACCGGGTTTCAAGCGGGATATCCGGAGCCTTAAAGAATGAGGAGTCGGTTATTATCCTGGAGGATGATGTGGTACCGTCTCCGGATTTTTTCCCTTTTATGCAGCAGATGCTTACCGAGTACAGGTACGAGGAAAAGGTAATGATGGTAAGCGGAACAAATCTCTTACGTGACTATAAGATCAAAGGAGACTATACTTTTTCTTTCTTTTCCTCCATCTGGGGCTGGGGTACCTGGAACAGGGCCTGGATGAGATACTATGACCCGGAAATGAAGGACTGGGCGGATATTGAAAATAAGAAAAGATTAAGGAAGGTCTACAGGAATCCGCTGGCATTTGCTCTCTTTAAGAAGGATGCGGATATTGTCTATAACGGCGGCAAGGATACCTGGGATCTCCAGTGGGATTACTGCAGGATGAAGAGAGGGGCCCTGGGTATCGTTCCGGCCTCCAATATGATAAATAATATAGGCTTTGACCGCGAGGACGCGACACATACAACAGGGATGAGCTTTGAAGACTTCAGCTACGGTTCCCTTAATCTTCCCTGCCGGAAGACAGAGCCCATAGAAGAGGATCTTTCCTATGATATGGCATACCTCAAAAAATATATGGGGCTCAGAAGGATAGTAAATGCGGTGAGGAAGAGATTATTTTCGGGGCACTGATACTAGAAGCGAAGAATCTTATTGCAGTACTGTCATTCTGAGCGAAGCGAAGAATCTTTCTAAATAAATAGTAATTCACTACTGGCACAGAAAGGAGCATAAATAATGGCCAAGGACAATAAGGAGTATCTGTGGAAGGATAAGAAGAGGACGATCTTCGGACTGCCGCTTTCATTCACCACCTACGCTTTCGATAAAGAAAGGTTCTATATAAAAAGGGGCTTTCTGACCATCAGAATGGATGAGGTCAGGCTGTACAGGGTAATGGACCTCTCCTTCAGGCAGACTCTCGGACAGAGGATCTTCGGAGTAGGGAGCATATTCTGCGAGAGTGCCGATAAGAGCATGAAGAATTTCGAGATAAAGAATATAAAGTCCCCCGAGGAAGTTATGGAAAAGCTGTCAAAGCTTGTTGAGGAGGAAAGGGAGAGAAAGAGGGTTTCGAGCCGCGAGTATCTCCATGATGATGATGACTTTGACGGTGATGAGGTTTGATCGGGGCAATTAAGCGATCGAAAAAAATTTACAAGAGACTTGATTTATGTTAAACTAAAAAATACGCTGCGAGGCGTTTATTTTTGATGTTTCATATGCTGACCCGGCGGGGAAGGCGTATTGGAATATACTGTAAACATTTTAATTTTGGTAGGAGGATTATCAAATGGCAAGATTCAAAAAGACCATGGATGGTAATGAAGCTGCGGCTCATGCATCGTATATCTTTACGGACTGCGCGGCTATCTATCCCATCACGCCTTCTTCACCGATGGCAGAGCACACCGATGAATGGGCAACAGCAGGAAGAAAGAACATCTTCGGCAATACGGTAAAGATCGTAGAGCTGGAATCAGAGGGAGGAGCTTCAGGTGCCGTTCACGGTTCCCTGGTAGCAGGTGCACTTACATCCACCTATACCGCTTCGCAGGGACTGCTCTTAATGATCCCCAATCTTTACAAGATCGCCGGTGAAAGGCTTCCCGGTGTTATCAATGTTTCGGCGCGCTGCGTAGCTACACACGCACTTAATATCTTCGGAGATCATTCCGATATTTACGCCTGCCGTCAGACCGGCTGCGCTATGCTCTGTGCTTCTTCCGTACAGGAAGTAATGGACCTGACCCCGGTTTCCTATCTTTCAGCGATAAAGGGCTCCATTCCCTTCATCAATTTCTTTGACGGTTTCCGTACATCGCATGAGATCCAGAAGATAGACTGCTGGTCTAATGAGGATTTTGAAGACATCATCGATTATGATGCAATTGATAAGTTCCGTGCCAATGCACTGAATCCCAATCATCCCTGTGAAAAGGGCTCCGCACAGAATCCGGATCTCTTCTTCCAGACAAGGGAAAGCTGCAATACGGCATATAATGATCTTCCTGCCATCGTTCAGGAATACATGGACAAGATCAACAAGAAGATCGGTACCGATTACAAGCTCTTCAATTACTACGGAGCAAAGGATGCTACCCACATTATCGTAGCAATGGGCTCTGTAAACGACACCATCGAAGAGACCATCGATTATCTCGCAGCAAAGGGCGAGAAGGTCGGACTTATAAAGGTACGTCTCTACAGGCCTTTCGTAACGGAAGAGTTTGTAAAGGCAATACCTGACAGCGTGAAGACCATTTCCGTTCTTGACCGTACAAAGGAGCCCGGTTCCATAGCAGAGCCTCTGGCACAGGATGTCATGACTGCGGTACGCGGCACGAAGTTCGCAGATGTTGAGATACTTCACGGACGTTACGGCTTAGGCTCAAAGGATACCACTCCCAGTGAGATCGTTGCCGTTTACCACAATAAGGACAAGAAGGAATTCACCATCAGCATCACAGATGATGTTACCAATCTTTCACTTGATTCCGGAGAAGCTCTCGTTACAACTCCCGAAGGCACAGTATGCTGTAAGTTCTGGGGTCTCGGCGCTGACGGAACCGTGGGAGCGAACAAGAACTCCATCAAGATCATCGGCGACAATACCGATAAGTACGTTCAGGCTTACTTTGACTATGATTCGAAGAAGTCCGGCGGTATCACAATGTCTCACTTAAGATTCGGTGATAAGCCCATCAAATCCACCTACCTTATCCATCAGGCCAATTTCGTTGCCTGCCACAATGCAGCTTATGTGAGAAAGTACAATATGGTTCAGGAGCTTGTGGACGGAGGAACCTTCCTTCTTAACTGCCCCTGGACAGGAGAAGAGCTGGACGAGCACCTTCCCGGACAGGTTAAGGCCTATATCGCAAAGCATAATATCAAGTTCTACACCATAGACGGCGTAAAGCTCGGTATTGAGTCCGGCATGGGACCCACACGTATAAATACCATTCTTCAGTCAGCATTCTTCAAGCTCACCGGCATCATCCCCGAGGAGAAGGCGATCGAGCTTATGAAGGCTGCCGCAAAGAAGACCTACGGCTTAAAGGGTGATGACGTTGTACAGAAGAACTGGAACGCTATCGATCTCGGTGCCACCGGTATCGTAGAGGTTAAGGTTCCCGATTCCTGGAAGGACGGCAAGGACGAGGGTCTTGATTATCCGAAGGCTACAAAGGGCACCAAGGATGTCATCGACTTCGTTAATGATGTACAGATCAAGGTTTCCGCACAGGAAGGAAATTCCATCCCCGTATCTATCGTACAGAGATATACCGACGGCTCAACACCTTCAGGTACTGCAGCATACGAGAAGAGAGGCGTTTCCGTATCCGTTCCCGTATGGAATGCAGATGACTGTATCCAGTGTGAGTTCTGCTCATATGTATGTCCTCACGCAGCTATACGTCCCGTTGCAATGACGGATGATGAGGTTGCCAAGGCTCCGAAGGATATGAAGGTTAAGGATCTTAACGGCGTACCGGGCTACAAGTTCTCGATCGTTGTTTCCGATATGGACTGCCTGGGCTGCGGTTCCTGCGTGAATGTATGTCCCGGAATGAAGGGCAATAAGGCTCTTGAAATGAAGAACCTTGATGATGCTCTGAAGGCGGAGCAGGTTTATTTTGACTATGCTGTTGAGCTTCCCGAGAAGCAGGAGGTTATTGACAAGTTCAAGATCGATTCCGTAAAGGGTTCACAGTTTAAGCAGCCTCTCCTTGAGTTCTCCGGTGCCTGCGCAGGCTGCGGTGAGACTCCTTATGCGAAGCTCATCACACAGCTCTTCGGTGACAGGATGTATATCTCAAATGCTACAGGATGTACAAGTATCTGGGGTAACTCCTCACCTTCAACTCCTTATACTGTAAATAAGGAAGGTCATGGTCCCGCCTGGGATAATTCCCTCTTCGAGGACAATGCCGAGTTCGGTTACGGAATGCATCTTGCTCAGAAGACGCTCCGTGAGAACTTAAAGAAGCAGGCAGTGGCCCTTGCTGAGAAGGATTCTTCCGTGAAGGCAGCTGTTGACAAGTGGATCGAAACCTTTGATTCCACAGCGCTGAATACAGCCGCTACAAACGAGCTTCTTAAGGCACTTGAGGGCAATTCCGCTCCCGAGGCGAAGGAGCTTATAAAGAATAAGGACTTCCTGTCCAAGAAGTCACAGTGGATCTTCGGTGGTGACGGCTGGGCTTACGATATCGGCTTCGGCGGTCTTGACCACGTTCTTGCATCCGGTGAGGATGTAAATGTGTTCGTATTCAACACCGAGGTTTACTCAAATACAGGCGGACAGTCCAGTAAGGCTACACCTACCGGTGCGGTTGCACAGTTTGCTGCAGGCGGTAAGGAGATCAAGCAGAAGGATCTTGCAGCCATCGCAATGAGCTACGGCTACGTATATGTTGCCCAGGTTTCCATGGGTGCTAATATGAACCAGCTTGTTAAAGCTCTTTCCGAGGCTGAGGCATATAACGGACCTTCACTTATCATAGGATATGCTCCCTGCATCAACCACAGGATAAGAGTTGGTATGGGCAAGGCTATGGATGAAGAGAAGAAGGCTGTTGATGCAGGATACTGGAACCTCTTCAGGTTCAATCCCGCAGCCGAGACAAATAAGTTTACTCTTGACTCCAAGGCAGCTACCATTCCTTATCAGGACTTCCTGGATGGAGAGGCACGTTATACAGCTCTGAAGAAGGTCAATGCCGAAAAGGCCGACAGGCTCTTTAAGGCCGCAGCCGAGAATGCCGAGAAACACTTTGCTCATCTGCAGGGACTTGTGGACCTTTACAAATAATGTATTAATTAAGACGGGTCATTAAGTCTTTCATTCATTTTCGTGCAAGCACGAAATGAATTCAGACTTATGACCCTGATATAACAAATATAAATATAAGTTGTTTACTTTATGAAACGGTGCTATAATGACTCACAGGAGTAAATAAAAGCTTCTGCAATCATTTATGAAATTGTATGAAAGGAGATAATTTAGTTATGACGAGGAAGTTTAACAAGGCTGTTGCCGGTGTTATCATCGCAGCAATGACGGCAAATCTGCCCCTTGCAAGTGTCGGAATGATGACCACCTTTGCAAAGTCAGCCGAGGATAGGGTCGAGGATGCTGAGGAGGCTCTGAAGGACGCCAAGGAAAAGGCTGCCGAGGAGAAGAAGAAGGCTCAGGAGGCTGCCGACGAGGAAGCTAAGAAGGCAAGGGAAGCTGCTGACAAGGCAATCGAGAAGGCTGAGAAGGCTGCAAAGGACGCACGTGATGATGCTAACGATGCTGCCAAGAAGGCAAAGAAGGATGCTGCAGACAAGGCTAAGAAGGATGCCGAGAAGGCTGATGATGCTGCAAAGGATATCGAGGATGCACAGAAGGAAGCAGTAAAGGATGCATTCGACAGAGCCGATAAGGAAGCAGATAAGGCTGCAGATGCTATCAAGGATGCCAATGAAAAGGCTGACAAGATCGCAAAAGATGCTTATGATGCAGCTGACAAGGTAGCTGATAAGGCTGCAGATGCTATTAAGGATGCCAATGAGAAGGCTGACAAGATCGCTAAGGACGCAGCTGATGCCTGTGATGACAAGATCGAGAAGGCAAGAGATGATGCCGATGATCAGCTCGATAAGCTTGACGAGAAGATAAAGAAGGCCAATGATGCTGTTAAGGATGCTGAGGATGATCTGAAGCAGGCTAAGAAGGATAAGAAGAAGCTCGCTGAGATCCAGAGACTTGAGAAGAAGGTTAAGGATGCAAAGGCTAATGCTGCTTCTGTAGAGAGCAAGGCTGATCAGGACAAGGCTGAGGCATTAAAGGAGCGCGACAGAAAGATAGCTGCTGCCGAATTTGAGGCTGCCGACAAGGCTAAGAAGGCTTATGAGGATGCCGCACTTGTTGCTTACAACAATGACGCTGCAGTACGTAAGGCTGATGCAGCTGCTGCTGATGCTGCTATGAGAGCTGCTAAGGATGCTGCTGTTGATATCGAGGTTCTCAATTCCATCATTGCCCGTTACGCATTTAATGCTAACCAGGTTTCCATCGATGCAAGCAAGATAATCGATGATGCTTACTTCAAGGCTGCATCTGATGCTGCAAAGGCTGCACGTGATGCTGAAGAGGCTGCTGCTATTGCCAGGAAGCAGGCTAATGACAAGATAGCTTCTGCTGACGCTGAAAAGAGAGCAACCATCAATACTGCTAATGAAGCTGCTGCAAAGGTAAAGCGTGATGCTCAGGATGCTGCTGACAAGGCAAAGGCTGAGGCTGACAAGAAGGTTCAGGAAGCTCTTGATGCATACAATGATGCACTTAAGAAGTGGGAAGCAGTAAGGAAGTAATTTCAGTTTAGTTATTTTGGTCCCGTGCCGGAATGTCCGGCACGGGATTTTTTTAAGGATGAGTATATGAAACACTTTAGAAATGATATTCTTAGAGTAATAATTTTAGGTCTCTGTCTTTCCCTTTTCTTTGTTACAGCTGCAGCTGCTGCGGTAACAAGGAATACACGCTTTACCTCCACCTCTGAAATGATGCAGAAGCTTGGGAGCAGTGACCCGGGTACCTGGAATCCTTCATACCTTACAGAGGTGGAAAATGCATACTGGAGCTTTGCTCCTCAGTCATATCTTGGATCAAAAGAGATTACCCTTGATATGGCGAAGAATAATTACCGGAATCTGGAGATGCTTCTTGATAACGGTTACACTTTGGATTACAATACGCTGTCCTCCTATTGTGAGGAGTATCTCGGTAAAAAGAACGGAGAAAAGGATGCGTTTTATAATATAATGTCCTCCTGCCTCAATAACCCATATCTTTTGGGAAGACCGGAAGCGACAGTGACCGCAACCACCTACAATGGACGGGACTATTCAAAGGTTTTTGATGCGGCCTACTATCAGGCTAAGCATCCTGAGCTTGGAGGTGATGCAGCCCAGCTTTTACGGTATTTTGTGGAAACAGGTATCGCTAACGGAGAACAGGGCAATGCTTCATTTGACGTCAGGGCATATGCTGCTGCAGAGGACGCTGCGGTGCTGAATGCCCAGAATCAGTCTGCAAGCTACAGGGCTCTCGGGGCAGGAAAGAGCGCTCCTCTCGGTAAATACAGCTATTCCTGGGCAAATTATTACGGAAAGTATCTTGGACACTATACGGGCAGTGTGCTGACCGGAGCTCAAAAGGGCTCAGATTCCAGCGCTTCTACGACAGAGGCTGCCGGTACGGATCCGGACAGCGATATTGATTCTATGATGGCAGACGGTGCCGAGGATAACAGCACACCCTTACCGAAGACGGTTGCTAGTGTATATAAGGAGGGCAGTACAAAAAGCGTTTATACCAACGAAAATGTCACCTCTGCTCAGGCAAATACAAGACCTCTTGCGGTTATGATGCCTACGGACAAGGCAGCTCAGCCATCATACGGCATAAGCCGTGCGGATATTCTCTATGAGATCATGGAAGAGGGAGGCATTTCAAGGCAGATGGCCATCATTCCCAACTGGACGGATCTTTCCAGAATAGGAAACTTAAGAAGCTGCAGGTTATATTATATCTATGCTGCAAAGGAATGGGATCCGATCCTCATACACTTCGGCGGCGTAGCCTATATGAAGGGGGTTATTAATGCCCCGGATATGAATAATATCTCCGGAACCTACGAGTACGGAGTGGGAGGAAAGGCTCCCGGTGCCGGACAGTTCTTCAGGACCTCCGACAGACAGGCTCCGCATAATGCCTATATTTCCGCCTCGGGTATACAGAAGGCCTGTGTGCAGCAGGGCTATCTTACGAGCCTTAGGTCCGGCTATTATAACCCTAAGCACTTTAGCTTTGCGGAGGGTGTAAATGATCTTCCGGGAGGAGAGAATGCTTCTAATATCGATCTTTCGGATATCTTCCCCTACAGCAAGAGCTCCTTTAACTACAATGCGTCTGACGGGCTGTATTATAAGAATATCCACGGCGGTCCCCAGAAGGATGCCATTAACGGCCGTCAGATTGCCTTCGCCAATGTGATAATCCAGAATACAAAGTGGAGCCAGCTTGACAAGAAGGGCTATCTCGGATTCACCATGCTGGATTCAACGGAGGACGGTTACTTCTTTACAAAGGGGAAGTGCATTCATATTCACTGGAAAAAAACAGGAGACTACAGCCCTACGAAATACTATGATGACGCAGGGAATGAGATAAAGCTTAATACCGGAAAAACTTATATCGGGATTGCCCAGAAGGGCAGGAAACCGAAATATAATTAAATATTGCCCTTATTATGCTCTTCGATAAGAGCCTTTAGATCCGATAAGGGGACCTGGGTGATGACGGTTTCGGCATTACCCGTATAGGCCCACTGGCTAAGGAGCCACTGCCATTCGGCATCAGAGAAATTGGCCTTAAGATTTGCAGATGAGCCGCTGCTTCCGCTGCTTTTTCCGGAGCCGGCGGCTACTGTTACGGAGCTTGCGGAATTTGCGGCGGAGGTGTCAAGACCTCCGTTTACAAGAGCCTGTCCTGTGGCACTGCCGATAAAGCTGCTTATCCCGGCGGCATCTGCATGAGCCAGGCTGCCTGTACCTACGCTTTCAAGGATGGCTCTGTCTGTGGCATTGTCCATATAGCAGTGTTCTACGATAATGGTGGGTATTCCAACGCTCGTTCCGTAGCGGACAACCCCGTAATAATCTCCCTGGGATCCGGCCTTCGTCCACACACCCTTATTTACAAAGCCTAAGGAGCTTAGATTCGAAAGAATGGCGTTTCCGCACTCCGCTCCCGCCTTATAGTGGTTTCCGAACATGGATGTCCAAACGGCACAGCCGCTTTTGTCATGGGCTGCTGAAGCATTGAAGTGTATGCTGACTAAAAGCTTTGCACCGGAATTTTTTGCTATTGCCGCTCTCTCAGGAAGAGAGAGGGCGGTATCTCCCGTACGGGTCATTGCCGCAGAAATACCGGATGCATTGAGCTCCGAGCAAAGCTGATTCGCAACATCGAGAGTCAGGGATTTTTCCATATAGGGAGGGTAAATCGCGCCGGCGCCCGCTGTTCCTGCGCCGCCATGCCCCGGATCTATCATTACAGTAGCGGCATTCGCCGTCACAGTTGAAAGTATCATACATACTGCTGTTATTATAGGAAGTAATCTGGTCTTCATTCCGGAAATTCTCCTTTTGTATTCTATGACCGTCCGCCGGGTTCTTTGCAAGCTATGGCAGGGCGTCCGATTCATCATATACTACCTGAAGCGTTTTGTAAATCCGGGTCTTTCTGAGACCCGACGAAGGATCTTCTCGCACCAGCTTCCGTCAAATGTCATCCTGAGGAGCGATAGCGACGAAGGATCTTCTCGCAACAGCTTCCGTCAAATGTCATCCTGGGGAGCGATAGCGACGAAGGATCTTTCCTCCGGATTCTTCAAACGTGTCCCGGCCTGCTAACTGTTTTTTTCGCGCTACGATCCCGCTAACCTCATCCTTCGTCTTATGACAAAATTTTGCTCGGCGCCGTTCCGGTCTTGCGTATTTACATTTTGGATAACAGAAATTTTACAAAAAGCAAGCCCGGCCTTCGCACTCGCAAAATTTATAAGCCTCGGATTCGCTAAGCGGGACGTGCTGATTGCTCAAAAAACAGTTATCAATCCGGGACACTTCTTTGTGCGGGGCACTGCCGCGCATGGCGCGTCAAAACGTGCCCGAAAAACATCCACTGGATGTTTTTCCATCCTGAGGGCTTTTGCCCGAAGGATCTTACCCTCGGTGGAAAAGATTCTTCGCTTCTCGTCTCCCGACTCGGTCCGTGCTGAACGCGTGCCACTGGCACGCAGCACCGCTCAGAATGACACTTTTAATGATTGGCACTTTTTAGTCGCTTCGCTCAGATTGACACTGTAGAGTCTCTTTGGTTCCTAAATAATATTGTATGTGATTTTGAACAAACAGGGGGTAAACATAACTTGATTTTTGCCGATATATTTGTTAGAAAAGATTTATAGTCATTCTATGTTCTTTTACCGAACGGATTCGGGATTTTTTGCAGATAATTTAGCAAGCTGGAATACAAGGAGGTTAAAATACAATGTCAAATACCATCAGCAGCGGAAACGATCTTTCCTATTTATTCGGGGGAGCCTCTTCCTCAAAACCCGCAACCCTTTACGACAGTCTCGGTGACTACGCTTCATTAAAGAACGGGAGCGCATCAAAGCTCTACAAGGCTTATTATGCAAAGGAAAAGGAGAGTGCGAAGGAAGCTAAGAACAGCATAAGCACCACGGAAAAGAACGCGTACAATACCGTTAAATCCTCGGCTGAGGATCTTTCCGCGGCAGTTGATAAGCTCAGCTCCTTAAGTATCTATCAGAAGGGTGAGTTCCAGAAAACAGCAAAGGACGGAACAAAATCCGATTCCGAGTATGATTACGACAAGATATACAGTGCGGTTAAGGATTTTGCAGACAGTTACAATGCACTTATTAAGAATGGTTCATCCGAAAGTCTGTCTTCACTTAATGATGTCACCGTAAGGATGCTGAAAAATACCAGAAGCAACTCGAACCTCCTCGGACAGATAGGGATCAGCGTTGCAAAGGACGGAACCCTTTCCATAGACCGGGATAAGTTCAACGGGGCGGATATCAGCAGTATAAAGGCCTTATTCAGCGGGGCTGGCTCCTTTGCCGATTCTACGGCGTCAAGGGCAAGTGTCATGAAGAATTCCGCAGCCAATAAATTAAGCAGCAGCAAGGTTTATAATGCTGAGGGTACCTCCGAAAAGACATCTGATGATAACAGCACCTACAATGCCATTGTATAGGGGCTCATATGCTGGCTTTTTCCCGGAAGAGCAGTAATCCTGCAAAGGTCAGCAGTGCATTCTCATTTTTCCCTCCTTAAGTTTCTAAACAGAAAACGCGCATGTCAAAGGTCATTCCTTTGCCATACGCGCTTTTTCCTGCTGCATTCTTTTTCGTCAACAGACAGTGGTTTATTTACATTTTTCGCATGAATGGATCATTATTTGACATGAATGGACAAAATCCCGGTCGAAAGACCTGCTTGCAAAGTGGCAGGGGGTTTTATATAATTGATATTGAAATCGTTTGCACTCTAAATTCACTAAAAATATTCTATCCGGAGGTGTGGATTTTGTCGGAAGAAAGAATGGACAGGGTTTTCACGGAGCGCTTAAATGCGCACATTGAAGAAATGAGATGGCTCTATAACGAGCTTTACAATGACGACAATGCCTTCAATTATTTTTGCGGGATGCTGTATGAGTATTTCAGCGCGAGAAGCCGGAGCTTAAAAGACTGGGATCTTTCGAGGATAGAGGATCCCGAATGGTACACGGGGAACGAGATGCTCGGCATGCAGATGTATGTGGACTGCTTTGCGGGAGATTTAAAGGGAGTTCGCTCGCGGCTTGATTACCTCGAGGAATGCGGGGTCAATTACATTCATTTAATGCCTCTTCTGACAAGCCCCGAGGGAAGGAGCGACGGAGGATACGCCGTGGCGGATTTCAGACAGGTGGATCCGAAATTCGGGACTATGGAGGATCTGGCAGGTCTTTCCGACGCGTGCCATGAGAGAGGCTTAAGCGTCTGCCTGGATTTCGTCATGAATCATACCAGCGAGGAGCACGAATGGGCGAAACGCGCTAAGAACGGAGAAAAGGAGTATCAGGACAGATACTTTTTCTTTGACGACTGGAGTATCCCGCAGGAATTTGAAAAGACGATGCCGGAGGTATTTCCGACTACGGCTCCCGGGAATTTCAGCTGGTGCCCGGAGTTATCAAAGGTCGTAATGACAACCTTCTATCCCTATCAATGGGACCTGAACTACAGAAATCCGACCGTTTTTAACGATATGACCGCGAATATGCTGTATCTGTGCAATCAGGGAGTGGACATTATCCGTCTTGACGCGGTGCCCTATATCTGGAAGACTCTGGGAACTGACTGCCGCAATCTTTTACAGGTTCATACGCTCGTGCGGATAATGAGGATGGCCGCGGAGGTGGTCTGCCCGGGGACTGTGCTCCTGGGAGAGGTGGTCATGGAGCCCTCCAGGGTCGTGCCGTATTTTGGAACCATAGATAAGCCGGAATGCAACATGCTCTATAATGTTACGACGATGGCAACGACCTGGCATACCGTTGCCACAAAGGACGTGCGGCTCTTAAAGGATCAGCTGGGGAAGATCTTTTCACTTCCGAAGCAGTATATTTTCTTAAACTACCTGCGTTGTCACGACGACATAGGCTGGGGGCTGGATTACGATTATCTAAAGCAGTTCGGTATAGAAGAGGTGGCGCATAAGAGGTTCTTAAATGACTATCTTAGAGGGGCTTATCCCGGAAGCGACTGCCGTGGAGAATTGTATAACGATGATATCAGGCTGGGCGATGCGAGACTTTGCGGAACAACGGCCTCACTTTGCGGTATCGAGGCTGCGGAATATGAGAAAAATAAGGAAAAGCTCGAAATGGGGATCAGGCTGGACATAATGCTTCACGCGTTTCTGTTTGCCATGAGCGGGATCCCGGTACTGTACAGCGGGGACGAGATCGGGCAGCTTAATGACTACGGCTACCATGAGGATCCCTTAAAGGCAGAGGACAGCCGCTATCTACACAGGGGAAAGCTGGACTGGAATTCAGTCAGAAGGCGGAGTAACAGGCGAACCAGAGAGGGTAAGCTTTTCAACGCCATAACAGAGCTTTTTGATATACGTTCGAAATACGTGGTGTTTGAAAACGCGGCGGACGAATGGGTGGTTGAGACCTACAATGACCATGTGCTGGGTATTGGAAGATATTACAGGGGTGAGAAATTTATCGCCCTCTATAATTTCAGCCCGGATGATCAGACAGCGTGGGTAAACGAGGTGGAGGACTATCGGGATATGCTCACGGAGAAGAAGCTGAAGGCCCGGGGCGTCGTTCTTGAAGGGTATGGCTTTAAGTGGCTTATGACTTCGTTTAAATGACGTAAGGGACAGGAGAAGGTTATGACGATAAAGGAAGTGGCGGAAATCGCGGGGGTGAGCGCGTCGGCAGTGAGCCGGTATTTTAACGGCGGCCCTTTAAGCGAGGATAAGAGAAAGAAGATATTAAAGGCCGTAAAGCAGACAGGCTTTTCGCCAAGCGTAAGCGCGAAGATCATGCGCACGGGAAAGAGCGGGCAGATAGGTGTCATAGTTCCGCATATCCATTCCGATTCTTTTTCGCATATCATGTCAGGGATTGCGGACAGGTTAAAGGAGACGGAATACATCATCATTCTGGGATGCACCGACGGCGACAGGGAACGGGAGATCGAGTATATCAACGCGATGGAAAGAAATAATGTGGAGGGGATAATCCTGATGGGTACGGTGATGACACCGGCTCTGAAGAGCGCCATAGAGGGATGTCCTGTGCCTTTGGTGGTTACGGGTCAGAATTTTCCCGGTATCCCCTGCATATATCATGATGATTTTAACGCCATGAGAGAGCTTACGGAGAGAATGCTTAAAAAAGGAAGGCGCAACATCGCCTACATCGGGGTCACCGAAGAGGATGAGGCGGCAGGACGGGACAGAAGACGCGGCGTGGAGGCGGCGGTAAATTCCTTTGAGGGCGGAAAGATACAATTTGAGAGAGTGGTGGCGGAATTCAGCTCCGAGAGCGGGAGGCTTATGATGGAGAAGCTCTTAAAGGGCGGAAAAAGGCCGGACGGAGTGATCTGCGCGAGTGATTTTATCGCGCTGGGAGCCATGAGCGCGATCAAGGAGGCGGGACTTGGCATACCGGAGGATGTAAGCATTGCCGGGATAGGCGACAGCTGGGCGGACGTTATCACAAGACCGCAGCTTACCAGCGTTCATCTCTATTTCAAGCAGTGCGGCACGGTGGCAGTGGAAACGCTTATAAATATGATCGATAACAAAGGGACGAGCATACCGGTGAGACAGACGATGCTCGGGTATGACATTATGGAAAGGGAGTCGCTTTAAGAAGTATGAAGCTGATATTTTTGGATATAGACGGGACATTGACACAGCCGGGGGAGAATACTCCGCCGGAGAGCGCGCTAAAGGCGATAAAGGCCGCGCAGGAAAAGGGGAATAAGGTATTCCTGTGCACGGGGAGGAATCCGGCCATGCTGGAGCCTCTCTTAAAATATGGCTTTGACGGGTTTATCGGCTGCGCCGGAGGCTATGTGAAGCTCGGGGACAGGCTTTTATATGACTGCCCCATGACGGATGAGCAGCGGGATACGGCCCTGGATACCCTGCACAGGAACGGGGTCTTCTGCACGATAGAGTCGGAGGGCGGCTCCTGGGGGGACGACAGCCTCGAGGATTTTTTAAGCGCCCAAAGCGGGGGAAACAGCGAGATAGAGCGCTGGAGAAAGGCACTGGCCTCAAACCTCGGCATAAGGCCCATGAACGAATATGACGGCAGCCCGATCTACAAGGTTGTTGTCATGTGCTCAAGGATGGATATGCTGGACGAAGCAAAGGCGGCGCTCGGGAAGGATTTTAATTTCGTTATGCAGGAGGTAAAGGAGCATAGCTGCATTAACGGAGAGCTGGTCAACAGAAGGTTTGACAAGGGCAAGGGAGTAAGGCTCATAGCGAAGGAGCTGGGTGTTGATATAAGGGATACCATAGGCTTCGGGGACAGCATGAACGACCTTGAGATGATAAAGGCAGTGGGAACCGGAGTCTGCATGGAGAACGGAGCGGAGGCGCTTAAAGCTGCGGCTGATATGGTCTGTCCGGCAGTCGGAGAAGACGGGATGGCGAAGGGATTCACTCAGCTGGGATTACTGTGATACAAACGCCCAAAGACCTTGTCCCCACCACAAGCTTTTCTTGTGTGGTGACAAGGATTTTTGGCGCTTTAATCATCACATGGTGATTTCTAACAAAAATCAATACGGAAAATCGGTATTATGCCAAATTGACACGGGCGTACATTGACAATAGAATGAAACAAGAGTGAAAACGATTTCACACGCAAACAGATTTTTCAGTCACTACATTGTTGAAAGGAGTTTATTATGGCACTGGATTATCGCAAATGCGCTGAGCAGATTGTGGAGAATATCGGGGGAAGAGATAATATCGGCCAGGCGGCGCACTGCGCAACGCGATTGAGGCTGGTCATCAAGGACAATGACAAGATCAACAAAAAGGCTCTCGAGGATGTGGAGGGAGTCAAGGGAATGTTTGAAAACAATGGGCAGCTGCAGCTCATCATCGGAACCGGGACTGTTAATAAGGTTTATGATGAATTTCTTTCCGTAACGGGCATGAGCGCAGCGACCAAGGATGACGTCAAGGCGGCGGCAGCGGCAAAGCAGCCTCTCTGGAAGAGGATGCTGAAGGCTCTTGGAGACGTATTCGTTCCGATACTTCCCGCCATCGTGGCCTCCGGACTTATGATGGGTCTTATAGAAGCGCTTGGAAAGGCGATACCCGGTTTTGCCGGAACTGACTGGTACGGTTTCCTTGACATGATAGCCAACACGGCGTTTGCTTATCTGCCCGTTATCGTTGCGGTTTCCGCGGCTAGGGTATTCGGAGGAAATATCTTCCTCGGGGCGGTCATAGGTCTTTCAATGATCCATTCGAGTCTCCTTAACGCCTGGGCTGTCGGATCGGCGGATGCTTCGATCAATTACTGGCATCTCTTTTTCTTCAACGTGCGGCAGGTGGGCTATCAGGGACATGTGGTTCCGGTGGTCATAGCCGTGTGGCTGATGTGTATCATAGAAAAATGGCTGCATAAGCATGTGCCGGAGATGATAGATCTTTTTGTTACCCCTCTCTGCACGGTGCTTGCGACAACCTTCCTTACATTTACGATAATCGGACCCATCTTCGCGCAGCTTGAGACCTGGGTGCTGGCAGGGGCGCAGGTACTGGTTCAAAATCCGATCGGAGCCTGCATTATGGGCGCCATCTATCCCTGGACTGTTGTCATGGGACTTCATCATATGTACAACATCATCGAGGCGGGAATGCTGGCGTCGGTTGGCCTGAACACCTGGATGCCCATAGCTTCCGCTGCCAATTTCGCGCAGTTCGGAGCCTGCCTTGCGGTCGGCATCAAGGCCAGAAATCATAAGACAAAGGTTGTGGCTCTTCCCTCATCTCTTTCAGCGGCGCTGGGAATAACTGAGCCCGCGATCTTCGGTATAAATATGCGTTTCTTCAAGCCCTTTATCGCGGGTATGATCGGAGGAGCGGCCGGAGCTCTTTTTGGAGCGGTTACAGGCATAGGCGCCAAAGCATACGGAGTTACCGGTATTCCCGGATATCTGACGATAGACAAACCGGTACAGTATACGATACTGTTAGCTATATCGGGCGGTATCGCATTTGTCCTTTCAACTATCCTCTGGAAAGAGGAGACCGAAGAAGACGGAGAAAACGGAGAAGACGGTAAGACCGCAGAGTCAGGCGTTATCGGCGCGGACGGAAATGAGACCGCCGGTGATTTCATAAACAACGTAGTATTCAGATCATCCGCCGGAGAGCTTGTACAGCCCGTTGCGGGTAAGGTGATCCCTTATACGGAGATCAGGGATGAAACCTTTAATTCAGGAGTGATGGGCAAGGGTGTCGGAATAGAGCCCGAGGAAGGGATCGTATATGCCCCGATGGACGGTGAGATATCCTCGGTCGCGGACAGTAAGCATGCCATAGGGATAGACGGCGCGGGTGATATGGAGCTGCTTATCCACGTGGGCGTAGATACGGTTGAAATGAACGGCGACGGCTTCACGCCTTTAGTGGCAGAGGGTGATAAGGTTACAAAGGGACAGAAGCTGCTTAAGTTCGACAGGGAGAAGATACGCGCGGCAGGCCATCCCGAGACGGTTGTGATGCTGCTTACAAACAGCGACGATTACGAAGATTTTGAATTGAAGTTGTAATTTCCCGGTAACGAAAAAATAGTGTCATTCTGATTCGATCCAATGGCGTTAAGTTAGTGTCATTCTGAGCGAAGCCAGAGTAGTGAAAAACAGCATTAATGAAGGAGAAACAAAATGAAGGAATTTAATTATACGGTTACTGATCCCGTGGGTATCCACGCAAGACCCGCAGGGCTTCTTGTCAAGGAGGCGAAAAAATATGAGTGCGCCATCATGATCTTTAAGGGTGAGAAGAGCTGCAAGGCTACTTCGCT
The DNA here is from genome assembly GCA_000622025.1 of Lachnospiraceae bacterium AD3010. Taxonomy (GTDB): domain Bacteria; phylum Bacillota; class Clostridia; order Lachnospirales; family Lachnospiraceae; genus NK4A144. The sequence goes on along the minus strand of JHWU01000007.1, from coordinate 38,740 downwards.
TACAAAGCTCATGGGGCTTGGTATCAAGCAGGGCGATGAGATCAGGGTTACCGTTGAGGGCAACGGCGAGGATGAGTGCGCGGCTGCCATGGAGACATTTTTTAAGGGGAATCTATAAGAAACCGGGGGTATGGACATATGAAGGTTGCTACGGGTACAAAGATCGTTAACGGCATAGGCATTGGTAAGATCCGCATTTTTAAGGCACCGGTGTACGATATCGACGAGTCGGAGGTTGAGGATCCGATACCGGAGCTAAAGCGTTTTGAGGATGCGCGGATAAAGGTTCAGCAGGCGCAGCACGCGCTCTATGAAAAGGCTCTGCAGACAGCGGGTGAGGAGAGCGCGGGCATCTTCGAGGCGCATGAGCTCATGCTTGATGACGACGACCTCATAGACGAGTGCAAGGCGATAATGGTGGAGCAGAACCGCAGGGCGGAATACGCGGTGCGTCAGGGTTTTGACAACGTCGCGCAGATGTTCAGGGATATGGATGACCCATATTTCCAGGCGCGAAGCGCGGATGTGATTGACCTTAAGAATTCGATGCTCGATGTGCTGCTCGGAAACGACACCGGGGCAGGTTTTGGAGACGAGCCTTTTATACTGGTGGCAGAGGATCTGGCCCCGTCTGAGACGGTAAAGCTTGATAAGTCACTGCTCCTCGGACTGGTAACGAGAGAAGGGAGCTCAAGTTCCCATACCGCCATACTGGCAAGAAGCATGAACCTGCCTTCGCTCATACAGTGTAAGGATATAAGCGACGACTGGGATGGTAAGGAAGCCATACTGGACGGCTATAATTCCTGCATTTATATAGAGCCCACACAGGATCTCGTGGCATCACTGACCGCGAGGCGTGAGGAGGATCTGAAGCAGGAAGCGCTTTTACAGGATCTTAAGGGCAAGGACAATACCACCATTGACGGAAAGACGATAAAGGTCTACGCGAATATCGGCGGTCCTTCCGACATGGGAGCGGTGCAGGTGAACGACGCGGGCGGAGTAGGGCTTTTCCGTTCGGAATTCGTCTATCTCGGAAGTCCCGAAGATCCTTCGGAGGAGGCGCAGTTCGAAGCCTATAAGAGGGTTCTGGAGACGCTTTCACCGAAGTTTGTTATCATACGGACCTGCGACATAGGGGCGGACAAGACCATTGATTACATGGATCTTGATAAAGAGGAAAACCCGGCGCTCGGCTACAGGGCAATAAGGATCTGTCTTACGAGGAAGGACTTTTTCAAGAGACAGCTAAGGGCGCTTCTCAGAGCCTCGGCCTTCGGTAATCTCGGGATCATGTTCCCTATGATCATTTCCTTAAGGGAGGTCAGGGAATGTAAGGAGCTGCTGGCTGAGTGCCGGAGAGAGCTTGAAAACGAGAAGGTTAAAATGGGTCAGATACAGGTGGGTATCATGATAGAAACCCCGGCTGCGGCGCTTTGCGCGGACGAGCTCGCGGAAGAGGTGGATTTCTTCTCGCTTGGGACCAACGACCTTACACAGTATACCTGCGCCATTGACAGGCAGAACGCGAAGCTCGAGCCTTTTGCGGATGCCCATCATCCCGCGGTGCTGAAGCTTATCCAGATGACCATCGAGGCCGGACACAGGCATAATACCTGGGTGGGGATCTGTGGAGAACTGGGGGCGGATCTGACACTGACGGAGACCTTCTTAAGGATGGGAGTGGACGAGCTTTCCGTAAATCCGAAGAGCGTGCTGCCGCTCCGTAAGAAGATAAGGAGCATAGATCTGAGCAAGGCTCCCACAGCCGAGAATTAAGGATGCGTAAAGCGCGGGGCAGAGTGTTACTGTTCACAGCCTTTCAGGCTGCGAACAGTAACGGCAGAGTTTCTTATGCTTTTTCAGTCCGAAAATAATTATTGACAAGGATATTATTGTTCCTTATAATAAGCGGGTGTGACTAGAATCGAAGAGGAGGTGTTAGGATGTCTATCTGCCCGAAGAATAAATCGTCTAAGGGACACAGGGATCAGAGAAGAGCCAACTGGAAAATGGCTTCTTACAATCTCGTTAAGTGCCCGAAGTGCGGCGAGCTTATGTTCCCCCACAGAGTTTGCAAGAAGTGCGGGACATACAATAAGAAGGAAATCATCAACGTTGAGGATTAATACTTTAATACAGAATGTTTGACAAGGCCTGCCCGCTAAAGGCAGGCTTTTGTTAAATGGGTGTTTATAGGAGAGTATATGTCTGACATCACAAAAGTAGCGCTTGATGCCATGGGAGGCGACAATGCCCCTGTTGAGGTGATAAAGGGGGCAGTGGATGCCGTAAACTTAAATGACAATATTGCGGTGTATGTGACAGGTACAAAGGATGCCGTAGATAACGAGCTCCAAAAGTATTCCTATCCCAAAGACCGCATTGTTCCGGTATATTCCACCGAGATCATAGAAACCGCAGAGCCTCCCGTAATGGCAATCCGCAAGAAAAAGGATTCGTCTATTGTAAGGGGCTTAAATCTTGTTAAGGAGGGAACCTGCGATGCCTTTGTTTCGGCGGGATCTTCGGGTGCCGTTCTGGTTGGAGGCCAGCTTCTTATCGGCAGGATAAAGGGAGTGGAGAGACCGCCTCTTGCACCTCTTATCCCTACCTCAAAGGGAGTATCCCTGCTGGTCGACTGCGGAGCTAATGTTGATGCCAGACCGAATCATCTTGTGCAGTTTGCCCAGATGGGTTCGGTTTATATGGAGCATGTTCTTGGGATAAAAAATCCCACCGTTGGCATCCTTAATATAGGTGCCGAAGAGGATAAGGGAAATGCTCTGGTTAAGGAGACCTTCCCCCTTTTAAAAAACACATCCGGGATCAATTTCACCGGCTCTGTTGAAGCCAGGGATGTGATAAACGGGGACGCAGATGTCATAGTTTGTGAGGCCTTTGCGGGGAATGTCTGCCTGAAAATGATGGAAGGGGTGGCAAAGACCCTTATGAAGGAGGTTAAGGGTGCTATGCTTAGCTCCTTTACCGGAAAGCTGGGCGCAGCCCTTGTTGCACCTAACTTAAAGAAGGCGTTAAAGAAGTATGATGCAAGTGAATACGGGGGAGCTCCTCTTCTGGGGTTAAAGGGACTTGTGGTAAAGACTCACGGCAATTCAAAGGCCAGGGAAATAATGAATTCTATCCTGCAGTGCGTGTCTTTTAAGGAAGGAAGGATCGCCGACAGGATAAGAGAACAGCTTGAAAAGTGAAAGGAATGAAGTAGGCATGGAATTTGAAAAGATTCAGAGTATTATTGCGGATGTCTTAAGCGTTGACAAGTCGGAGATAACTCCGGAAACCACCTTTGTCGATGATCTCGGAGCAGATTCCCTGGATGTATTCCAGATCATAATGGGGATCGAAGAGGAATTCGATATCACCATAGATACGGAGGATGCGGAAAAGATCGTTACCGTACAGGATGCGGTCAACGCTATCCGCGGTACCTCAGAGTAATATAAGATGCTGGAGTTCAGGCCTGAGGATATAGAGAAAAAAATAGATTATCATTTTAAGGACAGGATGCTCCTGCGCTCGGCTCTCTCACACGGTTCATATGTTAATGAGCTGAAGATAAACACTTATCCCGATTACGAGAGGCTGGAGTTTTTGGGAGATGCTGTCCTTGAACTGGTTGTGAGTGAATACCTTTATGATCATAATCCCGATAAGAGCGAGGGTGAAATGACGAAAATGCGCTCTGCACTGGTCTGCGAACCTACTCTGGCAGAGTGTGCCGGGGAATTCTCCCTGTCCGATTATATCTTGGTGGGACGCGGGGAAGAGGAGCAGGGGAGCAGGAAAAAGGCTTCCATTGTTTCCGATGTCTTCGAGGCGGTGATCGGGGCTATATATATAGACGGCGGATACGAAGCTGCTGCCGGACATATCGAAAAGTACGTGCTTAAGGATATGGACAGAAAGCAGCTTTTTTATGATGCAAAGTCCATACTGCAGGAAAGATGCCAGAAGAAGGGGGATACCCTGGAATACATCGTGGCGGGTGAAAGCGGTCCTGACCATAAAAAGGTCTATACCGTGGAGGTCTACATTAACGGTATGAGGGTTTCCGAGGGGAAGGGAAGCTCAAAGAAGAGCGCGGAGCAGCATGCAGCATATGAGTATTTGAAGAGAGAAAAGGATCTTTCGGGCTGAAGCCTTATGTCATTCTGAGCGAAGCGAAGAATCTTAAAAAGAACCTTCTGGTCAAAGCCATCAAGATAAACTGAAATGTATTTAAAAAGTATTGATATACAGGGCTTTAAGTCCTTTGCAAATAAAATAGAGTTTAAGTTTATGGACGGTATCACGGCCATCGTCGGACCGAACGGTTCAGGTAAGAGCAATGTGGCGGATGCGGTGCGCTGGGTTCTTGGAGAACAGAGCGCAAGAGAGCTCAGGGGCTCCTCGATGCAGGATGTGATCTTTTCCGGCACGGAGACCCGGAAGCCTATGGGTTACGCTTACGTTGCGATCACGATGGACAATTCGGATCACGCCCTGGGTGTGGAATTTGATGAAGTAACCGTGGCCAGAAGGGTCTACAGATCCGGTGAAAGTGAATACCTGATGAACGGAAACGCCTGCAGACTTAAGGATGTGCAGGAGCTTTTTTATGATACAGGTGTTGGGCAGGAAGGCTATTCCATAATCGGTCAGGGACAGATCGACAAGATACTGTCGGGAAAGAGCGAGGAAAGAAGGGAGCTTTTTGACGAGGCAGCTGGCATAGTAAAGTTTAAGAGACGCAAAGCTGCTGCCATAAGGAAGCTTGAGCATGAGAAGAATAATCTGCTTCGTGTGACGGACAGGCTTGATGAGCTTGAAAAGCAGCTGGACCCTCTTCGGAGCCAGTCGGAAAAGGCTAAGGTCTATCTCCAGAAAAAGGAGGACTTAAAGGAGCTTGATGCCAATGTCTTTCTTCTGGAAACAGAGAGGAACGATTCAGAGCTTAAGGAAATAGAGAAGAAGAGCGGCATAGCTGAAGCTGACCTTAAGGAAATAAGCGAAAGCTACACAGAAAGCCAGAAAAGCTATGTTGAGATCGGTGACGAGCTGAAAACCGTTGATGAGGACATCGACAGGAAGAAGGCAGAGATCTCCAATTCCACGCTTTTTAAGGGTCAGATAGAGGGACAGATAAACGTATTAAAGGAGCAGATACATTCCCTGAAGGTTAGTGACGAGCACTTCAGCAGCCGTATAAACGAATTAAAGAGTGAAACAGAGAAAAACAGACAGGAAAAGCAGAGATTAACTGTCCGTAAGGCTACCATTGATGAAAAACTGTCTGCCATTGATTCGGGACTGGATGAATTCCGTGAGCAGATCGATCTCTATAACCATGAGAATAACAGTAAGAGTGAGGAGCTTGAAAGGAAAAAGTCTGCACTGATCGAGCTTCTGAACGGAAGAAATGATATCAGGGGAAGCATTGCCAGATACGATACCATGCTTGAGCAGGCGGAACTTAGAAAGTCCGAGCTTTCCCAGAGTCTCATAAGGATCCATACGGGAGAAAAGGAAATAAAGGGTGAAATTGAGGCTGCCTTAAAGGAATTTGACGAGGCGGATTCCTCATTAAAGAAGCTTGAGGACAGTCTTGAAAGTCTGGAAAGCGAAGACCAGAAGGTTCGCAGCGAGCTGGAAAAAGCAGACAGTGACCACCATTCCTTAGAGATAATCTATCATGAGAAGAAGTCAAAGCTTGAGAGCCTTAAAAATATGGCAGAGCGCTATGAGGGCTACGGAAGTGCCGTTAAGCGTGCCATGGAGGAAAGGCGGCATGAGAAGGGGATAGAGGGGGTCGTTGCCGACCTGATAAAGGTTCAGAAAAAATACGAGACTGCCATAGAAACGGCTCTCGGAGGCAATCTCCAGAACATAGTAACAAAGGATGAAAATACCGCGAAAAAGCTGATAGAGGTATTAAAGACGGAACACGCCGGACGTGCAACATTTTTACCTCTTACGTCGATCGAGTCAAGGGATCTTTCTGATGATGCCCTGCTTAATGAGCCCGGAGCTCTTGGACGGGCAGATACTTTAGTGGACTGTGAGAAAAAATATGAGAAGGTGGCAGGCTCACTTCTTGGCAATTATCTTGTTGTAGACAATGTGGATAACGCATTAAAGATCGCAAGGAAGTACCATTACAGGGTCAGAATGGTTACTCTTTCCGGTGAAGCCTTGAATCCCGGGGGATCCATATCCGGAGGGGCATATAAGAATAATTCCGGACTTCTCGGGAGAACAAGGGAGATAGAGGCCCTTGAGAAGGAATTGAAGGAAACCCTGGCAGAGGTTGATAAGTGCCTTGAAAAGATAGAGGATCTGAGACGAAAAAAGACAGATAACAGCATTAAAAAGAATAATCTTTCGGAAAAAAAGAAGGAGCTTGAGCTTAAGTATAATACCGCTTCATTGAGCCTTAAGCAGTTAAAGGACCGTGAAAAGGAACTCGGCGAAGGAAGCGGAGGGATATTAAAGGAGAATAAGGCGATAGAGGAACAGATTGGGGAGATAAGCTCCCTGAAGGAAAAGGTCAACAGTGACCTTCAGTTCTCCTTTGATAAGGAAAAAGAGATCTCTAAGGAGATAGAGGAGCTTAATATCGCCATTGAAACCATCCTTGAAAAGGCTGAAAAGCTTAAAGAAAAGCTTTCTGAGGAGGATAAGAAAAACGTATCCCTAAGGGGTGAGCAGTCGCATGTTGAGGAGGAGCTTAACCGACTCTCCAATGCCTTAAGCCGCAGTGAGAGCGAAATAAGGATAAACGAGCAGAGCATTGAAGAAAATAAAAAGGAGAGAGATACAAAGACTCTGGAGATCAGGACCCTGGAGGAGCAGATAGAGAATTACGGTACGGACAATGACTCCAAGAATCAGGAGCTTAAGGCTCTTTATGACAAAAAGAACGAGCTCTCCGAAAGACAGAAGGGTATCTTCAGGGAGATCGGCAATATAAGCGAAAGAAAGAGCAGTATAGAGCGGGAGATCGACAGGCTTATGTCACAGAAGGAAAAGTGTGAGCGTGACGAGGAGAGCTTCACCAATTATATGTGGGATGAGTACCAGATGACCAGAAGTGCCGCTATGGAGCTCAGAAATGAAGAGATGACTGATCTTTCAAAGCTTAAGAAGGCCACCTTTGCGGTAAAGAACGCCATAAGAGAGCTTGGAAATGTAAATGTCAATGCTATCGAGGAATATAAGAATCTCTTTGACAGATATACCTTCGAGGACGGACAGAGGAACGATCTTCTAAAGGCCGAAGAGGATCTTAGAAATATAATTGCCGAGCTTGATGACAATATGAAAAAGCTCTTCTCGAAGAAGTTTGAGGATATTGCGAAGCAGTATGATGTGGTATTCAAGAAGCTTTTCGGAGGAGGAAAGGGAACACTGGAGCTTATCGATCCAGAGAATATTCTGGAAACGGATATCCGGATCATTGCCCAGCCTCCGGGAAAGAAGCTGCAGAATATGATGCAGTTATCCGGAGGGGAAAAGGCACTGTCAGCCATAGCACTGCTTTTTGCCATACAGGCTCTGAAGCCGTCTCCATTCTGTCTTCTGGATGAGATCGAGGCTGCGCTTGATGAAGCCAATGTTGACCGCTTTGCTTCCTACCTCTGCAACCTTATAAAGCACACGCAGTTTATCGTGATCACACATAGAAGGGGCACCATGATGAAGTCTGACAGACTTTACGGTATCACCATGCAGGAGAAGGGTGTGTCTACGCAGGTCAATGTGGATCTGGAGGATTATGACTGATGGGATTTTTTCAAAATATTGCAAATTTCTTTACCGGATATAAGGAGATAGACAGCGAGTTTTTTGAAGAGCTGGAAGAGCTTCTTGTCATGGGTGATGTGGGTATTGCCACAACCGAAAAGCTTATAGAGGATCTGAAGGTCAGGGTAAGGGAACAGCGTATCTCCGAGCCGGGGAAGTGCAGAGAGCTCCTTATGGAGAGCATGAAGGAGAGCCTTAAAAGCTTTGATATGGGAGACCTCTATGACTTTGAGGAGGGTCCCTCTGTAGTCCTTGTTGTTGGGGTGAACGGTGTCGGAAAGACCACGTCTGTAGGTAAGCTTGCGCATATTTATAAGGATATGGGAAAGAAGGTGCTTCTTTCCGCTGCGGATACCTTCAGGGCTGCGGCGATAGACCAGCTTCAGGTCTGGGCTGACAGAGCCGGAGTGGAGATGATAAGGGGAGTCGAAGGAGGAGACCCGGGAGCGGTTGTTTTTGATTCCGTTAAGGCGGCAAAGGCAAGGAACGTTGATCTTTTATTCTGCGATACTGCCGGAAGGCTTCATAATAAGCAGAACCTTATGAATGAGCTGAAGAAGATAAATACCATCATAAACTCGGAGTTTCCAGGGGCTAAGAAGGAGACTCTTGTGGTGGTTGACGGAACCACCGGACAGAATGCCATGAACCAGGCAAAGGAATTTATGTCCGTGACCGATGTAAAGGGCATAATCCTTACAAAGCTTGACGGGAGCGCAAAGGGCGGCATAGTCTTAAGTATCGAAAACGAATTGAAGATACCGGTCAAATTCATCGGTCTCGGAGAGAAGATCACGGATCTTGAAAAATTCGATGCTGATAAATTTGTGGATAATCTTTTTAATAAAGAGGCGGATTAGGATCCTTCGGGCTGACAGATGGTTAGCCCTCAGGATGACCTGATTTTTATGAAAGACGGGAGAGCAGGAGATGTCAGATAAGAAAGAATATGAATACTTAAGTCTGGAGGCCTTTGAAGAGGCTTCTGAAAAGGTTAAGGAGGTCACGGTAGAGACGAAGCTCATACACAGTGACTTCTTTTCCGCATCCTGCGAAAACCAGGTGTATTTAAAGCCGGAAAATATGCAGAGGACAGGAGCTTATAAGATCCGGGGCGCCTATTACAGGGTGAGCCGTCTTTCAAAGGAGGAGCGGGACAGAGGAGTGATCACCGCTTCAGCCGGAAACCACGCCCAGGGAGTTGCATTCGCGGCTCAGTCCTTTGGCTGCAGAGCGGTAATAGTGATGCCGACCACTACCCCGCTTATTAAGGTCAACCGCACCAAGGCTCTTGGAGCCGAGGTGATCCTTTTTGGAGATATATATGATGATGCCTGTTCAGAAGCACTGAGGCTTGCAGAGGAAAACGGTTACACCTTTGTTCATCCCTTTGATGACCTCTGTGTCGCTACGGGACAGGGCTCCATAGCTATGGAGATATTTAAGGAGCTGCCGCTGGTTGATTATATTCTGGTGCCTGTAGGGGGCGGCGGACTTGCCACCGGAGTATCCACTCTTGTAAAGCTTCTTCATCCAAAGGTAAAGGTTATCGGCGTAGAGCCCGAGGGGGCAGCCTGTCTCTCGGCGTCATTTAAGAAGGGGAAGGTCACAACACTGAAAACAGCTTCGACCATTGCCGACGGTACTGCGGTGAAGACACCGGGAAAGCTTATTTTCCCATATCTCCGTGAAAATCTGGATGATATAATAACCGTTCCGGATTCTGATCTTGTTATCGCCTTTCTTGATATGGTGGAAAACCACAAGATGATCGTTGAAAATTCGGGGTTATTGTCAGTAGCGGCATTAAAGCAGCTTAAATGTAAGGGGAAAAAAGTGGTTTCCATTCTTTCGGGTGGAAATATGGATGTTATCACCATGTCAAGTGTGGTACAGCAGGGACTTATCCTTCGTGACAGGATCTTTACCGTTTCGGTCCTCCTACCTGACAAGCCGGGAGAGCTTGAGAGGGTTGCGGGTACCATAGCGAGAGAGAACGGAAACGTTATAAAGCTTGAGCATAACCAGTTCGTTAATACCAACCGCTCAGCCGAGGTGGAGCTTCGGATCACCCTGGAGGCCTTCGGTACCTGGCATAAGGAACAGATCTTATCCGCTCTCGATAAAAACGGCTATAAACCGAAGCAGGTAAGGGCGGCATTGTGAGATCCGCTGCATTTTCTGGTAAGAACAGGGCTGTCAACATGCTTTATTGACAGCCTTGCTTTTTTATGTTAGGATATGCTCCGTTGGTCATTTTTGACCGGGAAAAGGACGGTAGCGGAATTGAAGGATGCACTTAAGGAAGCGCTGCTTTTTGATTTCTACGGAAACCTCCTTAAGGATAAGCAGAGAGAAATATATGAGGCCTCCGTTATGGAGGATATGTCATTATCCGAGATATCTAAGGAGTACGGAATAAGCCGTCAGGCAGTGTCTGCAATGCTTAACCGCTGCAGGCAGAGCTTAAGCGGTTACGAGGAAAAGCTGGGTCTTATCAAACGCTTTGAGGAAACCGGCAGGCTGGTACGGGAGATAAAAGCAGCAGCGGAGTCCATCCTTGAAAAGACAGATAATGCCGAAGCGGGGAGGATAGCCTCCATAGCCGACAGAATATTGGGAGATCTTTAATGGCATTTGAAAGCCTTACGGAAAAACTTCAGAATGTGTTCAAGGGCTTAAGATCAAAAGGAATGCTCACGGAGGCGGATGTAAAGGCTTCCTTGAAGGAAGTAAAGATGGCACTCCTTGAAGCGGATGTGAATTTCAAGGTCGTCAAGTCCTTTGTAAAGAGCATAGAGGAAAAAGCTGTCGGCGAAGAGGTGCTGAAGGGCTTAAATCCCGGACAGACGGTCATTAAGATCGTAAATGAGGAAATGGTATCTCTTCTCGGTGATGCAGAGGAATTAAAATTCGCTCCCGGTCAGAGTATCACCGTGATCATGCTCTGCGGTCTTAATGGTGCAGGTAAGACCACCACTGCCGCAAAGCTTGCCCTCAGGCTTAAGAAAAAGGGAAAGAAGAGCCTCCTTGCGGCTCTTGACGTATACAGACCCGCTGCAGCAAAGCAGCTGGAGATAAACGCTGATAAGGTTGAAGCCGGCTTTTTTATGGAAGAGGATTGCAAGGATCCCGTAAAGATCGCCCTTGATTCATTAGAGTACGCAAAAAAGCACGGCTTTGATGTGGTAATACTTGATACCGCCGGACGGCTCGAGGTTGACGAAGAGCTGATGGAAGAGCTGAAGCACATTAAGGACAATGTGGATATTACTGACACGGTCCTTGTAGTGGATGCCGGAACGGGACAGGCTGCTGTGGATGTTGCCAGAGGATTCAATGAGCGCGTGGGTCTTGACGGTATCATCCTTTCAAAGCTTGACGGCGATGCCAGAGGCGGAGCGATACTGTCGATCCGCAGTACGGTGGGTACTCCCGTGTATTACGTGGGCGTAAGTGAAAAGAGCGATGGCCTTGAGGAATTCTATCCCGACCGAATGGCTTCAAGGATACTCGGAATGGGAGATGTGCTTTCCCTTATAGAGAAGGCCGCTGACACCGTGGACCGGGAGTCTGCGGAAAAGATGAAGGAAAGCGTCAAAAAGGGTAAATTCGATTTTGACGATTATCTCTCCGCAATGGCGCAGATGAATAAGATGGGAGGCTTAAGCTCGATCCTCGGAATGCTGCCCGGACTTACCGGAGGCAAGGATATTTCCGGAATGGTGGATGAGAGCCGGCTAAAAAGGAATGAAGCCATAATACATTCCATGACAAAGGCTGAAAGAGCGAATCCAAAGCTCCTTAATCCCCAGAGAAAGCACAGGATAGCAAGGGGAGCCGGTGTTGACATCATGCATGTTAACCGCCTGGTCAAGGAGTTTACGGAGATGCAGAAGATGATGAAGCGTATGCCCGGGATGATGAAGGGGAAGCGCGGTTTCGGAGGCTTCGGAGGCATGGGAAATCTGGCATCCATGATGAAGGGTTTAAGATAGGTATCGATCCGTGTTCACACGGTTTTTGATATACCGGTGGATACCACCGGAAAATACATTTCAGTTTTACAGAAAAGAAAGGATATTCAAATGTTAAAGATCAGATTAAAGAGAATCGGTAAGAAAAAGGCTCCTTTTTACAGGGTTGTTGTGGCTGATGCCAGGAATTCTGTTTCAAATTCAAAGAATGTGGCAGAGATCGGAACCTATGATCCCTTAAAGGAGCCCTCTGAATTCAAGGTAAATGAGGAGGAAGCCAAAAAGTGGCTTCAGAACGGAGCACAGCCTACAGAGACTGTTCAGAGATTATTCAAAAAAGCAGGGATCATTTAAGTCCGGTCAGGAGGCATTTCTATGATGAAGGAAGTAGTGGAAGTGATCGCCAAAGCTCTTGTGGACAATCCGGATGAGGTACATGTGACTGAAACAGAGAATGAAAACGAGATAAACGTTGAGCTTCGTGTCGATAAAAGCGATATGGGCAAAGTCATCGGAAAACAGGGCCGGATAGCAAAGTCCATCCGTTCCGTTGTGAAGGCGGCATCTTCCAAGGATAATCGTAAGGTGAATGTTGACATCACCAATAATGAATGATCGATTTTTGATGACGGAGAAAAGAGATTTAGAAAAAAACTATCTGCCTGCAGGCAGAATAACCACGACTCACGGAATAAAGGGAGAGGTCAAGGTCTACCCTGAAGTGGATGACCCTGGCCGCTTTTCTTTATTTAAGGATGTATATCTTCGTTCGGGAGCTGAGACAGTCCCCGTGGAGATAGAGAATGTAAAGTTCTTTAAGAAAACGGTGATCCTGAAGTTTAAAGGGATCGATGATATTAATGATGTGGTTAAGTACAGGGACTATGAGGTGCTGGCCCGGAGGGAGGATATTGCAGAGCTTAAGGAGGACCAGTATTTCGATGCCGATATTATCGGGCTTCTGGTTTCTGATACCTCCGGAACGGAGCTTGGAACGGTGTCAAATGTGCTTCACGGTTCCGGCAATGATGTTTATGTCATAAGGAACGGATCAGGTAAGGAGATCATGATCCCGGCCGTAAAAAAATTCGTGACTTACGTTGACATTGAGAACGGCAGGATGACGGTTGATCCGCTGCCGGGTATGCTGTCATAGACAAAAGATGAAATACTGTGTGATCACTTTATTCCCTGAAATGATAGAGGACGCTATGTCCCACAGCATTATCGGAAGGGCAATGGATAAGGGGATACTGTCCCTAAATACGGTTTCACTTCGGGCATTTTCACAGAACTCCTACGGGTCGGTTGATGACTATACCTACGGCGGAGGAGCCGGGATGCTTATCAGCTGCGAGCCGGTGTGGCTTGCCTATCAGGAGGCTCTTAGCCGTATCGAACAAAGCTTTGATGAGGAGGCTTCGGGAGACCGGCGTGAAGAGAAGAAGGTAAGGGTTATCTATACTTCTCCGGGAGGCAGGGCTTTTGACGAGGCAAAAGCAGAGGAGCTTTCAAAGGAGGAAGCACTTATTATTCTCTGCGGCCACTATGAGGGGATAGACCAGAGGGTGCTTGACCGTATCGTTACGGACGAGATCTCGATAGGTGACTATGTGCTTACCGGGGGAGAGCTCCCGGCACTTGTGATAATGGATGCGGTGAGCCGGAGGATACCGGGTGTATTAAATAATGACGATTCCGCAGGGACCGAGTCCTTTGAAAACGGGCTATTGGAATATCCCCAGTATACAAGGCCCTATGAGTGGAGGGGTGAATCCGTTCCGGATATCCTTCTTTCGGGGGACCACGCTGCGGTGGAAGCCTGGCGATTAACGGAGTCAAAGAAGCGTACAGGGAAGAACCGCCCGGAATTACTGGAAAAGTGGTTTGAAAACAGAGGAATATTCTGATCAGCGTGATTTAAAACCCAAATGGGGTTATAATACTTAGGATCTGTTCATATATAAATTTTCACATTTGACATTTAGAAAAAATCTTTAGGACGGAGAGATTGTTATGTTTTTATTTAGGAAACACAGAAAAACTCTTGCAGTACTTTTGAGCTTTGCCCTGGTGCTTCCGGGTATCTCTGCTTATGCGGATAATAAGACGCCGGCTGCAGAGGAGGAGATCCTGGTAGAAGAGGCCTCCATAGCGTCGGAACTTAAGGAGGAGGCTTCGGAGCTTGATGAGCTTACCCCCGGAGAGGACTATGTGGACCGGGAGGGTGTATTCCTGGCAGACAGCCTTTCGGAGGCAGAGCAGGTCGCAGCGGAGTATAACGCAGAGCTTGTAGGCTTTGACTACGGTGTTGCCACGGTACGCTTTAAGGAAGGTACGGCCGCGGCGCTTGAACACGCAGCAGCTCTTTCTTCTGTTTCAACTCTTATCGAGCCGAATTACACAGCAGAACTTCTGGATGTTGATGATGATTTCGGTGAGATACTTGAGGAGGCCGCAGCCCTTGGAGAGCTTGATTCCGATAACGATAACGGGGATTCTTCGGATGTGACCGACCCTCTCTCTTCAAAGCAGTACTTCCATAAAATGATAAAGGATGAGGAGGCATTAAAGATAGCCTCCGGAAACGGAGTGACCGTTGCGGTCCTTGATACCGGTGTGAATACAGAGCATGAGGATCTGAATACTAATGATAAGGAAAAACCCGGTTATATCGAAAGACGCTGGATACCCGAGGTTGCCAGTAAAAACAGCGCCGGAAAGGTTGATGAAGCTCATAGCGGCATTGACTACAATGTGGGGCATGGAACGCATGTCAGCGGACTTATCGCCGCTACAAAGGGAAATTCAAAGGGAGGCTACGGAGTGGCTCCCGCAGTAAAGATAGATTCCATACAGGTTACAACAGAGAGAAGCTTCAGCCTTAAAAATATCGCTATCGGCATCAGGATGGCCATAGACAGAAAGGTTGATGTGATCAGTATGAGCATGGGTTCCACCTCAAATGCATCATACCTCGGCGCCGCAATAGATGAAGCCTATAATAACGGCATAATATGTATAGCTGCAGCAGGAAACAACGGTTCTGAGAAAGAGTATTATCCTGCGGCTTATGAGCACTGTATCGCAGTGGGAGCAAATACGGAGAAGGACGGAAAGCTTGCCGATTTTTCAAATTACGGAGACTGGGTGGATATAGTTGCACCCGGAAATGCGGTATGGTCCTCGTTTATCCGTCAAGATCTTAAAGACGACGGTACCTGGCAGGGTATATCGAATAAGGATTTCTATAAGACCATGAACGGTACTTCCCAGGCGACTCCTATGGTATCTGCGGTCACGGCTCTATGCTTGAGCTCCAATCCCGAGTTTATGAAGGAAAAGAGCAGTGAGCGCTTTGACATTATAAGGACCATACTTCAGGTAACAAGCGACGGAAAGGAATACAGCTCAGGCGATAAGATACTCTACGGCATGGTGCAGGCTGATCAGGCTGTCAATCTTGCAAAGAGCTTTAAGCTCCATCCCGAGAATACGCTGGTGGATGAAGCGGGTCACTACGGAGCAGTGCTTTCCGGATATATCAGCGAGAAAAAGAGCTTTAAGCTCCGTATAGGAAATTCCGACGGACAGATAAGCGACAAGGGTCTTACAAAATCGGCAACCTGGAACAGCAGTGATACCGGTAAGGTAAGCGTAAGTAAGGGAAAGGTTAAGTGCGTATCCGGCAAGGCGGGAGACAGGGTGATAATCACCGCCGAGATCGGCGGAAATACCCTTTTCTATTTCCTGAAGGTACATAAAACCGTAAAGAAAATGGGACTTCTCCGGGGAGATATGAAGATACTCGGAAAAACCGACAAAACGGTGCATGCGGGAGATACCATAAAGATCGCATACCCTTACTCCGCTATTTCCGATAATGAGGTCGGTGTATACTACGAAAAAAAGAAGAGTAAGCTCTCGGTAAGTGTTAATAACTCAAGAAGCCTTGCGGACGGCAGGTTTGTCTATGACATAAAGGTTTCAAAAAGGGACCTTAATAAGCTTGTGATCAACAAAAGTGACAAAAACGGCGATCCCTTAAGTATTACCCCGATAAGATCCGGGAGCGTAATAAAGATCACATATAAGCTGCTCGACGGATCAAAGAAGAAATTTACCGTTAAGCTCAGGGTTGCCTGACGATTTATCTATATCCGGAGAATGAGAATGGAAAGGAAATTTGAGACGGAGTTCGCCCGGGAACTTTTTATGGAGGTTTCCGCTCTTATTGATGTAAGCAAGATAAAGAGACGTTATATTTCCCAGAAGTATATCTGGAAGCTTTGGAAGAGGGTCTACAGGGAGAACTGCGCGATCACAAGGTATATTATTACACCCTGAGGAGTATCCTTTGTTACTGACACTCTTAAGGATTGGCAAGCATCCAAAAAACGCAGGCGAAGACGGTGATGTTTGCTGCAGAGTATCGTGGTTAATAAATATAAAAGAAAGGAACAGAGAAAATGGAAGCATCGGACAAGGTCAATCAATTTATTTCAAAGGTTTTTGAAAGGGCATCAAAGGATATAAAAACAATAGTCCTTCCCGAGTCAAACGATAAGAGGGTCATTAGAGCTGCCACCTGGGCTATGAGAGATAATATCGCAAAGATAGTGATGGTGGGTGATGAAAAGGAGGTTGCTGAGAAGGCAAAAAAACTCCGTGTTGATATTTCTGATATCGACTTTGTTAATCCCCTGACGGACCCGAAGTTTGAAAAATATAAGGAGAAGCTTGTGGAGCTTAGGGCCCATAAGGGCATGACCGCGGAAAAGGCTGACGAGATACTCCGAAACGACTATCTTACCTACGGTATCATGATGGTTAAAAACGGAGATGCGGACGGAATGGTCGCGGGTGCCTGCCATGCTACGGCAGATACCTTACGGCCTGCCCTGCAGATCTTACGTACCGCACCGGGAGTCGAGATGGTTTCAGGCTTCTTTGTTATGTGTGTTCCCGACTGCGATATGGGAGAAAAGGGTACCTTTGTATTCGGTGACTGCGGTCTTAATCAGGATCCTACCTCTGAAGAGCTGGCTATCATAGCCCGTACAAGTGCCAATTCCTTTAAGGCTCTCGTCGGAGCCCAGCCGAAGGTTGCCATGCTTTCACATTCCACCAAGGGTTCGGCAAAGCATGTGCTTGTTGATAAGGTCAGAAATGCAGTTAAGATCGCACACGAAAAGTATCCCGGTCTCATACTTGACGGGGAGCTGCAGACGGATGCTGCGATAGTTCCTGAGGTTGCAGAGAGTAAGGCTCCGGATTCAGACGTTGCAGGAAATGCAAACGTTCTTATTTTCCCGAATCTTGACGCCGGTAATATCGGTTACAAGCTGGTTCAGCGCTTAGGAAAGGCGGATGCCTACGGTCCCCTTCTTCAGGGACTTTCAAAGCCTGTAAACGACCTTTCCCGCGGCTGTAATACTCATGACGTAGAGGGTGTTATCGCGATTACCGCTGTTCAGGCACAGCTCGCTTCCAAATAGTGTTGTTCTTGTAAAGGGGTAAAAATGGGAAATGATGAAATGAAAAACAATACGATGAAATACCTGTTTGACAAAAGAATATGATTTATGTTATTCTATCAAAGCTTGCGGGTAGCGAGCCGCTTGGTAAGGTTCATAAAGTATAAGGGCAGGGATTAAGAGATCTTTTGCCGGAAAGCGGCATTGGGCCGTATTATACACCGAAAAGCCCAGCGATCATTAGAAGACAGGAGGTGTCCTATGTACGCTATCATTGCAACAGGCGGAAAACAGTATAAGGTTCAGGAGGGCGATGTTATTCTCGTTGAGAAGCTTCCCCTTGAGAAGGACAGTACTGTTACTTTCGACGATGTTAAGGCTGTTGGCGGTGATTCCTTAAAGGTTGGCGACGACGTAAAGAACGCATCAGTATCTGGTAAGATCCTTGATCAGGTTAAGGGCAAGAAGGTCGTTGTTTACCGTTACAAGAGGAAGTCAGGTTATCATAAGAAGAACGGTCACAGACAGCAGTATACCAAGGTACAGATCGACAAGATCAACGCATAAAGGTGGTACATTTTAAGCTTAGAAGAGCAGAGAACGGCTTTATCACAGGCTTTTGCTGCAGTGGACATGCAGAGTATGCAGACAAGGGAAATGATGTTGTCTGCGCCGCGGTTTCCATGCTCGTTATTAACACCATAAACTCCATTGACCGGCTTCTGCCGGAGGATGCGGCGAATATGGAAGTTTTTTCAGACGAGGAGAAGGGGGAGATCAGCTGCGATTTCAAAAGTCCTCCCTCGGAAAAGGCAGCGCTGCTTCTTGAAAGCTTGTACTACGGGATCAGTGACAGTGAAAAGAATTACGGATGTGAGTTTTTAAAGCTCACGGAAGAAAGGCAGTAATAAGGAGGAATTTAGGAATGTTAAATCTTAACCTTCAGTTCTTCGCCCACAAAAAGGGAGTCGGTTCCACAAAGAACGGACGTGATTCCGAGTCAAAGAGGCTCGGTGCCAAGAGGGCGGACGGACAGTTTGTTTTAGCCGGAAACATCATATACAGACAGCGCGGAACCCATATCCATCCCGGAAAGAATGTTGGAAGGGGCGGAGATGATACCCTTTATGCTAAGGTTGACGGCGTTCTCCGTTTCGAGAGAAAGGGCAGATACTTAAAGCAGGCAAGCGTTTACGAGGTTGAAGCAAAGGCTGAGTAAGTTTAAGCTGTGTTGTTATCAATGGCTCCGGTTTTTCCCGGAGCCTTTATTTTAGCAGGGATTCTCCTGCGGTATGATTATGGCATTCAAGGATAAAACCACAATTATAATAAGATCCGGAAAAGGGGGCGACGGCTGCGTTTCTTTCCGCAGGGAAAAGTATGTGGCTAACGGCGGTCCCGACGGAGGTGACGGCGGAAACGGCGGCAGTATTATTTTTGAAGTGGACAAGGGCATGAACACCCTTTCCGACTACCGCTACAAGCGTAAGTTTTCCGCGGAAAACGGTGAAAACGGTGCCAAGAAGAGGATGCATGGGAAAAACGGGAAGGATCTTATACTGAAAGTTCCTGAAGGCACTATTGTCCG
The DNA here is from genome assembly GCA_000622025.1 of Lachnospiraceae bacterium AD3010. GTDB lineage: Bacteria > Bacillota > Clostridia > Lachnospirales > Lachnospiraceae > NK4A144. Next base: position 19,892 of record JHWU01000007.1, on the reverse strand, counting down.
TGACAGTAAAACTAACAAGGTTATCGTTGATATGTCCGGGGAAAACAGAACTGTTACTGTTCTCCGGGGTGGCCGGGGCGGAAACGGAAACCAGCACTATGCCACCTCCACCATGCAGGCTCCGAAGTATGCGAAGCCCGGACAGGACGGAGTTGAGGCGGAGGTCATACTTGAATTGAAAAGTATCGCCGATGTGGGACTCGTGGGCTTTCCAAATGCCGGCAAATCCACCCTTATCTCTGCGGTCACAAATGCTAAGCCGGAGATTGCAGGTTATCCTTTTACCACCCTCCATCCATTTCTTGGAGTTGTGGACTTTAAGGACGGCGATGGCGGCTTTGTTCTTGCGGATATTCCCGGGCTTATTGAGGGTGCTTCCGAGGGAGTGGGTCTTGGCCACGAATTTTTACGTCATATCGAGCGCTGCCATGTTCTTATTCATATGGTTGATGCTGCGGGAACCGAAGGACGGGATCCTGTTGACGATATTTATGCCATAAATAAGGAGCTTGCTTCCTTTAATGTGGATCTTTCACTAAAGCCGCAGATAATCGTTGCCAACAAGACGGATGTTATACAGACCTCTGAGGGTGAAGAGGATCCGGTTGAACGAATTAAAAACGAATTCGAACCGAAGGGCATAAGGGTTTTTCCTATTTCCGCAGCCACCCGTAAGGGACTTAATGAGCTTTTGTATGCCGTTAAGGATATGCTTTCAAGGACCGACAGGAGTGTTACGGTATATGAAGCCGAGTATGACCCGATGGAGCATATTGCGGAGGAACTTCCCTTCACGGTAAGCTTTGACGATAAGGAGAATTATTATGTGATCGAAGGTCCACGTATTGAAAAGATGCTGGGCTACACGAATCTCGATTCGGAGAAGGGCTTTATGTTTTTCCAGAACTTTATGCGTGATATCGGGGCACTTGATCAGCTGAAGGATCTCGGCATCAACGAAGGAGATACGGTAAAGATCTACGGCTTCCAGTTTGATTATTATGAGAATTAGACTGTAATCCTGAATTCATTATTCTGTCATCCTGAGCCTTATCCCGTATCGGAGATACGGGATGCCACCCCGGCGAGGGGAAGCGAAGGATCTTTTTCCGGCTATGGCTGCAACATTTTAATGAGTACACAGATATGAAGAAGATCGGAATTCTTGGCGGCACCTTTAATCCTATACATTTCGGGCATCTTATCATTGCTGAACAGGCACTTTTTGAATTTAACCTTGACAAAGTTATCATTATGCCAAGCGGTAATTCTTACCTAAAAAAGGATATGAAGATCCCGGAGGCGGCTTTGCGGCTTGAGATGGCCCGTCTGGCAGTAAGAGATAATCATTCTTTTTTCGTATCCGATATGGAGATTAAGCGCGGAGGTAATACCTACACCGCAGACACAATAGAGGAGCTTAATTCGCTTTATCCGGATGCCTCCCTTTTCTTTATTACCGGAGCGGATGCACTGCATGAAATGAAGAAATGGGTGACTCCTGAACGGATCTTTTCCGGCTGCACCGTCATCACTTCAGTCAGGAACAATGAGAGCCTGACGGAGCTTTACCTGGATATTGATTTTTATAAAGAGCATTATGATGCTAAAATAGAGGTGCTTCATACTACAAATATTGACATCTCTTCTTCCATGATCAGGGAACTTATCGGACAGGGCCGCTCGGTCAGGTATTACCTTCCTGAGGCGGTCAGGATGTTTATTTACGAACGGCATTTATATGAACAGCAATATTAAGGCCATTAAAAAAAAGATTAAAAAGCTTCTCGATAATGAGCGCTACCAGCATACCCTTGGGGTCGCCTACACGGCGGCTTCCCTTGCGATGCGTTACCGTGAGGATCCGGAAAAGCTTTTTACCGCAGGGCTTTTACATGACCTTGCAAAAAATATCCCTAATGATGAGAAGTATGCTCTTTGCAAGAAGTATAAGATAGCCCTTAATGACGTTGAGAAGAAGGCTCCTTATCTTCTCCATGCAAAGCTTGGGGCCTATATGGCAGAGCATGACTTCGGGATAAAGGATAAGGATATCATCAACGCCATTAGATATCATACCACCGGCCGGGCGGGCATGAGCCTTACCGAAAAGATCATTTTTACTGCAGATTACATTGAGTTAAACCGGAATGAGGCACCTAACCTTACGGACATCAGGGAGCTTGCTTTTACGGATATCGATATGGCGGTAAAGAAGATCTTAATCGATACACTTGACTACCTGTCAAAGGGATCGAGACCTGTCGATCCAACCACAAAGGAGACCTACGACTACTATGCTAAATCTTGATATAGCAAAGGCTGCTGCTGCAGCCCTTGAAAACAAAAAGGGCGAGGATACCAAAATTATCGACATCAGTAAGATCTCTGATTTTGCGGATTTTTTTGTTATCTCCACCGGTAATAACAGTAACCAGCTGGATGCCATGGAAGAGGCTGTGGGTGAGGCGCTTTTTAAGGCTGGAGCCACACATAAGAATACCGAGGGTAACAGGGACAGTAACTGGATCCTTATGGATTACGGAGATGTGATCGTGCATATCTTCGATAAGGAGAGCAGGTCGTTTTATGACCTCGACCGTATCTGGAAGGACGGGGAGGTTGTGGAGCTAGGCCGGTAGCTTATTTCCCCGGATATCCGTGGGTAGGATGCCAATGTCGTTAAGTTAGTGTCATTCTGAGCGAAGCGAAGAATCTTTTTGTGGGTATACTGAAGCCGGCGCTATCGATCTGACTTGCACATTCCGTATGGAGATCCGGGGGTAGGATGCCAATGACACTTACTGTGGATATCCGTTGGTGTAGAGGGAGCGACCCGTGTAAAGAATGATTTGGGAGAATGGATAGGGGCGTAGTGAATAAGCGGCACATAATCCATAAGGTCATAGATGGCAGTATTGCGGAAGAAATGGAGATCGAGCCCGGTGATGAGCTTATCAGCATAAATGGGCAGGAGATAGAGGATATCTTTGATTATCAGTTTCTGACTGAGGATTCTTTCCTGACGGTTATTATACGAAAATGTAACGGTGAGGAGTGGGAACTTGAGATCGATAAGGACGAGGATGAGGACCTCGGTATCGAATTCGAGAACGGTCTTATGGATGAGTACCGCTCCTGCAGAAATAAGTGTGTTTTCTGCTTTATTGACCAGATGCCTCCGGGGATGAGGGAGAGCCTCTACTTTAAGGATGATGATTCCAGGCTTTCTTTTTTACAGGGTAATTACGTGACCCTTACTAATATGTCGGATGAGGACATTGACAGGATCATCCGCTACCGCTTAAGCCCAATTAATATTTCTTTTCAGGCTATGAATCCGGCTCTTCGCTGCAGGATGCTTAATAACCGTTTTGCCGGGGAGGCTTTGAAAAAGGTTGACAGGCTCTATGATGCCGGGATTGAGATGAACGGACAGATCGTTCTCTGCAAGGGTTTAAATGACGGTAAGGAGCTTGACTTTTCCATACGGGAGCTGTCAAAATATATTCCTCATCTTAAAAGTGTTTCCGTTGTACCGGTGGGTCTTACGAGGTACAGGGAGGGGCTTTACCCTCTGGAGGGTTTTGAAAGGGAGGATGCCAGGCAAGTTATTGACCTTATTAATTCCTGGCAGGATAGGCTTTTTTCGAAATACGGAACCCATTTTGTGCATGCAGGGGATGAGTTCTATATTATGGCAGATATGGAGATCCCTCCGGCCGAGAGCTACGACGGCTATCTTCAGTACGAAAACGGTGTGGGTATGATCCGTTCCTTCCTTGATGAATTTGAGGAATGTCTTTCTGATATAAGGGAGCATCCGGAGGATTATCCGCCACGGGGTAAGGTGAGGGAACTGTCCCTATGCGGAGGGCTCCTTATGCAGGATTATATTAGGGAGTGCCTTTATAAGCTCTCAGGGATTTACCCGGGGATCAGGGTCCGTTATTATCCCGTTAAGAATCGTTTTTTCGGAGAGAGGATCACTGTCAGCGGTCTTCTTACCGGTCAGGATATTGTACGGGAGCTTAAGGGGAAGGAGCTTGGTGAGGTCCTTTTCCTTCCGGAGAATCTTTTAAGAGCTGATACGGATATACTGCTTGATGATATGCGATTAGGAGATATTTCAAAGGCACTTGGGGTTCCGGTACGGATAATACGAACCGACGGAGAGGATTTTATAAGGAAGATCGTAATGTAATCCCAAAGGAGCGAAAGAAGGATCTTTCCTCAGGTTTGGGAAGATTCCTCGCTTCACTCAGAATGACAAAGTTAGGAGCTGTTCACCATAATTCTTCAGGACGACATAAAAAGGATAGAAGGAAATGAGTAAACCCATAGTTGCGCTGGTCGGGAGACCGAATGTGGGAAAGTCCACATTATTCAATGTTCTTGCCGGTGAACGTATTTCAATAGTTAAGGATACCCCGGGGATCACCAGAGACCGTATTTATGCGGATGTGAGCTGGCTTGACCGGGATTTTACCGTGATAGATACAGGGGGTATTGAGCCTGACAGTAAGGACGATATGCTGTCCGAGATCCGGGATCAGGCGGAGATCGCCATAGCTACTGCGGATGTCATTGTTTTTATTACTGACATCAGATCCGGTTTGACAGACGCTGATTCCAAGGTTGCCGATATCTTAAGGCGTTCCGGAAAGAATGTGGTCCTTGCGGTCAATAAGGTTGACAGCTTTGAAAAGTTCGAGATGGATGTCTACGAGTTCTATAATCTCGGAATGGGAGATCCGATCGCCATATCCGCAGGACAGAAAACGGGTCTTGGAGATCTTATGGATGAGGTGGTGAAGCATTTTCCGGAAAGAGATCCTTCTGAAGATGATGACAGCCGTCCCCGTATTGCGATTGTGGGTAAGCCCAATGTCGGGAAGTCCTCCATAATAAACAGACTTCTCGGGGAAAACCGGGTCATAGTTTCCGACATCGCCGGAACTACCAGAGATGCCATAGATACCCCTGTTAAGCATAACGGAAAGGATTATGTGTTTATCGATACAGCTGGACTCAGACGGAAGAATAAGGTTAAGGAGGAGCTCGAGCATTTTATGATCCTTCGTACCGTAAGTGCGGTTGAGCGTTCAGATGTGGTCATTATCGTTATTGACGCCAATGAAGGTGTGACAGAGCAGGATGCGAAGATCGCAGGCATCGCTCACGACCGGGGGAAGGGCTGTATTATCGCTGTCAATAAGTGGGACAGTATTGATAAGGACAATAAGACTGTCAATGAGTACACGAAAAAGATAAGGAGTGTCCTTTCTTTTATGCCCTATGCTGAGATTATTTTTATTTCGGCTCTTACGGGGCAGAGACTTCACAAATTATATGATATAATTGATAAGGTGATAGAAAGCGCCACCTTAAGGATACAGACCGGAGTTCTTAATGAGATCATGACCGAGGCCGTCACATTGCAGCAGCCTCCGGCGGATAAGGGAAAGAGACTGAAGCTTTTCTATATGACCGAGGTTTCCGTGGGACCGCCCACCTTCGTGATCTTTGTAAACGATAAGGAGCTTATGCATTTTTCCTATGTCAGGTATATGGAAAATCAGATAAGGAATGCTTTTGGATTTACCGGAACGCCTTTAAGGTTTATAATAAAGGAAAGATAAACACCTGTAATTCTTAGCGAAGCAACAGTTTAGAAGCTTTCGGGAATTGACTCATAAACAGTAGGAGATTTTTTAGGGGAATGAATATTGCAGCGAGGTTAGTCAGTCTTATTATCGGGTATTTTCTCGGAACGATACAGTCGGGTTATATTTTAGGGACAAAGCAGGGCCTTGATATAAGATCTGTGGGAAGCGGAAATGCGGGAACCACCAATATGCTCCGCACCTTTGGGGTTAAGGCAGGTGCCCTGACCCTTGTATGTGATATTTTGAAGACACTGGCAGCTATGCTGATCTCCTGGTTTCTCTTTGGGAAAAATGATCCCGGATTTGCTTTACTTTATATGACCTATGCCGGAGCCGGCTCGATATTGGGCCACGACTTTCCTTTCCATATGGGATTTAAGGGAGGAAAGGGTATAGCAGCCACCGCAGGACTTATAATAGGCTATCTTGATCCCTTCCTGTTTGTTGCGGGATGTGTTGTTTTTTTCGGGCTTTTTCTCAGTACTCATTATGTGTCTTTAGGCTCCATAATGGTATGGCTTGCATTTTTTATCGAGATGGTGCTGCTTGGAGAGAACATTATATTTAAGGGGAACCGTTACGCTGCACTTGCACCGCAGGTAAGATATGAGCTCTATATTTTACTCTTCCTTCTCGGAGCTCTTGCCTGGTTCCAGCACAGAGGGAATATTTCGAGGCTCCTTCAGGGGAAGGAAAGGCACACCTACTTCAGTAAGGAGAAAAACGCCGCGGAGGCAGAAAGATTTAAGAAGCTGAATCCCTGAAATAAGGGATATTAAGTCAAGGGCTATTAGCTCAGCTGGGAGAGCGCCAGGTTCGCAATCTGGAGGTCAGGGGTTCGATCCCCCTATGGTCCATTTTCCAGGAAACCTCTGAAGTACGCTGAAATGTGCTTGTATTCAGCGGCTTCCGAGTTTTATTAAGTTATAGCTATTTTAATTTCTGGGTTCGACAAATATGACACTTTCTACCAACAAAGAAAAATATAAAGTATTATTAGCGGCTGTACTCATAATTCTTTCATTGTTAGCTATGGGATTAAAGATCTGCATTGGTCTTGATAATGAAATGGCAGCTCTGCAGTTTTCCGGCACCTTTTCTGCCGGAAGGCAGTGGATTGATTATTATACTATAGGAAAAAGAGAGCTGCCCGATTATATCTATGTGGATACAAGATACTATCCGGATATTACGATGTTTTTTTCAACACCATTTGGACAATTTATTAAAGACAGGTACGTTGAACAGTCTTTAGAGCCTGGGGCTGAGTATTACATATTAAAAAAGAAAGCTTTACAAGCTGTTCTTGACTGCTCTGTTTCTTAAGAGAGGATGAAATAAACAAAAGGCCGTTCTTTCTATGATGAAAATGGAGGAACAGGCCTTTTTTAAGCTTCAGTTGAAATTAAATGGATTTCATGTTATCTTTTGGAGCAGAGCAGATATTTCCAAGGCGGGTTGCCGCTTCTTACAATTCTTTTGTTATGATTTCTAAAGATTTCCTGCTCTGAAACCCAACTTTTTATGAGCAGGAGAATACAAATATGGTTTGTCCTGCTTAAATTCAGTACATAAGGAGGAGAACTGTATGTGTGATGAAAGATCTAGAATTATGAAGCCTCTTGAGGAAATGGACGTCATTGACGATTTCCTTTTCACTGAGATCATGGCTGATGAAGAAGACGGAGCGGAGGTCTGCCGGATGATCCTGAGTCTCGTCCTTAAGCGTGAGATAGGAGAGATCAGCTTCACAGCCCAGAAGGCTGTGCCGGGTGTTTCGGAAAGCTCCCATGGTATAAGGATGGATGCTTATATTACGGAGCATCTGACAGAGGACGGGACAGACAGGCCTGTTATCAGGGTATATGATGTGGAGCCTGACAGGCAGAGCTCAAAGAAGAAGCTGCTCCCGAGGCGGAGCAGATACTACGGGGATCTGATAGATGTTCAGCTTTTGGAGACGGGAGTGGAATATGATAAGCTTCCGGAGCTTGTGACGGTTTTTATACTATCGTATGATCCCTTTGACAGGAATTCTATGTATTATGAAGCCGGAAGCATTATTACAACCCATCCGGATATTCCCTATAATGACGGGGTACGGAGGATATTTCTGTATGTGGACGGGGAACTTCCGGAAAATGCCGGAGAGGATGACAGAAAGCTTAAAAATCTCCTAAGGTACATAGGGAAAAGCACGAAAGACAATGTAACGGACGATCTCACGGACAAGCTTAACGATATCGTACATAGGACCAAAGCAAAGAAAGGCGTAGGTATCAGATATATGAAGAGCTGGGAAAGGGAAAAGGAAATAAGGGAAGAAGAGCGTATGAAGAGCTGGGAAAGGGAAAAGGAAATAAGGGAAGAAAGCCGGGAAGAAGGCCGCGAGGAAGAACGTAAAAACACTGAAACCGAGCGGAAAAGGGCGGATAGGGCCGAGGCAAGGGTCAGGGAGCTTGAGGCAAAGCTGGGAGATATCACTTAAAGCTTCACTGTCTACTAAAGCATTGCCATAAATTCTTCTTCGTTTATCACCTTAATGCCGAGTTCACGGGCCTTTGTGAGCTTGGAGCCGGCGGCTTCTCCGGCGATAAGGAGATCGGTTTTTTTGCTGACGGAGCCGGTGGCCTTGCCGCCGTTTTTTTCTATGACCTCCTGTATTTCTTTTCTGCCGAAATTCTTTAAGGTACCGGTCACCACTATGGTAAGACCCTTTAGTTTCTCGGACAGCTCACCTTCATCCTTTGTAATGGGATTAAGACCGGAAGCCATAAGATCATCAAAAACGGAGAGATCCTTTTCATTCTTAAAGAAGTCAATGATCCCGGAAGCTATGGTCTCACCTACCTCCGGAATGGAAAGAAGATCCTCCATGGTTGCTGTTTTTAATAATCTGATATCCTTAAAATGCCTGATAATGTCAGAGGCGGTGCGTTTTCCCACGTTTCTGATACCGAGGGCAGTAAGAAGCCTTGCAGGTTCATTATCCTTTGATTTCTCTATCTCATTTAAAAGCTTGTCCGTATTTTTTTCCTTACCGATAAGGCCTTTTTCGATAAGTTCATCCCTATAGGCAGACAGGTGATATATATCGGCGTAGCTTTTTAAGTAATCCTCTTTAACAAGGGCTTCAATAAGGGTGTCACCGAGCCCCATTATGTTCATTGCATCCCTCGACACGAAGTAGGCAATGGAGCGGACGGACTGGGCAGGGCAAAGTGGGTTTACACAGCGGATGTCCGCTGTATCTGTTTCACGGATAAGTTTTTCACCGCATACAGGGCAGCTTTCCGGGGGTGTGAAAATCTCTTCCGGCTCTTCCACACAGCCGTTTAACTTCGGAATTATCTCACCGCTCTTAAAAAGCCGGTATTTCCCTCCGATGCCGATCTTCATATCCCGTATATAATCAGCATTATGCAGGGTTGCACGGGATACGTTTGTTCCGCAGAGCCGGGCAGGCTTCCCGGTCTCACTGTCATGGAAAATCCCTGTAAAGGTAAGCTTTCCTGTGCGGCCCAGATCCACAATGATCTCATCCATGGTGACTATCCGTTCTTCAGGGGGATATTTATAGGCAATGTGGCCGCTCGAATACTTACTCCCTGCCGGGAAGTCGTCCCGGAAGGAGACTTCATTTATCTTTACCACTGCGCCGTCTATATCAAAATCGTAAACAGAGCGTTCCTCAGCTATACGGTCTATTGCAGCTTTGACCTCTGATGGATCGGAGCAGAGAAAATGCGGCACTGTTTTCACTCCGGCCTTTTCCAGAGTGTCAAGAGCCTTTATGTGATCATCCATCATTTCGGATGGACCCTTTTGAACATTAAAGATAAAAAGGCTCAGATTACGCTCCTTTGTTATTGAGGGATCAAGCTGACGAAGAGTTCCCGCCGCAAGGTTTCTCGGATTTGCGGCAATGGGTTTTCCCTTTTCCTCCTGAACGGAATTATAGCGGAGAAAGTCCTTTATTTTCATATAGACCTCACCTCTAAGCTCCAGCTCATCAAAGGGAAGATCAAGGGTCTCCATTACATCGGGGATAACAAGGGCATTTAATGTTACGTCTTCACCGATAAAGCCGTCTCCGCGGGTTTCCGCAAGAAAAAGCTTCAAAACACCGTTTTCCCTTCTGTAACGGAGAGTCATGCTTAAGCCGTCTATCTTTGCTTCCACCGAAAAGCTGCATTCCGGGTGAAGAGAATGCACCTTATCTATCCATTTTGTCACATCCTCCTTATTGAAGACATCCTCAATTGAAAGCATTGGAATGTCATGAGTCACCTTTACCCCTGCCTCACGTTTTGCTCTTCCGCCAACCTTTTTAGTGGGAGAGTCCGCTGTAACGAAGCCCGGGTTCTCAATTTCTGCCTTCTTTAATTCCTGCATAAGAAGGTCGTATTCATAGTCAGAGATCTCGGGAGCATCCTCATTGTAGTAGAGGTTCATATGGTATTCGATTTTTTTCTTTAGTTCGTTGTATTCTTTTTTATTCATTGGTATAGTGGCTTTCTGGAAAGATCCTTCGGGCTGCGCCCTCAGGATGACAAAACAGGCTGCGCCCTCAGGATGACAAAGCGGGCTGCGCCCTCAGGATGACAAAGCAGGCTGTGACCTCAGGATGACAAAGCAGGCTGCGCCCTCAGGATGACAAAGCAGGCTGCGCCCTCAGGATAACAGACCTTTTATCTCCTTAGGGCTGAGCTCGCGGTAGCTGCCGCTCTTCAGATCTCCGAGAAGGATATTTCCGAAGCGGATACGCTTTAGCTTCATAACACGGTAGCCGTAATATTCGGTCATGCGTCTGATTTCCCGGTTAATACCTTCAGTCAGGATCACATTCATTTTGCAGGGGGCGGTCTTTACTATCCTGCAGGGTTTATTCTTCCTTCCCGGAACAAGATTCAAGCCACCCTTTTCCATTTTGCTGATATCCCGGCTTTCAATCTCCTTATCAAGAGAAACCTCGTACTCCTTCTCAATGCCGGAGGTGGATTTAAGGAGCTTATTAACAATACTGCCGTCGTTTGTTAAGAGGATCAGTCCTTCCGAATCCTTGTCAAGCCGGCCTATGGGATAAATCCTCACGGGGTAATTTATGGCATCGATGATATTATTCTTTTCCTTACCCTGGTTTACGGTACTGGTCACAATACCGCGTTTTTTATTGTATGCTATAACAACCTTTTTTTCCGAAGAGGGATCCTTTTCAACGAGCCTTCCGTCTATTAGTATCTCTTCGGTGCCGTCAACTGTCATTCCGGGAACGGCGGTCAAGCCGTCGACGGTGATCCGTCCAGACATAATAAAACTGTCTGCCCGGCGTCTGGACATGACACCGGAGGCAGACAGATATTTATTGATGCGCATCTTTTCTTTCATCAGAGCTCAAACTTCCAGCCGATCTCGGCAAGCTTAAGATGCATGTCGAGCTTTCTGTATACGTTATTTGTGATGAAGGGCTTTCTCATGAAATCACAGGCTCCCTGATCGTAGGCCCTGGCATTGGTCATTATTGAAAGATCGTTAATAAGAAGGATAAAGGGAATGTCTTCAAAACCGGGAATCGCATGTATCCTTTCCATGCAGCTTATTCCGCTTTCGTCCGGTAGATTCACATCCATCAAAACGATGTCGGGTTTGAAGCTCTGAGCCTTTTCATAAGCTTCCCCGGCAGAAGCCGCGGTTTCAACCGTGTAGCGTAAGGACATGATATCAACGCCCTGCTTTAATATGGTGGGCATATCGTCCACAAGAAGAACCTTTTTATCTGTTTTTTTCATGATCAATAACTCTCCTGATTCAATACTCTTGGCATTAGAAATATGCTATAATTCTACAATAACAAAGAAGGTATTTCAAGCTCGTATGAAGAAGGTTGAGAAGATCCTTCGTCGCTTCCGCTCCTCAGGATGACATTTGAAGCGGGCTTCCGCTCCTCAGGATGACATTTGAAGCGGGCTTCCGCTCCTCAGGATAACATTTGTTTAGCGGAGTCGCAGCGCGAAAAAACAGTTGGAAAGCCGGGGAAAAGGCGATAATAGAAAGTAATGAAAGGAAAATAAATGATTAAGATTGATGATACAACAAGGGAATGTGTTCTGTCCTGTGAGGTTTTTCCGCCGAAAAAGGAGGACAGCTTCCCGAAGATATATGAAACCGTGGACAGGATCGCTGCGCTTAAACCGGCCTTTATCAGTGTGACCTATGGCGCGGGAGGAACGAATTCCGGAAAACAGCTGGAGATCGTGGACTATATACAGAATAAGACAGACACGGAGGCTCTGGCCCACATAACCTCAGTGGGCTTTGATAAAAGAACACTCGATGAGGGGCTTAAGGCCTTCGAGGAAAAGGGAGTATATAATGTACTTGCTCTTCGCGGAGACAGGCCGAAGGACATGAGTGATAAGCAGTATGATTCCCGTGAGTTTGAGCACGCCGATGATATGATAAGGTATATGAGGTCTACGGGAAGAACAGAGGACTCTCTTATGATAGCGGGAGCCTGTTATCCTGAGAAGCATCCCGAGGCCCCCGATAAGCCGACGGACATATATTATTTAAAGAAAAAACAGGATGCGGGCTGCAATATGTTCATAAGCCAGCTTTTCTTTGAAAATTCATATTTTTACAGGTTCCTTGAATATACGGAAAAAAATGATATCACCATTCCTATACACGCCGGCATTATGCCGATAACCGACAGTAAGCAGCTCGGACGTACCATTACCCTGTCCGGGACCAGTGTGCCGAAAAAGCTTGCGGATATCTGTGCAAATTACGGTGATAACCCCGAGGATATGAAAAAGGCAGGTATAGAATATGCCGTAAATCAGGCAGTCGATCTTGCATCAAACGGAGTTCAGGGGATACACGTCTATGCCATGAACAAGCCGGAACTCTGTGAAGCAGTGTTTAATGCTGTGAGGGAGTGTATGTAAGATCCTTCGTCGCTGACGCTCAGGATGACATTTAACAAGATCCCGGCTGTGGAACCTGAAAAACTTTAATTTGTGTCCAGGATTGATAACTGTTTTTTGAGCAATCAGCACGTCCCGCTTAGCGAATCCGAGGCTTATAAATTTTGCGAGTGCGAAGGCCGGGCTTGCGTTTGGGTAATGATGGTTATACATAAAACTAGAATGCAAGCCCGGAACGGCGCCGAGCAAAATTTTGTAATAAGACGAAGGATGAGTTTAGCGGGATCGTAGCGCGAAAAAAAACAGTTGGCAAGCCGGGACACAAGCGAAGACGGCAGGGGAAGATCCTTCGCTGACGCTCAGGATGACAAGGAAGCTGACACTCAGGATGACATTGTGGCGGCGCGCGCTTTTCTTTTTCTCAGTATTCCTTCATACCAGAGAGCCAATATCGCGGCTATTATAGAGAGAAGGCTTATAAAGGCTCCTGTTCTTAAGCCCTTTGGGAAGAAGGAGATCCTGATATCGTGTTTTCCCTTGTCCAGATGTGTTGATATCCAGAGACCGTCAAAAAGGTCTATATGGCTTTCTTTTCCGTCCACGAAAAGAGTCCAGCCGGGCTCATAGGGAACCGAAAGAATAAAATCTCCCGGCGTCTTCATATCTATGTTTCCTTCCAGTTCATTATCCCGTATTTCAATATTCCGGAGTCTTTCCGACCTGTTCACTGAGGAAGTAAAGGAATTTATGACCGAAGGGTTCAGACGGTAGAATTCTATGTCCAGCTCCGTGTCATCCTTATCTTCTGAAATAAAGGTGGCATTTGTGCCCTTTCCCCGGTATCCCAGATCCACAAGATATCTGTATTTATTTATGGGGACCTTTCCGAGAGATGTGCCGTCGGAAAAATTAATCTTAACCTCTGCCTTTGTCTTTGACCTGTTATAGGCATAAAGGTGACAGGCATCGCTAAAATTAACGGTCAGGGAATTTCCCTGCCTTGATACAGTGCCGTTTTCTGTTGAACCATAGCTCATAAGGGCAGTACCTGAGATATTAAAGTCATGCATAAGGGCATTCTGGGCTTCGATCGGAGAACCTTCTCCATTTGGAGAAGGGATAAGGGAATCAATTATCTTTTCCGCATCTTCTGACGGGATAAACAGTTTTTTCCTTACCAGGTCATTACAGCGCAGCACGTAGCCGTTTGGCAGAAAATCATTAAACTCATAAAGGGCTGCTCCGTTACTGTGCTTATAGGGAGCTGCAATGTCATCGGAGGTACAGAGCCTTCCGGAGGGAACAAAAATAAATTTCTGTCCGGATAAAAGGCTTGTAACTGCGGTGGCACCGTCAGACAGATAGAAGACCCGGCTGTTCATGAAGCCGTATTTATTTAAGTATTTAATAATAAGTCCGTTTGTTGTCGATGAGAAAAAGGAGAGCGAGGGGTAATCGATCATCATGGAGTCATTTCTTACACTCCTGCCAACCTCATCCGCCCTGGAAAGGGGAGAGTCATCATCGATATCCGCCATGATCTTTTCACTGTTTAGTATCTTGAAATCTTCGTATTTACTGAAATAATCATCCCGTCTTACTGTGCGGTTATTGGTGTAATACATATTCAGTATTATCTCCAGCATAAGGGAAAAAAGGATAACATAGCGGAACATAAGCTCCTGCCCGTTTCCGGGAAAATGCTCCTTTGGAGGAGCGGAGCGGTAGAAAAGACAGAGGATTATTATTACGAGGGCGAAGATGTAGGTAAGTATCTTTGCAAGGTCGTCCATCCTTTCCCTGTCGGAGAAAAAGGCGGTCACAATGATAAGGACATAGGAAAGGGCAAGGGACAGAAAAAACAGGTTCTGTTTTGAGCTTCGTATTGTGAGAAAGGCATCATAGGCAATGGTTACAAGGAGGAGAGTATAGAGATAGCCCTGTCTTGCGGGCAGAGAATCGGGATAGTTCAGTCCATGCCATATGAAGTTCAGGATATTTATATCAAAGGACAGAATAAAGAAAAGGAGAAGGCTTAAATAACATATCCTTTCCTTCGTTCTTTCACGAATATTTAAGGCATAAAGAAAAATCAGAAAGATAAGAAGAAGACCGCAGTAAATATTGGGGTAGTGCTCAAGTCCTGTTTCCGGCTCAACTCCGGGGAGGTGGGATGTGAGTATGTCAAGCGGACTTAAGTAGAACTTTATTTCCGTGGGGAAGCGGATATTTGTGAAGGTGGTAAATTTCAGGGCAAAGTACTCCGGAAGGATCAGAACTGCCGAGGAAGCAGCCGACAGTAAGGAAAACAGTGAGAAATTCATTAAACGGCTGATACGAAAGCCTCGGATTATATTCAGAATGATAAAGTTCAGAAGAAGGTAGATACAGAGCATTATGGAAAGATAGTAATTTGTGAAAATAGCGTAGGAAAGAGAAAGATAGTAGATAAGCGGAGACTTATCCTCCATTATCTTTTCAAGTCCAAGGACCGTGAGCGGCGCGATAAAGAGCACATCCATCCATTCTATGTTCCAGTTATAGGCAGCCATAAAGGCGCTCATTGAATAGCAGAGTGAAAAAAAGACCATTGCCGGGTCATACCTCTTAAAGTGAAAGCTTAAATACGCCGATAAGGTGAGCCCCATAAGACCGGTCTTTATTACAACACTGTAGGACATAAATTCCAGTATGAATTTTTCGGGGAAGAGCACGATAAGAAAATTTAAGGGTGAAGCAAGATAATAGGCGATAACCGCGAGAAAGTTCGTTCCGAGTCCTGCGTTCCAGGAGTACCACAGGGTCTCACCGTGCTTAACCTTCCTGTAAAACTCATAGAAAAAGGGAGTGTACTGCTGGTACATGTCTTTTTTTAGAAAGGTGATGTCGCCAAAGGGGTAGATATTACGGATGGCGAAGAGAAGAAGGGTCGCAAAAAAAGGCAGAGCGAAGGCTGTCAGATAGAATAGGGGCTTTGTATGGGTTTTGTAGTATTTTATCAATGATTCCATTATAAAGATCCTTCGCTGCGCTCAGGATGACAATTTATGCTCAGGATGACAATTTATGCTCAGGATGACAATTTATGCTCAGGATAATACTTGACGTCCGTCCGAAGGACTTCGCTTCAGTCGATCAGGTCCTTATCATCAAAGAGCTCGTAATACTGGTATCTCCTGTATTTCTGAAGATCCGGATCGTTAATGTCATTATCCTCGTCTCTTCCGTCACTTTTAATACTGTGTATAGCGGTAACTACAGGAGTTTTTTTATACTGCTCCTCCAGAAAGGCGCGGTAGCCGCAGATATCTATACCTGCAATACTTAAGGTCAGATTCCCGAGGAAATTCGCGCTTATTTCAAGATCCTTTTCACCATTATGATCGAAGTTTGACCATATGAGGAAGGGTACCTTATAGCGCAGACGGTTCTCCTCATCCGTAAGATTCGAGCCGTTCTTCCCGTTAAGCCTCCAAAGCGGTTCAACCACGTGGTCCGCAGCCTGATGGTCTCCGAAGAATACGATAACCGTGGGATCGCTTATGCTGTCAAAATAGGAGATAAAGCTTTTGAAGGCGCTGTCGGTTATTTTTTCAAGTGACAGATAGTTTTCAACAGCGGTATCGCCGCTTAGTCCATCAACCTTTATTTCTCTATTATAATCTTCCGTATTTCCGGAATACTCCGAATGGTTCTGCATTGTCACATTAAACGAGAATAGGGGAGTTTCGGTACCGTTTTCCTTATATAGATTTATTATTTCCCGAAACAGAGTCTCGTCACTGATATATTTTCTCACATACTCCGGATTTCTTTCCTTGAAATAATCGATGAAATACATTTCATCAAAGCCAAGCCGGGGATAGGCTTCATCCCTGCACCAGCCCTTTGCTCTGTAGGGGTGCATTGCGACAGAACGAAAGCCTCTGCTGTTAAGATATGAGGGCAGAGCATCGGTTCTTTTTTTAATAAACTGCTGAAAAGGAATGGAGCCGTTCGGGAGAAAGGCCATGGTGTTTCCGGTAAGGTATTCAAACTCTGTATTTGGCGTGTTTCCGCCTTTTACGGAGACATGGAGATAGCCTGATGTCACATTATCTTCATCCATAAGAGAACGGATAAAGGGCATATAATCCTTATTTGTACTAAACTCCCCGGTGACTGCAGGATCCGAGAAGGCCTCACACATGATCACTATGATATTCGGAGTTTCAGCATTGGTTTCAGCCTTTTTTACGAATCTGCCGCCGTAATCATTCTTCAGGGAATCAAGGATCCTTTTCTTTTTGTAATCCTCCGGTTTACTTACGCTTAGAAACTGCATATCGTAAATAAAGGCAAACATCGTGCCGTCCTTCATTGTCATAGTGGCAGGCGTAAACAGCTTATCGTAGACTTTGAGTTTTTTTATTGTTTTTTCGCTCTGCACAAAGGGTACATAAGCAAAGACAAAGAATGTGATACTGCATAAGATAAGCGTTATCCGGAGTCTTACCTTATCTTTTATGGTCAGGTCGCAAAACAGGATACTGATCCATAAAAGGATAAAGATAAGGATAATGATAATAACCTTTCGCTCCGGAGTATAGTCATAATTATCCGCAACGGAGGCTGCAGTGCTTAAGGAGAGGAAATCCCAGGGAACAAGGGTGCTTCCCCGGAATTTATAGACATAGTGATCGGCAAGTCCCGCTATAAATCCAAAGAAAGAGAGTACATAAAGCGACGGCCTGAGATTTCCGGTCAAGGCGAATAAAAGGATCAGCAGGCAGTAAAAGAAGAGCAGGTTGACCGGGATAAGAGCCGGCTTTATCCCCCATCTTTCCTGAAATGGATTACGTAATAACCACTCCATCAGACAGAATATGATCACAGGACAGAGGAGGATATAGTATATACCCTTGACCTTATGAATCACTTCTGCCTTCATCGGGAAGATCCTCCAGAGTATAGGGTGTAGCCTGATATACGTAGTAATTCAGCCAGTTGGTATACAGGATATTTGCGTGGCTTCTCCAGGAAAGAGTGGGACGGTTTTCCGGATTATTAAAGGGATAGTAGTTTTTCGGAATATCGGTATCAAGTCCCTTGCTTTTATCCCTTTTATACTCATTGTCAAGAGTCAGTCTGTCATATTCGGGATGCCCCATAACATAGATCCTTGAGCCGTCCTTCTCCATACATAAAAAGACTCCGGCCTCCTCAGATTCGGCTAAGATAAGGAGATCCTCACAATTCCTGATATCCCCGGCATCAACATAGGTATACCTTGAATGCGGAGCATAGAAAACATCATCAAAGCCGCGGACCAGTGGCGTTTTTCTGTTGCTGACCTTTTGGGGGAATACTCCGAAGAGCTTTTTTTCCATTCTTTTTTTTACAAGCTTATTATGATAATAAAGTCCGGCCTGGGCTCCCCAGCAAATATGAAAGGTGCTTGTCACGTGGGTCTTTGTCCATTCAAAGATCGTGCATAGCTCCTTCCAGTAGTCCACCTCTTCAAATTCATATGTTTCCACAGGAGCCCCGGTTATGATCATTCCGTCATAGCGGTGGTTACGGATCTCGCTGAAGGTCGTATAAAACTGATTAAGGTGATATACGGAGGTGTTTTTCGACACATGGCTTTCTATGGTCAGAAAGGTGATATCCACCTGCAGGGGGGAATTGGAGAGGGAGCGGAGTATCTGCAGCTCCGTATCCTCCTTAAGAGGCATAAGATTCAGGATAACTATCTGCAGGGGACGGATATCCTGGTGGAGCGAGCGGTATTCGTCCATTACAAATATATTTTCGTTTTCAAGTATTTCCCTTGCGGGCAGATCCCGCTGTACTTTTATCGGCATACTTTAAACTTCCTTATTCAAAGCGGACTCTTTTCCGGAATCCGTTAGTAGTATAAATTTATCATTTTTTTAGATTTATAACAAGTTTTGGATTCTCATCGGAACATGCAAAGACGGTCCGATGATGTTGGCAAAGGTGCTGCCGTCAGAAGGTGAGGCCTGTTTTTAGTGTAAAGCAGGGACAGAATATCCCTGCGCAGCTGAATGGAGAGAGATGGGGAAAACTTATGGATACTGTCGTGTTAGCAGCAGAGATCATAATGAATACAGGCAGCTGATCACGATGAAGGAAATGAATGTGCCTGAGAGAAATGTTTTTGTGGACAAGCAGTCCGGTAAGGATTTCAACCGGCCGCAGTATAAAAGGCTCGTGCGCCGGATAAAAGCCGGTGATGTCCTGTATATCAAGAGCATTGACAGACTGGGCAGAAATTATAAAGAAATACAGGAGCAGTGGAAGATAATTACAAAGGATAAGGGAACCGATATTGTGGTCGTGGACAAGCCCCTGCTGGATACAAGAAGAGAAAAGAATCTGCTGGGAACCTTTATCAGTGATATGGTTCTGGCTCTTCTCTCATATGTTGTTGTGCGCGGTAAGATGATTTTGCCATCACATGGTAAGGAGTTTTTTACATCTTACGGTAAGCACTTTTTTACATGTAAAATTTTGCTTGACATTTGCATATGTTGCAGAGAATGAGCGGGTTAATATCCGGCAGAGACAGGATGAGGGCATTGTTGCGGCAAAGAAAAGGGGAGTACGTTTTGGGAGACCGCCAAAACCGCTGCCTGATAATTTCTATGATGTTTACCAACGTTGGAAAATGAAGAAGATCACGATAAACCAGGCCGCCGCAGATTGCGGAATGCCGAGATCCACTTTCTTCAGTAAAGCAAAAAAATTTGGAAAAGCCACATTTCCGAATCTTTGAAAAATCCGAAATAGTGTACTTTTTCGGATTTGGCTTTGCCCTATTAATTATATTCTATATTATCACCTGAGTTCCGAAGTTTAGTATAGAATAAATGATCCGCAACCCCTTGTGGGATGCGGAAATTTTTTGTCAATATTTAGTATGTTATGCTTGGCGAATATAGGCGAATGTGTTATAATGGCTTATATGGTCTTGTTTTATTTCAACGAATAAGGAGGCACGTATGACAGAGCAGAACAGACCTACACGAAAACGCAGACACAGAAAAAAGAGAACAGTTGTGGATTCTGCTTCACGAAATGCAGCAACCCTGTCAGATGGATGCAATCTGGAACTTGTCATGGGAGCTGACTTTGACGGTATCTTTGAGATCCCAATCATAAAGAAGCCACGAAAGTATGTGATCCCCAAAAACCTTGTTCCATTCAGCAGGATGGATAAAGCTGACCCAAAAGCATTCGCCGTATGTGAATATGAAAACGACCGCCAGTTCAGAGATCTCCTCTCCCA
>KK211389.1:315456-359853 GCA_000622025.1 Lachnospiraceae bacterium AD3010 | reverse complement strand
GGTCGTATGTATGTTACATCGTGTCCCAAATATGTTGATAAATACGGAACAGAATCACTTGCTTTTATACCATCACGTTCATTTTTATCGAATGACCTTACAGCAAACGTATGGCGGAAACAGTGAAGACAGGCACCACGACCATTCTTAATCAATTCTCCACCGCTTATTCCGGCCAACTTTCGAATATATCTGTAATAGTTTCCAACGCTATTAGTAGAAATATGATTATGAGTGTCTTCAGCAGGGAAAAGATATGCGTCAAAAACGTTCAGTATGCCCATACCTATACAGTAACGATAAAGAATCTCTGCCATATCTTTTCCAAATGGAATCAATCGTTGCTTGTATTTTTTTGTAACCCGCAGTACAATCAGATCTCTTTCAAAATCCAAGTCTCCAACCTTAATGTTCACGGTTTCTCCGACGCGCAGACCACAGCAGAACAGCAGGCGCAGAATCAACGGCATTTCTTTTTCCACATATATGTTTTTTCTTGCCCTGGTAACAGCCATTGAGTCAGCAACAGCAAAGATTTTTTCAACATCTTCATCCGAGTAAAGATAAGGAAGACACCTAA
Source organism: Lachnospiraceae bacterium AD3010 (assembly GCA_000622025.1). Taxonomy (GTDB): domain Bacteria; phylum Bacillota; class Clostridia; order Lachnospirales; family Lachnospiraceae; genus NK4A144. Next base: position 359,273 of record KK211389.1, on the reverse strand, counting down.
TTGTCCGTTTGTAATATTTGTCGGTGCAAAAAAGCTGGTCAAGCGGAAGGAGTTTGAACAATTCATCAGCACAACGCTTGAAATCTGACAACAGCTGATTTTTCAAGGTTTATTAGCAATCAGTTATGAGATTAGTATTGAGGAAACGGGAGTTGATTGGTATAATAATACAGTTATACTGAGCTTCCGTTTCCGCAGGAAAGGAGGAAGTGCTTAGACATACGTTCGCTACACGCTGTATCGAAAGAGGCGTTAATCCCAAAGCACTTCAGAAGTTGCTGGGCCACGATAATATTGCGACGACTATGGATACATATGTCGGAGTATCAGATGCCTCGAAAATTGAAGCTGTGAGAAAATTCGAGGGTAAAAATACGGAAATTGGCGCTTGATAAGTAGAGAATTGTGGTTTGCGCCATTGAAAAATGGAGTAAACCCAATTATTGAACTGGCGTAAAATGGCGTAAATCATTTCCGTAGAACATTAGAAAAGCCCGTAAAATAAAGAAAACTCAAAGGAGATTATAATATTATGAAACTGGGAATCGTGGGGTTGCCCAATGTGGGGAAGAGCACCCTTTTTAATTCACTTACAAAGGCCGGAGCACAGGCAGCAAATTATCCGTTTTGTACCATAGATCCCAATGTGGGTGTGGTGGCCGTGCCGGACGAGAGGATAGAGCTTCTCGGAAAAATGTATGCTTCAAAGAAGATCACACCGGCAACCATAGATTTTGTGGATATTGCGGGGCTTGTTAAGGGAGCCAGCAAAGGAGAGGGGCTGGGAAACCAGTTCCTTGCAAATATCAGGGAATGTGACGCAATAGTCCACGTGGTACGCTGCTTCGAGGACGGTAATGTGATCCATGTGGACGGATCGGTGGATCCCGTGCGGGATATAGAGACCATCAATCTGGAGCTTATCTTCTCTGATCTGGAGATACTTGAACGGAGGATCGCGAAGGTAAGTAAGACGGCCAGGATGGATAAGAATGCTGCAAAAGAACTGGAATTATTAAACCGGATAAAGGAGGTCCTTGAGAGTGATCGTCCCGCCCTGGATGTGGAAGTAAGCGATGAGGAAGAGGAAAAGCTTATCAGGGGATACGGTCTCCTTACCTTTATGCCTGTGATCTTCGCTGCAAATGTGAAGGATGAGGATCTCTCCGACGATGGAGCTTCAAATCCGCATGTTCAGTCTGTAAGGAAGTGGGCATCAGACCATAATTCCGAGGTTTTTGTGATATCCGCAGAGATAGAGTCGGAGATCGCGGAGCTTGATGATGACGAGAGAGCGGAGTTTCTGGAGGGACTGGGACTTACGAAATCAGGTCTCGATAAGCTTATAGAGGCAAGCTACAGGACTCTGGGACTTATGAGCTTCCTTACCGCAGGCGAGGATGAGACAAGAGCTTGGACAATAAAGATGGGAACAAAGGCACCTCAGGCAGCGGGAAAGATCCATACGGATTTCGAGAGAGGCTTTATAAAGGCGGAGGTGGTGAACTACAAGGATCTTCTCCGCGAAGGTTCTCTTTCCGCGGCAAGGGAGAAGGGCATAGTCAGGATGGAGGGAAAGGATTACGTTGTTCAGGACGGTGATGTGATACTGTTCCGTTTCAACGTGTAGAGGAAGAAAACTTCTATGGGTGTAAACGATATCTCATTTCCCAATCTGAATATATATTTGAGTAACGTTCCTAAGAGCTTTACCGTATTCGGAAGCTTTTCAATAGCTCTCTACGGCGTGATAATAGGATGTGCCATGCTTCTCTGTGTCGCCACTGCGGCGTATGACAGGAAAAGCAGGGGATTGAATCCGGACGACCTTTGGGACTGTGCGCTGTACGGCATCATATTCGGGGTGATCGGAGCCAGGATCTACTATGTGGTCTTTTCATGGGAGACATATAAGGATGACCTCTTAAGTGTATTTAATATAAGGAACGGAGGACTTGCAATATACGGAGGCGTTATCGCTGCCTTCCTTACGATTTATATCTTCTGCCGTGTAAAGAGGATCTCCTTTCCGGAGATGGCTGACTCGGTGGCACTCGTTTTCCCTCTGGGACAGGCCATAGGGCGCTGGGGGAATTTTTTTAACAGAGAGGCCTTCGGGGGATGGAGTGAAAATCTTCTGTCTATGAGACTTCCGCTTGCCGCGGTGCGGGCATCGGACGTAAATCCCGACATTATGTCCCACGTAACGGAAAGCATGGACTATATACAGGTACATCCGACCTTTCTCTATGAATCTCTGTGGAATACTGTACTTTTTATAGGACTCTTTTTTTACAGAAAGCATAAGGCCTTTCCTGGCGAGATATTTATGCTGTATCTCTTTTTCTACGGACTTGGAAGATTCTTTATCGAGGCTCTGAGAACTGACCAGCTTATCATGCCGGGGGTAAATTTCCCGGTGAGCCGGATCGTGGCTTTTTTATGCATGACAGCATCAGCGGTCATCTGTATAATAATGAGAAAGCGGGGAAGGAAAGGAACAGAGTAGGAATTACGGGGTATCTTCCCTGACAGACTACGGGACAGGACGGATTGAATAAGAGAAACTACAGGAAAGAAATGGATTTGATCGCAGACCTTTACAGGAAGAGCTCGGAAAACGGGGATAAACCTCTCAAGCCGGGAGTGCTTCTCCATGTCTGCTGTGCTCCCTGTTTTTCGGGTTCGATTGTAAGCCTCTCTGACTGGGCGGATGTTACGGCATTCTTTTTTAATCCCAATATGAACAGTGAAGATGAATATGACAGAAGGTCTGCGGAATTAAGCCGTTATATAAAGGAAGCGGGCATAGATTCAAAGCTCATCATAAAAAGGTTTGATGCTTCCCCCTTTTACAGAACCGTCCGGGGTTTGGAGAGTGTTCCCGAGGGAGGAGTACGCTGCGACAAATGCTTTGCTCTAAGACTCAGGGAAACTGCTTTGGTTGCAAAGGATAAGGGCTTTGATTATTTTGCAACGACCCTTACCTTAAGTCCCTTAAAGAATGCCGATAAGATAAACCGTATCGGAGAGATAATCGGCAATGACATAGGAGTGCAGTATCTGCCGTCGGATTTCAAGAAAAAGGACGGGTTTAAGCGCTCTCTTGAGCAGTCGGAAAAATACGGACTGTACAGGCAGGACTACTGCGGATGCATCTACTCCATGAGTGATGAGGTATCGTGATATTAGAAACGAGGTTGATTAATAAATGAAGTATCTTTTGGATAAACTGACCGATGAAGTAAAGAGGGCATTTTCGGACTGCGGACTTCAGGAAGAGCTGGGACTCGTAACAGTTTCAAACAGACCGGATCTCTGCGAATTCCAGTGCAACGGGGCTATGGCCGCTGCAAAGAGGGAAAAGAAAAATCCCTATGATATAGCGGTGGCGGTCTCGGAGAAGCTTAAGGAAAGCACGGCATTTTCCTCTGTTGAAACCGTGAAGCCGGGCTTCCTGAATCTTAATGTTTCGGATGAGCTTCTCATAGCTTCACTTTCCGAAATGAACGAAATAGATGATTGCGGTGTTTCCCTGGAAACTCCGAAAAAAAAGATAATGATAGATTACGGCGGGCCCAATGTGGCCAAGCCTCTTCATATCGGGCATCTCCGTTCTGCTATAATAGGAGAGAGCTTAAAGAGGATGGGAAGGTTCCTCGGGGCTGAGGTAACGGGAGACATTCATCTTGGAGACTGGGGTCTGCAGATGGGACTCATCATTGCTGAGCTTAAGGAAAGGAAAAAGGAGTTTCCCGACTCCATATCGGAGCTTGAGGGGATATACCCTTTCGCATCGGAAAAATCCAAGTGTGACGAGGCCTTTAAGGAAAAGGCAATGGATGAGACATACAAGCTCCAGCATGGGGATGAAGGGAATCTCGCGGTCTGGAAGAGGATCATGGAGCTTTCGGTTTCGGATCTGAAAAAGAACTATGAGAGACTTAACGTGGAGTTTGACCTCTGGAAGGGTGAAAGCGATGCGGATCCCTATATAGCACCTATGGTGCAGAAAATGAAGGATGAGGGCTTCGCGGTTATGAGCCAGGGGGCTCTTGTTATTGATGTTTCTGAGGAAGGTGACAGTAAGGAGGTACCGCCCTGCATGCTCTTAAAGTCTGACGGGGCTTCCCTATATACCACAACGGATCTTGCGACTCTTGTGGAAAGACAGAAGGATTATGCGCCCGATCAGATTATTTATGTTGTTGACAAGAGGCAGCAGCTGCATTTCACCCAGGTTTTCCGCGCAGCAAAAAAGACCGGTATAGTCCCCGCTGAAACAGAGCTTGATTTCCTGGGCTTCGGCACCATGAACGGTAAGGACGGCAAACCGTTCAAGACCCGTGAGGGCGGGGTAATGCGCCTGGAAACCCTGCTTGATGATGTGACCGGAGAAATGTATAAGAAGATGAAGGAAAACGAGGGAATATCCCTGACTGATGAAGAGATCAGCGATACGGCAAAGTCAATAGCACTTTCCGCCATAAAGTACGGTGATCTTTCAAATCAGGCTTCAAAGGATTATATTTTTGATATTGACAAGTTCACTTCCTTTGAGGGAAACACGGGACCATACATCCTCTACACCATGGTACGCATCAAATCTATCCTCAGAAAATATGAGGAGAAGTACGGTGTTACTGATTTTTCAGCCTATGAAATGAAGAAGGCGCATAGCAGCGCAGAAAAGACGCTTATGCTGACACTTTCGGCTTTCGGAGGGATGATGATCTCCGCATTTAAGGAGCTTGCGCCCCACAGGATCTGCGCGTATATTTATACTTTGTCAAATGAATTCAACCGCTTCTACCATGAGACCAGGATACTCACGGAAAGCGATGAAGAAAAGAGGAAGGGGTGGATCGCGCTTCTTTCTTTCACACTAAAGATATTCTCACACTGCATCCGGGTCCTCGGAATGAAAGAAGTCGAGAGAATGTAGGATCGAGAATTCATAAAGAATTCTCGATCCGTACGTGGCATTAATTGTCATCCTGAGCGAAGCGACGCATATCCCACATCGAAGATGTGGGATGCCGCCCCGTCGAGGGGTTGCGAAGCAACAGGAAGGATCTTTCTAATCGGAGATATAAGATTCTTCCCGGGCTTCAGGCTCCAATACTTTGGCCTGAACAATAAAGCCAGCGGTTCTTAATAAATCGGTCTTCCTGTGGCGCCGCCCGCTCCTATAGCGGCGCCTGCTACAGGAAGATCGATGAATTTAGAACCGTCTGAGCCGTGAAGGGCAAAGTATTGGAGGCTGAAGCCATTAACAGAATAACAAGGGTGAACTGTTACAGTGACATAACGGCATTGACAGGATCCTTGCGGAACATTACAGTAGATTCTTCGGGCATTGCCCTCAGAATGATATAATTATTAAACGGAGGTAAAAAAATGACAGTTTTATCAATTATTTTAGGGATCATTATGGTAGTATGCGGGTTTTCGCTGATGTGTACGCCACTTATCACCTTTCTTGGAGCAGGGTATTATATCGTAGCCCTCTTCTTTATTTTTGGTGTTTTCGGTGTCATAAGAGGCTTCAGCACTAAGAACTTCGGTCTTGATTTTGTATTTTCAATACTGAGCCTTATCTTTGGTATTGTAGGGATCGCTAAGCCGGGTGCGGTGCTTTTAACTGATTTCACCCTTCTTTATTTCGCGGCAGCCTGGTTCCTTTTCCGTGGAATAGTTACTTTTGCAGCTGCAATCGGTGCAGATAAGGAAGTACTTGGCGGATGGAGAAAAGCACTTTGTATAATACTCGGTATACTTGAGATAGTGCTGGCTATATACTCCATAGCCCATCCCATCATACTTGCTCTTACCATCGGATTCCTTATAGGCTTCTATTTCATAGAGTCGGGCTTCAACCTGATATTTGTTGCATCCGCTGTTTCTGCGGTAAAAGAAGAGGTAAACAATATGATCAATAATGAGACCGGAAGCGGAGCAGGTAATGTAGTTGACGGCGAAGTGAAGAACGAAGAAAGAATTTAACGTTACAATATACAGAAAAGAAAAAGGGGCTGACACATCATACGGTGTGGCAGCTCCTTTGATTAAAAGCTTTACCTGTTTATTAGAAGATCATCGGAAGCTGGACTTTTGGCGGATGTAGAAAGGACCGGAAAATGGCAGAGAAGACACTTGACAGTTTGATAAACAAACAGAAGCAGAAAATGGATAAGAACCTGCTGTCTATGAGGGAGAAGGACAGTGCATCTCTCTCGTCTGTTATTGATGTGATGGCAAATGATGCTCATCTCAGGGCAGAAATACAGACAGGATCTTTTACGGTGGAGGAGGTTATAGAGGCGGCAAAGTATTCACTCCGTGCGAAACCCTATGATATTTCCGTAAGACATCTGAAGATCTCCGATTCGCCAATTTATCATGACAGACGCCGAAGCACTACAAGGTGGCGCATAAAAAGAAAAAAGCTTGACGATATGGCTGAGCTTCTGATAGAGAAGGCGAGAGAGCACAGGTTACAGGTTGAGGCTGAGCAGGAGGCTGAAAAAATAAGGCAGCTTGATAAGATTCAGGAAGAAACAAGAGTGGACGTATTACCTGATGCCGAGTACAGTGCCCCGGAAGGAGACCTGGCAGAAAAACGGGATGTTGAAGACTATAAATCCACAAAGATATTCGATAATATTATGAATAATTCCGATTTTGCTGAGCAGCTTGATAAGTGTTATGACGGAAGCATAACCGATCCAAAGCTTTCAGGGAAGGAAGAGCAAAAGACGGCTCCGCCGGACGCATACCTTGAAAAGGTGGATGAAGTGCTGGATAAAGATCTTCCTTCAATCAACTCTCTTGCAAATAAGATCAATCAGGATCTGCAGCGTAAAATGGAAGGAAAAAGGATAGGGACCAATAATATATCTCCCGAGACTTTTGAGGCAGAAAAAAATAAGATCATAAAGCAACCGAAAAAGATGTTAGATCAATTAAAGGGTTATTACAATGATGTAAAAGAAGGGAAGATGTCACCGGAGGTACTGAAGCTCTACTTAAACAGTCCTCTTATGGCAAATGTAACGACAAGCGAACACAGACTCTATTTTCATATAGTGAATAGGAATGAAAAGTATGATATTCCGACAGATGAAGAGATCGGGGAATACAAGGATCTGATCCTGAATTCATCTATGATAAGATATAAGATCAATGACAGCCTCATTGTGCAGGCAGGAAGAAACTGGCCGAATGTGAACAGATATGCCATTAAGCACTGCAGACCCGGGCATTTTAAGAATGAAAAAGATGCCAGAAAGAAGGTTTTTGACCAGTGGAACGGCTTTATCCATTTCAGAAAAAATAAAGAGCTGAAAACAACCGATAACCGCTATTACATTACCTGTAAACCGGGTAAATACAGGGCTTTGCAGAGAGCCTGGTGGACAGCCTTCAATAATTCTCCGGAAGGATTTGAAGACCGGCTGTTTTTCAAGATGTCTACCACCATACAGGCTGAACGGACTGATAATATAGTGATATATGTGCAGGATGATCAGGATATGAAGGAGTTTAACAGTTTTATCGAAGCTTTCAGGAATGAGTGTAAAAAGGAAGATGTGCTTCCGGAAGAGAAGAATACTCTTCTTGCGGGAAATATCATTGCACCCGGAATATCCACGGGTTCAGAGCCTGATGTTGATGTACTGAAAGCAATGACCAGGGACTGGCAGGACAAAGAAGAACTGGACGAAATTTCAAGACAGATCAACCCGGAAGTCTCCGGCATGCCTGAGCTGATGTTCTCTTATAACGGCTATATCACAAAAGCCCTGCTGCTTTCTTCCTGCATTGCAAAAAAGAAACTGGGTCTGAAGAAAGAAGATAGGTTCATTGACAACAAGGATAAGATGATACCTCTTATGAAAAGGTATTTTGCGGATTTTATGAAACTGATGCGGACGGATCCCAGAACAATGCAGCCGGACAGAAAAGCAGCTTAAGAGAAAGAAGAGGTAAAGTATATGAAATATATGGTAATCGGCAGGGCAGAAGCGGATGTCATAAAGGGATTTCTTCCGGATGAGGCTTATGAGGAGCTGCTTTCATCGGAAAAAAGATATGCCCTCTGCGCGGTGGATAGTGATGACAGACTCTGCGGTGCCGGAACGTTTGACGCGGATAAAGCAGCTGAAATACAGGAGATACTTGTGACGGCGGATCATGAGGGGAAGCTTGAAAGGTTTATCCTTGAGAGGATCGTGTCAGTCTGCGCGGAGCTTGGATGCAAGGGGATCGGGATGGATATTTATGACGAAGACGATCCGGCTTTCTATGACAAGCTGCTGACCGGGATGGGATTCATACATTCCGGCTTGACAACGGTGTATCGCTTTATGCTGTCAGAGGTCGAGAGATGCCCGCTTCTAAAGGATACCAAAACCGGAAAGAATGTCATTTCCCTGGAGGAAGCGTCTGAGCAGCAGAAAAAGGTATTCTCAAATATCCTGAAAAAAAACAGGGTCTATGATCATTTTCTTAATGGGGACTTTGATCCTTCCCTCAGTGCAGTCATAATAAAAGATAATGCAATTGACGGCTGTCTCCTTGTTTCCGACTCCGAGAAGGAAGAGGGCTTTGAGATATCCTTTATGTATACCCAAAATCCGGATGATTATATGAATACGGCCCAAATGATGTCATATGTTAAGGAGAGGCTAAGAGGTGCTTTTCCGGAAGATGTGCCGGGGTTTGTGATCGCAACAAATGAAAACTCAGATAAGATCATCAGAAAACTGCTTCCGGATGCAGAGATCAGGGATCATTGCAACACCTATATCCTTACGCTCTAAGGATCAAAACAGAGACCGGAACCAATCCAAAAACACAGAGGTTTAACAGTATGAATGATTTTTTGTTTATTGCATCACTGATGCTTTTTCTGATAGTTATTATCGGTTTTATCAATGAAAAGGTGACCCACCTTACATATGAAATATCACTGCTGCTTTTTTCGGCTGTGGCAGGTGGCATCATCACCCTTATACTTGCAGGAAGCGGGGGTCTCTCCATAAAGGAGGTGCTGCAGAGCATTCAGGTATTTGACCTGAATAAGTTCCTTATGAAGGGTGTTCTTTGCTTTATGCTTTTTGCAGGGTCCAGAAACCTTAAGCTCTATGACTTCAGGAAGAATGCAAAATCCGTATCTGTCCTGGCCTTTTTATGCACATTGCTTGGAGCAGGTATCTACGGTCTGTTGTTCTTTGCCCTGTCACTTACACTGAAGCTGGGCTTTTCCCTTCCGATGTGCCTTATGTTCGGAAGCATCATAGCGCCTACGGATCCCATTGCGGCCACAAGTATACTTAAGAAGTTCGGCCTTCCGAGAAAAACAGGCTTCCTTATGGAGGCTGAGTCTCTTCTTAATGACGGGGTGGGAGTTGCACTCTTTGTATGCTTTTCCGGGATGGTGGCTGCAGGGGAGAGCGGTTCTTTTGTTCTTCTTATGTGCAGGGAGATACTGGGTGCCGTCCTTATCGGAGCGGCTGTCAGTGCTGTCTGTCTTTTTCTCCTTTTCCATACCGGGGATTCACAGAGAAAGATATTCACTTCCCTTCTGTCGGTCTCACTTTCATTTTTCTTATGTGAGCTTCTTGGCTGCTCCGGTGCGATCGCCTGTGTGGTAAACGGAGTGCTGTTCTCAACTGTGAGGGAAAGGGTAAATAAGGATGAAGAGCTAAAAGAGCTTGATTCCTTCTGGGAAAGCCTTGATGTACTCCTGAATTCGATATTATATGTGATACTCGGTCTTTCCTTTGTACGCATACTCCAGATGCCGATGGTCGGGATACTGTCCGTCGCTGCAGTATTCATCAATTTTATCTCCCGGTATTTAAGTGTATATACCGGAACCGTCTTTATCGGAGAGCTGCCTGACGGATACAAAAAAAGCGGTTTTTCCCTGCTCTTTACCTGGGGAGGCTTAAGGGGAGGGCTTTCCATTGCCCTTGCCATGAGTACAAGGGGCTTTGTTCCTGCAGATGATTATCACGTTATCCTTGGCTGCGCATACGCTATAGTATTTTTCACCACGGTTATCCAGGGACTTACAATGAAAAAAGTATTCAGTATTTGCCAGGGGAATGTGTTATGATAATGTGCATAAGTGACCCGCACTAATCTTAAATTGGAGGTGGCTTAAAAGTATGGATAACCATCCGAATATGGACGGGAAGAAAAAGAATAAGCTGAAACTTATCCTTGTCTACCTGCTTTTTGTTTTCATCAATATTTCCGTAAACAGGCTTGTAAAGTTCTTCGGTCTTCCCCTATACGTGGATAATATCGGAACTCTTCTCGGGGCTGTGCTCGGAGGGTATCTGCCCGGTATTTTTGTGGGTTATATCACAAATATCATTAATTCCACCGCAGATCTCACTAATATGTACTATGCGGGTATTAGCGTACTCATTGCCATTACCGCGACGTTTTTTGCTGATAAGGGGTATTTTAAGAGCTTTTTCAAAGCGCTTTTTACTATCCCCTTTCTTGCATTGATAGGCGGTGTTCTGGGGTCGATCCTTACCTGGTTTATCTTCGGTCCTTCGGAGCAGGGCTTTGTTTCACAGATATCCTATGATTTTATGCTTGACATGGTTGATAAAGCAATCACCGTTGTATGCACCTACGGTCTTCTGAAGGTGATGCCGAAGGACACAGCTTCGCTTTTAAGCCTTACGGACTGGCGGCAGAAACCGCTTAGTCATGAGGAGATAGATGAAGTAAAGAGAACGGGAACCAGAGGGCTCTCCTTAAAGAGCGAGATATCCATCCTTGTATGTTTGATAATGCTCTTTATAACGGTGGCGACCACCGCCATAAGCTTTGTCCTCTACAGGAACCAGTCAATGGAGCAGTATAAGGAGATGAGTATCGATGCCGCTAAATTTGCTGCGGCATCCATAGATCCGGAAAAGGTTGATGAATTCATCGAAATGGGAGATGCGTCACCGGAGTATCTGGAAACCGAAGAAAAGCTGAGGGGCATACTGCATAGTTCCGGAAGCATAAAGTTTGTCTATGTCTACAGGATGACAGAGGAAGGATACAAGGTGGTATTTGACCTTGATACGGAAGGACTTGAGGGAGAGAAGGCAGGAACGCTTCTTCCGTATGAAAAGGATTTTCTGCCCTTTAAGAAGGAGCTTATGAACGGGAGACAGGTGGATCCTGTTGTTGTGAGTGACCGTTACGGCTGGCTTCTTTCGGATTATGAGCCGGTCTATGACAAGGACGGTAACTGCGTCTGCTATGCCTGTGCCGATATCAGCATGAAGGACATCGTGAGTAACGGCATCAGCTTCCTTGCAAAGATACTGTCCCTGTTTATAGGCTTCTTCATCCTTGTGCTGGTACTTTCTCTCTGGTTCTTTAATTATCACCTGACATATCCGGTTGGAGCCATGACACATGCTTCAGGTGAATTCGCCTATAACTCCGAGCAGGCTCTTGAGGTAAGCGTGGACAGGATGAAGGCTCTTGATATCTCCACCGCAAACGAGCTGGAAAACCTCTATCAGGTGCTCGTTAAGACCTTGAGCGATACCGTGAAATATCTGGAAGAGGTTAAGGAGAAGAGCGATCAGATAGAGTTTATGCAGAGCGGACTAATATACGTTCTTGCAAATCTGGTGGAGAGCAGGGATAAGTGCACGGGTGACCATATACGGAAGACTGCTGCCTACGTGAGGCTCATTATGGAGCTATTAAAGGAAAAGGGTGTCTACAGCGAGCTTATGAATGATGAGGAGTATGTGAAGACCGTAAACTACGCGGCTCCTCTTCATGATGTCGGGAAGATACAGGTGTCGGATGTCATTCTGAATAAGCCGGGAAGGCTTACGGACGAGGAATTTGCCGAAATGAAGAAGCACACCACTGCCGGAAAGGACATTATTGAAAGCGCGATTAAGCTTACAGGCGATTCCGGATATCTTAGGGAGGCGCTGAATGTAGCTGCCTATCACCATGAGAAGTGGGATGGAACCGGGTATCCTACGGGAATAAAGGGAACCGAGATCCCGTTATCCGCGCGTATAATGGCGGTTTCCGATGTTTTCGATGCCCTGCTTTCAAAGAGAAGCTACAAGGAGCCCATGAGCTATGACACGGCCTTTGGCATCATAGAGGAGGGTGCGGGAAAGAGCTTTGATCCCGAAATAGTAAGGGTATTCCTGGAAAACAGGGACAGAGTGATAGAAACAGCTGAGGACAATAAGATAATGATAGGAAACATTATAGAAGAGGAGAGCGGACAGCTTGTACAAGGCACAGAATAAAAGATACGACAATATGAAGTACCGTAATTCCGGTAAGTCGGGGCTAAAGCTTCCCGGGATATCCTTCGGCTTATGGCATAATTTCGGAGGCAATGCTGACCGGGAGAATATGAAGGAGCTCCTTTTTACAGCCTTTGATTCCGGGATAACCTTATTTGATCTTGCGAATAATTACGGACCGGAGCCCGGTGATGCTGAGATCAATTTCGGAAGGATACTTAAGGAAGAGCTGTACAGCTACCGTGATGAGATTATAATCACCACAAAGGCCGGCTATGATATGTGGGAGGGCCCCTACGGGAGCTGGGGCAGCAGAAAGCATCTTATTGCCAGCCTCGACCAGTCCTTAAAAAGGATGGGGCTTGACTATGTGGATATATTCTATCACCACAGAATGGATCCCGAAACTCCCCTGGAGGAGAGCATGGGAGCCCTTAACGATATTGTCAGATCCGGAAAGGCTCTGTACGTGGGCTTATCAAATTATGACGGACCTGCTTTAGAGAAGGCTGCAGCCATACTGGATGATTATAAGTGCCCTTTTATAATAAACCAGAACCGCTATTCCATATTCGACAGGACCATTGAAAAGAACGGTCTTAAGGATATGTCCGCTAAGCTCGGAAAGGGAATAATAGTTTTCAGTCCGCTGGCACAGGGACTCTTAAGCGAAAAATACCGGAACGGTATACCTGAGGACAGCAGGATAAGAAGGGACGGGAGATTCCTTAAGGAAAGCTCCGTCACGCCGGAAAAGCTTAAAGCTGTGAGAAGGCTTAATGAGCTTGCAGGGAAGCGGGGTCAGACACTTCCGGAAATGGCACTTGCATGGGTACTCCGGGACGGAACCGTGACCAGTGCCCTTATTGGGGCGTCAAAGAGCAGACAGATACTCGATAACGTAAAGGCACTTGATAATACGGATTTTAGTGATGAAGAGCTTAAGCTTATCGACGAATGCTATTCACAGGCGGTGTCACTCTGAGCTGTTATGGCGGTGTCATTCTGAGCGAAGCGAAGAATCTTCTTTAACGGGGGAAAGATCCTTCCTGTTGCTTCGCAACCCCTCGCCGGGGTGGCATCCCACATCTTCGATGTGGGATAAACCTCGCCGGGGCGGCATCCCACATCTTCGATGTGGGATATGCGTCGCTGACGCTCAGGATGACATGATACTGACCTGACGGGGGTATTGCAATTTATTGCCGACTATGTTATCCTTTACAGGCTGTTTATAAAACGGTTTGTATTTTGGATCGCGGGTTGGTAATCTACGGTCAATGAAGAAAGGTGAGTATCATGAATCAGGAAATTCAGCCTAAATATTATCAGGCAAAGGTAACTTGTAACTGCGGAAATACTTTTACGACCGGCTCCACAAAGCAGGAAATAAGAGTTGAAGTGTGCTCCAAGTGTCATCCCTTCTATACGGGAATGCAGAAGGCAACCCGTGCTGACGGCAGGATTGACAAGTTCAATAAGAAGTATGGTATGAAGGGATAAGATTAAGGATTTTGGCCGTCACCTTATGGGTGGCGGCTTCTTCTTTTTTGAGGAAAAATGAATGGAAAAAAACTGTAATGCAAAGTATTCCGGAATAGGCGGACAGGCTGTTATGGAGGGCGTAATGATGAGAAATAAGGATGATTACGCCGTGGCCGTCAGGAAGCCCGACGGGGAAATAGCCGTGATAAAGGATAAGTATTCAGGGGTGATACCCTCTGAAGCGGTGTCAAAGATACCCATTCTACGGGGGATCGCAGGCTTCATTGATTCTCTGGTCCTTGGGATGAAGGCGATAAATTTTTCCGCTGATTTCTTTACGGAGGAAACAGAAGGCGAAAAAAAGGCTGAAATCCCGGAGGAAGAGAAAGCATCCGTAGATACGGAAAAGAAGGCAGATAATATAGAGATTATGAGTGCCTCCGAGAAAACGGGCGGAATGGGCGCCGTATCGGTGGCAGTTACAATAGTGGCTTTATTTTTCTCGCTGGGACTGTTTATGGTGATACCCTATTACCTGTCGCTTGTATTTTCAAAGTGGGTGGTATCCACAAAGCTTCTTGCCCTTATCGAGGGAATTATAAGGCTTGTGATCTTTGTGATATACATAAAAGCCATTTCCCTAATGGAGGATATCAGGCGGGTATTTCGTTATCACGGAGCCGAGCATAAATGCATAAACTGCCTGGAAACTGGCCATGAGCTTAATCTTGAAAATGTCAGGGCGGCTTCCAGAGAGCACAGGAGGTGCGGAACCAGCTTTTTACTCTATGTGATGGTGGTGTCGATCCTGTTTTTCTCCCTTATTGACCTTAAAAGCAGGATACTTCGTGCTGTTCTCCGTATCCTTTTAATCCCGCTTATCGCAGGAGTCGCATATGAGTTTATAAGACTTGCCGGTCGGAGCAATAATCCTCTTGTCCGTTCACTTTCCGCCCCGGGACTAATGATGCAGAAGCTCACCACGGCGGAGCCGGATGACGAAATGATCCTTGTTGGTATAGCATCTGTTGAGGCGGTATTTGACTGGAAAACGTATCTTAAGGAAAACTTCGGCAATGACGTATAGTGAGGCTGCCGCATTCGGAGACAGGGTGCTTACGGAAGCCGGAATAGAAGAACATAAGATAGACAGTGAATTACTGCTTAGGTTTGTAACCGGTTGTGACAGGACCTTTCTTTTAACGGAAGGAAAAGAAGCTGAGCTAAAAAGCGAAGAAGAAAAGCGCTATAGGGAAGCCATAGAAAAAAGAAAAAGGCATGTCCCTCTGCAGCTTATCACGCGCTGTACGGACTTTATGGGGTTAAGGTTTCAGGTTTCGGAGAATGTACTGATCCCCAGGATAGATACGGAGTTTTTGGTGGAGGAAGCCTTAAAGATCGTGCAGGACGGATCGGAAGTCCTTGATATGTGTACCGGCAGCGGATGCATCCTTTTATCTCTGATGAAATATAAAAACGATATTAAAGGAACGGGGGCAGATATTTCCGACGCCGCACTTGATCTTGCCGGAGAAAATGCCCGGGCCCTTGGTATCACGGATGTAAACTTTATCAAAAGCGATCTGTTCGGAAATATCAGCTCTGTCTTTGATCATATCCTCTGCAATCCTCCCTACATCAAGAGTAAAGAGATCGGGGGGCTTATGGAGGAGGTAAGGCTTTTTGAGCCCTTAAATGCCCTTGACGGGGGTGAGGACGGACTTGATTTTTACAGACGCATTGCAGAGGAGGCAAAGCCTCATTTAAATAGCGGAGGCAGCCTGATATTTGAGACAGGGCATGATGAAGGAAAGGATGTAGCAGCTATCCTCAGGGAAGAAGGGTATAAGTATATCGAGGTATTTAAGGATTATTCCGGAAACGAAAGAGTAGTGAAATGTTTGAAAAGCTGAATGAAATGGTACTTAAGTATGAGGAGATAACACAGAGACTTAATAACCCCGGTACAAGCGAGGATTCAAAGCTTTACATGGAGTTATTAAAGGAACAGGGAAAACTGTCTCCCGTGGTTGAAGCATACAGGGCATATGAGGCAAATGAGAGGGCTGTTTCGGATTCCGAGGAAATGATAAAGTCCGAGGAGGATCCGGAGCTTAAGGCTCTTGCAAAGGAGGAACTGAATGATGCCCTGAAAAAGCGTCCGGAACTTGAAAGGGAGCTCAAGTTAAAGCTGATCCCGAAGGATGATGATGACGACAGAAACGTGATCGTGGAGATAAGAGCCGGTGCCGGAGGTGAGGAGGCTGCGCTTTTTGCCTACAGTCTGTACCGCATGTATGTAAAATACGCGGAGAAAAACGGCTTTTCGGTAGAGACCACAGATGTGGAGGATACAGGCATCGGAGGCTTCAAATTTGTAAGCTTTATGATTAACGGGAAGGGAGCCTATTCAAAGCTGAAGTATGAGAGCGGAGTCCACAGGGTGCAGCGGGTTCCGGAAACGGAGTCTGGAGGAAGGATACATACCTCCACCGTAACGGTTGCTATTATGCCGGAGGCTACGGAAATAGAGGTCAATATCGATCCGAATGACTGCCGTATAGATGTGTTCAGGGCTTCCGGAAACGGAGGACAGTGTGTAAACACAACGGACTCTGCCGTGAGGCTTACACATTTCCCGACAGGGATAGTCATTTCCTGTCAGGATGAAAAATCACAGATAAAGAATAAGGCAAAGGCCTTTAAGGTGCTTAGGGCAAAACTGTATGAACTGAATAAGGAAAAGGCCCATGCGGAGGAAGCGGATTTAAGGAAATCCCAGGTCGGGACCGGTGACCGTTCTGAAAAGATAAGGACCTATAATTTCCCTCAGTCCAGGCTTACGGATCACCGTATCGGACTAACCATTTATTCTCTGGAAAAGGTAATGGAAGGGGATCTTGATAATGTGATAGAAGCCCTGACGGGAGCAGATATGGCGGAAAAGCTTTCAGCACTCGGTGAATGACACTGGACGCCCGGAGGGTCTGTCTTGATAGAGAGGGACAAAAAAGCTATAATTATTCTGTATGGCCGATACAGAGAATGAAAAAATGAAAAGCCTTGAAGCAGAGCTTAATAGCACGAAACAGATGCTTTCAATGCTGCTTGACAATATACCGGGTGGAGTCATGGAATATGACGCCGAAAGTGAGAAGATAGGCTATGTAAGTGAGGGTTTATTAAACATTTTCGGCTGTTCGGAGAAGAGCTTCAGAGAGCACTTTTTTAACAGCTTCGAGCTCTTCGTCTATAAATTTGACAGAGCCATGGTAAGGGAACAGATAGCGAACCAGACTTCATTCTTTGACAGCGTGGAGCTTACCTACAGGGTACGTGGGCTTACGGACGATATAGTCTGGGTCTATCATAAGGGCAGGCTCTATACGGACAGCGAGGGCAGGAAAAGATTTCTCGTGGTGCTTAATGACGTTACCAATGAGAAGCTTATCCAGGCCGAGCTCCAGAGAAATACTGAGCAGCTCTTTATGGAGACCGAAAGGCTGAAGCTCATCGAGGAAGCCGTTGACAATACGGAATACGACTATAATGTGATCAGCGATATTATGGAGACCTCCGAAAAGGACAGGGAGGGGAGACGCAGGGTGATAAGGCATTTCCTGGCAAATAAACGGCTGGGGGATGTTATACATCCGGACGATCTTGATACCTGCACAGGGCTTTTTGAAGAGTGCCTTAAGGGCGTGAAAAAGGGCACGGTGGAATACAGGATAAAGGCGAAGGATGGCAGGGATTATGTATGGTTCAGAATGAGCTATGCAAGCTTCACGGATAAGCAGGAAAGGGTGATAAGGGTCATCGGCTCGGCAAAGGATATCACCGAGGAAAAGAAGAGGACCGAGGAGCTTGTGGAGAAGGCTTTAAGGGACGGTATGACCGGACTCTTAAATAAGACCGCGATGCAGTCCAGGATTGAGAAGTTTCTGGCGGGTGGAGATGTTAATTCCTGCCACGCCATGATGATGATAGATACGGATAATTTCAAAAACGTAAATGATACGCTGGGTCACGATTTCGGAGACCGGGTCATAAAATTTGTTGCCGGGTGTATAAGAGAGACCTTCCGGGAGTCTGATTATGTCGGACGTATGGGAGGAGACGAATTTATGGTGTTTATGAGGAACACCACAAGGAACATCGCGGAAGAAAGGGCAAAGAAGCTTAATAATGCCATAAAGAGGGATTTCACCGACAGGGGAAAGACCGTGGGGATAAGCTGCAGTATAGGGATTTCCTATTTTGCCAGAGACGGCGTGGACTATGAAAGTCTTTTTAAGGCCGCGGACAAAGCACTTTATGAAGCAAAGGAAGCGGGAAAGAACTGTTACCGCATATACAGAATTTGAATAAACCGGGAAGCGATTCAAAAATAATAGCCTTCACTTTAGCTTCGTTTGTGGGGCTTATCCTTCTCACGGGCTGCAATGATGTCACGGTAAAGGACAATAATCTTCTGGGATATCAGGCGGTTTCCGAGAAGGAATATGATGCGGCGCTGCAGTTTTTTGATGCCGCGGAGAAGGAGCACGAAAACCTGCAGGAGGCATACAGGGGCAGGGGCATAGCCTATATGGGCAAGGCCGATTACAAAAATGCGGTATCTGCTCTCAAGGCTTCTCTGAGCGAGTCTGACGGCCGTATAGGGGGACTGGAATTTGACACGGCCTTTTATCTTGCCGTAGCCGAATTCAGAAGCGGTGATCCCTCCGCTTCAAAAGAAACCTGTACCTCCATTATAAACTTAAGGCAGGATGACCCGGATGCCTTTTTCCTCCGGGGAAAAGCGGAGCTTGCATTAAATGAGGTCGATATGGCGGTCAGGGACTTTAATTCCGCCGTTTCGTATAAAAAGGATGACCCGGATCTCTACATTGATATCTATGAGTGCCTCGTAAATGCAGGGGCCTCCGATGAAGCCGGGAGCTTCCTGAAAAGCGCCATGGAGCTCACAAAGATAAATGATTTCCAGAAGGGAAAGCTAAATTACTTTATGGGCGAATATGATGAGGCCAAGGACAGGCTGGAGGCCGCGAGGGGAGACGGGTCCGATCCGGAGCTGATCCTCTGGCTCGGAAAGACCTACGAGGCTCTCGGAGATAAATCATACGCAGCTTCACTGTATAAGACCTATCTGGAGGACAATCAGGGAAATGTGGAGATCTATAACCAGCTGGGTCTCTGTGAAATGGATACCGGAAACTATGCCGATGCCCTTCAGTCCTTTGAAACGGGATTAAAACAGGGGGACAGCGAGATCATACAGTCCCTTTTATTCAATCAGATAGTGGCTTATGAATACCTCTCCGACTTTAAGAAGGCAGCGGTACTTATGGAAAGCTACCTGAAGAGCTACCCCGATGACGAGGCGGCAAAGAGGGAATATAAATTTTTGAAAACTCGGTGAGCACCGTGACATCCTGAGCGGAGATATCAAATGTCATCCTGAGCGGAGCGAAGGATCTGATAAACCATCAAACGGAGGAAAAGAACTTGATACAAAAGCTGATACAAAAGATCGAGAAGACAAAGGCGCCGGTCTGTGTCGGACTGGATCCGAACCTGTCCTTTGTTCCGGAGCATATAAAGAAGGAGGCCTTTAAGGAATTCGGGGAGACCCCGGAGGGCGCCGGAGAAGCGATCCTAAGGTTTAATAAGGGAATAGTGGATGCGGTATATGACCTCATTCCCGCTGTAAAACCACAGATCGCAATGTATGAGCAGTTCGGCATCCCCGGCTTAAAAGCCTTTAAGGATACCGTGGATTACTGTCATGAAAAAGGCCTTTTAGTCATAGGAGACGTAAAGAGAGGCGACATCGGAAATACCTCACTGTCTTACGCAAAGGCCCATATCGGGGAAATAGAGATCGGGTCAAAGCTATTCCGTCCCTTTGATGAGGATTTCTGCACAGTGAATCCGTATCTTGGCAGCGACGGGGTACAGCCCTTCATCGATGTATGCAGTAAAAGCGATGCAGGGATCTTTGTCCTCGTAAAGACAAGCAATAAATCCTCCGGAGAATTCCAGGACAGGGCTCTGGATGGAAAGCCTCTTTATGAGATCGTTGCAGAGCAGGTTGAAAAATGGGGAGCCTCTTCAATGGAGGGCAGCTACTCCAATGTTGGAGCGGTGGTTGGAGCCACCTATCCCGAAATGGGACAGACCCTCCGGAAGATAATGCCTCACGCTTTCATACTGGTACCGGGATACGGAGCCCAGGGCGGAAAGGCAGAGGACTTAAAGGGATTTTTCAACGAGGACGGTCTGGGAGCCATAGTTAATTCATCAAGAGGTATTATAGCTGCCTATACGAAGGAGCCCTATAGCAGCAGGTTTGACGGTTTAAGCTACGCGGAGGCGGCGAGAGAAGCAGTAAAGGATATGGTGGAGGACATAAATGGAAGCTTATAAGGAAGAATTCATAGAGTTTATGCTGGACTGCGAGGTTCTTAAATTCGGGGACTTCGTTACAAAGAGCGGAAGGAACACACCCTTTTTTATAAACACGGGTTTTTACAGGACTGGTGCACAGCTGAAAAGGCTGGGTGAGTACTATGCAAAGACCATACATGATGCCTTCGGTGATGACTTTGATGTACTTTTCGGTCCGGCCTACAAGGGAATCCCTCTTTCAACAGCCACTGTGATAGCATTTAGTGAGCTCTACGGCCGCGAGATCAGGTATGCTTCAAACCGTAAGGAAATAAAGGATCACGGGGATAAGGGAATACTCCTTGGCGGTCCAGTGGGAGACAAAGACAGGGTAGTGATAATCGAGGATGTTACCACAGCGGGAACCTCCATAAGAGAGACCCTGCCCATAATAAAGGCACAGGGGGATATTACCGTTCTGGGACTGTGTGTTTCCGTTGACAGAGAGGAAAGAGGAGAGGGCGAAAAGTCGGCTCTTACTGAGATCTCGGAAAAGTACGGGATGAAGACCACGGCAATAGTGAAAATGTCGGAGGTTACGGAATACCTCCTAAGCCACGAGGTAAAGGGACAGAGGATCATAAACGATAAGCTTAAGGAAGCCATAGACGATTATTATCGTAAATACGGCGCGAACCGATGACATTCTGAGCGCTAAATGACATTCTGAGCGCTAAATGTCTTTCTGAGCGCTTAATGTCATTCTGAGCGAAGCGAAGAATCTTATCTATAATGAAGAAATTTTAGGAAAGGGTATCAAATGGAAAATAATGAACATATCTACAGGAGCATGAGATTTTCCGGGGCAGTGAATATCATTATCGGAGTGCTGCTCTTAGTCGTGGGACTTGTAAGCGGGATACTGCTTCTTATTTCCGGAGGAAAGCTGATCTCCGGGAAATCCAGGATAATCTTTTGATGTTCTTTAGCAGAAAGTATCTTTTTACCAGTAAGAAGACCTCATATAAGGGCATTGCGTCGCTTATCAGCGGCGTGATCTCCCTTGTTTCATTTCTTGTGTGTTTGTCCGTTGTACTGAAGGCCGGAGGTAATGCAGATGCCAGGCTCGGTGCAGTGGGCTTCCTGTCCTGTCTTTTCAGCTTTGCAGGTGTCATAATCGGGATAGTGAGCCTTGTGGAAAAGGAGACCTTCAGGCTCTTTCCAAGGCTTGGCACATTCCTTTCTGTTTTTACACTTGTTCTTTGGGGAGGTGTGATCTATGTCGGATTTACAGTTGTCTGATCTTACAGAACGATATGATCTGGCAATGGGACGTATAATGGAGATCCCTGATGAAAACAGACTAAAGGATAGTTTTCAGGACTATTTTAAGAGAGGTGCGCTTTTTTTCCGGAATCCCTCTTATGAGGCTACGCTTCCGGGCAGATATGAGGAAAGCTATTTTGATCCGGCTTTTGCAGTCCGCTCCTTAGGTGACGGGATAGGGCAGCTTCTTTCCTTTGTGGCCTATCAGAGTCTTGCTGTCATTCCCTTCAGGGCGGAAAAGCGGCTTTTTGATGAAGTGATCCTTCTTGAGCTGTTTCTGGAGATCTACGGCTTCTTTCTTGCCGAAGAAGAGGAACAGGGTACAGCTGATACGGAGACCTTAAGGAATATCATAAAGAGCTTTGTTTTCGACTATATGGAGTATGCCGTAACGGAAAGGGTCAGGGCACAGATAGATCCCTCCAATGATTTTGCACTGCGTCTCATAATGGAGTCGGATCTTTCGGATCCATCATATCTTGACGATTTCGGAGAGTATATTGATGATGACACAAGGGAGATCTCAAGGTATCTGTCATCCCTTAGCGAGGAAAAGATAAAAGCTCTGGCAGATACCTTTACAGAGGGCTTCAGAAAGGGCTTTGAAGTTACAAATAAAGATCTTTCAAGGAAAAAGACCGTATGTATAAGGTACAGTTTGGGCTTTGAAAGAGTCATAAGGGCAGCCGTTATCAACTTTGAGAAAATGGGCTTGAAAACAGTATTTATGAGGCACGCCCTATACAGTGCGAACAGGAATTCATCCGCAAGGGTCGGCTACAGCGGAGCCGTGTCAAATAAGCAGATGGAATTTGATCATAGAAATGATAAGGCTGTTTTTGTGGACAGAGCTTTCTGTGAGAGGAAGCTTGAGATCATCGAAAAAGCATACGAGGAATATAAGGAGCTCTCGGGGGTCTTTGCGGGACCAGCGGTCCTTGAGACCTTCGGGGATGAACCCTTTTCTCCGGTTATAAAAAAGGAAGTCCTGAAGGAAACAAGGGCACAGCAGAATATAATGCTGAAGCTTTCCGCAGAAATGGGAAAGATAGTTAACCGCTATATGCCCGGGGATGAACGTTCATTTACCATTATTTCTTTCCCGGTTCCGAAGATAGGTCCCGATTTCAGAGAGATTTTTGATGAAACCGTAAGGGTGAATACCCTTGATTACGAAAAGTACAGGGATATACAGCAGAAGCTTATACTGGCGCTGGAAAAAGGGCGTTATGTACGTGTAAGGGGAAGAAACGGCAACAGGACGGATATCAGGGTTTCCCTGCATCCACTTAAGGATCCGGGGAAAGAGACGGTCTTTGAAAACTGTGTTGCGGATGTAAATATACCTCTCGGAGAGGTGTTTACTTCCCCCTCCCTTCCCAGAACGGATGGGATCCTTTTTGTGTCGGAGGTATATCTTTTCGGATTAAGATACGAGAATCTGGAGATCAGGGTTCAAGACGGCTTTATAACAGATTATAGCTGCACGAACTTTGCCACCAAAGAGGAAAACAGGGAGTATATAAAGGAGAACATACTGCATAATCATGAGACCCTGCCGGTGGGGGAATTTGCCATAGGAACAAATACCACTGCCTATGCCATGGCAAAGAAATACGGTATTTTTTCAAAGCTTGAGATACTTATAGCCGAAAAGACCGGACCTCATTTTGCCTTTGGGGATACCTGCTACAGCCGTGAAGAGGATGTCCCGGTCTTCAATCCCGACGGACGGGAGATCATCTCGAGGGACAATGAGCTTACGGAGAAAAGAAAGACGGATGGATCCTTCAGGTATTATGAATGTCATACGGATGTGACAATACCCTATGACGAGCTGGGATCAATAGTAGCTGTGGATGACGAAGGGAATGAATACCCAGTGATAGAGAATGGCTTATTCGTGCTCGATGGTACTGAGGAACTGAACGCTCCGCTTTCATTTTCTTCCATGACATGATAAAATGAAAGTTCGAAAAGCGGTTACTGGCCGCTTTTTCAATGAATGACAGGGGAAAAGAGGATATGCCGGAAATAGCGATAGTGATGGGTTCTGATTCGGATCTGCCGGTAATGAACAAGGCAGCGGACGTATTGGACGAACTCGGGATAGAATATGAAATGAACATCATCTCCGCCCACAGGGAGCCTGAAGAGTTCTTTGAATGGGCAAAAGGCGCGGAGAAAAGAGGGATAAAGGTAGTGATCGCAGGAGCCGGGATGGCTGCCCATCTGCCGGGAATGTGCGCTGCGATATTTCCCCTTCCCGTGATCGGGGTACCTATGTACAGTAAGTCCCTGTCGGGTCTGGATGCGCTTTATTCCATACTGCAGATGCCGCCGGGGATCCCTGTTGCCACCGTGGCCATAGACGGGGCTAAAAACGCGGGTATCCTTGCGGCGAAAATACTTGCTGTAAATGACGGGAAGCTTCTTTTAAGGTTAAAGGAGTTTTCCGAAAAGATGCGGGATGAAGTAAAGAAAAAGGACGAGAAGCTGAAAATGACCGGAAGGTAACCATCCGGAATCATCACTTGCGAAAACCGCAGGAGGCGTAGAAAAACCAAGGCCTGAAGAAAGGATTATCGATGAACGACTACAAAAGTGCCGGGGTGGATATCGAAGCGGGATACCGTTCCGTGGAGCTTATAAAAAAGCATGTGGAAAAGACATTCAGACCCGAGGTTATCGGCGGACTGGGAGGCTTTTCCGGCGCATTTTCATTAAAGGGCTTTTCCGGAATGAAGGAGCCGACACTGCTTTCCGGTACTGATGGTGTTGGTACAAAGCTTAAGATAGCATTTATTCTGGATAAGCATGACACCGTTGGCATAGACTGTGTTGCAATGTGTGTAAATGATATAGTCTGTGCGGGAGGCGAGCCGCTTTTCTTTCTGGATTACATTGCCTGCGGAAAGAATTATCCGGAAAAGATAGAAAAGATAGTAAAGGGTATCGCGGAAGGCTGTGAAATGAGCGGAGCCGCTCTTATCGGCGGTGAGACCGCTGAAATGCCGGGCTTTTACCCGGAGGATGAGTATGATCTGGCAGGCTTTGCAGTGGGCATCGCTGACAGGGCCGAGATGACTGACGGCCAGGGAATAGTTCCGGGAGATGTCCTTGTCGGCATTTCTTCCAGCGGAGTACATTCAAACGGGTTTTCCCTTGTAAGAAAGATATTCCCGATGAATGAGAAAAGCCTTAACCGCTATTTCGATTCCTTAGGCTCATCTCTCGGGGAGGCTCTTCTCACACCTACAAAAATATATGTCTCTGCCCTTAAAGCCCTGAAGAATGCAGGGATCAGGATAAAGGGCTGCAGCCACATCACGGGAGGAGGATTTTATGAAAATATCCCGAGGATGCTGCCGGAGGGTATAGCCGCAAGGATAGAAAGGTCATCATATCCCGTTCCTTCCATATTCGAGATGATAATGACTGAGGGAGATATTGAAGAAAAGATGATGTATAATACCTACAATATGGGTATCGGTATGGTTGCTGCGCTAAATCAGGAGGATGCCGAAAGGGCGGTAAATATCCTTAATAATGCAGGAGAAACGGCATACATTCTGGGAGAAACGGTCAGGTCCGACGAAAGGTGCGTGAAGCTATGCTGAGGGTCGCGGTGCTTGTAAGCGGGGGAGGAACAAACCTTCAAGCACTGATAGATGCCATAGCGGACGGGACTGTAAGGAATGCCGGGATCGTAAAGGTCATAAGTAATAAAAGCGCGGTAAAGGCACTTGACAGAGCAGAAAAAGCCGGGATACCCCGGGAAGTGATAAAGATAAGCGATTTTGAAAGCCCCCGGGATTTTGAAAAGGCACTTATCGAAAGCATAGATCAGTCGGAAGCGGATCTTATCGTACTGGCGGGATTCCTTCTGGTACTGCCTCCGGCTCTTGTAAAAAAATATGAGAACAGGATAATAAACATACATCCCTCCCTTATCCCCTCCTTCTGCGGGAAGGGCTTTTACGGCCTGAAGGTTCATGAAGAGGCATTGAAAAGGGGAGTGAAGATCACGGGAGCCACGGTTCATTTTGTGGATGAGGGCTGCGACAGCGGACCCATAATCCTTCAGAGGGCGGTAAATATTATAGAGGGTGATACACCGGAAACATTGCAGAAAAGGGTCATGGAGGAGGCGGAGTGGAAGATACTTCCCGAGGCCGTGAACCTTATAGCATCAGGAAGGATAAAGGTTAAGGACGGAAAGGTTGAATTGTCATGAATATCCTTATTGTAGGCGGAGGCGGCAGGGAACATGCCATTGCCGAAGCTGTGAAAAAAAGCCCCAGATGTGATAAGCTGTATTGCGCTCCCGGAAATGCCGGTATAGCGGCCCTGGCTGAATGTGCCGATATAAAGGTTATGGAGTTTGACCGGCTGGTCAAATTCGCAAAGAAGCACGACATAGATCTTGCCATAGTGGGACCGGACGATCCTCTGGTGGGGGGTCTTGTGGATGCATTTAAGGAAGCGGGTATAAGAGCCTTCGGTCCGGAAAAGAAGGCAGCCATACTGGAGGGGTCAAAGGCCTTCAGTAAGGAACTGATGAAAAAATACGATATCCCCACGGCCGCGTATGAGGTATTTACCGATGCGGCATCTGCGCTTTCCTATCTTGACAATGTGAAGTTCCCGATCGTTCTGAAGGCGGACGGACTGGCTCTGGGAAAGGGGGTTCTGATCTGCAATACCCTTGATGAAGCCAGGAACGGTGTGAAGGAGATAATGCTGGACAAAAAATTCGGCACCGCCGGGAATAAGATGGTCATCGAGGAATTTATGACGGGACGTGAGGTATCGGTACTCACCTTCTGTGACGGGAAGACAATAAAGATCATGTCCTCGGCTCAGGACCATAAAAGGGCGGGAGACGGTGATACGGGTCTGAATACCGGAGGAATGGGTACTTTTTCGCCCTCACCCTTTTACACCAAAAAGATCAATGATATCTGCAAGAAAACCATCTTCCAGCCAACAGTCGATGCCATGAAGGCAGAAGGACGGGAGTTTAAGGGAGTGATCTTTTTCGGCCTGATGCTTACCTCAGAGGGGCCGAAGGTACTGGAATATAACGCGAGATTCGGAGATCCCGAGGCACAGGTGGTGCTTCCCAGGATGAAGAACGATATAATAGATGTGATGGAAGCCTGCATTGACGGCACTCTTGGCAAGATCAGGCTTGAATTCGAGGATAATGCCGCTGTCTGTGTAGTACTGGCATCTGAGGGCTATCCCGTGAAGTACACAAAAGGACATGTGATAAAAGGACTTGAAAGCTTTGACGGAAAGGACGGATATTACTGTTTCCACGCCGGTACAAAAAAGAGCACAAAGGGGATAGTCACAAACGGAGGAAGAGTCCTCGGGATAACAGCAAAGGGAGAGGATCTTCACAGGGCCCGTTCAAATGCATATGAAGCAACTACCTGGGTGGATTTTGAGAATAAATACTGCAGAAGGGACATCGGAAAGGCTATAGACGAAGTATGAGTTTTTTTGAAGAAAAATTCTTACATGATTATCATACTCCGGAAAAATGCGAAGAATGCGGCAGCCCCCTAACCTACAAGGGTATCGGGGAATACCGCTGTGATAAGTGCGGTCATTTAATGTATGATGATTATGGGGTAGTCAGGAACTATCTGGAGATCAATCCCGGAGCTACCTCTGGAATGGTAGCCAGAGCCACAGGAGTCAAGGAGTCGGAGATAAAGAATATGCTCCGTGAGGAAAAGCTGGAGATAAGGGAGGATTCCAGAACCTTCCTTCAGTGCGAGGGCTGCGGAAAACCCATTACATCCGGAAGATACTGCGAGTCCTGCTCGAAGATAGCCGTTGCGGCTGCGAAGAAGAGGAAGGAAAAGGAAGCTCTTGAGGAAAAGAAGGAGCATGTATTCGGAGTTTCAACCGATTACACCATCGGGGAGGAAGGAAGAAAGAGGTTCCTCAGAAACGATGATTAGAGGTTTCAGATTATCTTTATTTTTTTCAATATTGTTGATACTGTCGCTTTGCCTCGGAACAGTTTGTCAGGCGTCGGAAAGATCCGGTGTTACTGACGGAACCGGAATACAGCTTAGAAGTGAGGCTGTTAACGGGGACATCATCCGTACACTGAATCCGGGCATCAGGCTTGATATAGTAGATGAGCTGACCGGTAGGGACGGGATGAAGTGGTACAGGGTAAGCTCCAATTCCTTAAGTATAAACGGATATTTAAGATACGATTTTCTGCGAAGCGGAAGATCTGCTTCGGAGATACCTCCGGGCAGCAAATTCAAAACTGCCTTTGAGGAAGTGAAGATAAAGAAAGTGCCCGGGGATCAGGAGGAAACCGTCTGTGTACTTCCCTTTGGTACCGAATGTACGGTGCAGTCGGTGGCCTATGAGAGAAAGGGAGGCTACTACTGGTTTGATGTATCCTTCAATCCGGTGAACAGCATTTCTTCGGGTTATGTGAGATATGATTATCTGAATACGGATGATTTCGAAAACGACCTAAAGAATCAGGGTTTCAGCGGAAGCTATACAGAGCTTCTGGCTGCGCTACATGAGCTTTATCCGATGTGGACATTCAAATCATATGATCCGGCACCGGGTTACAGCTTTGATCACTGTGTGGATGAGCAGACAAAGATAAGTGTGACATCCGCCGGCAGCAGTAGCGGCAAAGCATCCATTACCGGGTTTGACAGTTCAAGCGCAGAGAATGTACCGGAAGATGTGGAAACCACACTGGATTCCTTTCCGGAAGGGAATGCATCCCTTTCCGCTATGGGAGATGAGGCTGAGCTCGCCGGTAGCTGGGTTTCCGCACCGAGACAGAAGGTTGCCTACTATATGGACCCCAGAAATTTTATGCTGAATTCCGACGGCAGATTGAATCCTGCATTCTTTATGTTCCTGTCGGGAACCGATACTGAGGGAAGCAGTGAAGCGGGAGTGAGAAACATTTTGTCCGGAACGTCCATGACAGGGGATATTCCCGGGGAAGGAAGTACCTATTCCGCTACTGTGTATAACAGCTCGGTATCAAGAAGCATCAATCCGTACCTTGTGGCAGCCAGAATGAGGCAGGAGCACGGCGGAGCTTCCGGAGATGACCTTATTAACGGAACATATTCAGGCTATACAGGCTACTATAATTATTTCAATATCGGGGCCAATGGCAGCAATCCCGTTGTTAACGGTCTTGAACGCGCCAAAAAAGAGGGATGGGATACCAGGACAAAGTCCATTAACGGAGGGATAGATCATCTTTCCGATCAGTATTTCTACAGCAGTCTCCATAAGCAGGATACGCTCTATAAGCAGAGATTCTTTTTTAAGGACGGTGCCGCTTATCACGCTTATATGACAAGTGTATACGCTCCAAGTTCCGAGGCGAAAAATGTTTACAGGGGATACGAAAATGACGCTTCGGCAGTTTCCGTCGGTGTATTCCAGATACCGGTATATGATAAAATGCCGGAGAAACCGGCTGTGTCATTCTGAGGGCGCAGCCCGAAGAATCTTCTCACAGACCGGGGAGAAAGATCCTTCCTGTTGCTTCGCAACCCCTCGCCGGGGCGGCATCCCACATCTTCGATGTGGGATATGCGTCGCTTTGCTCAGGATGACAAGGATGAACTGATACGACTGATAAAGGATAATTAAGCAGTTTCTGTGATAAATTACTGTTTTGAAAGGATAATACAAGATGAAGGCGAAAAAAATGATGAAGAGCATAATACTTGGAATACTGGCGTTTATGCTCGTCACAGCTTCAATGCCGGCTCTGGTATTTGCGGAGGAGGCAGCGGCTGAGGAAGAGGCCGGAGAAGAGAACGGCGGAGAAGAAAACGGCGAAGAAGGCGGAGAAGAGAACGGCGAAGAGGGAGAACTCAGCGAAGAGGAAGCGCTCGCCATGGCAGAAGCTGCCCAGGCGGAGCTTGAAAAAGTGGTTCCCAGCGATATCGGTACGAATATTGACGGAAAGTATATCGCTCTTTCCTTCCCGGCAAGTGAGGTGCCGGAGGGCTTTGCTGTAAAGACCGTTGATTATCAGGGACAGCAGGTAAGTCTCGCCTATATGACCAGTAAGAGTGCGACCATAGGCGCAGAGGGACTTACCATACACCTTGCCTACCTGACGGACAAGGACGGAGGGCATGGAGAATTCTATCTCTGTGACACCACAGAGAATGCAAAGATGTCCGATATGATAATGATAGAGGGCGCCCCCGGAAAGTACATCATTATTCTGGATCCCGGGGATAATGTGGTTGGACCGGACGGTTTCACACAGCATAAGCTTCAATGGGGCAGCAAGACTGCTACTGCCTGGTCTCTTCCGGAAGATCTCCCGGAGGAAGAAGACTCCACGGAGGAGGGCAGCAAAGAGCCCGAAAAGGAAGCATCTCTTTTCGGCGTGAAGGCCTACGCAGCGGAGCTGAATCTTAATGCAGGAGAGGCAGCACGTTCAGGCGGTGCCGGAGATGTGGGAAGCGGAGAAGGTGAGGAAGAGAGTAACAGTGACGCCGCTTCTCCCATGGATACGGATGAAGGAAAGCAATCCGGTGAGGGAGCTGACGAAGATGACAATGCCATGGTCGCACTTGACGCTATTGCCCATACCAATGCCTCCGGTCTTATCCAGGCGCAGCCAAAGGAGTTCTGTCTTCTCTATGCCATAGATGAGAGCGCGAATCTCGGATTTTATCTCTATGATATCGAAAGAGGGACCTATCAGAGGTATGTGGACATTCCGAAGGGAGAGTCCCAGACCCTTGTCAAGTATAAGAAGCTGTCAAGGACCAGGCTGTTTATTATCATTGTTCTTCTTATAGTCCTTGTGATAATGATAATCATTCTCGTAAATACCCTTATCAACAGAAGGAATGATGACTACGGTGAGGATGAAGAGGACCCGGAAGAAGAGGCTATGAGGCAGAGAGCCAAGGCAAAGGAAAGAAAGAATATCGGAAGGGGAGAGAGAGCCTATCTTCTGGATGAAGAGCCGGAGGATGAGGAGGAGTTTGAAGACGACTACGATGACGAGGAAGAGGACGATGAAGAGGAAGATGACTACGAGGATGAAGAGGATGATGAGCCCGTAGCTGCTTCCCGTACCGTGCGGCACAGGAGTATTACCCACCCCGTACAAAAAAGCGAACCTGAGGTGGACTGGGAGAATATGGAGATAACCGCAGGCTTAAATCCCAAAAAGACTAATTCCGCTCTTGAAAAGAAAAAGAGGGAGGCGGATTTTGATTTTGACGAGGATTTTGATTTTGAATTCCTCGATGTTAAGAAATGAAAGAGATGTACTAAATGAAATATACGGAAAAGGCTGAACACGTCATAACCCTTGCAAGAGAGTGTGCGGCGGAGTTTAAGGCTAACTATGTAGGAACGGAGCATCTTCTCACGGGGCTCTTAAGAGAAGGCGGAGGAGTTGCTTTCTATGTACTTACCGCAAACAAGATACAGGAAAAGCAGATACTGGAGCTTATCGATCAGCTGGTGGCGCCGGGAGCTGATGTTATGCTGTCGGAAGGGGACGGACTGACCCCGAGGGCCGAAAAGGTCCTGAAAATGAGCGAGGAAACTGCAGAACGTTTTAAGAGCAGTGCGGTAGGAACAGAGCATATACTTCTAAGCCTTATAAGGGAGGGAGACAATATAGCGGTTCGTCTCCTAAATACACTTGGGGCGCAGCTTCCAAAGATCTATGCGGAAACCCTGGATGCGATAGGCGAAGATCCTGCCCTTATGAGACAGGACTTAAGGGTCAGCGGAGGAAACGGAAAAGCCTCCGTCACCCCCACACTTGACAGCTATTCCAGGGATCTCACGGCTCTTGCCGCCGAGGATTCCCTTGACCCGGTCATCGGACGGGAAAACGAGATCATGAGAGTGATCCAGATATTAAGCCGCCGGACAAAGAATAATCCCTGTCTCGTAGGGGAGCCGGGTGTGGGAAAGACTGCCATAGCAGAGGGACTGGCAGTTAGGATCGCAGCGGGGAATGTGCCGGAATCTCTTCTGGAAAAGAGGGTGGTATCCCTTGATATGTCAGGAATGGTGGCCGGAAGTAAGTACAGAGGTGAATTTGAGGAGAGGATAAAGAGGGTGATCGCGGAAGTAAAGAGCGCGGGAAACATCATCATCTTTATGGATGAGATACACACCCTTATAGGTGCGGGAAGCGCCGAGGGGACATTGGACGCCTCCAATATCCTGAAGCCCTCAATGGCAAGAGGAGAGATACAGCTTATCGGTGCCACAACCCTTGATGAATACAGAAAATATATAGAGAAGGATGCGGCGCTTGAAAGGAGATTCCAGCCTGTAACTGTGGAGGAGCCCACAGAGGAGGAGACAGTTGATATCCTCATGGGTATAAAATATAAGTATGAGGAGCATCACGGCATAGAGATCCCTAAGGAAGCTGTTGAGGCCGCAGTAAGGCTTTCTGCAAGATTCATAAATGACCGTTTCCAGCCGGACAAATCGATAGACCTGATAGATGAGGCCGCCAGCCATCTGAAGCTTACCGGGGTTAAGACAGATCCTTCGGAAGAAAAGCTTATCGCGAAGATAAAGGAAAGATCCTCGGAAAAGGAGGAGGCCATAAAGGAAGGCGATTTTGCAGGAGCCTCGGTAATAAAGAAAGAAGAAGATAAGCTAAAGAAGAAGCTCGAGAGACTTAAGAAAAAAAGAGAGGAAAAAGGGGCCGGAAAGAAAAAGGCTCTGACGGAAGAGGATATAGCAGAAATTGTCCATATGTGGACAAAGATCCCGGTAACAAAGCTTACGGAAAAGGAAAACCAGCGCCTTATGCGGCTTGAGGAAACTCTCCATAAGCGGATAATCGGACAGGACGAGGCCGTCACAAAGATAGCAAAGGCGGTACGGAGAGGAAGAGTGGGACTAAAGGACCCGAACCGTCCCATAGGATCCTTCCTTTTCCTTGGACCCACCGGTGTGGGAAAGACGGAACTCAGTAAGGCCTTGGCGGAGACTCTCTTCGGCTCGGATCAGGACATGATAAGGGTTGATATGTCAGAATTCATGGAGCCCCATTCCGTAGCGAAGATGATAGGCTCCCCTCCGGGCTATGTCGGGCATGAAGAGGGAGGACAGCTGGCAGAAAAGATAAGAAGACATCCTTTTTCCGTTGTTCTTTTTGATGAGATAGAAAAGGCCCATCCGGATGTTTTTAACGTACTATTACAGGTTCTTGACGACGGACACATTACCGATTCCAAGGGAAGAAAGGTGAGCTTTAAAAACGCCGTCATCATTATGACCAGCAATGCCGGCGCACAGTCAATAGTGGAGCCGAAGCGGCTTGGCTTCAATTCCGGGGAAAAGGAAGAAGATCTTTTCAAGGAAATGAAGAACGGAGTCATGGATGAAGTGAAGAGGATCTTTAAGCCGGAATTCATCAATCGTATTGACGAGATCGTTGTATTCAGGAAGCTGAACGATAAGGATATGAAGGATATCGTGACTCTTTTAAGCCGTGATCTCATAAAGAGAGCTAAGGACAATATGGGCATCACCTTAAAGATAACCGATAAGGTAAAGAGCTTTGTTATCGAGAAGGGTGCAGACAAGAAGTTCGGTGCCAGACCCTTAAAGAGAGCGATACAGAATATGATAGAGGATCCTCTTTCCGAGGTTCTGCTGAAAGGCGAATGTGCCGAAGGCGACACGGTGAAGGCAGAGCTAAAGGATGGAAATATCATATTTAATACGGTAAAGGCAAAGTAATACCAGATTAAAGAAAGGAGTGGAAACTACAGAAAATGGCAGCAGTAAAGGATCTCATCATAAGTGAGGACAACGGAAACTTAAGCTTCGGGGACCACACCCTGTCTGCAAAGGCAAAGAAGGAGGATTTTCCCCATGGCGGAGATCTCTACAAGGTAAAGACCTATAATGAGATCACAAGGCTTGAGAGAAACGGCATATTTGTTTATGAGTCCGTTCCTGGAACCAGTGTGAATCACTTCCGGGAAACCGGTGACGGGGTTTCCTTCGACGTGGAGGGAAATAACGACGCCCAGATTACTCTGGGACTTGCTGACGATACGGAATATGAGGTTTTCGTAAATAAAGAGAGTGTCGGTAAGATGAAGACCAATCTGGGAGGAAAGCTTTCCGTAAGTGTGGAGCTCTCCGGGGAGCTTGTTCCTGTGGAGGTGAAGAAGGCCTGATATGGCATCGGGGCAGAAAAAAAAGACCGTCTTTGTCTGTCAGAACTGCGGCTATGAGTCGGTAAAGTGGGTGGGAAACTGTCCCTCCTGCCACGAATGGAACAGCTTTGTTGAGGAAAGCATAAAGCCGGAAATAAAGACCGGTTCACCGTCGGCGGCTATCTCTGCAAAATTAAAGCAGGGAAACAGAAAAAAGCCCCTTCCCATAAGCAGCATAGAGGGTAGTGATGAAAACAGGATCTTAAGCGGCTTTCCGGAGCTTGACAGAGTTCTCGGGGGCGGAGTAGTGAGGGGATCAATGGTGCTTGTCGGGGGAGATCCCGGCATCGGGAAGTCCACTCTTCTTCTGCAGCTATGCAGGAATCTGAGTCTTTCAGGGCATGAGATCCTGTACGTATCCGGAGAAGAATCCTTAAAGCAGATAAAGATGAGGGCCGCACGCTTAGGGGAGTTCGGCGACTCACTTAAGATACTGTCGGAGACGGATCTTGATGAAATAAGTGATGTTATCGACGGGTATAAACCGGAGTTTGTGGTCATTGATTCCATTCAGACCATGTTTAATGAGAGTGTGGGTGCTGCGCCGGGAAGCGTTTCGCAGATAAGGGAGACCACAGCGGTGCTTCTCCGTATTGCGAAGGATCTCGGCATCAGTATCTTTATCATAGGGCATGTCACAAAGGAGGGAGCGGTGGCCGGTCCGCGAGTGCTTGAGCACATGGTGGATACGGTCCTCTACTTTGAGGGAGACACCAAAGGAGCCTACAGGATCTTACGGAGTGTTAAGAACCGCTTCGGCTCCACGGATGAGATCGGTGTCTTTGAAATGGACGAGG
Organism: Lachnospiraceae bacterium AD3010; assembly: GCA_000622025.1. Classification (GTDB taxonomy): domain Bacteria; phylum Bacillota; class Clostridia; order Lachnospirales; family Lachnospiraceae; genus NK4A144. The sequence continues at coordinate 324,701 of KK211389.1, read as the reverse complement.
GAGGATTGAAGGAGGTAGAGAATCCCTCGGAATACATGCTGTCAGGCAGACCGGAAAATGCGGGAGGGTCCGTTGTCAGCTGCTGTATGGAGGGTACCAGACCTCTTTTGATAGAGATACAGGCGCTTGTCTGTGAGACCGCCTTCGGCTTCCCCAGGCGTCAGGCCAGCGGAACAGATATAAACAAGGTGAACCTTCTTATGGCGGTGCTTGAAAAGCGCCTTAATATGAAGCTGTCCTCACTTGATGCATATGTGAATATAGCAGGGGGAATAAGGGTGAATGAGCCTGCCCTGGATCTCGCCATTGTTCTCGCCATTGCATCCTCCTATAAGAACCGTCCCGTGGGGCAGAAAGTGGCTGCCTTCGGAGAGGTGGGTCTTTCCGGAGAGGTGAGGTCGGTCACACAGACCATGCAGAGGATCAATGAAGCCGCCAGACTGGGCTTTGAAAAGATCTTTATCCCTCAGGCTTCACTGAAGAATGTCCGTGCTGCTGATAATATAAAGATCATAGGAGTGAAAAACGTGGGGGAGCTTTTGGGACAGTAAGCTTTTTCCGTTTTTTCGGAGAATATATTGATAAAAAAAATAAGAGATTTTTGTATTTTACACTGGTATTTTCTTGTCACAGCCGCTCTTGTCCTTATACAGGCGGTCTTTTCACTGAGGTTTATGGGAAGGCAGTATTTTTCCCTGGACGAAGTGAGTCAGATAGGCTTTATCGCAAAGAGAAATTCCTGGAGTGATATCATAAATTACTATCTTACCAGCGAGGTCACGAATCTGCCCTTATGGCCCCTTCTCGCTGCGCTCTGGTACAGGATAGTTCCCTACGGTGAGGGGTGGATGAGGCTTCTTACCGTCATACTGACCACTCTTTCTTTGATAGTTCTGATAAAAGCTGCTGAAAGCTTCAGGGACAAAAGCACGGGAGTTCTAATGGCCCTTCTTTTAACCATTTCATCGGCACTTATGCATCTATGCAGCCTTACCTTCCGTGTCCATGCTTTCTGGATGCTCTTTACGGGACTGGTCCTTCTTTTTTATTTCAGACGTTTAAGGTCAATGGGAAATGAGAGCTTAGGGGAAGTGGTGCTGCTTGGAATAATGATGGCAGGTCTTGCATATTCCCATTATTTCGGCTGCCTGATGATAGTTTATCTTTTCTTCACCGATCTTATCCTGTTCCTCAGGAAAAAGATAAGGGGAATATTTATAATATCCTATCTTATCGGAGGAGGGCTTCTTTTCCCCTGGTTTATCCTTATGATGGTGAGACATACCATGGTACTGAATGAATTCTGGCCGAAGACCCCGACCTTTGCAAGTATCCCAAAGGCTCTTTTCTATATCGTAAGTCATGACGAGCCGGTTTTTATCCTGCTGCTCCTTGCTATGATCGTATCCCTGCTTCTTTTTATCGACAGCTTTTTTTCAGGGTCAAAGGACCTTGATATGCGCTTTATAAGGTTATCCTTTGCCTTTATGCCGCTTATCTTTATTACAGGAGACTATATATACAGCGCACATATTAACGTGAGCGGGGGGATTTTCGTGTACAGGTATTTCCTGTCTGTATTGCCTGCAGCCCTTCTGTCTGTGGCAGTACTAATGCAGGAGATCATTGAGGCGGTTTCAAAAAAGTATGTGATAAGTGCGTTTTATTCCTATGGAGTAGTGATACTGTTCTTTCTTATCTATCTCGGAAGCGGAAATTACTACATAGATGTAAAGGATGAGGTGTCTGCACCCTACGACAATACTTACGGAAATGTAAGGGAGCGGATAGAAGAGGAGGGCAGACTTTTTGATGAAAAGACTATGATAGCCATAAACGCCAACAGGGCAAATGCCGACGGCTTTGAAGAATATTACCTGGAGTACGGAGGAAGTGGCAGGGACGTTTATGTGGTATCAAATGAGGACAGCGACATTGAAGAACGGATCAAAGCCGCTGACCATATCTACATTTATCAGGTAATGAAGGGTACTCCACGGGTCTATACGGACATAATGGGAGACGATTTTAAGGAGGTATCCTTTGATGAAAACCTGAGACTCTACGAATATGAGCGGGTGAAATGAGCACTGTCATTCTGAGGGCGAAGCCCGAAGAATCTTACTCCCCGATGATAACAGCCTCCAGAGGCCGCAGGCTTTTTATAGAGCCGGCCTTTTCCCCTTCATTGTCTCCGTAGCTTGAAAAGAGTATCTTCTTTTCGTTATCTGTAACACCGGCTTCCGCAGGATCAAAGCCTGCATCTTTATTACTGAAATTCACCAGGATCACAAGTCTTCCGGAAGTGTCTTTTCGTTCAAAGGCATAGATATCCTTATTTTCATTAAGGAGTTCATTATATTCCCCTTTCAGCAGAATATCATTTCCCTTACGGAAGTCCGAGAGCCTCCGGTACCAGGAGAGTACGGAGGAAGTGTCCTTATTTTCATTTTCGGCATTCACCTCTTTATAATTTTCGTTTAGGGGAAGCCAGGGAGTACCGGTTGTAAATCCGGAGTTTATGCTACTGTCCCATTGCATGGGTGTACGGGCATTGTCACGGCTGAAGCGGTGAACAAAGCTCAGAGCCTCTTCTTCTGAAAAGCCCTCTTTTATCGCAATGTTATACTGGCTTTTTGAGTTCAGGTCATTATAGTCATCTATTGAGTCCCAGGACACATTTGTAAGACCAAGCTCCTCACCCTGATAGATAAAGGGTGTTCCCCTAAGGGAAAGAAGAACTGTTCCAAGAGCCTTTCCGGCAAGTACGGGGTCTGACCCCTCTGGGAAGAAATGATCGATTGAACGGGGCTTATCGTGGTTTTCAAAATAGATCGGATACCAGCCGTTTGAAGCGGTAGCGATCTGGCTTTCGGTCAATGCTTTTTTCAGATCGGAAAGCTCGAAGCTTCCTGCCTTACACCAGGTTTCAGATCCTTCAAAATCGAGATTCATATGGCTGAATTCGAATATCATATCAAAAACGCCATTTTCACCAACCCAGTATTTAAGGTCATCCGGTGAAACCCCGTTAGCTTCTCCAACGGTGAAGATATCCTTTCCTGCGCAAACCTTCTCCTTGAACTCCCTTAAAAAGTCAAGGATCCCATCGGTATTAGCCGTCATCATGTGAATGTCACATCTTCCCTCTGAATCATCTGCAGGTCCGTCGGAAAAGTCGGAGGGCTTTTTGATGTAGGGAATGGCATCCATACGGAAGCCCCCTGCGCCCTTATCTAGCCAGAAATTTGCCACATCATAAAGGGCATCCCTGACCTTTGGATTTTCCCAGTTCAGATCCGGTTGGGAGGAAGCAAAGGTGTGGAGGTAGTACTGCTTTCTATTCTCATTCCAGGTCCAGGCTGAGCCTCCGAAGATACTTCTCCAGTTATTGGGCTCGCTCCCGTCTGCTTTAGGATCCCGCCAGATGTACCAGTCACTGTATTCGTTGTCCCTGCTTTCAGAGGAACGCTTAAACCATTCGCTTCTGTCGGAGGTGTGGTTAAATACAAGGTCCATCACCACCTTTATGCCCTTTTTGTCAGCTTCCCTTATGAGAGCGTCCATATCTTCCATGGTTCCGTAACGGGTGTTAATGCTGTAATAATCAGCTACGTCGTATCCGTTATCCTCCATTGGGGAATCATAGACCGGTGTAAGCCATATAGCACCCACACCAAGATCTGCAAGGTGATCAAGCCTTGAACGGATGCCGTTCAGGTCACCGTAACCGTCACCGTCGGAATCCTGAAAGCTGTTCACATATATCTCGTATGCATTTATTTTCTGCCACCATTTAAGCTCACTTGTGCTTTCCAAAGAAGAGTCCTCTGTCTTAATCCTATCCGTATTACCCGAATCTATGCTGCAGCCGGAAAGAGCTGAAGCAGTCAAAAAAAGGGTTGACAGTATAATAGCTGTTTTTTCCATAAGCTTTTACTCCTCCTGCTCCTCTGCTGCCTGCTCCTCTTCTTCGCGGCGTTTTTCTTCTTCTTCACGGCGTCGTTCTTCTTCGAGACGTTCCTCTTCGGCACGTCGTTCTTCTTCCTCCCGACGCTCTTCTTCCAGCCGCTGTTCCTCTTCTTCATTATTGCTGTTTTCTTCAGCGCTTTCCGTTTCCTGCTTTTCTTCCTCTGTATCCTCCTGAACTTCTTCCGTCGATGCTTCGGTACTTTCAGCTTCGGATGCTTCCTGTATCTCTGTGGTACCGGTTTTGTCCTCTCCGGATTCATCAAGGGTTTTTAAGAATTCATCAAGCATTTCTTGATCCATGATCGATTCGGGATTACTTTCTTTTTTAACATATTTATTCTGGGCGATGATATCGTTTTGTATGCTGTTTTTCTTACTTAAAGCGGCATCACTCAGTATCCCGTCCGACTGGGGCTTCAGTGTTCCGGGGGATATGTCCTCAAGTCCCAGGAGGATCCCGTTATATATTTTTTTCGTTGTATCCTCCTTATAATGAAGTCCGTCTGATGTGGAATATCCGGTAGATAGGAGGAGATCAAAGGTATCAATGTATGGAAGAGACAGGGTTTTTAAGGCTGAATTAAACTTGTCGATACCTTCATTTGAAAGATTTCCGTAATGCTCCACGGGGTTTACGGATACCAGGACCATATCATAATCGGCTTTAAGGTCCTCGTATTTTTTCACATACTTATCGCAGTTTCCAAGATCATTTATTCCAAGGCAGATGATAAGCTTCCACTTATTGAAAAGGCCGGAGGAGATGATCCTCTTTATCTGGGAAAGAGCGGTATCATTAAACCAGCTGTATCCTTCACCGACCTTTGCCACCATAAAAAGATTATCGGTTTTTGAAATACCGCATACGGAATTCATATTAACGAAGCGGCTGTCTCCCACAAAGATATAACCCGTATCGGGTCCGGGACTTAAGCCTTCCACGGATGCCAGCCTTTCTAAGAGCTTTTCCCTGTCTTCACCGTCGATGGGAGGAGTCAGGGTTTCTTCTCCTGTAGAGAGCGGCTTTACCCCGCTTTCATTTATAGCTGTGCTTTCCTGAGAGCCGTCACCGCCTATTACGATAGTGCTGTTGGCGGAGACCGGCAGGCGTTTGTCACCGGAGCGGAGACCGAATATTATGATCCAGGCGAGTATCACGCCTGTGATTCCGATAGTGATTAGAATAAGGTATTTTTTCATATCATCCAAATCATAGCTTTTGTTAAAACACTCTGATAAGAAGGAGCTTACCCTCAGAAACCGAGACAAGGGCTTTTTTACCCGGAAGCACCTCATTACTTATGCCGTACTGATATTCACAGCTGATCTCGGCATCATTAAGAGGGTATTTCGCATTTCTTATGGTTATCCCACGGGCAGTTCCCATAATATTGATAAGGGAAAAGAAGCTGAAATCGCAGCTTATCTCCTTAGTCAGGGAGGAAACGATCTCCATTTCCGAAAGATCATCAACAAGAAGAGCGCTTTTCCCAAGGGAATCAAGATAAAGGAGGATATATACATTACCCAGGGTATGATCAAGCCTTCCGCCGGTCACCCCCAGAAGCAGAAAATCCTCAAATCCGCGGCGCACCCCTTCTTTTACGGCAAAAAGGGTATCAGTATCATCCTTTTCCGTGGGAAGGACTATAGTTTCGGTCTGAAGGCAGGGATTTTCGTATGAATCAAAGTCACCCACAATAAGGGAGGGCTCAGATTTTAATCCGCTGCGGTGCTTCAGGCCGCTGTCACAATATATGACATAGTCGTCATTCCTTATATATTCACTGATCCTTTGATAATCGGCGATATCAGCACCGCCGATGATTGTGCAGCGTTTCATATCCTTATTTTTTCACAAGCTCACTGAAAATTTTGTCCCGATCGTACTTTCCATCCGGAAATCCGGGGATTTCCTTGTACGCCTTACATAAGGCGAGACTCATTTCCGTCAGCGTTTCCTGCATTTCCTTTTCCGTATAGGGACAGTCCTCGGTCACTATTAATGTAGCCAAGGCAAAAACCACAAACCAGAGATTTCTGAAGTAACGGTCGGCAGTTTTTCCATCAATATTATATATCCTGCTTAAGGATTCTCTGACCAGATCCTGCGAGAAACTGAGGGACTCCATGGCATAGCCCCGGGAGCTCCTACCTTTCTCAAGAAATAAGAGCTTATACATTTCAGGCTCATCTTTTGCAAACTTAAGGTACTGTTTGCCTACACCGAAAAAAGGGATTTCCTCCATAAGCCCGTTTTCCAGATATTCCCTGTATTTTTCCCTGGCAAGCTTATATACGTCTTCCATAAGCTCATCCATGGAATCATACCAGGTAAAGATAGGACGGGAGGAAACTCCGAGCTCATTTCCCACCTCCCGGGAAGTGACACCGCTTACCCCCTTATTTCTAAGGACCTGAAGTGCTGCCGCTGCAATTTCTTCACGTTGGAATTTAACCTTAGGAGCCATTACCCTTCCTTTCCGGCCTGAATGTTACGCATCAATAGTTGTGCAACGGTTTTATACTATATAAAGAGGCAGCGCCCGTCAAGCATTCAGATATATTTTTAAATCGCTGTTGACATTTGAATAGAGCGGTGGTAATATTGTGACAGATAGTTAAATATATCGAATCAAAATTAAACATATCTAAACTCATAATGCCCCGCAAAACGGGGCAAAAAATAAGCTGATGGGTTAGATAAATCTAACCAAGGAGGAAAGAATGAATAAAACAGCAGTGGTTTATTGGAGCGGAACCGGAAACACTAAAGCAATGGCAGATGCGGTAGCAGAGGGCGCCAGGGGAGCCGGGGCTGCTGTAGATGTTTTTACCGCTTCGGAATTTGGACAGGATAAGCTGTCGGGCTTTGATTCGGTAGCATTCGGCTGTCCCGCGATGGGAGCCGAGGTCCTGGAGGAATCGGAATTTGACCCTATGTTTACTGGTATTGAGGCCTCTCTTGCCGGGAAGAAGGTTGCTCTTTTCGGGTCATACGGCTGGGGAGACGGGCAGTGGATGCGTGACTGGGAAGACAGGTGCAGCTCAGCAGGCATCAGCCTTGTTACGGAAAGTGTTATAGCCAATAATGCACCTGATGACGAGGCGGTTAATAATTGTAAAGCTCTTGGAGCGGCTCTCGCATAGAATGATCAACGCAGGAGTTTGTAATATAAGAAATTTACTCATAGAATACTGTTCTCCTACACTTGCAGGCATGAAGACCGGAAGCCTTTTCACAGTATATGGATGCTGTGACAATATTCTGGGGGAAATCCGGGAATTAAATCATAAACTTACAAAAAAGGGCTTGAGGATCGTGCCTGTGAGAAAAAACAAAAAATATACCCTTGTTTATATTTACCGTCCGGAAATGCTTAAAGCAGACCTCGACCTTCCTGAGGCAGAAGATATACTGTCCCGCAAGGGATATTGCTGCGGAGATCCGGACTGCTGTCTCGTACAGCTGGTGAGTCACCTTCTGAATGACAAGGATTTCCCCCATGAAATAGGCCTTTTTCTGGGCTATCCCCCGTCGGACGTAAGATGCTTTATGAGAGATTCCTGCCGGGGAGTGAAATGCACAGGCAGCTGGAAAGCATACAGCAATGAAGACGAAGCAAAGAGCACCTTTGAGAGATTTAAGAGGTGCAGGGATTATTTTAAGAAAGAGGTAAAAAAAGGAAAAAGTCTTGAATTATTGATAAAAGGTCAGTGACCTGCAGGGTCTTTTTGAATCCTGAAAGGCAGGGATGTGCGGAATGGAGCTGCATCTTCCCTGCTTTTTTGATATATGCCGCTATGCCGGTTTCAGCCGGAAGGGGAATAATAATCTCCGTGTATTCCACCGGTTTTCTTAAGCAGGCGGATATCCGTAAGTTTAATATCACGCTGGACGGCCTTGCACATATCGTATACCGTCATTGCAGCAACAGAAACAGCGGTTATTGCCTCCATCTCAACCCCTGTCCTTCCTGTGCAGGTAATCGTGGCCTCTATTTCTACGGAGCAGTCCCTTTTATTGAGGTGAAGGCGGAGATCTGCACCGTCTATTATCACGGGATGACACATAGGGATAAGCTCCGGTGTGCGTTTCGCTCCCATAATGCCTGCGATCTGGGCAACCGTTAAAACATCACCCTTTTTTATACCGCCGCTTTTTATGAGTTCAAAGGTATCCCTGTTCACAAGAACTCTGGCTCCCGCAGTTGCCGTCCGACGGGTGATATCCTTTTCCGCAACCGTGACCATCCTTGCGTTTCCTTCGTCGTCAAAGTGTGTAAAGTCTGATCCTGTATCCATCTTACTGTGTCTTTTTATTCTTTCGATCGCTATGCTAGTTTCCCTGCATTATAGCACGCTATCAGCAGGATGAACAGATACGCGTGGTTTTTACTCGTCGTTTTGTGGTATAATTCGCTTGTATTTTATGTGTTTTTCAGGCTATGCAAACGTTCTTTTGTCATTTTCGCTCCTGATACTATTGGGACCTTGGGCTATAATGGATATTAAAAAATATTTCTGCGTAGAAATCAGGCTTACGCTGTCGGATTAAATCCTGTGGTGGAAGATAAAAAAGATATGTGATAAACTAATCAGATATGAGCAGCACGGAAGAGAGTTATCTTGACGCCCTACTAAGATCGGTAGAGGAATCTGAAAAGAAACTTAATATAGATGTTGAAGCCGGACTGCCTTCGCTGGAGGAGGTGTTCGGTCCATCTGCTGCGCCTGCAGCCAAAACTGAAACAGTGCCTGAACCGGAGATGACGCCGGTTTCAGAGTCTGTGACCGGTACAGAAAGTGTTTCGGAACCTGTAGTAAGTAATCACAGCCGTATGATGTCTACCGAGGAGATCGAGGCTATGCTAATTGCTGCAGGTGGTAAGAGTGCGCCTGCACCCGGTGAAGGGATTGAAGCAGCGCCGGAAATTGAAGCAGCGCCGGAAATTGAAGCGGTGCCGGAAGTAGAACCCGAGCCAGTACCCGTGCCTGAGATAGAACCGGAAATCGAAGCAGTGCCGGAGCCGGAGGCAGCGCCTGAACCTGAGATGGAGCCGGAAATAGAAGCAGCGCCGGAGCCTGAAGCAGCACCGGTACCTGAGATAGAGCCGGAAATCGAAGCAGTGCCGGAGCCTGAGATTGAACCGGAAATCGAAGCAGTGCCGGAACTTGAAGCTGCGCCGGTACCTGAGATAGAGCCGGAGATTGAAGCGGTGCCGGAGCCAGAAGCAGCGCCGGTGCCTGAGATAGAGCCGGAAATCGAAGCA